>NZ_JAWVWP010000005.1:0-378099 GCF_033657285.1 Erwinia sp. MMLR14_017 | reverse complement strand
CTCAGACTTTCTCTTTAAATATGGCGGTGAGAGAGGGGTTCGAACCCTCGATACGTTGCCGTATACACACTTTCCAGGCGTGCTCCTTCAGCCACTCGGACACCTCACCGTTTTATGCCGCAACCAGGTTGCTGACGGGCGCTAATGTAGGCAAAAGCACGACGCGGGTCAACACCCTTTCTCGCCTTTTCTGCACGTTTAGCCAGTTTTAGAACAGATCGCTGCTTAAATCGCCAAAAGAGTCAGGTGTGGCAGCAAAATGGGATATCAGGCGCGCATTCCACCGCGCAGCGTGCATAATAATGCGCTTTAAATGGCAAGATAATCACGGGGTCCGATGTGAACACCTCCTTACCACGTCCTGTAGCAGCGTCGCCTTCCGGCACCAGTGCGCTGTTCTTTATCCAGATATTCGCCACGCTTGGCTTTGCGGTTCTCTACTCCACGCTGGTGCTCTATGCAACCAAACGCCTTGGCTTTAGCGAAGGGCAGGCCAACGCGATGATGGGCGTGTTTGGTGCATTCAATTACGGGCTGCATCTGTTTGGCGGCTACCTTGGCGGGCGCTACCTGAGTAATCGTAACCTCTTTGTGCTGGGTATGGTGCTCCAGGTGGCAGGGTGCTGGGTCTTGTCCGGGCAGAGCGCCGAAGGTCTTTACTGGGGACTGGCTATGTTCCTGACCGGTAGCGGGCTGAACGTGACCTGCATCAATATGATGCTGACCCAGCGTTTCAACCCGGAGGATAACCGTCGTGAAAGTGCGTTCCTCTGGAACTACGCAGGGATGAACCTCGGCTTCTTTATCGGCTTTACCGGGGCGGGCTATTTCCAGCTCACGGAGCATTACAAAGCGCTGTTCCTGTTTGCCACTATCGGCAATGCGGTAGCGATTGTGATCTCGGTAATGCGCTGGAAAATCCTGGCCGATATCGATACGCCTCTGCTGCACGTCACTAAAAAGCAGTTCCGCCTGCGCATGGCAATTGGTCTGGCTGTGCTGGTGCTGCTGGTGCCCTTGATCCGTATCATGCTGACGCACGCTGATTTTACCGGCACCTTTGTTATCAGCCTGGGCGCGGCTATCTTCCTGCTGCTGGGCATTACCACGCTGCGTCATCGTCCGCGTGAAGAGCAGCGTAAGATGGCGGCCTATCTGCTGCTGGCGATGGGGTCGCTGGTGTTCTGGACGCTCTATCAGCTGGCACCGATGGGGCTGATGCTGTTCACCGAGCACAATATTTCACTCAACGTCTGGGGCGTTCAGGTTGCGCCACAGTGGGTGCAGAACATCAATACGTTGACGATCGTTTTTGGCGGTCCGCTGCTGGCACTGGGCTTCCGCAATCTGCGTGAGCGCGGCTGGCGCATCGATATTCCTCTGCAGTTCGCCTCTTCGCTGTTCTTTATCGGCCTGGGCATGTTGGTGCTGCCCCTCGGCATCATGCTGGCTGGCGGTGACGGCATGGTTGCCTTTAAATGGATTGTTATCAGCTACCTGCTGCAAAGCATCGGTGAACTGCTGATCTCGCCAATAGGCTACGCGATGATCGGCAAGCTGGCACCGGTGCGCTATCAGGGGATCATGATGGGCTGCTGGATGATGGTGACGGGCGTGGCCTCGGTGCTGGCGGGTTATGTCTCCGGCCTGATGCCGGAAAACAGCGGCAGTACGCCAGCGCTGACCAATCCCGGCTACAGCCATATCTTCAGTCTGCTGGGCTGGGGCAGTGCGGCGGTGGGGCTGGTCTTACTGCTGCTGATGCCGCTGCTGCGCAAGCTTATCCAGGCCCGCGACCCGTTCGCTGGAAAAGTGTGAGCAACGCAACAATTTTTGCTTGCCAGAGTGCTGGTTTTCCCCGAGCCTGAAGAAAAAAGGAGAGCAATGTGGATATCATTTTTTATCACCCCTCGTTTAATGCAGAGAAGTGGATCGATGGTTTACAGCAGCGTCTTCCCCAGGCGCGTATTCGTGCCTGGCAGGCAGGTGACACCGGGCCTGCCGACTATGCGCTGGTACGCCAGCCGCCGGTAGAGATGCTGAAGGGTCGTAAAGATCTGAAGGGCGTGTTTGCGCTTGGCGCGGGCGTGGATGATATCCTTGGGCAGCTTCGCCAGCATCCGGAGATGCTGGCCGCAGGTGTTCCGCTGTTCCGTCTGGAAGATACCGGCATGGGGCGACAGATGCAGGAGTATGCGGTTTATCACGTGCTCGGCTGGTTCCGCCGCTTTACGGAATATCAGCAGCAGAAAGCGCAGGCGCTGTGGCAGCCTCTGCCGAACCAGTCCCGCGCAGCGTTCAGCATCGGCATTTTAGGGGCTGGCGTACTGGGAAGCAGCGTGGCAGAGAGCCTTAAAGTATGGGGATTCCCGGTACGCTGCTGGAGCCGTTCGCCTAAAGAACTGCCTGGCGTCACCAGCTTTCACGGTGCAGATCAGCTTGGTGAGTTTCTCTCCGGAACCCAGGTTTTAATCAACCTCTTACCCAATACGCCACAAACGGAAGGCATCCTTAACCGTGCGCTGCTCAGCCAGCTGAAACCTCAGGCGTTCCTGCTCAATCTGGCGCGTGGCGCACATCTAGTTGAGGATGATCTGCTTGAGGCGATGGCGGCGGGGGAGATCAGGGCGGCGGCGCTGGATGTGTTTGTCCGCGAGCCGCTGGATAAGCAGCATCCTTTCTGGGCGCATCCGGATATTGCCATCACTCCCCATAATGCCGCTGTAACCTTGCCAGAAGAAGCTATGGACTACATCGCTAAATCTGTTCTTCAGCAGGAAGCGGGCGAAACGCCTGCCGGTCTGGTGGATGTGACGCGCGGATATTGAGTCATTGCCGGGCAGGAATGCTATTCTTGCCCTAAGCCAAAAGGAGAAAGCTATGTACCCCGTTGACCTTCATATGCATACCGTTGCCAGCACCCATGCCTACAGTACGCTGCGTGATTATGTGGTTCAGGCGCAAACTTGTGGCGTGAAGCTGCTCGCCATCACCGACCATGGCCCGGATATGGCGGATGCGCCACACTACTGGCATTTTGTGAATATGCGCGTCTGGCCGCGCGTGGTGGACGGCGTGGGCATCCTGCGCGGCATCGAAGCCAATATCAAAAATATTCATGGGGAGATCGACTGTACCGGCCCGATGATGGATGCCATGGACATTGTGGTGGCTGGCTTCCACGAGCCGGTCTTTGCCCCGCGTGATAAAGCTACCCATACTGAAGCGATGATTGCGGCGATGGCCAGCGGCAATGTGCATATCATCAGCCATCCGGGGAATCCTAAATACCCAATCGACATCCCGGCAGTGGCTGAAGCGGCGGCGAAATATAATGTAGCGCTGGAGCTGAACAACTCCTCCTTTACCACCTCCCGGCCAGGCAGCGAGCCTAACTGCCGCGCTATCGTTGCCGCCGTGCGCGATGCCGGAGGATGGATCTCCTGCGGATCTGATTCCCACACCGCCTTCACGCTGGGCAATTTTGAACACTGCCTGCGGATTATGAAGGAAGTGGATTTCCCGGAGGATCGCGTATTAAATGTTTCGCCGCGCCGTTTGCTGAATTTCCTCGAGCAGCGGACCGGAAAAAGCATTACTGAATTTGCTCAACTGTGACACTGTCACGATTAACCGCTGAAGGGATCGATCGACATGAATGAATTTTCCATCATCTGCCGTATTCTGGGCTCGCTCTATAATCGCCAGCCTCAGGATCCGCTGCTGGTGCCGCTGTTTACTATGCTGCGCGAAGGCAAGCTGCAACAGCACTGGCCGCTGGAGCAGGATGAACTGCTGACCCGCCTGCAGGAAAACAGCGATCCGCAGTCGCTGGCTGCTGATTACAACGCGCTGTTTGTTGGCAGTGAATGCAAGGTGCCGCCCTACGGATCGCACTGGGATAACGGCCCGCAGGAGAGCGAGATCCGTGGCTTCCTGCAGAGCCGGGGTATGCCTTTAGGTGAGGCGCCAGCCGACCATATTGGCGCGCTGCTGCTGGCGGCGTCATGGCTGGAAGATCAGTCTCAGGCTGATGAGATCCAGGCGCAGATTACGCTGTTTGATGATTATTTACTGCCGTGGTGCGGTCAGTTCCTGGGCAAAGTTGAGGCGCATGCTGCCACAGCTTTCTACCGCACGCTGGCTGCGCTGAGCCGCGAGGCGATTCAGGCGATGCGGGATGAGCTGGAAGAGGAAGGGGAAGTCTGATCCTCTGGCTCTTACTGATAAAAAAGCACCCCGCTCCAGGGGTGCTTTTTTTTGCCCGTTACTGCCGCCAGTGAGCCTGAGCGGAACCCAGCGGCGTGGCTGAACGCGACCAGGCCAGCGGCGTTCCCGGCAGCCAGACCGGCGAGCGCAGGCGGTAGCCGATACCCCAGCAGGTAATCTCCGTTTCAACATTATTATCGTGAGGTTTAGCAGGCCCAAGGCCCTGAGGTCGCTCCGTATCCGGAAGCGGATTTTCCATCAGCAGGCAGGCGGTTCTGGCAAGCGACAGCCGCGCGGTAAAGCCCGTATTGTTTAGCTGCCGCTGGCGCAGCCCTTCCAGCACGGCAGCGGCCATCAGGTAGCCTGTTGCATGATCCAGTGCCTGAACGGGCAGCGGGCAGGGCGCGTCGCTCATTTTCCACAGCCTGCCGCTGTCGGCAATGCCGCAGCCCATCTGCACCAGGCTGTCAAAACCGCGCCGGTTGCGCCACGGGCCTTTCCAGCCCCAGGCATTAAGGCTGACGTCGATCAGCCCCGGTGACAGGGTTTGCAGGGTTTCGCTATCATAACCCAGTCCGCTAAGCGCATCGGCGCGGTAGCTGTGCACCAGTACATCCGCTTCGGCGATCAGCGCCTCGAACTGGCTGCGTCCCGCTGAAGATGTCAGATCCAGTCTGGCGCAGCGTTTGCCAGGGGTAATCTCCTCTTCCAGCGTCGGCTCTTCCCACCCGTTTGGATCGAGGCGCAGCACATCCGCGCCCAGACCCGCCAGAAAGCGAGTGGCGACCGGGCCGGCGATGATGCGGGTCAAATCCAGTACGCGAACGCCCAGCAGAGGGCGCGCAGGAAGTAAGCGCCAGCGCGGTGCCGCGGCCTCCTGCTCTACCCTTTGCGCAATCAGCGCTTCACCCTGTACGGCACGACCCTGAGGATGCGCCTGCCACTCCGCCACGCTACGCATTTCAGCCGCACACCCTTTTGCCGCAATCACGGCGTCTTCCAGCGCCGTTTTGTCCCACTGGCTGACGACTTTCGCCAGACTGCTCCGATCGGCATGTTTCCCCAGCACGCTTTCCATGGCAGCGCGGTGATGGGGGGCGTTAGTATGCAGACGTATCCAGCCATCACGCGTGGCATAATCCCCGGCCAGGGGATCCCATAGCGTGGGCGCGGAACGATTGATCGGCGAGAAACTCTGCTGAAACCAGCGTGAAGCCAGGCGGGTATCAACCTCCATCTGGCGGGCATTATTGACCAGTTCAGCGGCGGCCTGCATCGCCAGCGCCATGCTGGTTCCCGCAAGCTCAGTTACCGGATAGAGCGAGGAGAACCGCTCCCCGGCGTGAAATTTTACCGCCGGCAGCGGCGTATCGGGCTTGCGCAGCCCGTACCAGAGCTGCTGCCAGAGTGTGGTGATAAACCCATTATCCATTGCTTCCTCCCTTTGCTGATGTTTAACACCTTAGCAATGAAAGTCGCTTTTTGCCTGGCGCTAACGCAGGCGGCGGAATTTGGGCAGTCGGGCGTGCATGCGTAAATTACGCAGGTTCACCACCGCAATCGCGGTACCCACAATCACCAGCAGCGCACCCACAATTTTGAAAATGTTCATGCTGTCACCCAGCACCACCACGCCCAGGATCACGGCCAGTACCGGCGTCAGCAGCGAGTAGGGCATAATCAGGTTGACGTTATAGCTGCGCAGCAGCCAGTACCAAAGCGAATAGGCGATGATCGACGAGAAAATGGCGCTGTAGAGGATGCCGAACCAGCCACGCCAGCTTGAGTGCATCAGGCTGGTTATCTGGTTCGATTCCAGCAGAAACGAGGCCAGCCCGACCACTGGAATCGCCAGAAAAGAGAGCCAGCCGGTCATGGTCAGCGGTTTTATGGCAGGGGCTTTCTTCACCAGCATATTACTGACAGCCCAACCCGCTGCGCTGCACAGCAGCAAACAAAGCACCCACCATGCCGGAATAGTCGGGCTGCCTGCCAGCACCACCACGCCCGTTAGCGAAACGGCAATGCCGGTCAGTTGCACCACCGACAGCTTCTCTTTCAGGATCACCATCGCCAGAATCATCGCGAAAGGCGTGCCGAGCTGCACCACAATGGCGCCAGTGCCTGCATCGGTATATTTCATTCCAACAAACAGCAGGGAAAAATGCAGAAAGCCAAAGGTAAAGGCCAGCGGCACCAGATAACGCAGCTGCGCGCGGTTAACGCGGGTAAAAGGCACCAGAATCAGCGCGACCACCACAAAGCGCATCAGGGTGAGGAACAGCGGAGGGAGGTCGATCAACCCCCATTTGATGGCAACGTTGTTAAAGGCCCAGAGGGTTACCACCAGCAGAATAAGTAAAAAATGACGCAAAGCCACGAGAGAGTCCTGTTGTGCGTGAGATCACCTTTTTATCATGGCATGATTCGCCAGCAAAAAGAGCGCAGAAGGGAGATTTATTTCCGCCCTTTCAGCCTGTTGTTGCGCCAGAGATTATGCTTTTTGCTAACTTCTGTTAAAGAAAAAGTGATGAGACAGGCCGCCGTCAGCGTGCCATCATAGCGCTTCGGAGCCTCTGCTCGTCGGCAGGGAGCGTTGAAATTGATAAGGATGGCCCCCGCTATGCGTTCTTCTCTTCCTCTGGCTATTATCCAGCTTGAAACCCCACCTGAAGCCGTCAGCAATATCGTAGGCGAACAGCAGCACTGGTTTATCGCCGCGCTGGGCCTGAAGCCTGATGAATACAGCGTTGTGCGCCCCGATCTGGGCGAAGCGCTGCCGGAACCCGGTACAGTTTCTGCTGCCATTCTCAGCGGCTCCTGGGCAATGGTCACCGACCATGCTGAATGGAGCGAAAGGACGGCCGCCTGGATCCGCAGCGCCGTGGAACAGGCGCTGCCGCTGCTGGGCGTTTGTTATGGACATCAACTGATGGCTTATGCGCTGGGCGGCGTGGTGGATGATAATCCGCGAGGCTGGGAGCGGGGACTGCAACAGCTTGAGATGAACGAAGATGCGCAGCACGATCCTTTATTAAACGCGCTGCCGGTGCATTTTTCCGCATGGCTGTCGCATCGCCAGTCGGTTATTCAGCCCCCACCGGGCGCACAGGTGCTGGCTGCCTCGGCGCTGGATGAGTGCCAGATTATCCGATATACGCCGCAGGCGCTCTCCGTGCAGTTTCATCCTGAATTTACCGGCCAGATCATGACCGCCTGCCTGCAAAACAGCCAGGGCAGCGAGGCGCTAAGCAGCCTGATGGCACATCAGCAGGAACCCGGCACGCCGCTGCAACTGTTGCAGGATTTCTGGCAGCAGCATCGTCAGCTCAGCAAACTCGCCTGAATTTCATCCCGTTGAGTGCTGCCCACCAGGTTAATAGCGGGCTGGCACTCTTTGCTCTCTACGTACTCCCCAGTCACAGCTGTGAATAACGCGCGGCTTCACTTCTTTCCTTTTAACGCAGAGCATGACTGCCTGGCTGATTTGCAGTGGGCAGGAAGTTCACTGACAACCCGACCTGCTGTTTTCCTGACGTCCCGGTCACAGTTTCCCGGCTGGCAATCTGACATGCTCGCATTATTGCAATAATGTTAATCACGAGTTATTTCATTGTTAAGTTCGCCAGGGCGCGCTTATCCAGAGGAGAACCATAATGCGCTATGCCTATCCGGGTACGAAAGAGTCTTTAATTACGCTGAAAGCACAGTACGGCAACTTCATTAACGGTGAGTTTGTTCCGCCGGTGAAGGGGGCCTATTTTTCTGACACCTCACCCGTTAATGGATCGGTTATTGGTGAGTTTCCTCGCTCCGATAGAGAGGATGTGGAAAATGCGCTGGACGCGGCTCATGCCGCAGCTGAAGCCTGGGGGAAAACTTCGGTTCAGGTTCGTTCGTTAACATTGCTGAAAATTGCCGACCGGCTGGAAGAGAATCTTGAGTTTATTGCGGTTAACGAAACCTGGGATAACGGCAAGCCGGTACGTGAAACGCTGGCGGCTGACCTGCCGCTGGCGGTGGATCATTTCCGTTACTTTGCTGGTTGTCTGCGCGCGCAGGAGGGCACGGCAGCGGAGATTGATGAATTCACCGCAGCCTATCATTTCCACGAACCGCTGGGCGTGGTCGCGCAAATTATCCCCTGGAATTTCCCGCTGTTGATGGCAGCCTGGAAGCTGGCTCCGGCGCTGGCTGCCGGTAACTGCGTGATTCTGAAACCGGCCGAGCAGACGCCGCTTTCCATTACGCTCTTTGTTGAACTGATTGCCGATCTGCTGCCCAAAGGGGTATTAAACGTCATCCACGGCTATGGTCGTGAAGCGGGTGAGGCGCTGGCCGGCAACCCGCGCATTGCCAAAGTCGCCTTTACCGGATCAACCGCAACGGGTACCCATATCCTGGAGCTGGCGGCGAAAAACCTGATCCCCTCTACGGTAGAGCTGGGCGGTAAATCCCCTAATATTTTCTTCGAAGATATTATGCAGGCGGAACCCTCATTCATTGAGAAAGCGGCAGAGGGTGTGGTGCTGGGCTTTCTGAACCAGGGCGAGGTTTGTACTTGTCCTTCCCGTGCGCTGGTGCAGGAGTCGATCTATGAACCCTTTATGGAAGCGGTATTAAAACGGGTGAAGACTATTAAGCGGGGCGATCCGATGGATACCGAGACGATGGTCGGCGCGCAGGCTTCACAGCAGCAGTTCGATAAGATCCTCTCTTATCTGGAAATTGCCCGCCAGGAAGGAGCAGAAGTGCTAACGGGTGGCGGTATTGAGAAGCTGGAAGGTGAACTCTCTACCGGTTACTACATTCAGCCTACGCTGCTGAAAGGTAACAACAGTATGCGCGTGTTTCAGGAAGAGATCTTCGGACCGGTAATAGGTATCACCACCTTTAAGGATGAGGCAGAAGCGATTGCCATCGCTAATGACTCGATTTATGGCCTGGGGGCAGGCGTCTGGACGCGGGATATCAATCGCGCTTATCGCGTGGGCAGGGCGCTTAAAGCCGGACGCGTCTGGACTAACTGTTATCATCTCTATCCGGCGCATGCGGCGTTTGGCGGTTACAAAAAATCGGGTATTGGCCGTGAAACGCATAAAATGATGCTGGATCACTATCAGCAAACTAAAAACCTGCTGGTGAGCTACAGCGTGCAGCCGCTGGGCTTCTTCTGATCGTAAATCTAATGAAAAAGGGCCGCTGCGCGGCCCTTTTGGTTCACTCGTTAAATTGCACTGCTTTCCTCCTTCAGCCAGCCTTGCGCTGCGCCAGCAAATCAACGATATGCTCTTCAGCCACGGCCTGAGAAAACAGATAGCCCTGTAGCTGATTACAACCCGCTTCAGCCAGCGCGGCCATCTGTATCTGGGTTTCCACCCCTTCTGCGGTGACAGTAAGTCCCATTGCCTGACCCAGCTTCACTACGGACTCGATAATCGCCATAGAGTTCTCCGTCACGCCCAGCGACTGGGTGAAAGACCGATCGATTTTGATTTTATCTACGGAGAAATGGCTCAGGTAATTCAGGCTAGAATAGCCGGTGCCGAAATCATCCAGCGCAATACGGAACCCCGCCTCGCGCAGCTTGCTCATCGTTTCCTGTGCGCCTTTTTCATCTTCAATCAGCACGCCCTCGGTAATCTCCAGCTCAATACGGGTGGGAAGGGTTTTTTCCTGTTTTACAATTGCCTTGAAGCGTTCCACAAAACCTGCGGCACGGAACTGCAGGGGCGAGACATTAACGGCGATGGTTAACTCTGGCCACGCCAGCGAAACCCGACAGGCTTCCCGCAGTACCCATTCACCAATCTGAATAATCAGCCCCATCTCTTCCGCCAGCGGGATAAACTCGCTGGGGGAGATCGGCCCATGAACCGGATGATTCCAGCGCATCAGAGCTTCAAGCCCCACCACTTTTTGACCAGAAATATCCATCAGCGGCTGATACCAGACGGCCAAATCTCTCTTAGACTGCAAGGCAAGACGCAGGTCGGCGGCAATTTGCTGGCGCGTTTTTACCGACTCATCCATTGCCCGCTCAAAGAGGCGGTAGATACCCCGGCCCTGACTTTTGGCTTCATAGAGCGCGATGTCAGCTTTACGCATCATTTCTGAACGATCGACGGCGTCTTCCGGCGCGACAGCCACCCCGATACTGACCCCAATCCAGGTATCGCTGCCCAGCAGCGTAAAGGGACGGGTCAGAGCTTCTATAATCAGTTCACACATGCGCTGAATTTCTCGCGGATCGTTAACGCTATTCAGAATGACCACAAATTCATCGCCGCCCAGCCGACCTACCGTATCCTGCTCGCTCACCAGCTCACTGACCCGACGGCCAACTTCAATAATCAAATCATCACCGGCATGGTGGCCATAGGTGTCATTAATCAGCTTGAAGCGATCCAGATCGAGCAGCAGTAGCGCGACCTGATCTCCGCTGCGCATCAGTCTTCCCAGGCTTTGCGTCAGCCGCTCATCAACCATGGCGCGGTTGGGCAGGCCGGTCAGCACATCGTGGAAGGCAAGATGCTGCGCCTGAGCTTCGCTGGCGCTGAGCTGTAGTAAAGTTTGCGAAAGCCTGAGTGACGAGAGCCAGAGGCGGCGGAGCATTACCACGCAAATCAGGGTAATGATTAACACCACGATCAGCACCACCGGGCCAATGACTGCCAGCATTCGGGTGCCCGGCGTGTTGGGCCGCCAGGAGAGATGGCCCAGCGGCTGTCCGCTCTGTGTGGTCAATAAATAGTTAGCGCCGTTCTGCACTGGATTGCCATCGGTGTAACGTAAGTCATGCAGCAGACTGCGTTGGGAGAGCGCAGTCAGGTAATCGTTATCCAGATACTTCACGCTCACCAGAGTAAAGGTTCCCCTCTGGCTGCTGTTATCATCAATACTCCCCATTGCCAGTGCGGCTGGCCGGTTATCAATGAGCGTAAAGTCGACGACTTCCCGGTGACCCTTCCGATCAGAAGAGGGGACTTTGAGTTTATCCATTAACTGTGCAATTGGCTGCTGCAGGTGGGCAAACTGCGCTTCCGGCACGTTGGTGCCATTTTCCCAGCGGTAAACAGGCTGGTTGTTGCCGTCCAGGATGTAAACCAGCTGATGCCCAAACATGGCTGAAAGCCAGGAGCCGACATTCTGGTTAAGCCATGCCGTATCCTGCGGGTTTGTTACCAGCCAGCGGGCGAGAGGTTGCCACAGCGCCAGACTTCTTTGCTGCTTAACCATCTCTTCAAGGCTTTGAGACAGTGAAGTTTTTATTATCTGTTGCTGTTGTGCAGCAGCGTTGGCATTACTTTGCGCCGTTGCCCACCAAAGGGTAAAGCTGGCTGCCGCAAAGGTGAATACCAGCACCAACACCAAAGGAACCAGCACTTCACGGACAAAATGGAGGCGAAAACTCTCTTTTATTTTCATCTTTTTTATCAACCCGATCTGTGCAATAGCGAAGCCCTGACCCACCTTTCAGGCTAGCATAAATCTCACCACTCTCCGTTTCTCGCGTTCAGGATCGTGCTCCAGCACGGAATTTCAGTAGAAAATTTCTAAAGCACTTCTGAAGCGATAAAATTCACTTCACCTTTGAGTCAGCAGGCGCAAGAAAAGTATGACAAAAAATTCTTCAGCAATAGCGATGTGTTCCAGGTAAAGAGCAGGGAAAATGATTCACGCCATCAAACTGTTTTGTGTGGAAAATTGAAAGGATAAGTAGTTTTACCATCAGATTTATCCTGTTTTCTAGGGCATTACCGCGCCAGACTCTTCTCAGGATCGCCTGGCGAAGCAGTGCAACAGCAGGAAAAATCTGTAACGATTTTTGCGAATAATTTTACTGCACAAGGAAAGGTGGATGATTCAGCAGCAGAGGAGGCGCTGTAAAATAAGCCTTTTTATGCTCTCATTTAACTGCGGCAGAGATCTGGTTAAGATTATTCTTAGTAGGTGTAAATAGTCTGACATCTTTTCCGGCTCAGCTTCTTCTTAGAATGGTGCTGTGTTGACGTATGGTTGAAGTTATAATTATTGTATAAAAAAGTCTTTCAAAAAATAAATTAAGCTTACTTGAGTATGATAAGTTCTGTTTTAAATAACTTCCTCGCCGAATGGGTAATCATTAATATTTTATTATGGTCGGGTTAATTTGAGTTTAAAACGTAACTAATGAAACAAATAAACATGTTTGTGATTGTCGCCTGGTATTATTCTTAATAAGTATCTTCTCAATAAAACCCCATTGATTTTCTGTCATGTTTGTTGTTAATTAAAAAGCATTCTGTTCCAGTAAGAGAAAACACGCATGTCAGCCAAGTTATTGTCTGTGATTATTCCTGCCTATAACGTAGGTAATTATATTATTGAATGTGTAGATTCATTACTCTGTCAAATTCCTGCGCCCAATGAACTCATTATTATCAATGATGGTTCAACGGATAATACGCTGGCACTGATCGAGCAAAAATATGGTGAAATGGAGAATGTGAAAATCGTCACTATTGCCAACGGCGGATTGGGCAATGCCCGTGATGTCGGCATCCAGATGGCGCAGGGGGACTTTATTTTCTGCTGTGACCCGGACGATGTGGTCTGTGACGGCCTGTACCGGGAACTGAGCGAAACCGTCAGTCGTCATCCGGAAATTGAGCTGTTTTGCTTTAATTCGCTTATGTTTGAAGATGACGATTCTGGCCGCACCTATGGCAAAGTGGAGCACCGTGAATTCGGCTTAATGCATCCTCAGGCTGTCTTTAGTTCATTATTGCGTTCCGGTGCCTATACCTCAGCTACATGGAATTACGTCCTGAAAAAAGATGTCATTAATTCATTTAATTTAAAATATGTTAAGCGGCTGCATGAGGACCACTGTTTTACGCTGGAAGCATTTCTGCGTGCGCGGAGTGCCTTTGTCAGCCAGAATCTTTACTATAAGCAACGTATTCGTAGCGGCTCATTAACCAATAGCGTTAAAAGCGACAGTTTTTTCCGTCAGCGTTATGACGCATTTATCTGCTCTTACGAAAAATTAATTGCCGTCGTGGAAGATAAAAAAACGCAGGCGGAATTGCGCCGGCTCTATCTGATCCATTCCTTTAAGCTGATGATTAATCTGGCCCTGGCGGATAACCGACGCGTGCCTGATTACATTATGCAATCTATTCATTATCTCGGGAAAAGTCTGAAACCAGGCTCAACGGCTAACTGGCTACTGTTAAGGAAGCCGGAATTATACTCTAATCTGATCAAAGTCAGGCAGAATCTGCGCGGTATGACATCATGATAAGGTTAATGGTTGATGGCTAAGGTATTTGATAAAAGTTTAGTAATTAATATTTTTTCCCTGTTGGGGCTGCGTGGCGCTTCGTTTATTTTTCCACTGGTTACCTTACCCTATCTGGCTCGCGTGCTTGGCGTGGAGCACATGGGGGTACTGGCTTTAGGCCTGGCCTGCGTTATGTATTGCAGCACTATCTCTGACTGGGGCTTTAACGTCTACACCACGAAAGATATTGCCATGCATCGCGAGGACAAGCAGAAGGTGACCCAGCTCTTCTGGTCCACCTTTAATGCCAAGCTGATTATGGGGACCAGCACGCTGGCCCTTCTGCTGCTGGCAACCTGGTTTAACCCGCACTGGCATAATCTGTTCTATATCGTGCTGGCTAACTCCACGGTGCTCTATGGACAACTGCTCTCTTTTGGCTGGCTGATGCAGGGATTTGAGAAGCTGGGTAAAACCGCGCTTATCTCTACGGTGGGTCAGTTCTGTTCCATTCCGCTGACCTTCCTGCTGGTGAAGACGCCGGATGATACCTGGCTGGCCGCGCTGATCCCCGGCGTGACCGCAACCATTACCGCTATTATCACGCTCTATTTCGTGGTCACCATGCGCGTCATCGGTTTTTACCGCTTCGAACCGGCAGAGATCTTCCAGCGCATCAAAGACAGCCTGCATGTTTTCCTGGCGATTGCCGGTGCCAACCTGTTCAATAACATCAACGTGTTGATCCTGGCCAGCATGACCAGCAACTATATGGTGGGTTTGTACAACGGAGCTGACCGCCTGAAAAAAGCGGCAAACACGCTACCAGAACAGATCGGCAACGCCTTTTTCCCACGGGTGAGCTATCTGTTCCATAAGGATCCGCACGCGGTGATCCATGCAACGCGAAAGAGCATTACCTTCTCCTTCGCTATCAGCGTGTTTATCGTGGTATTTACGTTTTTCTTTGCGGATCTGATTGTGCGGCTGCTGCTCGGCCCTGATTTCCACGAGTCGGCAAATGTGTTGCGGGTAGCGGTATGTGGCTTTATTTTCGGTAACGTCAGTTATCCAGCGGGGCTGCAAATCCTTATTCCACACGGGCTGGCAAAGCAGCGTATGCATGTCATGTTTATTGTTGGCCTGATCAACATCCCTGTCTGCTGTCTGATGGCGTGGAAGTTTGGAGCTATCGGTGCGGCCAGTTCGCTGGTGTTTTCAGAGTTCCTGGTCTTCCTGGGTATTCTGCGCATTATGATCAAGCACGGTATTCTTAACAGCTATCTGCTGCGGGAAAGCCCAAAAGGCTTTGAGGCACCGCGCAACGAAAATGCAGGTTGACGCGGCGCTCGTGCTTTAGCTTTTATCAGCCTGCCTGGCGGCGAGTTTCTTCTGCCGCCAGTTCAGCAGGGGCGTAACGGAGATACCGTGTATCACTACGCTGGCGACAACCAGCGTCAGGGCCATATTAGCCATTCTGGTCATTTCATCCCCGGCCACGCCGTGGGTATAGGCCCAGGCAATGTAGTTGATACTGCCTATCCCCCTGATACCTAACCAGCCGATAATGAGCCGCTGTCCCCGTGGCGCTTTCATCCCTGTAGTGGCTATCCAGACCGAAACGGGACGGATCACTATAAACAGCAGGGCGGCCATTATCAGTCCCTGAGGGTCCCAGTGCTGCGCCAGGGTGATCCCCAGCACAATAATGATCCCCGCCGCGAATAATCGTTCTACCGTGTCGCCAAAGGAGAGGGCATCGCCCACTACCAGCCCGACGGCGTTGGCGGGATTGGTTTCACCCACTTCATGGCGGACATGGGGATTCACCAGTACTTCTGCGGGAGGACGATTTTCACTGTCGTTAAAGCAGTCCGCTGGCTGGCGGTTAATAACCCGCATTTCTGCACGACGCAGCCCTACACCGGCGGCAAAGGCCGCCAGAAAACCGGAAGCGTCCAGCGCCTGTGCGGCGGTATAGCTCAGCGCGATCAGCGCCAGCGCCAGAAAATCATTTGGCGCCACATCCTGATGCGTATGGCGCAGGTGAGTGATGTACTGACCGACAAATCGTCCTAACAGGAAGCCGATGCCCAGGCCGCCGATAATGGCCCAGACCACATCCACCAACGCCCACTCGCCTAACATCTCCGATGAAACGCCACCCTGGGTCGTCAGCAGCATCACGGCCAGCATCAGCAGCGGAAGCGCGGTGCCGTCATTCATGCCTGCCTCGCTGGAGAGCGAGACCCGCAGGTTGTCATCATCACGCGCATCGTTGACTGAAATCAGACTGGCAAGCACCGGGTCCGTTGGCGCAACTATGGCACCAAACGCCAGCGAGAACATCCAGGAAAGCCCGGTAAAATAGTGTGCGGCCAGGGTAACGCCCGCTACGGTCAGCAGCATCCCCGGAAACGCCAGCCGTAACCCTAACCGCCAGCCCTGACTTCTGAGTGGAATGCGCAGCTTCAGCCCGGTGATAAACAGCGAGGCGGCCATAGCAATTTCAGTAAGATGTCTGGTTAGGTCAGCGTGTGCAGCGATATCGACGTGCAGGAGATCCAGCACCCACGGGCCGCAGGCAATGCCCGCTGCCAGATAGATAGCAAAGGTGGTCACCGGCCCACGTTTTATCCATCCCGACGCCAGCGACATTATTAATAACAAGCCGCCAGTAACGGCGGTCCAACCCAGAAATCCCATTGTTGCTCCCCGGTAAGTATTCAACCTTACAGTATGGACGCTAATAGCGAGACGGGGGAGATAGCTTACTGAAACGGCCTGTTTTAGCCATAAAGTGAGCCGCTGGCGGTTAGCAAAGGCAGCCAGCGGCAAAGATTAGCGGTTTTTGCGGGCGCGTGCGGCCAGTGCTTCCAACTGGGCTGCAACGTGGCGTCGGGTATCTTCATCCGTCAGAAGAGCCGCTTCAGCATCGATCCGTGAGGTAGCCTGACCAATCATGATTTCTGGTTTGTTCAGCGTATCGGCATTGAGAAACACCAGGGTTTGACGCAGGTGATACTGCGCACGCGCACCGCCAATCATGCCTGGTGAAGCGGTCTGAATCGCCACCGGCTTACCGGCAAAAGGATTTTCCGGCAGGCGGGAAAGCCAGTCGATGGCGTTTTTCAACGCGCCCGGGATGGAGTAGTTATATTCCGGCGTAACGATGATCACGCCATCGGCGGCGGCAATTGCTCTGCCCATGGCCACGACCGCGGCAGGAAAGCCTTCTGCCTGAAGATCAGCATCATAATGAGGCAGCTCGCCAACCGAGCCGAGCGGAGCAATCGTCACGCCTGCTGGCGCGAGTTGCGGCAACGTGGCGGCGACCGCCGCATTCAGTGAGGCTTTGCGCAGGCTGCCAAGCAGCGTAACAAACGTTAAGGATGAGGCTTCAGGCATATCTTTCCCTTAATTATCCATAAAATGAGTGGAGGATGAACAGCAAACACCGGGGCCAGTATCACCCTGAGAGTCAGCCGCTGTCCAACTTCTCTCTGCGGCTTTATGCCTGCCGCAAAGGAATAAACATTCTGTGCCGTAATCAGCCAGAACAGGGCGCAAAGATTGTCAGCGTGCGCCTGGAGGTATAATGTTAACGCACTTATTTTCCTCACTGGCAGCCGTTCCAGCCGGTGTTTCTCCGTTAAACCGAGGTTGTTTTGTCCAGTTACTCACCCAGCCAACGCCCAAGACGTCTGCGTCAGACCCCATCCCTTCGCACGCTTTTTCAGGAAACTGCCCTGAGTATCAACGATCTGGCGCTGCCGATTTTCGTTGAAGAAGGGCTTGATGATTACAAAGCTATCCAGGCGATGCCGGGGGTGATGCGTATTCCTGAAAAGCGTCTGGCCTATGAGATTGAGCGCATTGCAAAAGCGGGTATCCGCTCGGTGATGACCTTTGGCATCTCGCATCATACCGATGCAGACGGCAGCGACGCCTGGCAGGAAAATGGACTGGTTTCACGGATGTCGCGCATCTGTAAAGAGACGGTACCAGAGATGATCGTTATGTCTGACACCTGCTTCTGTGAATATACCACCCACGGTCACTGCGGCGTGCTGCACGACCACGGCGTGGACAATGACGCCACGCTGATAAATCTTGGCAAGCAGGCGGTGGCGGCGGCTCATGCAGGCGCAGACTTCATTGCCCCTTCTGCGGCAATGGATGGTCAGGTTGCGGCAATCCGTCATGCGCTGGACGCGGCCGGATTCACCGACACGGCGATCATGTCCTACTCGACTAAATTCGCTTCCTCTTTTTACGGCCCGTTCCGCGAAGCGGCGGGAACCTCACTGAAGGGTGACCGTAAAACCTACCAGATGAACCCGATGAACCGCCGCGAAGCGCTGCGCGAATCGTTAATCGATCAGGCTGAAGGGGCTGATGCGCTG
The DNA here is from genome assembly GCF_033657285.1 of Erwinia sp. MMLR14_017. Classification (NCBI taxonomy): domain Bacteria; kingdom Pseudomonadati; phylum Pseudomonadota; class Gammaproteobacteria; order Enterobacterales; family Erwiniaceae; genus Erwinia; species Erwinia sp. MMLR14_017. Next base: position 360,216 of record NZ_JAWVWP010000005.1, on the reverse strand, counting down.
ATGGTTAAACCGGCTGGCGCCTATCTGGATATTATCCGCGACGTGCGTGACAACACTACTCTGCCGCTGGCGGCTTATCAGGTGAGCGGTGAGTATGCGATGATCAAATTCGCGGCACAGGCTGGTGCCATCAGCGAACGTGAAGTGGTACTGGAGAGTTTGGGCGCGATTAAACGCGCTGGTGCCGATCTGATCTTCAGCTATTTCGCCCTGGATCTTGCGGAGCAGAAACTGCTGTAGTCAGGCGTTTCAACAAAAAAATTGGCCGCTGAGCCTGATGCCGGGGGGATTAAGGATCGCCTGAACGATCCGGCAGTAGGTGAAAAAGGGGGGCCATGTTCATTCTTCCTCTGAAGATAACGGAAACGTAAATAAGGCCGTGAATGACCACTCACGGCCTTTAACACTTTGCCGGTCAGATGATTAATTATGGTTAAAACCCTTCTACAAGAGCCTGCTTACCTACTGGAATGTGCCTGATAGTGACGATCAGCAATCAGTGTATAGCGAATACCCCCAGCGAGTGAAACCGGGCGATCAAACTCCAGCATAAAACAGTCCTCACAGCTCTTTGCAAACCAATATCCCTCGCTGGATGTTTTGCAGAGAGCAGCCCAACAGGCGCTGTGCCGAGCTGCGAAATAAGGATCAATGTCACAATGACATGTTCAGCATTTTTGTGTCTGGATGCTGAAATAAAGTCCTGCAGCGCGTCAGGCTGGTAAAGAACCCACACCGGTTTTCATGATGCTGGCAAAGTTCTGCACTTTATCAACGTAGGTTGAGTCGCCGGTACCGTACTTAGAAATATCGCTCAGATCGTTGGTATTGACGTTGAGCGGTCCGGAGTTATAGCCACGCAATGCAGCGCCTTCATTGTCGCCAAACTGCGCTTTCATATCCTTCATGTACATCGCGCCAGCCATGATGTTATCCGCGGGGTTGCTCAGGTCAGCATTACCCAGCTCATCGGGGTATTTCTGCTGCAACTCTTTGAATGTACTTTCGTTCACCTGCATCAGACCGGCATCAGTACCACCATTGCCGCCATTAATGGTGCTGGCACCAGAAACGCCGCGTGACTCCTGATATACCTGCGCAGCCAGGGTTGCCGCGTCAATGCCGCTGGCTTTCGAGGCTTTGGCCAGCGCACCGTCCAGTGTCATCATGCTTTCTGGCAGATGCAGACCGGTGCTTTGACCGGTTGACACGCCGGTGCTTTGGCCGGTTGACATACCGGTGCTTTGGCCGGTTGACACGCCAGTGCTTTGGCTGGTTGACACACCGGTGCTGCTGGCGTCAGTACCGGTTGTAGCCGCTATGGTGCCGGTCGCCGGAGGGCTGTCGGTTGAGGCTGCTGGCGTTGCTGTTGCTGCATCATTCATGCTGGCAGGCTGGCCGTTGTCCTGGCTGTCATCGGCACCGCTTTGTTGGCCTTTCATCATCTGCTGCATAATTTGGATCAACATCGACAAGATTATCTGCGTCATCTGCATCAACTGCGTCATCTGCTCGCCGTCGCTATTCTTAGTATCGTTGTTGGTCAGGTCGTCCATGCTGGTGCCCGCTGGGCCACTAAAATTTATGCTGCCGCCACCCTGGGTTGAGCCGGAATTCTGAGACTTACCTGAAAGTGTTTCTGAATCAAAACCGGAAAATTGTTGTGGGAGCAGTTGCGACAGTCCACCTGAAGAGATTGAACTCATAGTTTTTCCTTAGAAGTAGTAGAGCGTGAAGGGCATTAAACCGGAACGGGTCGTAATTGTGTGGCTGAGGAAACGGGAAGGTTCCTCTCTGGTAACGGCAGAGGGGAAAATAAGTAGCAAGCGGTACCGGGTTCATACAACAAAAAAAAATCAGTGAGTTATCTTTAATAAAGAGATGAAGACAGAAGCTGATTATTCCTCAATGGAGCCGGTGAAATAGCCTGAAAAAATTACAGCGTCCTTACAGACTGGCTGTCAGGAAACGGGTTCCAGAGAGCAACAGACGGAAATGATTGTCATGCATTTACGGATGATTCACAGATTAGCAATCCCGACTGGTTCGGCACGGAAAACGTCACGCCATCAGCAGCGGCAGTATTCACCGCCTCATTCACCCAGGTATGTACCGTCCGGTCAGCCACCGTCCACAGCCGGGCCTGTTCCGTCCGGCCTTTTTCCTGGTTACGTCGCTTGATGGGAATTCTGTGCGTGGCGATCATCATCTCCCCTGGTCAGCGCCAGCGCCTCGTGAACATGTCCGGACATTGCTTATATTGATTACCCGTTTTCGACCGTCATGCCTTTTCTTATACTGGCAATAAAATTGTCACGGATCACATCCTCCTTGCTTGCGTTCCAGGCGATGCCAACCTTCCAGCTTAATGACTTACCCGTTAACGGAATAATAAGCAGTTCTGGCGGCGCAATATGCATAACACTGTACGGCACAAGGGCAACACCTGTACCCGAGATCACCAGTGCGATAATAGTTTGTATATCATCAGTCAACTGAGTGGAGGATATGAAAAGAGCGTTGTCATGCAAAAAGCGGTCGATTTGCGCATTTAATCCACGTCCTCGTCCAGCATGAAGTCGCAACAGAGGGCGTTTCTTTAGCCAGTCAGCAGCAAGCAATGACGGTGAGGTTGCGGGTGCAATCAGAACCAGCCTATCGGTAAACAATGGCAGGTAATCAAGCGCTACGGGTGGAGGAACTCTGACAAAGCCGACCTGAAGCTCATCATTTTGCAAAAGCTCGTACTGCTGGAAAGAGGGAAGATCCGTCAATGACATCTCGATTCCCGGGTAGTCCCGACGAAATTCAGCAATACAGCGTGGGGCCAGATAAAAGCTTGAGAGACCGAACCCAACGGCTATATGCCCCTCAATCCCTTTTGATACCCGCTCTGCATGATGCAAAAATAACTCAGTTTGCCTGAGCGCTTTTTCAGCCTCTGGCAATAAACTTCTGCCTCCGGACGTCAGTATTGCTCCGTGACGACCACGCGTAAAAAGCGACATTTTCACCATGGATTCAAGGAGATTAATCTGTTTGGTCAGTGCTGGTTGCGAAATAAATAACGCCCGTGCCGCGTCGGCATAATTTCCTTTTTCAGCCAGTATTAAAAAGGCCTTAAGCAAACGGATGTTCAATTTACATTCCAAAAGGTTATCGAAACTGGAAATGATTTGATTATACAGTTATCGGTAATCGTTATGTAATCCAGTTTCGATTACAACTGGAGAAGCACCATGCGCGAACTTACACCCCTAAAGGCTGCAACCGTACAGTTTCAGCATCAGGCAAATAACAAAAAATACAATTTGCTGATAATGGAGAAATTTATTGAACAGGCGGCTATTGAGCAGGTAAAAATTCTCACTTTCCCTGAAATGAGTATCACCGGCTATTGGCATGTACCCAAGCTCACCGCAGCGGAGGTATCGGCTTTGGCAGAGCCAGTTGCGAGCAGTCCTTCCCTTATATTAATTCGCACTCTGGCGATAAAACATCAGATGCTTATTGGTGCCGGACTGATTGAAATCGCCGACGATGGCCGCCTCTATAATGCGTATGTTGCCTGTATGCCGGACGGCTCAATGCAGACGCATCGTAAACTTCATGCATTTGAGCATCCGGCAATCAGTAGCGGTGACAGGTTTACCGTTTTTGATACGCCGTGGGGAGTGAAAGTAGGCGTCTTAATTTGCTGGGACAATAATCTGGTGGAGAACGTGCGGGCTACGGCGTTGCTGGGCGCAGATATCCTGCTCGCGCCGCATCAAACCGGCGGTACGGATTCCCGCAGCCCTCATGCGATGAAACCGATTCCGCTGGCGCTCTGGGCGGAGCGGGAAACGAGAAAAGAAGAAATTACTGCTGCATTCATGGGAACAAGCGGAAGAGAATGGCTGATGCGATGGCTGCCTGCGCGTGCGCATGACAACGGACTGTTTCTTCTCTTCAGTAACGGTGTAGGCGCAGATGATGATGAAGTGCGCACTGGTAATGCCATGATCCTTGATCCTTATGGCAGAGTTATTAATGAAACTTCAGCCGCTGAGGATGTCATGGTGTGTGCTGAACTGGATTTAACCCTGCTTGCAATGAGCACCGGACGGCGCTGGATCCATGGTCGCCGTCCTGATTTATACCAGATTCTGACACAACCGCAGGGCTATGAACGTGATGCTATTAGCGCACGATTTTCCGATGAGATACCTTAAAAGTTAACCCAGTCGGGATGAGCAGGGAGTTGCAGCAGGCTGCGGCATTTCTTTGCGGGAACTGGTGAAGTAAACAGGGTCTGCATCTGGCCATCATTCTGAGGGGCGTAAAGCAGGAGAGCAAATCGTTGCATCTCAATTATTTTGCTCTTAGCTGCCCCTTAATTTTGCACCGCGCATCCTCAAGAGATATGAACCAGTTCCCGTTCATGCACTCCTGTACGGTTGGGCTTCAAACCCCTGTGACATTAGGTTACGATAAACAAATACCAATATTAACTGTAGGGATACTATGGCTTTACATGGAAGGTTAATTTTAAACGGTGCTGATTACTCCCCTCTCACCTTTGATGGGATAGGTGTATTCATGGCTTTTTCTGGTAATGGTGCTTACAGGAACAAGGGCGCTTGCGGGATCATTACAGATAATGGAGCTTTACCTGTTGGAAAATACTATATAGTGGACAGGCCGACAGGAAGTACAGCTAACCAGCTCAGGGCATGGGGTATAGATAAATTTAAATCTACTTTCAAATACCATGTTGATCACTCTGAGTGGTTCGCTCTGTTCCGTGCTGATGGGAAGATAGACGATGCAACCTTTTACAAGGGTGTTGCGAGGGGTGGTTTCAGACTTCATCCGGGGCAAGTTTCAGATGGGTGCATAACTCTTTCAAACCAGTCAGACTACAACAGATTGAAGGATGCACTGTTAAGAACCAAAAAAGAGAAAGTACCGGGAGCGGCTTTAGAGTCTTACGGCACAATTGAGGTGATTGATAGTGGTTATCCGAAAACTTGTCCGTAGCCTGTTAAAACTGGTTTGGTTCATTGCCCTGTTTTGTCTCGTGTCATGGGTTGATGTTCATTACTTTTCTGTGCATCCCATGATCAGCAATGACACTGCTATAAGAATCGCACACTGGTTAAATTCAAATCCCACCCCCGAAGATATTTATTATTCTTATGATTATATTTTGATTGGGTTTAACTTAATCTCTTCATTTATTCTGTACATCGTAATAGTAAAATTAATCAAAAAAGCAAGGAGCAAATAAAATGCCAATCCCCCCGTACTTGTGGCTTAAAGATGATGGTGGCGCAGACATTAAAGGGTCTGTAGATGTTCAGGATCGTGAGGGGTCTATTGAAATTTTGGGCATGAGTCATGGTATCAACATACCTGTGGATAATCACAATGGTAAAATAGTTGGAACCTGTCAGCATTCGCCCTTCAATTTTGAAAAGGAAGTTGATTCCTCAAGCCCATACCTTTACAAAGCTGCCTCTACAGGTCAAACCCTTAAAAGCGCGGAGGTGCGTTTCTACCACATCAACGATGCAGGGCAAGAGGTAGCCTATTACTCTGTACTTATGGAAAACGTGAAAGTTACAGGCGTGAATTGTGGCGTTCCTAACTGCAAGATTGCGGCCAATGACAAAATGAATCATATGGAATCTGTTTCTATGCAGTATGAAAAAATAACCTGGAAGATTCTTGACGGTAATATTCAATATACTGATGCATGGGCTGAACGAAATACAGCCTGAGCAGAAAGCCGTCCATAGAGGCGACCTTAATTCGGCTGTGTCCCTTAATCGCCTTCACTATTTAACAGGTTCATAAAAAGGAGTCTCGTCATCACTATCAACAGCGCAATAATAATGCACGTGCATTACCAATGCCATTGCATTTACCGGACGCTATTCCCGGTCACCTGAAGCGCTTTTACAGCAATGCCGCGATACTGAAGTTCCCCGGATGGAGCAGGCAGAAAGCAGAGAAGTAAGAAACAAGAGACAACATATCCCTTTAAAAACAATGCGGATCACCTTAAGTGACCCGCATCAGGCAAAACCTGGTTTTATGGCTGATAAGGGGCTTAAACCACCACTTCAGCAATCCATTTTACCGACTTAATATTGGTAAAATTGTCCACGTCTCCAACAATCTCATCAATATGACCAGCCATGCCTTTCTCCAGATCTTCCGTGGAGCGGCAGACCAGATAGCAGGCAGCAACGTAGGGAGCCGGGGAACCATCCGGGCTGTTAAGGATTTTATCAATGCTGTAAGAGAGCAGATAGTCACCCATTCTGGCTTTGATTAGCGGTAAATGAACGTCACGATAGTAATCATGATCAAAGTGGCCATTTTCAGTAGCGGGATAGAGCACGCAGTATTTAATCAAACCTTCACCTCATTACGTTGTCCGGATGCGTTTTTTGCACCATTCCCTCTATTATAGCGAGGATGCCAGCGATGCGATTAGCGCTCTGAGCCACTGCTGCGCGGCAGAGCCGTCATTACGGCGGTGCCAGATCAGATAGAACGGAATAACTGGCAGCGGCAGCGGAGGAGGAAAGAAGAGTAACCGATCGGCCAACGCCGCATTGCGTGCCACGCGTTTCATCACCGTGGTACTCATCTCCGTGGCGGCCACGACGGCAGGCGCCGTGAACATTTGCGGCAGCGTCAGCGCGCAGGTACGGCTTAATCCCTGCTGCGCCAGCGCGGCATCAACCACGCCGTAGCCATCGCCCTCCGGGGAAACCAGGACATGCTTCAGCTTCAGGAAGGTGGGCAGATCCAGCACCTGACCGGCTGCGGGATGATCGCGTCTTAATAGGGTGACAAACTCATCCTGAAAAAGCAGACGGGAGAGGATCCGGCTATCCTGCTGCGTGGGCGGAATGCCAATCGCCACATCAATTTTACCTGCATCCAGCAGCTCTACCGCGCTGTCACGATGGCTGAAAGCGACGACTTTAAGCATTGCACCGGGTGCCTGTTCCTGTAAGGCATGACTCAGTTGCGGCAACAACACCACAGCAGCATAGTCAGAAAGGCCCAGCCGAAAGGTCTGGCTGACCCTGGCCGGCTCGAAAGTGGGTTTGGCAATCAGCGCCGCTTCCAGCTGCCTGAGCACCCCCGCTATCGGTATCGCCAGCTCTCTTGCTCTGGCGGTAGGGAGCAGCCCCTCAGCGCTACGCTGAAAAAGAGGATCGGCAAACAGCGTTCTGAGTCGTCCCAGTGCCGCACTCATTGCCGGCTGGCTGACGTCAACGCGACTGGCGGCGCGGGTCACGTTGCGCTCTTCACTCAGGGCATTAAATGCCACCAGCAGATTCAGATCGATGCCGTGAAAATCCATAAATCGTATATTTATCTATATCGGTTATTTGTTGGATTGATGATAGGCCGCGCTTTATCCTCAGGCAATCTTTTACTCATCAGGAGCAACACCATGAACCCAACCGCCCAGCTCTCAGCAGAACGCATTGCTGTTGAAACGCTTTATCGCGCCTTTAATGAAAAGAACCCCGATTTGCTGGATGAAGTCGTTACCCCGGCGTGGCAGGATATTCCGCTGGCGCCAGGGCAGGGACCCGGACCAGAAGGATTAAAACCCATTATCCTTGGCCTGATTGCAGCCTTTCCCGATGTGCATATTCAGATCCATGATCTGATCCAGACGCCGGGAAGCATTGCCGTACGCGCTGAAATTACCGGCACGCACCTTGGCTTGCTTATGGGGATACCTGCCACCGGCAAACAGGTGAGCTTTGCTATCCATGAGTTTCACCATCTTACCGCAGGGCGGATCACCTCTACCTGGCACCTTGAAGAGTGGTTTGGTCTGTTCCGTCAGCTGGGTCAATTCCCTGACATTAACGTTTCGTAACAGAGAAAATTCTTTTTATTGCGGATAATGCCGCTGATTATCACCAGCCTCTCTTCTCTCTGCTTTGTTTTACTCTGTCAGCGAAGGGATGCGCCGCCAGCACTGGCCTTACGGAGAGATCGCTTCCGGAATGTCAGCCATAACCTTCAACTTTTATTTATATAGCCGGGGGGAGTATCCGGACGCACAGGCTCCCGTCACGGCCTCTTTTACCGCAGAGCGCCCGTCTCTTTGGAGCAGCAGGCTAGACTTAAGATGAACACAAGCAGGGAAAGAACCTTCACTCCCCTGAATTTCAATCATCCTGCTGAGGAGAAATAATGAAAGCACTGATTTATAACGGACCTCGTGACGTTGTGGTAAAAAACGTTCCCGATGCCAAAATTGTTCGTCCGACTGACGTTCTTGTTCGCATCACCACTACCAACATCTGCGGTTCGGATCTGCATATGTATGAGGGGCGCACCAGCTTTGAGCAGGGCAGGATCCTGGGCCATGAAAATATGGGGCAGGTGATTGAAGTCGGTAATGGTGTTGAGAGAGTCAAGGTGGGCGACTATGTCTGCCTGCCTTTCAACATTGGCTGTGGTTTCTGTGAAAACTGCGAAAAGGGGCTTACCGGCTACTGCCTGACCACTAATCCTGGCACCGCAGGTGCAGCTTACGGCTTCGCCGAGATGGGGCCGTGGGAAGGGGGCCAGGCGGAGTTACTGCGCGTGCCTTTTGCTGACTTCAACTGTCTTGTACTGCCGCCGGATGCTGTAGAGAAGGAAGAGGACTATGTCATGCTTTCTGATATCTTCCCTACCGGCTGGCACGCTACAGAGCTGGCGGGACTGCGGCCTGGTGAAAGCGTGGCTATTTACGGCGCAGGGCCAGTAGGGCTGATGGCCGCTCACTCGGCGATCATCAAGGGCGCTTCGCAGGTGTTTGTGGTGGATACCCATCCGGATCGTCTGGCGCTGGCTGAAAAGCTGGGTGCGACAGCGATCAAAGGCGTAGGCGACGAGGCCGTACAGCAGATCCTGGATCAGACCGATGGGCGCGGAACCGACTGCGGGTGTGAGTGCGTGGGTTATCAGTGCTGCAACAAGCACGGGCATGAAGATAATTCCGCTACCATGAACAGCCTTGTGGCCTCGACAAAGGCAACGGGCGGGATTGGTGCCGTCGGCGTATTCATTCCTCAGGACCCAGGGGCTGCCACCGAAATGGCCAAAGAGGGTAAAATGCCGTTTGATTTCGGCAGTTTCTGGTTTAAAGGGCAGTCCATCCGCACCGGTCAGGCGAATGTTAAGGCTTATAACCGTCAGCTTTCACGTCTTATCCATCAGGGCAAGGCGAACCCCGGGCAGATTATCTCCCACCGTCTGAGCCTGGAAGAGGCGCCTGAAGGCTATCGTCATTTTGATGACCGCGACGAGGGCTGGACCAAAGTTATTCTTAAACCCTAGCCTGTCATGCCCGTTCCGGCTGGTTGCTGGCGGAACGGGCTTATTTATCTGTCACGCGGTGAAACTGAAGGTTTTAATACGATAGTTTCACCGCGATTCTGGCAAATGTATTTCATTCAGCCTTTACGGACTATCCCCCTTAAAGCGTCATCTCTTCTCCTGCCCAGACGGGTGGTTTGCGTTTCTGCCACGCAAAGGCCTGCTCCAGCTCTCCTGCTAATCTGAACAGCAAAGATTCTCCCCCAAAACCGGCAAAAAACTGTATGCCGATGGGTAAGTTTTGCCTTAAACAGAAACCTGTGGGCACCGACATAGCTGGCGTGCCGCAGACGTTAGCCAGCGCCGTGAAGGGCGAGCTATCAAAGACATGACGCATCCACTCGCGTCCATCCATGCAACCCTGGCGCTGATTATAGCTGCCGAGCCGGGAAGGCAAATCAGCCAGAGTGGGGGTCATCAGCAGATCGTATTTCCCATAAAACGCAGCCATCTTCTGGGTAATGATATTACGCCTGTGCATTGCGCCCATGATATCCATTGCGGTCAGTTGATGGCCCAGTTGCCATAACGCCAGATTAGAAGGTTCAAGCGTTTCTTCATTCACTTGTCGATCGCTGCCTGCAGCCAGCGCATCAATCCAGGCTGCGGTATTGGCTGCCCAGAAACAGCTGTTCATCTCTACAAAAGCATCCCAGCTCATCCCTGTATCAGGCACCACCTCCTCAACATGATGCCCCTGCGATAAAAGATGCCGTACGGTCTCCTCCAGGCTTGCCACGATCGCTGGTGAAGTGCGCTTTCCATTCAGGGGGTGCGTCAGTACGCCAATTTTCAACTGCCCCGGGCTTTCTGTCACGCAAGAGGAGTAACGTTGGCGGGGCGCTGAAATATGGAAGGGATCGCCGGCAACGTTTCCCTGAACTGCATCCAGTAATGCAGCGTTATCACGGACGGTACGGGTAACGAAACCGTGCACGGCAAGGCCTGACCAGACTTCATCCACATCCGGCCCCATACTGATGCGCCCACGGCTGGGTTTCAGGCCGAAAAGACCGGTAGCGGAAGCCGGAACGCGAATGGAGCCTCCTCCATCCGTGGCATGCGCCGCCGGAACCATGCCGGAGGCTACAGCAGCAGCAGAGCCACCGCTTGACCCACCGGCGCTGAACGCCGTGTTCCACGGATTACGCGTGACGCCACCGAAAAGCGGTTCGGTTGTTGTACTCGCTGCCAGCTCCGGGGTGGCGGTGCGGCCCAGGGTCACCAGACCCGCCTGGTTCAGACGGATCATTAAATTTGAGTCGTGAGAGGAGAGGTTGCCTGCGGCCAGCCGACTGCCCAGTTCGTTTTTGCGCCCTTTAACCGTGATGCCCAAATCTTTGACCAGCATCGGAACGCCGCGAAATTCCCCTTGCGCGCTGTCCGGTGCGTCTGGCCAGCACTCCACAACAGCATTGAGTTGCGGGTTAACAGTACCGATTGCGCTCAGTGCGGCGCTTTTTACCTCATCACAACTTACTTCACCTTTAGCGATAAGCTTTGCAAGGCCAACAGCGTCACAGGCGGTATATTCAGAAATTTTCATACGGCTCCGGGTTATTCAGCACGTCACTTTGAACGCATTATGATGTATACTAATAAGTATATATCGATACTTGTTAGTATCATACGATACCGATTAGTATCATTGCAATGAGGATTATCATGCCCCGACTCAGCCAGCCCCGTTTACCTCCCCGTGATCGTCTGTTACAGGCCGCAGAGGCGCTCTTTGTTCAGGAAGGAATAGTACGCGTCACTGTAGATGCCATTGCGGAGAAAGCAGGTTCCACCAAGATGACGCTTTACCGCCATTTCGCCTCAAAAGAGGTTCTGGTGAAGGAGTGGATTACGCTGTTGACGGAGGATTACAGTGCCATATTTGATGAGCTGGCCAGGCAGTTTCCGCACCAGCCGCAACAGCAAATTATGGGCTTTGTGCGTTTTATTGCGGATAACCTGGGTGACACCCTGCAACGCGGCTGTCCTTTCACTAACACCCTGGCGGAAGCGGGCGATCAGTTCCCGGAAGTTCGCACATTGATCGTTGCGCATAAGCAGCGGCAATATCAGCGTCTCTGCACCCTTTGCCAGCAGGCGGGCATTACCGAGGCCGAAAATCTGGCAAAAGAGATTACGCTGTTGCTTGAAGGCATGCAGGTGGTGGCACAAAACGGCGGTTTTACCGATCTGGTTACCTTTACCACGCACTTGATTCAGCAGAAGCTGGAAGCGGCGGCAGGCTGAGGCTGCCCTTTTAACGAAAGGCAGCCAGCCGATTCAGGCATAATTGATGTAGCCTGCGCCGCAAAGCTGAAATGATTTATAAAGGGCTGATAAAACTATAAAGTTTAGTTAAATCAGTCAGGCGTCCGATCACACCTGCGCCAGACCGCCATCAACATAAAACTCAGAAGCGTTGATAAAGCGTGCATCATCGGACGCCAGGAAGGCTACGGCTTTACCAATTTCTTCAGGCTCACCCAGTCTGCCAAGAGGGACGTCTGCAGCAAGAGTGTCAAAAAGCCCCTGCCGGTGTTCTTCAGGCACCAATCCCCCCAGACCGGGCGTGCGTACAGGACCCGGACTGATTACGTTGACCCGGATGCCCCGATCTTTCACCTCCAGCGCCCAGGAGCGGGCAAAATTACGGACAGCAGCCTTACTGGCGCTGTAAACGCTGAAGCTGGCCGTTCCTTTGGCTGCTGCGGTGGAGCCAGTAAGAATCACTGAGGCGCCGTCAGTAAGGAGCGGCAAAGCCTTCTGTACCGTAAAGAGTAACCCACGGACGTTGGTGCCAAAAATACGGTCAAAGTGCTCTTCCGTAATCGCCTCAAGAGGCATCATATCGCCGCCGCCAGCATTGGCAAAAAGGATATCAAGCCGTCCCGACTCGTTCGCGATGGTTGAAAAAACGTGGTCAAGTTCTGCTAAAACCGACGCATCGGCCCGGATCCCTGTTGCCGCGGGGCCAATAGCGGCCACAGCGGCATTAAGCTCTTGCTGGCGACGTCCGGTGATATAGACCTTTGCCCCTTGTTCCGCCAGCTCCCGCGCTGAAGCCAGACCAATGCCAGTACTGCCGCCCGTTACTAATGCAATTTTATTTGAGAGTTTATTACTCATGATCTGTTTCCTCTTTTTTTAGTTTGCTGACCCGCAGGTCTGAAATTCATCTTTGTCGTGAGCGACAGCGAAGGTTGCCGCGATGGAAGAAGCATATCGACGAGCAGAGACTTTCAAAATAGAATGATTTGAAACTCATCATTGCAGATTTGAAATGAACAGATTCCCCGATTTTGAAGGACTCGCGATGTTTGCCAAGGTGGCAGAAGAAGGTTCTTTCGCCGCTGCGGCGAGAGTGATGGGCGTATCGGTCCCCACAGTGTCGCGTGCCGTTGCGCGGCTGGAAGAGCGGCTTGGGGGAAGACTCTTTAACCGTACCTCGCGCAAGCTTGCGCTGACAGAGTTTGGGCAGAGCATGGCGGCAAAAGCCTCAGAGATCTATCGCCAGGCAGAAGAGGTGGAGAGCGAGGCGCATGAGCTGTCAATACAGCCTCGCGGGCAGGTGCGCCTTGCCGTACCGATGTCATTTGGCCTGCGCTGGGTCGCCCCCTTAATGCCCGCGCTGTTGCGCCACTATCCGGAGCTTAGCGTGGATCTCCATCTCTCAGATGCCCCAGTCGATTTAATTGCTGAGGGCTTTGATGCGGCACTGCGCGTCGCGGCGCTGCCTGACTCCTCGCTGGTTGCGCGCCGCCTGTGCGCGGTGACACAATACCTTGTCGCCGCGCCTGCTTATCTTGCTGAGCACGGTACGCCTGCTCACCCCAGAGAACTCTCCGCATGTCAGTGTTTCAGTTATGCCTACCGCGCACGCAGCCAGGTATGGCGTTTTACCCATACCACAGGTGCACAGGAGGACATTGTGCCAGGCGGCCCACTGCGCGTGACCAATTCAGAAGCGCTTCTTCCATCGCTGCTTGAGGGGCTGGGCATCGCAGAACTGCCTGAGTTTATCGCTACTGAATATCTGCGCGACGGTCGCCTTGTCCGGTTGCTTGAGGAGTGGTCGTTGACACGGGGCGGCCTCTATTTTGTCACTCCCACCTCACGTAGTCGTCCGCTTAAGGTCAGGGTGCTCTCTGACTTTTTTGCCAGCCATTTGAGTGAGCCTGACTGGCGACTGCACGACTAAAACGTTCACGCCCGGCCAGACTATCCTTTCAAAAATGAAAGGATAGTTTTCACTCTTTTCTATTTTGTAATCTCCTGAAGTTCTTTATCGTATTGTTACGCCACCGATACCGCGCTGGCTCTTACCACTTCAGGAGCATATGCATCATGAAAACTGCCGTGCAGTTACTGCAAAATTATCTCGATACTATTCAGAATCCCCAGGCCGCCGCTGCCCTTTTCGCTGCTGATGGCGTGCTGGAACTGCCCTATCTCCAGACGTTGGGATTACCGCATCGCGTACAGGGTCCACAGAAGATTGAGGACTTTATTGCTGGTTTGCTGAAAAAGGTGCCTGATTTTCAGTTCCGTAATATTCAGTTCCTGATTGATACCCCGGCGCAGGCTTTTGGCGAATACAGCGTTGAGGCTGCCATAGCGGGTACCGACCGCCTCTACAAACAGACTTATGCTGGTCGCCTGGTTGCAGAAGAGGGAAAGATAAAGCTACTGCGGGAATCACTGGATACGCTGGCCGCCTGGCGGGCGTTTTCAGGTGAGCAGGGCTGAGTCATAAGCCGGCGAGTTTTGCAGACTAACAGAAGGAAAAAATGATGACGATCCAAACGCCACTGGCCGTAACAGAAGCTTTCTTCAGGCGCATCGCAACGGCTGAAGACGTTTTTGAGATCGCTGAACTGGTGAGTGAAAATGTAGACTGGCTGGTAGCCGGTAATACCACGGTGGTTCCGTGGATTGGCCGCAAGCAGGGCAAAGCAGGAGCAGCAGAATTTTACGCGCAGATCAGAGAAGAGCTGACCTCTGAACGCTTTGAGATCAAGGATATTCTGGTCAAAGATAAGCGTGTGATTGCTGTTGGCGAGCTGGCATCACGGGTTAAAAAAACGGGCAGGCTGATCGAAACAGAGTTCGTTCTGGAGATGATGGTTGAAGAGGGACTTATCACCCGGTTCCGTATGTTTGAAGACAGTTATGCCGTCTCTGAAGCCTGTCGCTGAAGCGGTAAATATCACCAGGGCTGCTGCCGGGCAGGGCAGCAGCCTTCTGCGTCAGGGTTCGACCTTCCCCGGGCTTCAGCATTTATCAGGCTTCGACTTCACCCTGCTTCAGCCAGTTTGGGCAGAGCAGGCATTTGTTGCCCGCTAATGCGCCTGATGCCCTATCTGGTCAGCATTAGCGGGTGAAGGTTAGCTGCCCTTTAGCCCACTTTCGGCAAATCTTTAAAGCTGGTGGTATAGGCGGGCGACAGCATCTCGCGCTTCATTGACCACTCCTGTTTGATCCCCTGGCCAGCGAACCAGACGCGGCTGCCGCTTTTCTCGTTTAATTTATCCAGGACGGCCATCAGATTTTCGCTGTGGGGTTTTGGCTGGAATTCATCAAACAGATTGAGCTGGGCCACGCCCTGCGTGAAAAAATCCCCAAGCATAATGCCCCCCTTCATATAACGATGGCCTGGCCGCCAGATTTTGTCCAGACAGCGGATCGCCGCGCTGATAATGTCACGGGTGTCCTGAGTCGGCGACAGCAGTTTATAACTGGCGGCGTTGGTGTAGTAAGGGTGCTCAGGATCGTGCGGACTGGTACGGATAAAGGTGCTGATCTCCCGGCAGTAGCGCTCCTGCCCACGCAGTTTTTCCGCCGCGCGGACGGCATAGCTGCAGATGGCTTCATGCATCTCCTGATATTCGGTAATACGGCTGCCAAAAGAGCGCGAGCAGAGGATGTTTTGTTTGGCAGGCTGAAGGGATTCCAGCTCCAGGCAGGATTCGCCGCGCAGCTCTCTTACCGTGCGTTCCACTACCACGCCAAAATGCTTGCGGATCAGGGCCACCGGCGTGTCGGCCAGCTCAAGAGCGGAGCGGATGCCCAGACTTTCCAGCTTTTTCGCCAGCCGACGCCCGATACCCCAGACCTCAGCCGCAGGCAGCAGCGCCATCAGCTTACGCTGGCGGAGAGGGCAGGAGAGATCCAGCACGTGGCCGGTTTTGGTCCACTTTTTAGCGGCAAAGTTCGCCAGCTTGGCCAGGGTTTTGGTCTGGGCAATACCCACGCCGACCCGCAGATGAGTATCCTGCCAAATCTTCTGGCGCACCTGATGACCAAATGTCTCCAGCGGCAGGCAGTTGCTGATGCCGGAGACGTCCAGAAAGGCTTCATCGATGGAGTAGATCTCAATGGCTGGCGCCAGCGCCTCCAGCGTGCTCATCACCCGCTGGGACATGTCGGCATAGAGCGTATAGTTTGATGAAAATACCGTGACGTTATGGCGCTGAATATGGTCACGTATTTTAAAAAAAGGCGCGCCCATCGGGATATCGAGCTTTTTCGCTTCTCCATTGCGGGCAATCACGCAGCCGTCGTTATTGGAGAGCACCACCACCGGTTGCCCCAGCAGGTCCGGGCGAAACACCGTCTCGCAGGAGGCGTAAAAACTGTTAACGTCTACAAGGGCAAACATGGTGTTTTGCCTGCTTTAAGGGGGAAAAACATGGCTTTCGGGCCGGGCAAATCAGCTTCATGCTGGCGGAAGGCAGAGAAGCCATCCGAACAGGAGAGGCACGCCATAAAAGGTGCGGGGAGAAGTGAAAATAAATGCTGAGCAGAGTGTGTAACTAACATAACGATCCTCCTTTTTTTACTGTGTTTATATACAGTATGGCGAAACGCCGGAGGCAATCAAGCGGAGCGGTAAAAATTCAGTAAGAAACGCAAAGCCTTTGAGGGGAGAGAGGGATAACTACGCGTTATTAAGAGATAAAGAGGCGGACACCAGCATATCGGGCGTAAAGAATCGCCGCGTAAAGCGGCGAGAGTGGAGTATCAGCTGTTGAGGTTGTCAGGCATGGCCCAGCCAAGCGCCTCAACTATTGCCCTGCGATAGGGCGTAGTCAACTGAGCCGGAACACGCTCAATATAGCGCCGTGCATGGTGCCGTTTTTCGCCTTCCAGTCCACTCAGATAGGCGATCGCTTCCTCTGCTGAGGGGATTTTCCCTTCGACAGAATCACTTCTGGCTGGCAGTGCGGTCCAGATCACCGCCTCGATGTCTCTGGCCTGCGCCCACTCCGCCAGAATACCCACCGGCCGTTCAGTCACTGTCAGGCTGCCAATTCCATCACTACGACTGGCGGGGATCCCTTCCCGCAGAGTGAGCGCGTGCCGTGCTGCCGCCAGATCCTCTGTCCCAAGCCACGCCCACAATACCGGTAAAGGTGCCGCATTCACGCAAATTGCTGTCGCCAGCTCTCCTGCCTCACCAATCCGGCAAAACTCAATGGGTATGGCAGGGCCATCCATCTTCCATTCACCTTTAACGGGTAACTGTTCCTGTTTCCAGATAAGCGACCCCCACCCCAGGCAAGCAATCTTCATGTTTTCCCTTTCTCTCACATCACTAAATTGCGGGTAAAACATCAAGTTTAGTAGGGCGTTCCTGTTTTTGTCGATGCTGAGAGCAGCGCTTCTGCCGCTTTTTTACCGGCCAGAAAAGCATGATCGGAATTGTAATATTCCCATTCACTGTATCGTCCGGAAAGGGTGATACCGTACTGGGTGAGCCATTGTCGAATTTTCGTCACGTTTGCCTGACGCTGATGGTCATAAATCACATAGGCGCAGGGAATATCGGTCTGAGAGGCGGTAAGCACCTCATCATCCGCCGTAAAAAGCCCCACCCTGATGCAATCCTCAATACAGCGCTGGTTCAGCGCCTCCCCGGTTAAAGGCAACGGAGAATCCTCGGTATAGGTCATTTCGCAAGTAAGCCCAAACCCATTTTCCGGATTGCAGAATGGACTGGCATTGCCCTGCATAAAGACGCGGTGGAAGAGCGTATCGCCCGGATAGTAGACCCAGTGCTTATCAGTAATATTCGCCCGTCCGATCCCCAGGTTCACGCAGCGTACGGAAGTGAATTTAAGCCCTGCCGCCGCCTCCCTGATCTCCTGTGGCGCAAATGTTCCCATCATCCTGATTAATTCCGGTAAAGGTAACGTGCTGATTAACGACTCATACTGATAGCGCTGTCCGTCGGAGAGGATCACTCTGCGTTGCGCCGGATGGATGCGTACAATTTCCGCGCCTGTTTTCAGCGTCCCTTTTAATAACGGCAGGAAACCTGACATCAAAGCCTGGAAACCGCCCTGCAGAGGATAGGCGAAGCGGGCATTCGGCCCCACAGGTTTGGCAGAAGGTTCCAGCGCGCCCTCAATAATCTGCGCCAGGTCGGGCAAGGGCACGCGTCCTCCCAGCCAGGAGGTTTCCATTTCATTAAGCGGAACTTTCCAGATCTTTTTGTTGTAGGGAATGGCGAAATGTTTGGCGATGCCAGCGCCCCAGGTACGATAAATAAACGACTCGAAATCAGGGCACTCTTTATCTTCACGCGTGAGCGTGCAGTCACCCGCTGCTGAAACAGTGCCATCGGCACAACAATCTTTATCCGCCAGGTCACGAACCGCTTTCAGATCCGTTCGTCCATAACGAGCCTCGATGGCTCCCAGCAGGCACTCTTTAATCACTGAGGCTGGCAATCCATATAATGCGCCCTGGAAAGGGTAACGGGTATAGACGCCATCGCTCCAGACCCAGGCTTCACGGTTTTGCCAGTGCAGATTTTCACCTAATAAAAGGGTGTACATCTCCAGCACATAGGGATCGGCAGAAAACATAATATGGCCAGCGTAATCAAAGACAAATCCCTTGTCGTTTACCGATCGGCACCAGCCACCCACAGCGTCATTGCGCTCAAGAGTTACCGCCTCTTCGCCAAGATGATAAGCGGCGCTAAGGCCAGTAGGACCCGCACCCAAAATCAGATATTTTGCGGATAGCGGGCGCTCTTCAGGTGCTGAAAACAAATTAACCACCGAATTATCCTCAGCAGAGAGGTAATTTGCCGGCTTATGCTGCAGGCGCTTTCTTGCCGCCTCATCAATCAGATCTTTCATCTGTGCCGCGGTTTCTAACCAGGAACTTCTGCTGACAATATCCCGCATTCTCTGCCGCATGCTGCGGATCTCTTTCCCCGTCATCATTAAAGCCTGCTCACAGCCAGTGATAAAACTGGCGGTATCAGTAGCGATAAAAATAAGATCGCCATACAGCATATCCACATCTTTTATCGCTGTGCTGACGACCGGCAGTTCCGCAGCCATATATTCCAGCACTTTTGTCGGGCTGATAAATTGAGTGGACTCATTAAGAGCGAAGGGCATCAGGCAGAGATCCCAGTCCGCCAGAAACTGGGGCAGAGCCTGATAAGGCTGCTGGCCGAAATAGTGAATATTGCTGGCTTGCGGCAGGGAAGAGGGATCTATTTTGACCACCGGGCCGACATAAATAAATTCCCATTCAGGATGCGCCGTCGCCAGAGCGGCTATCAGCGTAAGATCCATACGTTCATCTATAACGCCGTAATAGCCCAGTCGGGGATGCCGCATCTCCTGTTGCAGAGGATGACCATTACTTCTGTCCAGCGCCTGCTCGAAATGAATGGCATCCACGCTGCTGGGAAAACAGTGAATATTGCTATGCAGCGATTTTTTGGCTGCAAAAAGGCTCGGCCCGCCGGTAAAAACAATATCGGCCCGGCTGAAGAGCTCTTTTTCCCGATTCAGTAAGTCGCGTGGAGCATCTTTAAAAGCGGAGAGCTGATCCATGCAATCGAAGACAATTAAACCCGGTTCGAACGCCTCCATCAGCGGCAACGCCAGCGGCGTATAAAACCAGACGTAAGGGGCATCCTCATCCGCACAATATTCGCCAAGCAGGGGGCGCATCTCCGCTATCTGCTCGTCGCTGAAACCGGGCGAAGAGATCTCGGTGTGAGGACGTGCCACGGTAATATTGGGTGCAGGCTGGGAAAGGTGTAGCCCGGACGGCCCCTGTTCATACACAGGCTCTTCAACATACAAAATGCGAAAATGGGGGGCCAGCAGCGTTAAAAGATGCTGTGGACGCTGATAAACAAAATCCCAACGCAGGTGACTGAACACTATCATTAAAGGGGGCGTCATTTTTCTCTCCTCGCTGTGACGGCTTATGCGGTACTGATGTTCCTGAAAATGCTGCAGAAAATTTCTGGCATTAAGAATGGCATCTGCATAAGGTTGATTTAAGGTTCTTGTAAACAGGCCGGTAGTAAAAGGGGCGACATCCCATATGCCGCTGTGATGCCAGAGATCGCTGTTTTCCCAGTCATGGCGATCAATCGCCGGATAGAGGCAAATTCCCAGTAACTCTGTTCCCTGTAGTAAAGCGTGCGCGATTTCGCCGGTAATATGATTCAGCCAGGCACCTCTGCCGCTGCCGGGGTGGCTTGTTTCTGCCAGCAGAATCGGGCGCTGATAGCGTTGGTAAAGTGTGCCGAGCAGGCGATGCAATGGTTCGCGGCGGGGATCGCCCAGATGCCACCAGAGGCGGTGATGCGTGAGAAGCTCCCATTGGTTATCGTGGTAATAGTTGGCGCCGATAAGGTCCAGATAACGGGGCGCGCCGCCTAATTCAGGTTCAAGACGACCGCACAACATATCCCATGCCTGGTACTGAGCATCGCTTTCCGAACGGGCCATTTCCTGCAGCGCGTCGTCGGGTGCCACGATATGAATGACAGGATCGCAGTGCAGGATGCGGGCGCGCGGGTCCGCGAGCCAGATTGCATCGCAGGCGGCGATGGCAGCCCTGACCAGTAAGCGCTTAATGACCATCCCTTCAGGCAGCGATTCAGCCTCTGAGAAGGGGAAAAAGCCTACCGAGAGCGCCCAGCTGGTAAAAGAGATCTCATTTATCGGAGAATAGATGGGAGCATCGTCATAAAACGGGGCCAGAAAACGGGCCAACGCACCTGAAAACTCAGCAAAGCGCTGAATAAAAACCGCATCAGAAATCAGCGCCTCCGCCGGAAAGCCATAATGACAGATCGACCAGTTTATCTGGATGCCAGCTTTTCTGGCCGCCCTCATACAGCGCTCAACGCCAGAAAAATCATAGCCTGAGCGGGTAACACATTGTCGCCAGCCGGCGCTCTCCCGCACGGTGGTAATGCCTAACTCAGCCAGTGAAAAATAATCTTCCTCTACTTTACTCTGGTGCCCATTGGTAAAAGTCATCGATAAGGGTATTCCCTGCCGCGTTATATGATCTGCTCCCTCAAAGCCCGCCTGCCAAAAGGATGAAAATGGTGTCATATTTTATTCCAGCTAAAAATAAACGTGCCCACGAAAACCTCGGCCAGGACCTTTTTTATTTTAAGTCCTTTATGCTTTAAAATGAGGTATAGAGTCCTCATGTTCAGGAAGGAATTTTTAATAACGTCAGGGAATCGATTCTTTGAGTATTAGTCTGAGGTGGGGAAATTTCAAATGCGGCAGCAGAAATAAGTTAAATTTTCAGAATTTAACACCTTAGTTATTTATTAAGCTTCTTTTTTACAACAGGATAGGTACGGGGCGGCGGCGGGATTTATTCTGGCTCTTTAAAGCGTGACCTTGAACACGGTTTAAATTTATTGCTAATAAAATCAGGCTACATAATTTCTTTTTTTATTATAAATCAAAGGCAAGGTTTAAATATCGCTCAGGGGAATGTATTACATTAAAATAGTTAATGAATCCGACTTTTGTCAGTTCTCTTTATAATTAAATAGCAGCCTTATTAGTTAAAAGTAACAAGCAAAAGTAAATTATTTCATGGTCCTGAAATGATAGAATATTGCCTTGCTTGAATAGCTAAAAACACGTTTGTTTACAGCGAAACAGGATAAAATACGTTACCCGTTACCCGTTACCCGTTACCCGTTACCCGTTACCCGTTACCCGTTACCCGAAAGCGACAACCCTGCTGACAGAGGCGTCTGTTATTTTTTTTGCGTGGCAGGGCGTAAGAACATGATTAACAGTGAAAGCATGGAAAAGGTCACCAGCGCGGCAGTAGCGCTGCTTTGCGCGGAGAGCAGGCCAAACAGCGTGGCGCCAGCAACCTGACCCGCGGCCAGCATAAAAAAGACCACGCTGGCGCCGGTCGCCGGGGCTTTCTCCAGTGCGGAGACGCCACAAACCAGCAGAACGCCTGTCAGAGTGATATAGCCTACGCCACACAGAGCAACCGCAGGAAAAAACCACCCTGACAGCTCATGGCTGAACGCCAGCAAAAGCAGGGGAGCAGCCATACAGAGCTGAGAGGCACGGTAAACCTGGTGCAGACCAATGGATGAGGCAACCGGGCCGGTCAGCACGCCCAGGATCCCCGCCGCGCCGCTGACCAGCCAGAGCAGATTTGCGGTGCGGGCGTCCACGCCAACGTGATGACGCAGGATCTCGGGTCCAAAACTCCACCATGCGGCGCTGGCCATTCCACTTACGAAGGCAATAATCATCAGGCGTACCAGCGCACGGCAAAAAAGGGTTTGCCGCCAGCTTCCCCGTTCTGCGCCCTGACTCACGCTTTCACGCGGCAACCAGCGCAGCGCGGGGATGGCGCAAATCAACGCCAGCAGGGCAAAAATCCAGCAGGCCATGCGCCAGCCACCCGGCACAAAAAACAGTACCGGCACGGAGAGAATGATGCCTGCGCTGGTTCCGGCATTGATCAGGGTATTCATCCCCGGCTGCTGTTTTTCGCTAACCACACGACTTACTGCGTCGGCAAGGGAAGGCGAGGCGAGGCCAGGGCTTAAGCCGGCAATAAAAATCCCGGCAGCAAGCCCTGCCGGAGCGGATGAGAGTGCCAGCACAATCAGACCGACTGCGGCAAACCCCGCGGCTGCGGCTGCCATCAGACGGGGCCCCGCGCGCCTGGCCAGAAGCGGTGAAAAGAGGATTGTCAGACAATAAGCAACAAAGCTACAGGCAGAAAGCAGGCCTGCTACCCGTGGTGTGAAGGGAATATCGCGTACCACATCCGGCATCATCAGCCCCCAGGAGAAGCGGGCCATACCATAGCTGACGGCAATCAGCGAAAAGCCGGTAATGCCAAGCGTCAGGGCACTTTTCATCGCTTCACCTCTGGCCTTGCGATCAACCGACTGGCCGCATCTCCGGCATGGCGGGCGGCGTCCGTGCCTACCACCAGCGCGGTGGTAATAGCGCCTTCAAACAGCATCCAGAGGGCATCAGAAAGCGCATCGTTTTCCTCTCCCTGCGCGTGGCTGACGCAGGCCGCAATGTACTTTCTTAACGTGTAGCGATAGTCGAGGGCGAGCGCTGCCAGAATAAGATCCTCTTCAGCATATTCGCCCCAGGCTTTCATAAAGAAGCATCCCAGCGCGCCCTGTTCCTGCATCCACTTGCCCAGCACGATAAAAAGCTGGCTTACTGCCTCCGGATGCGTGGGGTGAAACAGATCGGCAAAGAATCTTTCACTTCTTGCCGTCATAACCGCACTGGTGAGCACCTCCCTTGAGGGAAAATAGCGATACAACGTCCTTGTGGAGACGCCCGCTTCGCGGCAGATCCGGTCCGTGCTGGTAGCATGGAAGCCGTTGAGATAGAACAACCGTTCGGCGGCCTGCAGGATATCTTGTTTTTTATTCATCCTTAAAAAGTAAACCGATCGTTTTACTTTTGCAACCCGGCAGCGGCAAAAAGCGGTTCAGCTCCCGCGTTATTGCCTGCCGTGATCCCTTACGGCGGCTCTGGCTCGCTACCGCGCCGCATAAATAATGTAAGTAATCACGCCAAAGATGTTCAGGCCCTGTTCATCATCAATATCGATAGAGGGATAGCTGGGGTTCATGGAGAGCAGCCTGACGCAGGGGGTAAGCTGTAGCTTCTTCAGGGTAAATTCGCCATCAATAGCAGCAATCACCCGGTCGCCATGCTGCGGCTTCAGCGAACTGTCCACTACCAGCAGATCGCCGTCGTTAATATTGCCCTCGATCATCGAATTCCCGGCAGCGCGAAGAAAGTAAGTAGCGCTGGGATGAGTGACCAGCAGCTCATTCAAATCGATTCTGGACTCAACGTAGTCTGCTGCCGGGCTGGGAAAGCCGCAGGCCACACGCTCGACGTACAGGGGCAGCGTCAGGGAAAGCGGGGCCTCAGCCAGCTGATAAATATTCATTATTATGACTCAATGTTACTGTGTGTATGTACAGTATTATCAATTACGCCACCTGAGCAAGTGCTTAATAAGCAGAAATTTCTACCCTCCTGTTCCCTGAGAAAATTTAGCGATCGCCTGGCAGCCGTTTTCAGCTCATCTGCTGAGGAAACAACAGGCAGAACTTTTAGTGGCAGGCTACAGAGTGAACAGCGGGTTAATTTGTAAAATTCCAGTAAAAAGTGCCTTCGGTTACTGCATCTACTGAAGGTTTTATCGGCAAAGCCGATACCAGTGCTGAAGGGAGGAACAGGAGGAACAGACAGAGGATGATAAAGCGAATTCAGGTACAGCAACTGCGGCTCGGAATGTATGTGCATAAGCTGGAGGTATTCTGGCTGAAGCACCCATTGGTGCATAACGACATGCTACTCACCACCGATATGCAGATTCAAATCATTGCGGAAAACGACATCAAAGAGGTCTGGATAGATCTCGCCAAAGGGCGCGGCCCTGATAAAGCTGAAACCGGAGCCGGATCGGATCGGGGCATCGCCTCGTGTGGCCCTGGCGGTATGTATGAAGAAATTGGGCAGGCGCAGGCGATCTGCCTGAATGCCAAAGGGCAGGTGATGGGGATGTTCAACGATGCCCGGCTCGGAAGAACCATTGACACGGGCAGCACGTTGCCGCTGGTGGATGAGATCGGCGGATCGATCAGTCGGCATCCGGCGGCGTTACTGAGCGTGGTGCGGCTTAAAACCCATGACGACTATACCTATCTGCATTCAGTGGCGGTCTGCGCGCTGATGATTTCTCTGGCGCGGCAGCTTGAGCTGAATGAAGAACAGGTGCGGCGGGCGGGTATGGCCGGGCTGTTGCATGATGTCGGAAAAGCGGGCATCCCTCTGGAGCTCCTCAACAAGCCAGGTAAGCTGACCGATACAGAATTCACCCTTATGAAGCAACATCCGGTCATCGGTGAAGCCTTGCTGCGTAAAAGTGGCGGGGATGAGGATTTGCTGGATGTGGCGTTACATCATCATGAGAAGGTAAACGGCTGCGGTTACCCGCACGGGCTGAAGGGCAACGAGATTTCGCTGCTGGCCCGGATGGCAGCCGTTTGCGATGTTTATGATGCTGTTACCTCAAACCGGCCTTACAAGTCCGGCTGGAACCCCGCCAGCGCCATGCATCAGATGGCGAGCTGGGAAGGGCATTTCGATCGTAAAGTATTCTATGCCTTTGTGAAGGCGGTAGGTATCTATCCGGTAGGATCAGTCGTTCGCCTGGCTTCCGGCCGTATCGCCGTGGTTGCAGAACCCGGTGACGCTTCTCTGCTACAGCCGAAAGTCTGCGCTTTCTATTCGCTGGTCACTAACCAGAGCATCTCGCCGGAAAAGGTCGATCTCTCGGATCGATTTTGTTGGGACAGCATTACCGGCCCGGAAGAGTCCACCCACTGGCAGGGAATGGATCTTAATGCACTGTGGATGGCACCGGTTGCCTGAGCTGCGGCTAAACTGCGCATTGCCTTATCGCCCAATGGCCAGCAAGGTCTTATAACGTTAACCCCCATCAGCACACTATCTTTACCTCACCTCAGCCCGTTGCACTTCATCAGCGTTGCTATAGCCTTACCCAGCCGCTACTTTTCCCGAGCCATAGAGAGAAACATTTCGCCTTTATCCTATGTATTTTTCTCCAGTGATTTGCCAGTCTGTGTGACCATCACCAGGCCGGCCGCCCCGTTTCGCCTGGCAAAATCGGGATCGGCCACTATACTGAATACTGATAATGTTGCGTTTTCCTCGTGCGTTGGGGTCATACAGATTTTTCTGTCCCAGCCCGTTTATCAGGCTGACTCACTGCCTGCTTAACGTAGCGCCGTAACATACTCAATCAGGAGGAATACTTTGAACACCCAGAATGAGTCCGGTCCCCGGTTAGCCGTGGGCGGACAGTATGCTTTCTTCTTTGATGTTGACGGGACTCTGGCTGCAATCCAGTCCCGACCAGATGAAGTGTTTATCCCAGAGCAGGTTATTGCGCATCTCGCCCGGCTCGCCCGGTTATCAGATGGTGCGCTGGCACTGGTCTCAGGCCGTCCGATTGCAGAACTGGATGCGCTCGCTTCTCCTCTCCATCTTCCTCTGGCAGGCGTCCACGGCGCAGAACGCCGGGATGCTCAAAATCGCGTTGATCGTCTCTCCCTGCCGGATGAGGTTGCCAGCTCGCTCTCACTACTGCTGAGCGATGCGATAGCAAAGATGCCCGATACCCAACTTGAAACCAAAGGCATGGCCTTTGCGCTGCATTATCGCCGCGCGGAGCACTATCAGCAGGAGATCCTCGCCCTGGCCGAAGCGATGTGCGAGCGTTTCCCCATAATGGCTCTGCAACCAGGCAAATGCGTGGTGGAGCTGAAGCCGAAAGGCGTAAATAAAGGCGCTGCTATTAAAGATTTTATGCAGCAGCCTCCTTTTGCTGGCAGAACGCCCGTCTTTATTGGCGACGATCTGACAGATGAAGCCGGTTTTACCGTGATTAATGCCCTGGACGGCATCACCATTAAAGTGGGCGAGGGTCCGACAGAAGCAACTTCGCGGCTGGCGGATGTTAACGCCGTTTATCACTGGCTGGAACAAACACTATTACAATTAGATCAAGACGAAACAACGTCGGTAAGGAGTCAAGGTTATGAGTCGCTTAGTAGTCGTATCTAACCGCATCGCTGTACCCGATGGGTCAAAAGCCAGCGCTGGCGGTCTGACCGTGGGAATTATGGATGCCCTGAAAACCACTGGTGGGCTGTGGTTTGGCTGGAACGGCGAAATCAATGAAATCGGTGAAGATGACGAGGAGATGAGCCTGTTTGAACAGGATAACGTCACCTACGCCTCGTTTGGGTTGAATCAGAATGATTACGACCTTTATTACCTGCAGTTCTCTAACGCTGTGATCTGGCCCGCCTTCCACTACCGTCTGGATTTAGTCAATTTCCAGCGAGAAGCGTGGGAAGGGTATTGCAACGTCAACACCATGCTGGCAAAACGCCTGCTGCCTTTCCTGAAGCCAGACGACATTCTCTGGATCCACGATTATCACCTGCTGCCTTTTGCTGCTGCGCTGCGTGAGTTGGGTGTAACCAACCGGATTGGCTTCTTCCTGCATATTCCTTTCCCAACGCCGGAAATTTTCAACGCGCTGCCGCCGCATAATGAGCTGCTGGAGATGCTGTGCGATTACGATCTGCTGGGCTTCCAGACGGAAAGTGACCGCACCGCGTTCCTGGAGTGCCTGTCACTGATGACGCAGCTGCAGACCACTGGCAAGCAGCACCGCGCCTTTGGCAACACTTTTGCCACCGAGGTTTATCCTATCGGGATTGAGCCGGACAGCATTAAAGAGATGGCCGAAGGGCCGTTGCCACCGAAAATGGCCGCGATGAAAAGAGATTTGGGCGATGCTAAAAATATTATCGCCTGCGAACGTCTTGACTATTCCAAAGGGTTGCCTGAACGCTTCCTGGCCTATGAAGCGCTGCTGGAAAATTACCCGGAACACCGCGGTAAGATCCGTTATTCGCAGATTGCTCCAACCTCGCGTGGTGATGTACAGGCCTATCAGGACATTCGTCATCAGCTGGAAACGGAAGCAGGGCGGATTAATGGTAAGTACGGCACGCTGGGATGGACACCGCTCTACTACCTTAATCAGCACTTTGATCGTCGGCTGCTGATGAAAATATTCCGCCTGACGGATATTGGACTGGTGACGCCGTTGCGTGACGGGATGAACCTGGTTGCGAAAGAATATGTCGCGGCACAGGACCCGGAGGATCCGGGTGTGCTGGTCCTCTCTCGCTTTGCCGGTGCCGCCAATGAGCTGACCTCTGCGTTGATTGTTAACCCTTACGATCGTGACGAAGTTGCTGCTGCACTGAATCAGGCGGCTACGATGCCCCTGAATGAGCGCATCTCCCGCTACAACGATATGATGGCGGTATTACGCAGAAACGATATTACGCACTGGCGTAAAAGCTATCTTAAGGATTTAGAGGCAGTAGCACCCCGCAACCCGAAGCATGGAGAGGCCAGTAAGGTCGCTGTGTTTCCACGCCTGGCATAAATAGCCAGCCGCGACAGGGGCGAATTCTCCTCTTCTGGCATAAGTTGTGCCAGGTCAGACAAAGGTGAATTCTCTTCTGCTAGCATAAGTTGTGCCAGACTTGATAAGGGCGATCTCAGATCGCCCTTTTTTTTATGCAAAAAACCGCTGTAAATCGAGACTCCTGTCTTAAATTCGTCATAAAAAGAGCCATTAATAAGAAAAATAACGAAAATATGGCTTTTAACCTAAAGAATGAGCGCTACCTGCCGATACTGACTGTGAAAAGTAAAATCCCTTGCAAAACATTCACATCCTTTATGTTACTCCCCGTTACATCCCTTTTCAGAGCCTGAACACAAGCCTGGCAAGGCTTACGGAACGTTATCGCTTCCTGTTAAAAACCTGTGTTATGTCACAATTCAGCCATCCTATCCAGAACTGACAGTCACTGAATGTGACTATTCTGTATGCATGGCCGATGGCCCATTACCAGCATAAAATTCTATTTATTTTTGTAAAGTTAGAAATTTTAACTGATATTGATCTAAATCACACCGCCGTTCCCTTTAATACTCGTAAACGGAATCATTTTCATTTGGAAACGGGCACCCGAACAGAAAATTTAACAAAAAGGGGGCAAATTGATTAGTTAGTGAACTAACCAACAGCAATGCTGAAGGGTTATTTTAGTTAAATTAGTCCAAAAGTGTGACCTGCGTCACACTTTATCTAAAATTTCGGTTGGCTCTCGTTGTATGTCGAAATCAGAGGGGATAGAGTTGCCTTGTTTTCGGAATAGTCCTAAAAGGCGGCAGGAAAAATCCTAAAGCCAGGGCAGGGAACGAGAATGAAGACCGGGAGCAGTAACTGGCAAAATGAGTTAATGACTACTTTCTGCACAGCAGCGATTAACGCAGCTGGCAGCTTCGCAAACGTTTGGCTTCTGCCACTTAATTATTTGCCATTTTAGAATTACCCAGCAGCAACCAAGGTAGCGGCGCAATCCGCAAACGTTTAAGTAGTGTCAGTCAGGATGGAAAGAAAAATGGGTACATCAGAATTACTCAAACATATTTACGACATCAACTTGTCTTATTTATTGCTTGCGCAACGCCTTATTAATCAGGAAAAAGCCTCTGCAATGTTTCGTCTGGGCATTGACGAGCCAATGGCTGATGCCCTCTCGCAGCTGACGCTGCCAGAAATGGTAAAACTGGCTGAAACGAATCAGTTAGTGTGCCAGTTCCGTTTTAATGACCACAATACGATTACTCGCTTAACTAAAGAGTCTCGCGTGGATGATTTACAGCAAATCCATACCGGTATTCTGTTATCCAGCCGTTTATTACGCAACGTGTCGGGGAAAGCGGACGAATTGCCGAAAAAGAGGGCGAGTTAATGAGCGAGAAAAGTATTGTTCAGGAAGCGCGTGATATTCAGCTGGCGATGGAGTTAATTTCGTTGGGCGCGCGTCTGCAAATGTTAGAAAGCGAAACGCAATTAAGCCGTGGCCGCTTAATTAAGCTCTATAAAGAACTGCGCGGCAGTCCGCCTCCGAAAGGTATGCTGCCTTTCTCAACTGACTGGTTTATGACCTGGGAGCAGAACATTCACTCTACGATGTTCTGTAACGCCTGGCAGTTTTTACTCAAAAGCGGGTTGAGCAAGGGTGTGGATGCCGTGATCAAGGCATACCGACTCTATCTCGAGCAGTGCCCGCAACAGGACGAAGGCCCGCTGTTGGCGCTGACTCGCGCCTGGACCTTAGTCCGGTTTGTTGAGAGCGGAATGCTGGAATTGTCCGACTGCAAATGCTGCGGCGGCAGCTTTATTAATCATGCACATCAGCCAGTCGGCAGCTTTGTCTGCAGCCTGTGCCAGCCGCCATCTCGTGCGGTAAAAAGACGTAAACTTATCGTAGAATCTGCCGATAACATTTCACAACTGCTGGATGAACAGGTTAAACAAGCCGTTTAATAGTGTTCACCACGTGGAATGAATCCAGCAGCGGTTAATAACCGCTGCTTTTTTTTTGCCCACGCCTGGTGAAACAACCTGACTCCCTCTGGTTCATTTTTAACCCACACGTCACCAGACGTAAGGATCGCTTGTGTTAATTATTTTAGGGTATGTCCTGGTTCTCGGGTCGGTGTTGGGAGGCTATGCAATGGTGGGGGGGCACATGGGTGCGCTCTATCAACCTTCAGAGCTTTTGATTATCGGTGGCGCGGGCATCGGTGCCTTTATTGTCGGAAATAATGGCAAAGCGATTAAAGCCACCGTGAAATCCCTGCCTTTATTAATGCGCGGCGCAAAATATAACAAAGCCGTCTACATGGATTTGATGGCGTTACTTTATCGCCTGATGGCGAAATCCCGTCAGCAGGGGATGCTTTCGCTGGAAGGGGATATTGAAAGTCCGCAGGAAAGTGAAATTTTTGCTAATTACCCGCGCATTCTTGCCGATAAAAGATTAGTGGACTTCATTACCGACTATTTGCGACTGATGGTCAGCGGCAATATGAATGCCTTTGAGATCGAAGCGCTGATGGATGAAGAGATTGAAACCTACGAACACGAATGTGAAGTTCCGGCGACGGCACTGCAAACGGTAGGGGATTCACTGCCAGCCTTCGGCATCGTGGCGGCGGTAATGGGGGTGGTACATACGCTGGCCGCCGCCGACCGTCCCGCTGCAGAGCTGGGCGCGTCAGTGGCCCATGCGATGGTGGGGACATTCCTGGGTATTTTACTGGCCTATGGATTTATCTCTCCCCTGGCGGGCGTGTTGCGGCAGAAGTGTGCTGAAACCACCAAGATGATGCAGTGCATAAAAGTGACGTTGCTCTCAAGCCTGAATGGGTATGCGCCGCAAATTGCCGTTGAGTTTGGCCGCAAAACGCTCTACTCAACCGACAGGCCGTCGTTTACCGAGCTGGAGGAGCACGTCCGTAACGCGAAATCACCCGCGAAACAGACTTCGGATCAAGACGCATGAAGCATAACAATCATCCCATTATTGTGGTTAAGAAAAAGAAGCACAAAGGCCATGAAGGTGGGCATGGGTCATGGAAGATTGCTTATGCCGACTTCATGACCGCATTGATGGCGTTCTTTATGGTGATGTGGCTGATTTCCATCTCCACACCTACAGAGCGTGAGAGCATAGCGGAATACTTTAAAACGCCGTTGAAGGTTGCTATCACCGGCGGTACACGCAGCAGTGAAAGCGTCAGCGTAATCCCGGGCGGCGGAGAAGATCCGACGCAGAAAAAGGGAGAAGTGCAGAAGGTCATGGATATGGATGCGCAGAAACGCAAGCTGGATGACATCCGTCTGAACCGTCTGCGTGAAAAGCTTGACCAGCTGATAGAAGCGGATCCAAGACTCAAAGCGCTGCGTCCCCATTTGATCATCAATATGGTGGAGCAGGGCCTGCGGATCCAGATTATCGACAGCCAGAACCGGCCAATGTTTAAAACCGGCAGTGCCGAAGTGGAGACGTACATGCGCGATATTTTACGGGGAATCGCGCCGATCCTTAATGATATTCCAAACAAAATCAGCCTGGCCGGCCACACCGATGACTTTCAGTATGCCAATGGTGACCGTGGGTACAGTAACTGGGAATTGTCAGCCGATCGTGCTAACGCCTCGCGGCGTGAGCTGGTAATTGGTGGGCTGGATAGCGGCAAGATGCTGCGCGTGGTCGGCATGGCCGATACCATGAGATTAAAAAACCGCGGCGCGAATGATGCTGTGAACCGTCGAATCAGTCTACTGGTGTTGAACCATGACACCGAAGTAGAGATTGAGAAAGAAAACGCGGAAAGCGACGCGACGCAAATCGGCAACGATCCGGGCGCGCTTAAAGAAATCGTTGCCCCGGCTATACCGTCCGGAGCAACAAAAAACCCTGACCCTCAACCTTCAGAGGCTGGGCCAGCGGGTGATAAAGCCACGTCGGGAGCAGTAGCCCCGGTTAAGCCAACACCAGCGGTTCAGACCGATCGCGACTCACAGCAGAGGTGATACCGTGAGCATGGATATCAGCGATTTTTATCAAACGTTTTTCGATGAAGCCGACGAACTGTTGGCCGACATGGAACAACACCTGCTGGGATTAGACCCGCAGGAACCCGACTCGGAGCAGCTTAACGCTATCTTCCGTGCGGCCCACTCAATTAAAGGCGGAGCGGGGACCTTTGGTTTTACTGTATTACAGGAAACCACGCACATTCTGGAAAACATTCTCGACGGTGCTCGTCGCGGCGAAATGCAGCTGAGCACCGATATCATCAACCTGTTTTTGGAAACTAAAGATATTATGCAGGAACAGTTGGATGCCTATAAAACCGCCACGGAACCAAATGCCGAGACGTTTGAATACATCTGTCAGATGCTGCGTCAGCTGGCCCTGGAAGCCAAGGGTGAAGTGATTGAGCCGCCAAAAGTCCTGGCGTCTGTGGCTGCTCCGGCAGCGGCCGCAGGTCTGAGACTGGCGCTGGTCGATCTGAAGCCGAACGAAATCCCGCTGATGCTGGAAGAGTTAGGTAATCTGGGCACGGTTTCTGACGTGGTTAAGGGTGAAACCTCCGTTGAACTCACCCTGGACTCCTCTGTAGGTCAGGATGACATCGTGGCCGTGCTTTGCTTTGTGATTGAAGAGTCGCAAATCAAATTCCCCGCCGCCGGTGCCGCTACGCCGGTAGCAGAAGTGGTGGTCGAAAAGCCGGTTGAAGAGCCTTCTGCGCCGTTGGCGACAGTCAGCGACATCACGCCTGCGGTGAAACGTGAAGCGCCGAAAAAAGCGGCCGCGCCGAAAGTCAGTGAATCGACCAGCATCCGCGTTGCGGTGGAAAAAGTGGATCAGCTGATTAACCTGGTAGGTGAACTGGTGATCACCCAGTCTATGCTGGCGCAGCGTTCAGGCGAGCTGGACCCGGTGGCGCATGGCGACCTGCTGAACAGCATGGGGCAGTTAGAACGTAACGCCCGTGACCTGCAGGAATCGGTGATGTCCATCCGTATGATGCCGATGGAATATGTCTTCAGCCGCTTCCCGCGTCTGGTTCGCGACCTGGCGAGCAAGCTTGGCAAAGAGGTGGAGCTGACCCTGCTGGGGAGTTCTACTGAACTGGATAAGAGCCTGATCGAACGCATTATTGACCCGTTAACCCACCTGGTGCGTAACAGTCTGGATCACGGTATCGAGTCACCAGAGAAACGCCTGGCTGCGGGCAAAGACGCGGTAGGTAACCTCACGCTCTCCGCCGAGCATCAGGGTGGCAATATCTGCATTGAAGTGGTGGATGACGGTGCGGGCCTGAACCGTGAACGTATTCTCACCAAAGCGCTCTCTTCCGGCCTGCCGGTCAGCGAGTCGATGAGCGATGAAGAAGTTGGCATGCTGATCTTCGCCCCTGGCTTCTCAACGGCGGAGCAGGTGACCGACGTCTCTGGCCGCGGTGTCGGCATGGACGTGGTGAAGCGAAATATCCAGGAGATGGGCGGCCATGTCGAGATCTCCTCTAAACAGGGCAAAGGCACCACCATCCGTATCCTGCTGCCGCTGACGCTCGCCATCCTTGACGGCATGTCTGTACGTGTGGCGAACGAAGTCTTTATCCTGCCGCTGAACGCGGTGATGGAGTCGCTGCAACCGCTGGCTGATGACCTGCATCCGCTGGCCGGAGGCGAGCGTGTGCTGGAAGTGCGTGGCGAATACCTGCCGCTGGTGGAGCTGTGGAACGTGTTCGACGTGCAGGGTGCAAAAACTGAAGCGACTCAGGGCATCGTGGTAATCCTGCAAAGCGCCGGAAAGCGCTATGCGATGCTGGTAGATCAGCTGATTGGTCAGCACCAGGTGGTGGTAAAAAATCTGGAAAGCAACTATCGCAAAGTGCCGGGTATCTCTGCGGCCACCATCCTGGGCGATGGCAGCGTGGCGCTGATTGTCGATGTTTCGGCACTGCAGTCTCTCAACCGTGAAAAGCGTGTGGCGGGAGCCGCGGCCTGACTTTAACCGATTAAGGGTAGAACTATGACTGGAATGGCAACTGTCACTAAACTTGCTGGCGAAACCGTAGGCCAGGAGTTCCTGGTGTTTACGCTGGGAGACGAAGAGTATGGCATTGATATTTTGAAGGTGCAGGAGATCCGTGGTTACGACCAGGTGACCCGTATTGCTAACACCCCTTCATTTATCAAAGGCGTGACTAACCTGCGCGGCGTTATCGTGCCAATCATCGACCTGCGCATTAAGTTTGCGCAGCCGGATGTGATTTATAACGAAAACACCGTGGTGATCGTACTCAATCTGGAACAGCGCGTAGTGGGTATTGTGGTGGATGGCGTCTCTGACGTGCTCTCCCTGACCACCGATCAAATTCGTCCTTCTCCGGAATTTGCGGTCACCATGTCTACCGAATACCTGACCGGCCTGGGCGCGCTGGGCGACCGCATGCTGATCCTGGTGGATATCGAGAAGCTGCTGAACAGCGAAGAGATGGCGCTGGTGGACGTGCTGCGCAGCGCCTGATAACTGCGCAGGTCGCTAACAGAGGGCTGTACGTAACGCGTACAGCCCTTTTTTTCAGAGCAGGCAGCGAGATTACCGCGCCAGAAGCGGCTTTAATTAACTACAAAAGTCTAAAGTAATGTTTGCTCTTTGATTTAAATAGCAAAATATATCTCTTACAAAACCCTCCTTTACCACATAAAGTTTCAATATTCTGCGCCGATAGATCTAATGTTGTTCCATTTCATACATCAAGGGTTCCCTATGTTTACACGCATCAAAGTGGTTACCAGTCTGCTGTTAGTGCTGCTGGTCTTCGGCTCCATGCAGCTGATCTCCG
Source organism: Erwinia sp. MMLR14_017 (assembly GCF_033657285.1). Lineage (NCBI taxonomy): Bacteria > Pseudomonadati > Pseudomonadota > Gammaproteobacteria > Enterobacterales > Erwiniaceae > Erwinia > Erwinia sp. MMLR14_017. The sequence goes on along the minus strand of NZ_JAWVWP010000005.1, from coordinate 325,612 downwards.
GCGGTCTGTTTATTCGCGCACTGACCAGCGATAAAGAAAGTTTTTCCATTGCACAGAACTCGAGTGACAACGTGGCGGCGTTTACCGACGCATGGATTGCGCTGAACCAGACCCGTATCACCTTAAACCGTGGCATGCTGCGCCTGCAAAGTGATACGGCCAACAGCATCAACAGCGCCTCTCTGACCGCTATCAGCGATCAGGGGAAAAGTTTACTGGCGGATGCGGATAAAAGTTACAGCAAATATAAAAGTATCCCCAACACTAAGGGGCTGGATCCGGCGGTGATTTCCAACCTGGAAAGCAACTACGATAGCTACTCAAAAGCGCTGTCGCAGATGCTGGATCTGATGAGCAGCAAACAACTTGACGAGATGTTCAAACTGAACATTGAGCAGAAGCAAAACGACATGCAGGCGGCCTATACTACCTGGCGTAACGCGCAGAGCGTGATCACCGTGCAGGGCGTGGCGGCTAATGAAGCAGCCTACACCACTATGCTGTGGGTGATCGGCACGGTGATGGTGTTGGTGGTAGCGCTGATTGCGCTCTGCTGGGTAGGGCTGCGCAAAGTGCTGATCACCCCGCTGCAAACCAACATTACTCATATCAGTCATATCGCAGGCGGCGACCTGACCCATACGATTGAAGTTGAAGGTCGTAATGAGATGGCCCAGCTGGCAGCCAGCCTGCTGGAGATGCAGCAGGCGCTGGTACGTACCGTCAGCGACGTGCGTGACGGTTCCGATGCGATTTATACCGGCGCCAGCGAAATTGCCGCAGGTAATAACGACCTCTCCGCCCGTACTGAACAGCAGGCCGCTTCGCTGGAAGAGACCGCTGCCAGCATGGAGCAGCTGACTGCCACCGTGAAGCAGAATGCGGAAAACGCCCGTCAGGCGTCCCAGCTGGCGCTCAGCGCCTCTGAAACGGCGATGAAAGGCGGCAAAGTTGTGGATGGCGTGGTGAAAACCATGAGCGATATCGCCGGAAGTTCCAAGAAAATTGCTGATATTACCAGCGTGATCGACGGCATTGCTTTCCAGACCAACATCCTGGCGCTGAACGCGGCAGTAGAAGCTGCCCGTGCCGGTGAGCAGGGGCGTGGCTTCGCTGTAGTAGCAGGCGAAGTGCGTAATCTGGCTCAGCGAAGTGCGCAGGCCGCGAAAGAGATCAAAAGCCTGATCGAAGACTCGGTAACCCGCGTAGACAGCGGTACTGCCCTGGTAGGCACGGCGGGTGAAACGATGGCGGATATCGTCAATGCCGTCACCCGCGTCACAGACATCATGGGCGAAATCGCCTCTGCGTCAGATGAGCAGAGCAAAGGCATTGATCAGGTTGGCACTGCGGTCACCGAGATGGATCGCGTGACGCAGCAGAACGCCTCGCTGGTTGAAGAGTCCGCTACCGCCGCCGCCGCGCTGGAAGATCAGGCCAGCCGTCTGACCCAGGCTGTGGCCGTATTCCGCGTGCGTAAAGAGCAGGGCAGTAAGCCAGCGCTGCGAACGCCTTCCCTCAGCCGTCCGGCTCAGTCTGTGGCGCGTAAGGCCGCTGTGCCTGCCGCCTCCGAAGGCAACTGGGAAACCTTTTAATTTCTGAAATCCTGTAAGAGGTCTGTCCGCTGAGCAATCGGCGGACAGCTGCATAAAGTTCCCCTCCGCCGTGCCGATAACAGTGCCAATTGTTGTTCATTCAGAGGTAATCATGTTCAAGCGTATAAAGGTTGTTACGGGCCTCGTCAGCGTGCTGGTGCTGTTTGCACTGCTGCAACTGGGTACGGGCGGGTTGTTTTTCAGTACGGTCAAAAATGACAAAGACAATTTTGCCTTCAGCCAGCAGTTGCGCACGTTGCAGCAGGCGATGGGCACGTCCTGGGTTTCACTGGTGCAGGCACGTAATACGCTGAACCGTGCCGGGATACGTTATCTGCAGGATGCAAACCAGACGGGTGCGGGCGCCACAGTGGCAGAACTGATGACGCAGGCGCAGGAAGATCTCAGCACGGCTGATAAATCGCTGGCGGTGTTCAATGCTAATTTGTCAGAAAAAGGCAAATCGGCAGAAAACGTCAAGACGCTGCTGGCAAATTATCAACAGCTGCATGATGCGTTAGGTGAGCTGATAGTGGCGATGCAGGCCGGACGCTTTGCCGAATTTGTCGCCCAGCCGACGCAGAGTTATCAGGACCAGTTCGAAAAAACCTATAACGAGTGGCTGGAGACCAATAACCAGCTTACGGCTAACGGCGTCAAAGCTAACCAAACAGCATATCAGCAGACGCTGTGGCTGCTGCTGGCCGTGCTGCTAATCACCCTGACGGTTATTACGCTCGCATGGAGCGGTATCTACAAAATTCTGCTGAGTCCGTTAAAAAGCAATATCGATCATATCCGTCATATCGCCAGCGGCGATCTGACGCAGACTATTGAATCGCATGGCCGCAACGAGATGACGCAGCTTGCCGACAGCCTGCGTGATATGCAGCAGGCGCTGGTGCGCACGGTAAGCGATGTGCGTGATGGCTCTGACGCTATCTACACCGGTGCCAGCGAAATCTCCGCAGGGAATAACGATCTCTCATCCCGTACCGAACAGCAGGCTGCCTCGCTGGAGCAGACGGCGGCCAGCATGGAGCAGCTCACCGCTACGGTGAAGCAGAACGCCGAAAACGCCCGTCAGGCGTCCCAGCTGGCGCTGAGCGCCTCTGAGACAGCGCAAAAAGGGGGCAAGGTGGTGGATGGCGTGGTGAAAACCATGAATGAGATAGCCGGAAGTTCCAAAAAGATCGCCGATATTACCAGCGTGATCGACGGCATTGCTTTCCAGACTAATATCCTGGCGTTGAACGCCGCTGTTGAAGCCGCCCGTGCGGGTGAGCAGGGACGTGGCTTTGCGGTGGTGGCGGGCGAAGTGCGTAACCTTGCCCAGCGCAGTGCCCAGGCAGCGAAAGAAATTAAAGGACTGATTGAGGATTCCGTAGCCCGCGTGGATACCGGTTCCGTGCTGGTAGAGAGCGCCGGTGAAACCATGGCGGATATCGTCAGCGCGGTCACCCGCGTCACGGACATCATGGGCGAAATCGCCTCTGCGTCAGATGAGCAGAGCAAAGGCATTGACCAGGTTGGTACTGCGGTGACGGAGATGGACCGGGTAACGCAGCAGAACGCTTCGCTGGTGGAAGAGTCTGCTACCGCCGCTGCCGCGCTGGAACAACAGGCCAGCCGACTCACTCAGGCGGTCGCGGTGTTCAGAATTCGTAAAGAAAATGTCATCCAGGCCGTTAATAGCAGTAAGGCAAATAAAAACCCACTTTTGAAGCCGGCAGCAGCCTTACCGAAAGCGCTCGCCGCGACGACTTCAAATGACAATTGGGAAACGTTTTAGCACTTATTCGCCGCTCAGATTGGGCGGCCACACCCGGAGGTTTTGATGGCTAGTCGTATTCGTATCTCTACCGCAATCTTCTTTTTGCTGGGGCTGTTTTGTCTGATGCAAATTGTGGGCAGCGGTCTGTCGTTCAACTCGTTTCGTCTGGATGCGCGCAATTTAAGTGAAGTGGAAGTCAGCAGTAACCAGCGTGAAGCGCTGGGAGAAACCTGGGCTGCCTTACTGAGCGCGCGCGTTACGCTGAGCCGTGCGGGAACCCGGGCAGCGCTGAGCTTACCGCGCGATCAGGTCACAAGTTTGATGAGTAAGGCTCAGGAAGATCTGAATACTGCCGATAAAGCTTTTAAGCAATTTAATGCCATCCCGGTTGTTACTCCGAAAGGCAGCGAATTGAAGAAATCGATGACTGCTGTTTATAACGATTACGCGCATGAACTTTCGCAGCTGATCGCTTATCTGCAGAACTATCAGCTGCAGGATTTCCTGGATTCGCCAACGCAGGGCGTTCAGGACAAGTTTCAGGTGCAGTACAACCGCTGGATGAAGCATATCGATGTTCTGCGTGAGCATGCCAATCAGGCGGGTAAAGGTTTTTATAACCAGTCAAAAGTGATCTTTATCGTGGCGGTGCTGCTCTCGCTGTTGGTAACGCTCGTTGGCGTCTGGTGGGTTCGGAAGGCGGTGGTTGCGCCTCTGTCCAGGATGCGCGGTCATTTTGAACGCATCGCCTCTGGTAACCTGGGCGGCACAATTGACACCCAGGGACGCAACGAACTGAGCCAGTTATTTATTAGCTTACAGGCGATGCAGCACTCGCTGGCAGAAACGGTAAGCAGCGTGCGGGAAGGGACGAATGCGATGCAAACCGGCATTCGTGAGATCGCTTCGGGCAACAATGATTTGTCTTCCCGTACCGAGCAGCAGGCGGCGTCACTGGCAGAAACAGCAGCCAGCATGGAGCAGCTGACGGCGACGGTAACCGGTAACGCCGAGAACGCCCGTCAGGCTTCTCAGTTGGCGAAAGAGGCTTCCACTACCGCACACAAAGGCGGCACGCTGACCAGCAAAGTGGTTACCACCATGAGCGAGATTGCCAGCAGCTCGAAGAAAATTGGCGATATCACCGGCGTGATTGATGGCATTGCGTTTCAGACCAACATCCTGGCGCTGAATGCGGCGGTGGAAGCGGCCCGCGCGGGTGAGCAGGGCAGAGGATTTGCCGTGGTCGCAGGCGAAGTTCGCAACCTGGCGCAGCGCAGTGCGCAGGCGGCAAAAGAGATTAAAGCGCTGATTGAAGCCTCAGTTAACCGCGTTGATCAGGGAGCGGAGCTGGTGGCCTCGGCTGGCGAAACGATGGAAGAGATAGTGCAGTCCGTCACCCGCGTTAACGACATTATGGGTGAGATTGCTTCGGCATCGGACGAGCAGCGCAGGGGCATTGAGCAGGTCGCTCAGGCGGTCAGCCAGATGGATCAGGTGACACAACAGAACGCCGCGCTGGTAGAGGAAGCGGCAGCAGCCACAGAAGCCCTGGAAGCACAAGCTGAACACCTGACGAACGCAGTGACGAGATTTTCACTGGACGCGGGGGACGCGCTCACAGGCCAACAGATCGGCATACAGGGAATATAGCTCTGTTTTAACCCCTTAATCAGCACTTTGCAGGGTAGCCTTACATGAAAAAATCGACGTTGTTAGCACCGCAGGAGAATGCCACGCTGCTGTCCCAGATGGTTCAGCGCCTGCCGTTATCCGATACGCACTTTAAGCGTATCAGTCAGTTGATCTACCAGCGCGCTGGCATCGTTCTCGCCGATCATAAGCGAGAAATGGTTTATAACCGCCTGGTTCGTCGGTTGCGGATGTTAGGCATAGACGATTTTGGTCGTTACCTTGCGCTGCTGGAGAGCGATTCCAACAGCCCGGAGTGGCAGGCTTTTATTAACTCGCTGACCACCAACCTGACGGCGTTTTTCCGCGAGGCGCACCACTTCCCGATTCTGGCAGAACATGCCAAACGGCGCAGCGGCAGCTTTAACGTCTGGTGTGCGGCGGCGTCTACCGGCGAGGAGCCATACTCCATCGCCATGACGCTGAGCGAGACGCTGGGAGCAGGTCCGGGCAAGTTTCAGGTACATGCCAGTGATATTGACACGCAGGTGCTGGAGAAGGCGCTGGCCGGCGTTTATCGCCAGGAAGAGCTACGCACGCTCTCGCCTCAGCAGCTGCAAAAGTTCTTTTTCCGTGGCACTGGCCCGCATTCAGGCATGGTCAGAGTCCGGCCTGAGCTGGCGAACAGCATTACTTTTGCCCAGCTCAATCTGCTGGGCAATGAGTGGGCGCTGCCGGGACCGTTTGACGCCATATTTTGTCGTAATGTCATGATCTATTTCGATAAAGAGACGCAGGAAAAGATTTTAAGGCGCTTTGTCCCCATGCTGAAACCCGGTGGGATCCTGTTTGCCGGACATTCAGAGAACTTCAGCCAGATCAGTAAAGAGTTTTATCTGCGCGGTCAGACAGTCTACGGACTGACTAAGGAGAGATAATGGGAAAAATCAGAGTGTTATGCGTAGATGATTCTGCGTTGATGCGTCAGTTGATGACAGAAATCATAAACAGCCATGCGGATATGGAGATGGTGGCCTCGGCACCAGACCCGCTGGTGGCAAGGGATTTAATCAAAGAGTTTAATCCGGACGTGCTGACGCTGGATGTGGAAATGCCGCGTATGGACGGACTCGATTTCCTTGAAAAGCTGATGCGCCTGCGGCCTATGCCGGTGGTGATGGTCTCTTCCCTGACCGGTAAAGGCTCGGAAGTCACGCTTCGCGCGCTGGAGCTGGGCGCGGTGGATTTTGTCACTAAACCTTCGCTGGGCATCCGTGAAGGAATGCTGGCTTACAGCCAGATGATAGCGGACAAAGTTCGCGCCGCCTCCCGAGCCAAACTGCATCTGCGCGGGCCACAGAGCGCGCCGGTGATGCTGAAAGCGGGGCCGCTGCTGAGCAGTGAAAAGCTGATAGCTATAGGCGCTTCGACCGGGGGTACGGAAGCGATCAGACATGTGCTGCAACCTTTACCCGCCACCAGCCCGGCGCTGCTGATTACGCAGCATATGCCGCCAGGTTTTACCCGTTCTTTTGCCGAGCGGCTGAACAAGCTCTGCCAGATCACGGTGAAAGAGGCGGAAGATGGCGAGCGTATTCTGCCCGGCCACGCCTACATTGCGCCAGGCGCCATGCATCTGGAGCTGGTAAGAAGCGGCGCCAACTATCAGGTCAAGCTGAATAAAGGACCGCCGGTCAACCGCCATAAACCGTCGGTGGACGTGCTGTTTAAATCGGTGGCTCAGCACGCAGGACGAAACGCCGTTGGCGTCATTCTGACCGGCATGGGTAACGACGGTGCCGCAGGTCTGCTGGCCATGAACAAAGCGGGTGCCTGGACGATTGCCCAGAACGAAGCCAGTTGTGTCGTATTTGGCATGCCACGAGAGGCAATAGCCCTCGGGGGAGCCAGTGAAGTGGTGGATCTTCACCAAATCAGTCAGCACATGCTGACCAAAATTAGCGCCGGACAGGCATTACGTATTTAACGCAGCGCCCGTCCAGCGGGCTACAAAATAACGGGAGTGAGTATGGTTGATAAAAATATGCGGTTTCTGGTGGTCGACGACTTCAATACGATGCGTCGTATCGTCCGTAACCTCCTGAAAGAACTCGGCTTCAACAACGTTGATGAAGCGGAAGATGGCGTGGATGCTCTGAACAAACTGCGAGCTGGCGGCTTTGATTTCGTGGTGTCTGACTGGAATATGCCCAACATGGACGGTCTGGAACTGCTGAAGACCATTCGTGCGGATGCGGCGATGAGCAAGTTACCGGTGCTGATGGTCACGGCGGAAGCCAAGAAAGAGAACATTATTGCGGCTGCTCAGGCTGGTGCCAGCGGCTATGTCGTTAAACCTTTTACTGCAGCGACCCTTGAAGAGAAGTTAGGCAAGATCTTCGAAAAGCTGGGTATGTAAGGAGCCGAGATGAGCACACTTCCGACACCAAATGTTGATGCGGCTTCCGCCAACGACATAATCTCCCGAATTGGTTCGCTGACGCGGATGCTGCGCGACAGCCTGCGTGAATTGGGACTGGATCAAGCTATTGCTGACGCGGCGGAAGCGATTCCTGATGCCCGCGACCGCCTGGATTACGTAGTGCAAATGACCGCTCAGGCGGCAGAACGTGCGCTGAACTGCGTGGAGGCTTCACAGCCACGTCAGACGCTGATGGAAGATGGCGCGAAAGCGCTGAAAGGTCGTTGGGATGCGTGGTTTGAAAATCCTGTTGAACTGGCAGATGCCCGCTCTCTGGTTTCGGATACCCGTGGTTATCTGGACTCCGTGCCTGAACACACCGCTTTCACCAACGCGCAGCTGATGGAAATCATGATGGCGCAGGATTTCCAGGATCTGACCGGTCAGGTTATCAAGCGCATGATGGATGTGATCCAGGAGATTGAGCGCCAGCTGTTAATGGTGCTGCTGGATAACATTCCAGATCAGGCTTCCCGTCCGAAGAAGGATGTGGACAGTTTGCTGAATGGTCCCCAGATCAACGGTGCTGCGCCTGGCGTGGTAGCGAATCAGGATCAGGTGGACGATCTGCTGGACAGCCTCGGGTTTTAAGCTTGTCTTGACAGGAGCTGGCGCCCGCCAGCTCCTGCTATTTTTACTATCCCGCAAATAACCCCCTTTTTACGCGTTTACTCGCGGCATTATCCCTGCGCCAATTTGGCATGCTGGCACCTGAAATTCCGTATCGAGGAAAGGCTGCCGTGGCCGGAGACAGTGAAGAGGAAAAGACCGAATCCGCAACCCCCCACCGAATAGAAAAAGCACGAGAAGAGGGACAGATACCGCGTTCGCGCGAGCTGACTTCCGTGCTGATGCTGGTGGCGGGGCTCTCTATTTTGTGGATGACCGGAGCCTCTATGGCGCGAAAAATCGGTGCGCTGCTGGCAGACGGGCTTAAATTCAATCACTCCGTGGTCAGCGATACCAGCCAGATGTTTCATCTGCTGGGAAATCTTGTGACTCAGGGCGTGTTTGCGCTGATCCCGATGATGGGCGGTCTGGTACTGGTCGCGATCGCCGCGCCGATGCTGCTGGGCGGCATCGTTTTCAGCAAGGCGCTTAAGTTCGATCTGGGAAAGATGAACCCGATAAAAGGGTTAGGGCGGCTGTTTTCCGCTCAGTCCGCCGCTGAATTACTGAAGTCCGTATTGAAAGCGATTCTGGTGGGCTGCGTGACCTGGCTTTATATCAGCAGCCACTGGCCGGATATGCTGCGGCTGATCAGCGAAAACCCCTACAGCGCACTGGCAAACGCGCTGAATATGATTGCGATGTGCAGCATCCTGATCGTGCTGGGGCTGTCGCCGATGGTGGGCTTTGACGTGTTCTGGCAGCTCTACAGCTACTTCAAGGGGCTGCGTATGACTCGTCAGGATATCCGCGATGAGTACAAGCAGCAGGAAGGTGACCCGCACGTTAAAGGGCGCATACGGCAGCAAATGCGTGCCGCAGCCCGCAGACGCATGATGGCCGATGTGCCGAAAGCGGATGTTATCGTCACCAACCCGACGCACTACTCAGTCGCCTTACAGTATGACGAACGCAAGATGAGCGCCCCGAAAGTGGTGGCGAAAGGGGCAGGGGAAATTGCCCTGCGCATTCGTGAATTGGGGAAAGAGCACCGTATTCCTGTTTTAGAAGCACCGCCGCTGGCGCGTGCGTTGTACCGACACAGTGAGATTGGCCAGCATATTCCGGGAACGTTATATGCGGCCGTAGCAGAAGTGTTAGCCTGGGTATGGCAACTCCGTCGCTGGAAGCTGGAGGGTGGCCTGGCCCCGAAAAAACCTGACAATTTACCGGTGCCGGAAGCACTGGACTTTGCCACAAGAGAAGATGACTGATGGCGAATCTGGCCGCTTTATTACGGTTACCGAATGTTAAAGATACCCAATGGCAGGTAATGGCCGGACCGGTATTGATTCTGATGATCCTCTCGATGATGGTGCTGCCGCTGCCGCCTTTCATCCTGGATCTGCTGTTCACCTTTAATATCGCGCTGTCGATCATGGTGCTTCTGGTGGCGATGTTCACGCAGAAGACGCTGGAGTTCGCTGCCTTCCCGACCATTCTTCTCTTTTCAACGCTGTTGCGCCTGGCGCTGAACGTCGCTTCCACCCGTATCATTCTGATGGAAGGCCATACCGGAGCGTCTGCCGCAGGTCAGGTGGTTGAAGCGTTTGGTCACTTCCTGGTAGGCGGTAACTTCGCCATCGGTATCGTGGTGTTTATCATCCTCGTTATCATCAACTTCATGGTGATTACCAAAGGTGCGGGCCGTATCGCCGAAGTGGGCGCGCGCTTTGTGCTGGACGGGATGCCCGGTAAGCAGATGGCTATCGATGCCGACCTGAATGCCGGTTTGATTGGGGAAGATGAAGCGAAGCAGCGCCGCTCTGACGTGACGCAGGAAGCAGACTTCTACGGATCGATGGACGGTGCGAGTAAGTTTGTCCGTGGGGATGCCATCGCCGGGATCATGATCATGGTGATCAACGTGGTGGGCGGCCTGCTGGTCGGCGTTATCCAGCACGGGATGGATGTGGGTCACGCTGCCGAAAGCTATACGCTGCTGACCATTGGCGATGGTCTGGTGGCGCAGATCCCTGCTCTGGTTATCTCAACCGCCGCCGGTGTGATCGTGACCCGCGTGGGCACCGATCAGGATGTAGGCGAACAGATGGTCACCCAGCTGTTCAAAAATCCGCGCGTGATGATGCTGAGTGCCGGCGTACTGGGCCTGCTGGGCCTGGTGCCGGGCATGCCAAACCTGGTATTCCTGATGTTTACCGCGGCGCTGCTTGGGCTGGCCTGGTATCTTCGCGGCAAGGAAAGTAAGCCTAAAGCTGAACCTAAGGTGCAGCCGAAACAGATTGAAACCGCCTCTAACACCGAAGCTTCCTGGACCGACGTCCAGCTGGAAGATTCGCTGGGGATGGAAGTGGGTTACCGCCTGATCCCGATGGTTGACCATCAGCAGGATGGTGAACTGTTGGGACGTATCCGCAGCATCCGTAAAAAATTCGCACAGGAGATGGGCTTCCTGCCGCCGGTTGTGCATATTCGCGACAATATGGATCTGCCGCCTGCACGCTACCGTATTCTGATGAAAGGGGTGGAGATTGGCAGCGGGGATGCCTACCCAGGCCGCTGGATGGCGATAAATCCCGGCACGGCAGCAGGCAGCCTGCCGGGTGAAGCGACCGTTGATCCCGCCTTTGGCCTTGCCGCAACCTGGATTGACAGCGCGCTGAAAGAACAGGCGCAGATCCAGGGCTTTACCGTGGTGGAAGCGAGTACCGTGGTAGCAACGCATATGAACCATCTGATTGGTCAGTATGCCAGCGAGCTGTTTGGCCGCCAGGAAGCGCAGCAGCTGCTGGACCGCGTCACGCAGGAGATGCCGAAGCTGACGGAAGATTTAATTCCCGGCGTGATCACCCTGACTACGCTGCATAAAGTGTTGCAGAACCTGCTGGCTGAACGCGTTTCTATTCGTGATATGCGCACCATTATCGAGACGCTGGCGGAACACGCTGCCGTGCAGAGCGATCCGCACGAGCTGACCTCCGTGGTGCGCGTCGCGCTGGGCCGCGCCATTACGCAACAGTGGTTCCCTGGGAATGGCGAGGTGCAGGTTATTGGTTTAGATACCACGCTGGAACGTCTGCTGCTGCAGGCTCTGCAGGGCGGTGGTGGACTGGAGCCAGGGCTGGCTGACCGCCTGATGGCGCAGGCGCAGGGCGCGCTGGATCATCAGGAGTCGCTGGGTGCGCCGCCAGTACTGCTGGTTAACCATCCGCTGCGTGCCTTGCTGGCTCGCTTCCTGCGCCGCAATATGCCGCAGATGATGGTGATCTCCAACCTGGAGTTGACCGATAATCGTCAGATCCGCATGACCTCTACCATTGGCGGCCATTGATGAAACAACTGTTGTGTCTGCTGACATTTCTGCCGGGTCTTGCTTGCGCCAGCGGCGCCTGGCAGGCCAGTTCACCGGGGCCGGGGTTGCAGAACCGCGGCATGCAGGCCTCATCGCCGGCGTTGACGGCCAGAGAACCTGTTAACGGGGCGATCACCGAGGTTTCCTGGCGTTATGTGCTGACCGGGCCTGCGCCCTCTGGCCTGGTCGTCCATCTCTGTGCGGAAAAGCGCTGCGTCCCGCTCGACGGTGCCAGTGGGACAACGCGTGGGTTAAGTAACCTGACAGCTTATCAGGGGCTTTACTTTGTTTATGGTGTTCAGGGTAAGGGCAGGCTGCACAGGGATTTGCGGGTGCTGAGTAATCAGGTCATGGTGAATTACCATTAGATGCCGGGCCGCTCTGAAACGCAAAAAGGGGACGAATCGCTTCGTCCCCTTTTTTGATCTGCAGGAAAATTACATTCTCTCTACGGTCTCGATTCCCAGCGTATCCAGCCCCTGCTTCAGGGTTCTGGCGGTTAACAGCGCCAGCTTCAGACGGCTCTGCTTTGTCGTTTCGTCACTGGCCGTCAGGATTGGACAGTGCTCATAGAAGCCAGAGAAGAGACCGGCCAGCTCATAGAGGTAAGCGCACATCACATGTGGCGTACCGTCACGGGCGACCTGAGTGATCGTCTCTTCAAACTGCAGCAGCCGAACCGCTAGCGCCGCTTCACGATCTTCAGTGATCTGCACCTTGCCCGTAACGCCGGACTCATCAATCCCCGCTTTACGGAACACCGACAGCACACGGGTATAGGCATACTGCATATAGGGCGCGGTATTGCCTTCAAAGGCCAGCATGTTGTCCCAGTCGAAGATGTAATCTGTGGTGCGACTCTTGGAAAGGTCAGCATATTTCACCGCGCCGATGCCGACGGTGTTGGCCAGCGCTTTCAGCTCCTCTGCTGGCATATCCGGATTTTTCTCCGCCACCAGCTTAGTGGCGCGCTCCACCGCTTCATCCAGCAGATCGGAGAGCTTAATGGTGCCGCCAGCACGGGTTTTAAACGGCTTGCCATCTTTTCCGAGCATCATGCCAAACGCATGGTGCTCCAGCGGCACGGACTCCGGCACATAGCCAGCTTTACGCACGATAGTCCAGGCCTGCATCAGATGCTGGTGCTGGCGCGAATCGATGTAATAAAGCACGCGGTCGGCATGCAGCGTCTCGTAACGGTATTTGGCACAGGCAATATCCGTTGTGGTGTAGAGGTAGCCGCCATCCTTTTTACGGATGATGACGCCCATCGGGTCGCCATCTTTGTTTTTATACTCGTTAAGAAACACCACCGTGGCGCCTTCACTCTCTACCGCCAGACCTTTGGCTTTCAGGTCATCGACAATGCCCGGCAGCATGGCGTTGTAAAGACTTTCGCCCATCACGTCTTTACGGGTCAGCGTGACGTTCATGCGGTCATAAATCAGCTGATTCTGCGTCATGGTGATATCCACCAGCTTCTTCCACATGGCACGGCAATATTCATCGCCTCCCTGAAGTTTTACTACGTAGCCGCGCGCGCGCTCGGCAAACTCAGGGTCTTCGTCATAGGTGCGCTTTGCTTCGCGATAGAAGTTTTCCAGATCGGAGAGCGCGATCTCTTCATGATGCTCATTCTGCTGCTTTTCCAGGAAGGCGATCAGCATACCGAACTGGGTTCCCCAGTCGCCGACGTGGTTTGCGCGAATAATATTGTGGCCGAGGAACTCCAGCGTGCGCACGGCGGCATCACCGATGATGGTAGAGCGCACATGCCCGACATGCATCTCTTTCGCCACGTTGGGTGCAGAGTAATCAATGACGATAGTTTGCGGCGTGACGGGCGCAACACCCAGACGAGGCGCAGCCGCTACCTGGTCAACCTGAGCAGAGAGCCAGGCTTTATCCAGAAACAGATTAATGAAACCAGGGCCGGCGATCTCGATTTTGCTGGCTATGCCGGTTAACGCCAGGTGCTTCAGAACCTCTTCTGCCAGTTGTCGGGGCGCCATACCGAGCTGTTTGGCTACGGCCATGATGCCGTTCGCCTGGTAATCACCAAACTGAATCCTGGCAGACTGCCGCACCTGCGGTTCGCAATCGGCCGGAGCGCCAGCCGCGATCATCGCCTGACTGACTTTTTCTGAGAGAAGCGCCTGAATATTCACAAGTTACCTTATATGCTAAAAAAGCCTGCCTTTATGCAGACCGTCACCCTGAGCGAGGCCAGCCAACAAGGTTTGTTGTACACTGGTACCGCTAAAAAAGAAGGGGAAAAGTATACTGCATTTCAGGCAGAGTTATCCAGGAACCTGAGAACGTCTGGCGAGGGCGGCGGGAAACGGGCTCTGTTTCCCGCCAGAGTTTTTAACGGCGACGGGCTGCACGATGGGGGCGATGGGGACTCGCAACGGTAGTTTTATCGTTAAGTACCTTCCAGTGGCGGACCAGCGCAAACCCCATCATTGCAATCAGCACTGCAACTAAAATTAACATAAGCATTTTGCTTTTCCTTGATGTGAGGGTCAGAACAAATCTATAAGGATGCAGAATAACCTACAACGGGTCGTACGGGATTTAAGAATAGTCGCATTGTATAAATTTAACTAAACTAAAACAAAAAGTTAAAGGGCACTTTCTAAATATTAGCGTGGCTCTGAACCAGCTTAAACTGGAAATTTGATTTAAATATCGTCTTAAAAGAGCAGGTTCTTAATGAATTGTGGCGTAATCATCAGTTACGCTGGTCCGGTAATCGGGCATGGCAGAAAATGAATGTTAAGAAAAACTACAGTAAGGTAAGCAAATGACGCTGTTTGCAGGCAAGAATGCAGAAGAATTAAACGATCTGGCTAATGATTTACCCCGTTTTTTACACTCTCTTTACGATTTAGCGGATCGCCTGGGGCTGGTGCTGACGCAGTTGGAGGTCGATCATATTGCGGTGCGTTGTCATCAGAACACCACCGCAGAGCGCTGGAAAACCGGCTTTTTGCAGCATGGCGTCCTGCTTTCTGAAAAAGAGATCAATGGCCGTCCTGTGTGCCTTTTTGAACTGGAGTCGCCGTTAAGCGTGGGGCCGTGGGAGATAAGCGTAGTTGAACTACCCTGGCCAGGTAACCGCCTCTATCTCCACGAAGGTTGGGAACATATAGAAGTGGTTTTACGGGGAGATGTGGAGCAATTAGGCAGCCGGGCGCTGGCGCTTTGCTCGGACAGCGGGCTGACTCAGCAGGGTATCTCCATCAAAAGCAGTGCCCCAAAGGGCGCAGGGGAGCGGCTTCCTAATCCTACCCTGGCCATCACCGATGGCATCGTGACGATCAAGTTCCATCCCTGGAGCCTGAAAGAGATTGTCGGCAGCGAACTATAGGGTGTTCTGGCGAGGGAGCGCTTTTATAGCGTTCTCCATCCGTTTTAAAGCTTCCTCCACCAGCGCGCGTGGACAACCAAAATTGAAGCGGATAAAACCGTCATCGCCAAAGTCACGCCCTGGCGAGAAACCCAGTCCATGCCGTTCAAAGAACTGCGCCGGGCTGGCGACCTTAAGCTGGCTGGCATCAATCCACGCGAGATAGGTAGCCTCTGGCGCAACCAGCGACAGGCCGGGCATCGCATTGACGCGGCGGGTGATAAGGTCACGGTTTTCACGCAGGTAAGCCAGTTTTTCCTCCAGCCACGGCTGGCCGTCCCGCCAGGCTGCCGTGGCGGCGACATAGGCCAGAATATCAACGTCAGGTACGATCCCCCGGCGCTGTTGGGTAAAGCGTTTGCGCAGTTCAGGATTGGGAATAATCGCCAGAGAAGCGCCCAGACCGGCAATATTAAACGTTTTAGAAGGCGACATCAGGGTCACTGAGCGTTGCGCGGCGTCCTCGCTCAGGCTGGCAAAAGGAATATGCCTGACACCAGGCTCCAGCAGCAGATCGCAGTGGATCTCATCGGAGCAGACAATCAAATTATGCCGTTTAGCAAAGCGCAGCTGTGCTTCAAGCTCATCCCGACGATAGACCGTTCCACCCGGATTGTGCGGGTTACACAGCATCAACAGCTTTTCGTTTCCACTCATTTGTGGCTCAAGCGCCGCGAGATCCATCACCCAGCGATTTTCCTCTAACCGCATCTGCGCATTCAGCTGCGTGCGTTCAGCGAGTGCGGATGCGGAACGGAAAGGGGGATAAATGGGCGTTGGGGCAAGGGTACCCTGATGCGTTTCAGTAAATGCGCGCACGGCCAGGTTCAGTCCGCTGACGATGCCGGGTAAAAATACCAGCCAGTCAGGTTGAACCGCCCACTGATACCGTTCAGCAAGACGGGCAATAATCACTTCCGTTAACTCTGCCGGGGGCTTTCCGTAGCCAAAAACCCCATGCTCCACACGCTGCTTAAGTGCATCAATAATACAGTCCGGTGAACGAAAATCTGTGTCAGCTACCCAGAGTGGCAGGATGTCCTGATCACCATATTTCTGCCATTTCAGGCTATCGCTGTGACGGCGATCGATCCGTTCATTAAAATTGCATGCCATGTTAGTGATTCCCGTTAATATTAAATTCAGGTTCTGGACTCAGACTAAACATCCGGAAAGATTTACACAACCAGCCAGCAGTCATTAACAGGAGGATGGGATGCTAAAACTGGAAGTATGCTGCTATGGAGTCGATTGTGCACTGGCTGCCGAGAAAGCAGGAGCGGATCGGGTAGAGTTATGTGCTGCCCCTGCCGAAGGCGGGTTAACCCCCTCAGCGGGTAGCCTGAAACAGGCCCGCGCGGCTCTTACCTTGCCCGTTCATCCTATTGTTCGTCCACGCGGTGGCGACTTTTGCTTCACGAACAGTGAATTTAATGAGATAAAATCAGATATCGCCCTGATCCGGGAACTCGGATTTCCCGGCGTGGTGGTGGGCGTACTGGATGTGGATGGTCATATTGATCTGCCGAGAATGAAGCAGATCATGCCACTGTGTGAAGGAATGGCGGTAACCTTTCACCGCGCTTTCGATCTTTGCCACAGTCCATTAATGGCGCTGCAACAGCTGACCGACCTGGGCGTGGCGAGGATCCTCACCTCTGGTCAGCAGCAAAGCGCAGAAAGCGGATTAGCGCTGCTTAAGGAACTAAACCGGATGACCCGGGGTCCTATCATTATGGCTGGGGCTGGCGTGCGCCTCAGCAATTTGCAAAAGTTTATTGATGCTGGCTTGAGTGAAGTTCACAGCTCAGCCAGCCAGCGGGTTGCCTCACCCATGCGTTATCGCAAAGCCGGTGTCTCTATGAGTTCCGTAGCAGAAACCGATGAGTTCAGCCGCACCTGCGTGGATACCGATATGGTTGAAGCGATGAAGGTGGCGCTGTCGCTCAGTTCGCCGGTGAGAGTCGCCTGACGCCGTTTTTGCCGCGCAGCACGCCAGTAAAAGACGTGATGTTTGCAAGTACCAGGCCCCATCATTTTGGTGGGGCTTTTTTTCATCTTATTCTGCCGCAAGGCAGCAATTCCTCGTACACTTACCTTAATTCCTTTTCTCTTTGACGAGATTGTTCATGAAAATCATCATGCTGGCTGCAGGGAGTTTTGCATTTTGGGCGCTACAAACGGGCCATGCCAGCGCGGCGGAATGCCCGGCACAGGCTCAGCAGATTAATGACAGCAACAGCCTGGTGCTGCTGGGCGGCACAGCAAAGGGAAAAATCAAACAGGTGGTGGTGGGGGAGTTTGGCAAAGATGTGAACCAGCAGAAGCGCATTCTTGGACAGTTTGATCGTTGCGGTGCACTGCTCAGGGCTGACATCAGCTATGACAAAAACGAAGGTAATATGATGCTGAGGATGGTGCAGAGCGTCGCCAGGGTGACCACCGGCTGGCAGGCAGTGTATGACATGTCGGTGTTTGTGATCAAAGAAGGGCAGCCTGTTGAAGTAAACCGCAAGCAGGGAACTATTGATTATCTCATCAGTAAAAAGGGCATCATCACCAGTTCAACCGACGCTTTTTTACTAAAGGGCGAAAAAGGCTTTACCGAAACCACCAACAGTTTTGATTCCCGCCTGCGGCTGGTGAAAAGCGTGGCGCGCGGATCGGATGTACAGGCTAACGGCGAATATCGCTATCAGTGGAACAGTAAGGATCAGCTGCTGACCTCCAGCTCTGCTAACAGCAAAATGAGCTGGACCTATGATAAGCAGAATCGCGAGCAGCGTTTACTGACCGTTACCCATTCCGACAACAGTGACCTGACCTCGGTTGATGAATGCCAGCTGTGGGACGATCAGGGAAATTGCACGCTAAGCTACTCAAAGGAGACAGAGGTTTTCACCAAAGGTGAGATCAATCGCCATATCAGCGCCGCCTACAAGTTTGAGTACTGGGAGCGTTAACAGGCGCTAACCGTTTTGAGCAGGGGTGAAATTACGTTACCGGATCTCAGCAGCAGCTGAGAACAAGGGCGAACGGATCTGACTCACTGACAGTAAAAGGGACAGCCTGATCTTCCGGCTGCCCCTGGTTTTAAGGCCTCAGCTAAATCATTTCACCGTCTGGCTGAAGGCATCTACGGCCAGAATAGCGCTGGCGATATCCTCCGCGCTGAGGTTAGGGTTCAGGTTTTTCAACGTGTCTCCTTCGCTGTTCGCCAGCGCACCCACTTTGACCAGGTTTTCCCAGCTTTCATTTTCCAGATGCAGCTCTTGTAAGGTGGTCGGCATCTTGATGGAGCGGTAAAAACGAATATAGCGGGCGATCTCATCATCAGGGCGCTGCTCCAGCACCATCTGAGTCAGCGTGCCGTAGGCAACTTTCTCGCCGTGCGTCAGATGGTGGATATCGCCATCAATCGCCGTGAAGCCGTTATGAATGGCGTGCGCAGCGGCCAGCCCTGCGTTTTCAAATCCCAGCCCTGATAACAGCGTATTCGCTTCCACCACTGCTTCAACGGCTGGCGTGACAATTTTTTTCTCAACAGCCTGATAAGCGCTGAAGCCGTAAGTAAGCAGCGTTTTTTCGCAGGCTTCAGCGATGGCCATTCCGGCAATGGTCGGGTCGCCATTGACCATCGATTTACTGTGCGAGCGTTTCACCGCCTGCGCTTCCACAAAGGTCGCCAGGCCATCGGCAATGCCGGAAGCGAACAGACGTACCGGTGCGCGGGCGCAAACCTGAGTATCTACCAGCACCAGATCGGGGTTTTTGCTGTAGAAGCGATAGGTTTCAAATACGCCGGTATCGGAATAGATCACCGAAAGGGCGCTACAAGGCGCATCGGTTGAAGCGATGGTAGGCACAATCACTACCGGCTGTTTTAGCTCGTCGGCGACAGCTTTAACAGTATCCAGCGTTTTACCGCCACCCAGGCCAATCACCAGACTGGCGCCGCCCTCTCTGGCTAAACCGGCGAGGCGGGTAATTTCGTTGCTGGAGGCTTCACCGTTGAACTGCTGGTAATGGAACGTAATATTTTTCTGCTTCAGCGAGGCCTCAACATCTTTACCAATCAGCCCCCAGACAATTTCATCAGCCACAACAAAGGCGTTGTTACCCAGTTCTGCCACATACTCGCCTAGCTGGGCCATCACACCTGCACCCTGGACATATTTACGTGGTGACGAGAAGACAAACTTACTCATATGGGACTCCTTTCAGTTAAATGAAACAGATGACGTACTTCATTAAGAGTGGACCCTAAAACCAGAAAAGGTTTGTTTAAATACGAGATTTTGTAAAAAAGGCGCCAGTATTCAGATCGCAGGGCGAAGCACGGATTGAATATCTTCACAATGCCGTTAGAATGTGAATTTCATGTTACGGAGTCACCTGTGAACACTTCATTAATCACTTTTCTTTGCGCCATCATCGTGTTAACGCTCACTCCGGGATTCGATACAGCGTTAATTCTGCGTACTTCCGCCGCGCATGGTTGGAAAAAAGCATTAATGACTGAAATGGGTATTAATGCGGGTTGCCTTGCATGGGGGGCCGCGGTAGGGCTGGGGCTGGGCGCACTGCTACTGACTTCTGAAGTGGCTTATAACATTATCAAACTGGCAGGGGCAGCTTATCTGCTGTGGCTGGGCGTTGGATTGTTGATTAAACCACGTAGTCACTTTGAGGATAAGGTCAATGTTGGTCAGGAGAGAACCACCTATGCCCGCATGTTTATGCGGGGATTCATGGGGAATTTATTGAATCCAAAAGTGGGCGTGTTTTATGTTTCTTTCCTGCCGCAGTTTATTCCTGCGGGCAGCTCGGTTGCACTTTGGAGCGTGGGACTGGCGTTTATTCACGTAATCGTAGGAACGCTGTGGAGCGGCATATTAATCGTCTCCACCCGCTATTTTGCCGAACAGCTACGCCGTCCAGCGGTGATGAAAGTCATGGATCGTTTGACTGGCTGCGTATTTATCGGCTTCGCAGCAAAGCTGGCGTTTGCACGCCGCTAAAATAAGTTCAAAGGTAGTGAGTGGTATAGGGATTTTGCAGCCTGGTCAGGGAGACCGTGTCGCCTGCGGAGTTGGTGGCCTGGTCAGGGAGAGCCAGGCTTCAATACTGAACATAAGGAAAGGGCAAGTTGCCTGAGGGTGCAGTACTCCGGTCAGGGAGAGCGGGCTGAACACAAAGACGCCGTGAACCCATACGTGGGGGCTGCGAAGCGGCGTCCATGCCGCTTAGCCTTTGCTTATCAGCCCGTTCTCCCTTCCCGTTAGCTTCGGCGTTGCCTGTTAATATTAAGCTCCCTGCCAAAGCCAAAGCCAAAGCCAAAGCCAAAGCCAAAGCCAAAGCCAAAGCCAAAGCCAAAGCCAAAGCCAAAGCCAAAGCCTACTATTACACTTGGTTTTTGACTTGTATGACCACTAAACATACTGACAAAGCTGAACCTGATGGGGTGGCACCATAGAGCACGTTAGCCGAGTGTATGCCGCATCCAAGTCTCCAGGGATGGATTCACGACGTCTCGGATAACGTGCTCTATGGTGACGCCTTGCCACCGCATCCGGTTTTGACCTTCGTGCTACGTGGTGACGCCTGCCACCGCACCCGGTTTTGACCTTCGTGCTACGTGGTGACGCCTGCCACCGCACCCGGTTTTGACCTTCGTGCTACGTGGTGACGCCTTGCCACCGCACCCGGTTTTGACCTTCGTGCTACGTGGTGACGCCTGTCACCGCACCCGGTTTTGACCTTCGAGCTACGTGGTGACGCCTGCCACCCGCCCAGGTTTTGATCCTGAATTACGGCTTACGCGCGACCAGCACCGCCCGCAGTGGAGCAGGATAGCCTTCAACGGTTTTGCCTGGGTCGTTGGGATCAAGGAACTCTGCCAGCGACTCGCTGGTCATCCAATCGGTACGGCGCTGCTCTTCCGTGCTGGTAATGGAGTAATCTGCGATGCGAACATCTTCAAACCCACACTTCTCCAGCCAGCTCTTTAGCGCACCGGTGGAAGGAATAAAATAGACGTTCCGCATCTGCGCATAGCGCTCACCTGGCACCAGCACTTCACGCTCGCCACCCTCAATCACCAGCGTCTCCAGCACCAACTCCCCGCCGCTGACCAGCTGATTTTTCAACTGCAACAAGTGGTCGAGCGGAGAGCGACGATGGTACAACACGCCCATCGAGAAGACGGTATCGAAGGCTTTCAGCTCGGGCAACTGCTCAATGCCGAGCGGCAGAAGGTGAGCACGCTGATCGTTACCCAGCAATTTCCGCACCGCCTCGAACTGGCAGAGGAAAAGCTGCATCGGGTCGATACCAACCACCAGATGCGCTCCGGCACCAATCATCCGCCACATGTGATAACCGCTGCCGCAGCCTACATCCAGCACCGTCCTGCCTGCCAGCGGAGAAATGTGCGGTAAAACCCGCTCCCATTTCCAGTCTGAACGCCATTCGGTATCGATGTTAACGCCATAAAGCGAATAGGGGCCTTTGCGCCACGGCATCAGATTGCGCAACAGCTTTTCAATGCCGCCACGCTGACGATCGGTCAGATTGGTGGCATCGGCGGTGACGCTGTGCAATAAATCCAGCGATTCAGGCGTTAGCGCGGGAAGATACTCTACCGCCCGGTCCCAGTTTTTAAAGTGACCATGAAGCTGCTCGCGCTGCCAGGTCGCTATCTGCGCGGGCAGCGTCTCAAGCCAGTGGGAAAGGGGGCTTTTTGCAATCAACTGGTAAAAATTACCGAAATCCATCAGAGCGAACCTGCTTTCAGGGCTATCAGTGAGCCAAAATTAAAACACTGGAACCACAGCTCAGCATGCTCAAAACCTGCCGTGCGCAGACGCGCCTTGTGCGTCTCCACGCTGTCAGTCAACATCACGTTCTCCAGCATGCTGCGCTTCTGGCTGATCTCTAACTCGCTGTAGCCGTTTGCCCGCTTGAAATCGTGGTGCATGTTAAACAGCAGTTCTCCCACGTCAGCATCGGCAAAACTGAATTTCTCAGAGAGCACCAGCGCGCCGCCCGGCAGCAATCCCTGCCAGATGGTGTTCAGTAACTGCTGACGCTCTTCCGGTTCGAGAAATTGCAGCGTGAAATTCAGGACCACCATTGAAGCATTTTCAATCGTGATATTGCGAATATCAGCCTCTATCACCTCAACTGGCGTATCGGCACGGAAGGCATCAATGTGGCGACGGCAACGCTCAACCATAGCTGGGGAGTTATCCACGGAGATGATCTTACAGCCGCCAACTTTAATATTGCGACGAACGGAGAGCGTGGCGGCCCCTAATGAACAGCCAAGGTCATAAACCTGGGTGTTGGGCTGCACAAAACGTTCTGCCAGCATGCCAATCATCGAAATGATATTGGAATAACCCGGCACGGAGCGCTGGATCATATCGGGGAAAACTTCAGCAACGCGCTCGTCAAACGTCCAGTCACCCAGTTTGGCAATTGGCGCGGAGAACAACGTATCGCGGTTAGACATAGTGGTAAGTCCGGAAGAAAACGGAAAGGCGGTATTTTGGCAGAAAGCGGCGCAGGCTGCACCCTTTCTGCCAGAGTTGCTGAACGGGCGAGCGAAAAAGCCTCCCGGCCAGCGATCAGTGCAGAGTCAAAACCAGATCCCAGGGCAGATAGATCAGATTAAAGATAATCATTCCCAGCAGCGAAAGCAGCGTGATGATCATACCGTTTTTGCGCCATAACAGCGTGCTGGTTCGCATACCATAGAAATGCAGGGCACGACCCAGGAAGAAAAAAAGCCCGACCAGATGCAGCATCCAGATATCCGCACCGTTCATCTCCATCACCACCAGCAGCAACGCCGCCAGCGGAATATATTCTATCGCATTGCCGTGAATGCGGATGGCCATTTGCAGCTCATAAAATCCGCCATCCCCGTGAGACACGCGATAGAGGCGACGCAGGCGAACGACATCAAGAGAAAACTTAATGATAAACAGGGCTCCAAGCACAACATACAGGGCGCTGACCATCCCAACTCCATTAGTACCGTAATTCCAGGGCGCCATCATAACGAGCAAACAGCTGACTGTCAGTGCGTTAGCCCTACAGATAAAGAATATTCTCAGGTCCACCCTTAAAAAAGGGTCTCCTGCTGCGGCCAGTCTGGCGCCTCACCCACCTGCGGCACAGCCTGTTGCAGGGCGCTCCACAGATGCTGTACCAGACCAGGCGCAAAGGCGATATCGGGAGTGTGAATAAACAGCCAGGGCTGGCCCTGTTCACACCACTGCGGCAGCTTGGTCAGCCAGGCCTGAAACCATTTCAGATTGGCATCGGGATCGTCACCGCCGATAAACCGGATCATTGGCTGATCGGCCGTCATCACGGCATGCACGGGCAAATGCGGTTTTTTTCGCTGCGCTTCAATAATCGCTTCATTACTGGGCGTGGCGGAATGCACGCCACGGACATCCAGGATTACCCGGTTCACGCCGCGCTGATGCAGACCACGATTCAGCGCCTGCTCCGCTTCCCCTTTGGTAAAGAAATCGCGATGGCGGACTTCGACCCCATAGCTGAACTCACGGGGTAAACCGTCGAGAAACGCCCAAAGTGCGGGTAAATCCGCCGGACCGAAGGTATGCGGAAGCTGAAGCCAGTACTGCCCCAGACGGTCTGCCAGCGGGGCCAGCAGAGTGAAAAATTCAGCCGTGAGATCGCCGCAGTTGCGCAGCGCGGAGTGATGGCTGATGGTGGCGGGAAATTTAAAGCAGAAACGAAAATCGTCATGTGTCATATCGCGCCAGCGTTGCACAATTTCCGGCCGCGGAAGCGCATAAAGCGTGGTGTTGCCTTCAACGCAGTTGAAGTGCTGCGCATAGTCAGCAAGCGTGGTCATGCCCAGTTTTTTCCACTGAGGATGCTGCCACTGCGGTAAGCCAAGATAAAAAGGCATCCAGCGTTTCCTGTTCAGTTCACTGGTCTGAAAGGTAGCAAATTGCGGGGGGAGTGCAACCCGGCTGGGGAACCGCCGGGCTGAAATGACTTACAGGGCGGAGATAACCTCAGCAGACTGGCGAACACGACCCAGACGCGGGAAAATGTGCTTAAAGCTGCCGTTATGCTCTTCGGTGCTACCCGCGCTGCAGATATCTTCCACTACCACCAGATTGAAGCCCAGTTCCCAGGCGTTACGCGCTGTAGATTCCACGCCAATATTGGTGGAGATGCCGCCCAGAACGATGGTATCAATGCCGCGACGACGCAGCTGTAATTCCAGGTCTGTGCCATAAAAAGCGCCCCACTGGTGCTTGGTCACTTCGATATCGCTCTCTTTCTTGCCCAGCGCTTGCGGGTATACCCACCAGTTTTCAGGTAAGGGGCCGCTGTGGCTGGCATCCACTTCCTGCTTAGGCGCATCGCCAAAATCTTTTGCCCAGCCTACACGCACCAGCACCACAGGCGCCTTCACGGCGCGAAACTTCTCGGCCAGCAGTGCGGCGCGTTCCACCACATCAGAGGCTGTATTCGGGCCGCCAGCAAAAGGCAAAATCCCCTCCTGCAGATCAATTAATACCAACGCCGTTTTGGCAGCATTTAATTCCAACATACTCTCTCCGGTGAAAAGGGGGAAAATGTGATATTACGGAGGACGAAGTGCGACAACAATCCAGGATTGGGGTGAAATTTGTTAACTTTTGTGAGAAGTGGGCGAATTGTGAGGAAATTTGCCGCTAAACCAGGCGCCAGATGCGGTTACAACACTTATCGCGCCGGGCTTTTTCCATTATAATGGCCGCCTTTTTTCGCGGCAGCATACAGAAAGATCGTGCTGCGCGTGACGGCGAAGTTTAAAGGATATCGTTATGCGTACTGAGTATTGCGGACAGATCAACCTGTCTCACGTAGGCCAACAAGTGACACTGTGTGGTTGGGTCAACCGCCGCCGCGACCTGGGCAGCCTGATCTTTATTGATATGCGTGACCGTGAAGGTATCGTGCAGGTCTTTTTCGATCCGGACCGTCAGGATGCCTTTAAGCTGGCCTCTGAACTGCGTAACGAATTTTGCATTCAGCTCACCGGCACCGTGCGTGCGCGTGACGACAAAAATAAAAACAGCGAGATGGCCACCGGTGAAGTCGAAATCTTCGCCACCGATTTGACCATTATCAACCGCTCCGAGCCACTGCCGCTGGACTCCAACCAGGTCAACAGCGAAGAAGCGCGTCTGAAATACCGCTATCTCGACCTGCGTCGTCCCGATATGGCGCAGCGCCTGAAAACGCGCGCCAGGATCACCAGCCTGGTCCGCCGCTTTATGGACGATAATGGCTTCCTGGACATTGAAACGCCGATGCTGACCAAAGCCACGCCGGAAGGGGCGCGTGACTACCTGGTGCCAAGCCGCGTGCACAAAGGCAAATTCTATGCGCTGCCGCAGTCTCCACAGCTGTTTAAACAGCTGCTGATGATGTCCGGTTTCGATCGTTACTATCAGATCGTTAAGTGCTTCCGTGACGAAGACCTGCGAGCGGATCGTCAGCCTGAATTTACCCAGATCGACGTGGAAACCTCCTTTATGACCGCGCCTCAGGTGCGTGAAATCATGGAGAAGCTGGCGCGCCAGCTGTGGCAGGAGGTGAAAGGCGTTGATCTCGGCGACTTCCCGACCATGACCTTTGCAGAGGCGATGCGCCGTTACGGCTCTGATAAACCAGACCTGCGTAACCCGATGGAGCTGGTGGACGTTGCGGACCTGCTTAAGGACGTGGAGTTCAAGGTCTTCTCTGGTCCCGCCAACGATGCCAAAGGCCGCGTTGCCGCGCTGCGCGTGCCGGGCGGCGCTCAGCTTAGCCGTAAACAGATTGATGAGTACGGCAAATTCGTTGAGATTTACGGCGCCAAAGGGCTGGCGTGGATGAAGGTCAACGAGCGTGCGAAAGGTCTGGAAGGCGTGACCAGTCCGGTTGCCAAATTCCTGACGGCAGAGATTGTGGAAGCGATCCTGACCCGCACCAATGCCGCCGATGGCGACAGCATTTTCTTCGGCGCGGACAGTGCCAAAGTGGTAGCGGATGCGCTGGGTGCGCTGCGCCTGAAGCTGGGCCGGGATCTGGATATCACTAACGGCAACGCGTGGGCGCCGCTGTGGGTGGTGGACTTCCCGATGTTTGAAGAGGATGGTGAAGGCGGCCTGACCGCTATGCACCACCCATTCACCGCACCAAAAGATATGACGCCAGAGGAGCTGAAATCTGCGCCGGAAACGGCGATTGCCAACGCTTACGATATGGTGATCAACGGTTACGAAGTGGGCGGCGGCTCCGTGCGTATTCACAATGGTCAGATGCAGCAGACAGTGTTTGGCATTCTGGGCATCACCGAACAGGAGCAACGTGAGAAGTTCGGCTTCCTGCTGGATGCGCTGAAGTTTGGCACGCCTCCGCACGCGGGCCTTGCCTTTGGCCTGGATCGTCTGGTGATGCTGCTGACCGGCACCGATAACATTCGTGATGTTATCGCGTTCCCGAAAACCACCGCGGCTGCCTGCCTGATGACCGAAGCGCCAAACTTTGCAAACCCTGCTTCACTGAGCGAGTTGGGCATAGAGGTCATGCAGAAGTACCGGGCCGACGCGCAGTCTGAGAGCGAGTAATGGCTTTCAAGCATCCCGTCTCGGTGCTGGTGGTGATTCACGCCCGCGATACCGGGCGGGTGCTGATGCTCCAGCGTCGGGACGATCCCAGCTTCTGGCAGTCGGTCACCGGCAGCCAGGAGCCTGGCGAAACGCTGGCAGAGACCGCAGTGCGGGAGGTCCGCGAAGAGCTGGGAATTGACGTCAACGCCAGGCAGCTCACAGTAGTGGACTGCCAGCGTCAGATACAATTCGAGATCTTTGCCCACTTCCGCCATCGCTATGCGCCGGACGTCACGCACAACAGCGAGCACTGGTTCAGCCTGACGCTGCCCTCGGAGTGGGAGATGACGCTTAGCGAGCATCTTGCACTGCAGTGGCTGCCGCCGGCTGACGCGGCCAGGCTCACCAAGTCCTGGAGTAATCGCCAGGCAATTGAAGAATTTGTTATTTAGTCTTTTCTGGAGAATTGAATTTATGGCAGGCCACAGTAAATGGGCTAACACCAAACACCGTAAAGCGGCACAGGATGCCAAACGCGGTAAGATCTTCACCAAAATTATTCGCGAGCTGGTCACAGCAGCCAAGCTGGGCGGCGGCGATGCGGCTTCCAACCCTCGTCTGCGTGCGGCAATGGATAAAGCGCTCTCTAACAATATGACGCGCGACACCATGAACCGTGCGATTGCACGTGGCGTGGGCGGTGATGATGACAGCAACATGGAAACCATCATCTATGAAGGCTACGGCCCGGGCGGTACGGCTGTAATGGTGGAGTGCCTGAGTGATAACCGTAACCGTACCGTCTCTGAAGTGCGTCATGCTTTCACCAAAACCGGCGGTAATCTGGGTACCGATGGCTCGGTAGCCTACCTGTTTACCCGTAAAGGCGTGGTGACTTTCGCGCCAGGCCTGAACGAGGATGAGGTGATGGACGCGGCGCTGGAAGCCGGGGCAGATGATGTCGTGACTTACGACGACGGCACCATTGACGTTTTCACTGCCTGGGAATCTCTGGGTCAGGTGAAGGATGCGCTGGAAGCGGCTGGCCTGAAGGCGGAATCTGCTGAAGTCACCATGATCCCTTCCACCAAAGCTGATATGGATGAAGAGACCGCGCCTAAGCTGCTGCGTCTGATCGATATGCTGGAAGATTGCGATGACGTGCAGGAAGTCTACCATAACGGTGAGATCTCCGACGAGGTGGCGGCAACCCTGTAATGGCGTTGTCTCCTCAACATCTGCTGGCCGGTGAGGCGTAATGGCGATCATATTAGGTATCGATCCTGGTTCACGCATCACCGGCTACGGCGTTATCCGTCAGGTTGGCCGCCAGCTGACCTATCTCGGCAGCGGCTGTATCCGCACTAACGTGACCGATCTTCCCTCCCGGCTGAAGCTGATTTACGCTGGCGTCAGTGAAATCATTACCCAGTTTCAGCCGGAGTTTTTCGCCATTGAGCAGGTCTTTATGGCGAAAAATGCCGATTCGGCATTAAAGCTGGGACAGGCGAGGGGCGCGGCCATTGTCGCAGCGGTAAACCAGGATCTGCCGGTATTTGAATATGCGGCGCGTCAGGTAAAACAAACCGTGGTGGGCATCGGCAGCGCAGAAAAAAGCCAGGTGCAGCACATGGTGCGAACCCTGCTGAAACTCTCTGCTAATCCGCAGGCGGATGCGGCCGATGCGCTGGCCATTGCCATCACGCATTGCCACGTCAGTCAGAATGCCAACCGCATGGGGGAAGGGCAGTTAAACCTTGCGCGTGGTCGTCTGCGCTCCTGACAAGCTGGATATTCATCCAGCTTTTTTTATGGTATAAATCCCCCCTCTACTTTTTGTGAAGGAAGCGAATGTGATTGGTCGTCTCAGAGGCCTTATTCTTGAAAAACAGCCTCCGCTGGTGTTACTGGAAGCTAACGGCGTAGGCTACGAAGTGCATATGCCGATGACCTGTTTTTATGAGCTTCCTGACCTGAATCATGAAGCCATTATCTTCACCCAGTTCGTGGTGCGTGAAGATGCGCAGCTGCTGTTTGGTTTTAACAGCAAGCAGGAACGCGCGCTGTTTCGTGAGCTGATTAAAGTCAACGGCGTGGGTCCTAAGCTGGCGCTGGCGATTCTCTCCGGCATGTCTGCCCAGCAGTTTGTCACCGCCGTTGAGCGTGAAGAGATCGCTTCCCTGGTGAAGCTGCCTGGCGTTGGCAAGAAAACGGCCGAACGTCTGGTGGTCGAAATGAAGGATCGCTTCAAGGGCATGCACGGCGACCTGTTTGCGGTTGATACGCCGTTCGCCCTGACCAGTGAAGTGCAGTCTGGGGAGGCAGGAAATGATGCGGAAAGCGAAGCCGTTGCTGCCCTCGTCTCGCTGGGATATAAACCTCAGGAAGCCAGCCGGATGATCAGCAAAGTGGGTCGCCCGGATGCCGACTGTGAAACGCTGATCCGCGAAGCGCTCCGCGCCGCCATTTGAGGTAAGCATGATAGAAGCCGATCGCCTGGTCTCACCAGGCACCATCACGGAAGAAGAGGTCATTGACCGCGCCATTCGCCCTAAGCTCCTGACGGAGTATGTTGGTCAGCCGGTGGTGCGGGAGCAGATGGAGATCTTCATTGAGGCGGCTAAAATGCGCGGAGATGCTCTCGATCACCTGCTGATTTTCGGTCCGCCGGGGCTGGGGAAAACCACGCTCGCTAATATTGTGGCGAATGAGATGGGCGTTAATCTGCGTACCACCTCGGGTCCGGTCCTGGAGAAAGCGGGCGACCTGGCGGCAATGCTGACCAACCTTGAGCCGCACGATGTGCTGTTTATCGATGAGATCCATCGCCTGTCACCGGTGGTGGAAGAGGTGCTCTATCCGGCAATGGAAGATTATCAGCTGGATATCATGATTGGTGAAGGTCCCGCCGCCCGCTCCATTAAACTCGATCTGCCGCCCTTTACGTTGATTGGCGCAACTACCCGCGCCGGCTCGCTAACCTCGCCCCTGCGTGACCGTTTCGGCATCGTGCAGCGTCTGGAGTTTTATCGGGTGGAAGATTTGCAGCACATCGTTTCGCGCAGCGCCGCCTGCCTGGGGCTGCCGTTGAGCGAAGAGGGCGCGCTGGAAATTGCTCGTCGCGCTCGCGGTACGCCGCGTATTGCTAACCGTCTGCTGCGCCGCGTGCGTGACTTCTCTGAAGTTAAAGCCGCCGGGAGCCTGAGTGGCGAGGTCGCCTCGCGGGCGCTGGATATGCTCAGCGTCGACACCGAAGGCTTTGACTACATGGACCGTAAGCTGCTGCTGGCGATCATCGATAAGTTTACCGGCGGACCGGTAGGGCTGGATAACCTGGCAGCGGCTATTGGCGAAGAGCGGGAAACCATTGAAGACGTGCTGGAGCCTTATCTTATTCAGCAGGGCTTTATTCAGCGTACGCCGCGTGGCCGCATGGCTACTAATCATGCCTACAAACACTTTGGCATCGCGCGCGAAGAGTAGCCGTGGTCTGAAAACAGGCTTAACGGCAACGCCAGAAGTGAAGTTAAGGGAGTTATGCTCAGGCTCTCTGAAACATGCTCACCGGCAACGCCAATCGTGAAGTTAAGGGAGTTATGCTCAGGGCCTCTGAAATATGCTCACTGGCAACGACAATCGTGAAGCGAAGAGATTACGCTCAGGCTCTCTGAAATATGCTCACTGGCAACACCAATCGTGAAGCGAAGAGATTACGCTCAGGCTCTCTGAAACAAGCTCACCGGCAACGCCAATAGTGAAGCGAAGAGATTACGCTCAGGCTCTCTGAAACAAGCTCACTGGCAACGCCAATCGTGGAGCGAAGAGATTACGCTCAGGCTCTCTGAAACAAGCTCACCGGCAACGCCAATCGTGAAGCGAAGGGAACGCGGGCTGTGAATAAAGCGTCTCGCGCCATGGACGGCGCGAGCCGAGCTGTCAGGGATGATGCTTTTTGCGTCTTTATGAACAGCCCGCGCTCCCTGAGCCGATCGCTCAACTCCAAGCGGTCAGTACACAAAAATCACCCGCGTTTCCCGAGCCGATCGCTTAACCCCCAGCGGTCAGTACACAAAAATCACCCGCGTTCCCTGAGCCGATCGCTCAACTCCAAGCGGTCAGTACACAAAAATCACCCGCGTTTCCCGAGCCGATCGCTTAACCCCCAGCGGTCAATACACAAAAATCACCCGCGTTCCCTGAGCCGATCGCTCAACTCCCAGCGGTCAGTACACAAAAATCACCCGCTTTTCCCTGAGCCGATCGCTTAACCCCCAGCGGTCAGTACGCAAAACTCCCCTGCAATGCCACCTACATTCAAACCGCCGGGCGCTTCATCATACTCAGCATAAACATCACCGAAGCGCCAAGCACCACGGATGGTCCCGCTGGCGTATCGTACCAGGCTGAAAAGCTCAGGCCAGCCGTTACCGCCAGGATACCGACCAGCACTGCCATTCCCGCCATCTGCTCCGGGGAGCGGGCAAAACGACGGGCGGTAGCGGCGGGAATAATCAACAGCGAGGTGATAATCAGCGCGCCAACAAACTTCATCGCCACGCCAATGGTCAGCGCCGTTACCAGCATCAGAACCAGCTTGGTACGCTGAATATTAACGCCATCAACCTGCGCCAGCTCCGGGCTGATGGTCATCGACAGCAACGAGCGCCAGTTTATCGCCAGCACCACCAGCACAATAGCCACGCCCGCAGCAATGGTATAGAGATCGGCTGGCGTTACCGAAAGCAGGTCGCCAAAGAGATAGGCCATTAAATCCACCCGCACGTTGGACATCAGGCTCACCACAACCAGTCCGAGCGACAACGCACTGTGTGCCAGGATACCCAGCAGTGTATCGATAGCGAGATGCGGCCTGCGTTCCAGCCAGACCAGCAGCAGAGAGAGCAGCAGCGTCACGGTAATCACCGCATAAAATGGGCTGACGTTAAGCAGCAGCCCAAACGCTACGCCCAGCAGGGAGGCGTGGGCAAGGGTATCGCCAAAATAGGACATTCGCCGCCAGACCACGAATGAGCCAAGCGGACCTGCCGCCAATGCCAGTAAAAAGCCAGCAAACCAGCCGGGTAGTAACAGTTCAATCATGACGGACCCTGTCCTCTGCGTAAAACAATACGTCCCTGAAGATCGTGACGATGATTATGGTGATGACGATAAATAGCCAGCTGTTCAGCTCCGCGAGGGCCAAACATGGAGATGAATTCGGGGTGCCTGGAGACGACTTCCGGCGTACCGGAACAGCAGATATGTTGATTCAGGCACAGCACTTCGTCGGTTTTGGCCATTACCAGATGCAGATCGTGAGAAACCATCAGCACCCCGCAGTTAAGCTCGTTACGAAGCTGATCGATCAGGTCGTACAGTGCAACCTGCCCGTTTACATCCACACCCTGCGTTGGCTCATCCAGCACCAGCAACTGCGGCTGATTCAGCAACGCACGGGCCAGCAGCACGCGCTGCATTTCCCCGCCGGATAACTTTTGCAGAGGATAGTTCAACAACTGGGCGGCCTGCACACGCTTCAGCGCGTGCAGCACATCTTCACGCTTTACGCCGCCGCGCAGCAGCATAAACCGCTCAACGGTCAGGGGCAGGGTGGCATCCAGATGGATTTTCTGCGGCACATAGCCAATCTTAAGCTGGGCAGGGCGTACCATTTTTCCCGCATCGGGCTGGATCAAGCCCAGCACCACCCGCACAAGGGTCGATTTCCCGGCGCCATTTGGGCCAAGCAGCGTAAGGATTTTACCGGGCTGCAGCGTCAGCGACACGTCGGAAAGCACACGACGTTGTCCAAAGCTTACGGAAATTTTTTCAAGACTAATCAACGAAGACATAAACATTTCAGCTTGCAGAAGATTTAGAATGTTATAATATCACACTCCATCAACTTCTCACGATGGATCGACGCATTATGTTACATAATAAAAAGCCCCTTTTTACTCTTATTGCCATGCTCGGTTTAAGCGCTTCGCTTGCTGCCCCTGCACACGCTGCCGTTGTCGCCTCCGTTAAGCCTTTGGGATTCATTGCCGCCGCTATCGCGGATGGCGTCACGCCGGTAGAAGTCCTGCTGCCTGATGGCGCTTCGGAACATGACTACGCCCTGCGCCCCTCCGACATCAAACGCTTGCAGGGCGCGGATTTAGTGGTCTGGGTTGGCCCCGAAATGGAAGCCTTTATGCCCAAAGCCGTAGCGCAACTTCCGGCACAAAAATCAGTGGAATTATCCGAATTAGCCACGGTAAAACCCCTGCTGATCCGGGGCGTGGAGGAAGATGAAGAGGATCATGATGAGGCCAGCGCAACCCATAATGAACATCAACATGCTCACCACCACGGTGAGTACAATATGCACTTGTGGATGTCCCCAGAGATAGCAAGGCAATCGGCGGTTGCAATCCACGCAAAATTATTGGAACTTATGCCGCAAAGCAGAGACAAACTAGACGCGAACCTGCAGCATTTTGAAGCAGAATTGGCGACAGCCGATACGCAAATCGGGTCTCAGCTTGCGCCAGTGAAGGGGAAGGGGTATTTCGTTTTTCACGATGCTTACAGCTACTTTGAGAAACACTTCGGTTTGACCCCTACAGGTCATTTTACCGTTAACCCAGAGATCCAACCCGGCGCCCAGCGACTACATCAAATTCGAACAGAGTTGGTTGAGCAGAAGGCCGTATGCGTCTTTGCTGAGCCACAGTTCAGGCCTGCCGTCATAGATGCTGTTGCCAGAGGAACAAAAGTGCGTTCAGGCACGTTGGATCCGCTGGGAATAGATATCACTGTTGCAAAAGATAGCTATGTGAAATTCCTTTCACAGCTGTCGAGCCAGTATGCGAGCTGCCTGAAAGGAGCCTAGAGGAACTTAATAAGTGCAGCAGATTTCCCGCGCTGTCAGCATGGCATTTAACACATTGCCACGAACCCATCGCATCATGTTGGGTTCGCTCACCGTCATCACTCTGGCCGTCTCCGTCTGGCGGCCCTACGTTTACCATCCCGGTGGTGAAACCAATCCCATTGTAAAAAGTATTGAGCTGGATAAAAATCAGCTACGCACCTTGCTGCCAGAAGCCAGTGAACCCATCGATCAGGATACGCCTGCCCCGGAAGACGATCTGCCAAAAGATGAGATAGACACGGATGTGCCGAATGAGATCGGTACTCACGACTATGTGGTTTCATCAGGTGATACGTTAAGCAGCGTACTTAATCAGTATGGCATCGATATGGGTGATATCAATCAGCTGGCCAGGGTGGACAAAGATCTGCGTAACCTGCAGGTAGGTCAGCAGCTGAGCTGGACGCTCACTGACGATGGTCAGTTACAGCGCCTTACATGGGAAGCCTCCCGCCGTGAAACCCGCACCTACGACCGTTCTGGCGACACGTTCAAACCCTCTTCTGAAGTGCAAAAAGGCGAGTGGAAAGATACCGTGCTCTCCGGCACCGTCAACGGCAGCTTCGTGAACAGCGCGAAACAGGCGGGACTGAGCAGTGGCGAAATCAGCGCCGTCATCAAAGCGCTGCAGTGGCAGATGGATTTCCGCAAATTACGCAATGGCGATAAATTTTCCGTACTGATGTCCCGCGAGATGCTGGAAGGTAATAGCGAGCAGAGCCAGCTCTCGGGCGTCCGCCTGCAGTCGGGTGGCAAAGATTACTACGCTATTCGTGCCGAAGACGGCAAGTTCTATGACCGTACCGGTGCAGGTCTGGCGCAGGGCTTTATGCGCTTCCCGACGGTGAAACAGTACCGCGTTTCGTCAAACTTTAATCCACGTCGTCTGAATCCGGTCACCGGGCGCATTGCACCGCACAAAGGGGTGGATTTCGCGCTGCCAGTTGGTACGCCAGTGCTGGCAATCGGCGACGGCGAAGTGATTGTCTCTAAACGCAGCGGCGGCGCAGGCAACTACGTGGCTATTCGCCACGGTCGTCAGTATATGACCCGCTATATGCACATGAAAAAACTGCTGGTAAAACCCGGCGAGAAGGTGAAACGTGGCGAGCGCATTGGCTTGTCGGGCAGCACCGGCCGCTCCACAGGCCCGCATCTGCACTTTGAAATCTGGATCAATAACCAGGCGGTCAATCCTCTGACGGCAAAACTGCCGCGTATGGAAGGATTGAGCGGGAAAGATCGCAGCGCCTATCTGGCTAAAGTCCGTGAAGTGATGCCGCAGTTGCGCTTCAAATAATACGGATGCAGCGTGAAGTTTAAAGCCGACGGGATCTCCCGCCGGCTTTTTCATTTTTAACCAGAGATGATTCGGCATTGCAATCCTGCCCGGCAACACTATCATTAGCCGGTTATTGTCTGAGGCGAGTGCATGGAAACCAGTAAAAAAAGCAACAATGAGTTTATTCCCACCTTTCAGAAGTCTTTCCTGTTACCTAAGTACTGGGGAAACTGGCTGGCGATAGGTGCCTGCGCCGGTCTGGCCTGGGTGCCGGCTGCTATCCGTGACCCGCTGCTGGGCGCGCTGGGGCGCTTTGCCGGAAAGTTTGCCAAAAGCGCCAGAAGGCGCGCGCAGATCAATCTCTTTTACTGTATGCCGGAAGTGCCGGAAGCAGAGCGCGAAAAAATCATCGATGAGATGTTCGCCACTGCGCCACAGTCGATGGTGATGATGGCTGAACTGGCGATGCGCCCTGAGCATACCCGTCCCCGCATTATCTGGCATAACAAGGCGATCATCGACACCATCAGGGAGCAGGGGCAGAACGTCATCTTCCTGGTGCCGCATGGCTGGGCCGTGGATATTCCGGCCATGGTGTTGGCCTCAGAAGGCCAGAAAATGGCGGCGATGTTTCATAACCAGCGCAATCCGCTGATGGACTATATCTGGAATGCTATTCGTCGCCGTTTTGGCGGGCGGATGCATGCCCGTAATGACGGCATCAAGCCCTTTATCAGCTCGGTGCGACAGGGCTACTGGGGTTACTATTTGCCGGATCAGGATCATGGCGCAGAGCACAGCGAATTTGTCGATTTCTTTGCTACCTATAAAGCGACACTGCCCGCCGTGGGGCGCCTGATGAAAGTTTGCCGCGCGCGCGTGGTGCCGCTGTTCCCCGTATATAACAGTAAAACTCACCAGCTTGATGTCTATTTGCGTGAACCGATGGATGATTTGCTGGAAGCGGATGACCAGACGCTGGCACGCCGGATGAATGAAGAGGTGGAAATCCTGGTCCGGCCAAATCCGGAACAGTACACCTGGATCCTGAAACTGCTGAAAACCCGCAAAGAAGGCGATATCGAGCCTTATAAGCGTAAAGATATCTACCGGAAAAAGTAGGCATCCTGAACAGGGGCAGAGAATTCCGCCCCTGATTTCAGAACTTACCGCACGGCGGTTATTGACGTCCTGCGCTTACGTTCCCGCAGGAATGCCCGCACCAGTCCGAACCATACCAGCCCACACGCCAGATTAATCATGCTGAACCAGAAGCTGCCGCCGCTGAAGTAAGCGCTTTTCGCCAGTTCAATGCCCAGCGCAAATACCACAATGCTCACCATACCCAACATTGCGGCCACGCTGCCTTTTCCCGCCTGGCTGGAGAAGAGCGTCAGACGGTAAAGCCCGGCATTCACCAGCCCGGTACCAAAGCCGTAGAGACTCAGCCCGGCAGTGAGCCACAGGTAGCTGTGCGGATTGATGGCGGTGCAGAGCGTGGCCAGCAGCAGTCCTGCCAGAATCGGCCAGGCACCCAGCTTCAGCGGCTGCTCAATCGGCATACGGCCAGAAAGTTTCCCTAACGTCAGATTACCGGCAATCATTGCAATAAATACCGGCAGCTGTAGCAGAGCGTAATCCATGCGGGTCAAACCTTCATCATGGATCAGGATCACCGGCGAGAGGGCCACCCAGGCCAGGCAGGGGATGGTGACCAGTCCGATAGCCAGCGAGCCGCTCATCACCTGACGATCCCGGAACAGGGAGTAATACCCTTTTCCTAACGACTTCAGCGAAAGGGAGGTGGAACGGTCTCCGGACGTTTCAGGCATAGTGCGCCACAGCCCCAACAGCGCTATCGCCGTTACGCCGCCAAACAGCCAGAACATGGTTCGCCATTCACCAACAGAGAGAAACGCGGCGCCTGCCAGCGGGCCGGCAAGCGGAGCCAGCAGCGCGACGTTGGCCATCAGCGCCATGATTTTTACGCTCAGCGATTCATCAAACGCTTCCTGAATGGCGGCATAGCCAACCGCACCGATAAAGCAGAGGCTGATCCCCTGTAAAAAACGCAGCAGGATAAACTGTTCAATGCTCTGCACCCAGTGGGTAGCGAAGCAGGTCAGCATGAAAAAGGCCACGCCAGCCAGCATAACCGGCCGTCTTCCCAGCTTGTCTGAAAGCGGGCCCAGCAGCCATTGCAGCACAATGCCCCCAATCAGATAGGCCGTCAGCGAAGCCGAAACCCATTCCGGGCCAACGTTAAATTCACTGGTGACCAGCAGCATGCCGGGCTGGATCATGTCATGCGCGATATAGGTCGCGAACTCAAACAGCACCAGCGAGAGGGGGAAAATCAGGTGGCGGCGGGTCAGGCTCGACACCGGAACAAATGAGGCCATTCTGGCTCCTTCCAGCAGGAAAAAATAAAAAACGCGGCCGCCTGAGCGACCGCGTCAACATACACCAGTTTTATGCTTAATTGATGAATTATCTGACGCAATGCGGCTCTGCAGCGTCGGACCCGTCAGGGCTTAGCGGTAAGCGGCTATAGGGTTAACCAGCGTACCGGCAAATTTCAGATTTTCTGCCGGATCGGCCAGGTTAATCATCTGCTGATTATTGGCCAGCTGCAGGCGGTTCAGACAGGAGCGGGTAAACTCCGGCGTGAACATATCGTAGCGGGCGAATTTACTCGCCATCTGCGGATGCATCTGCTGATACTCCTTCACGCAGCGGGCGACGGCTTGCCAGAACTTCTCTTCAGGCAACGTGCCGGACTCGTCCAGAATGGCGCTGATAAACCGGAAGATACAGTCGAAGACATCGGTGAATACCGACAGCAGCTTGAGATCTTCCGGCACCTCTACCGCCAGACGCTGCACTTTCTCTGGCAGAACCGCATCCGGGTTCATCACCGCTATCTCTTCACCAATATCCTTCATGTAAGCGCTGACCGGCACATTATTCTCCAGCAGCAGGATCAGGTTCTCGCCGTGCGGCATAAAGACCAAATCATGCTGATAGAAGCAGTGCAGCAGCGGGCTGAGGTAGCAGCTCAGATAGCGCGATATCCACTCTTCTGCAGGCAGACCTGAATCTGCAATCAGCGCCGGAAGCAGCGCGTTCTGATGCTGATCGACGTGCAGGAATGACGCCATCGTCATCAGCCGCTGATTCGCCTGCAGGCTGGCGACCGGATTATCACGCCACAGCGCGGCAAACATTTTTTTGTAGGCGGAGTCTCCGGTAATAGCTTTTTCATAGTAGCGATTGTGGTATCCCACCGCCGCCACTTCCCGCAGGATGCGGAAATCGCAGCGCTGCAGCCACGCATCTTTCGCCACCAGCTCTTCCAGCCACTCGTTTATCGCCGGTGTGGTCGCCATATAATAGGGTGAAAGGCCACGCATAAAGCCCATGTTTAACACCGAGAGCGCAGTTTTAACGTAGCGTTTAGTGGGCTGGCTGCGGTTGAAGAAGGTGCGGATAGACTGCTGCGCCTGATAGCTGTCGTCACCGGTGCCCAGCCAGACAATATCGTGATTGGCAATATCCGGAGCAAATACCGTCAGCAGCTTGTTTTGCCATTGCCACGGGTGCACCGGCATAAACAGGTAGTCATCC
The DNA here is from genome assembly GCF_033657285.1 of Erwinia sp. MMLR14_017. NCBI lineage: Bacteria > Pseudomonadati > Pseudomonadota > Gammaproteobacteria > Enterobacterales > Erwiniaceae > Erwinia > Erwinia sp. MMLR14_017. The sequence goes on along the minus strand of NZ_JAWVWP010000005.1, from coordinate 287,271 downwards.
GGCGCCAGTTTTTTCTCCAGCAGCTGTTGGTTAAAGCCATCAACTACCGCCTGGCCCAGCTCCTCACGCATCAGCTGGTCATAATCCAGAGTGCTCAGGCTGGAGAAGTGCGCATTGCGCAGGTGAACGGCCACCCAGACCAGATTCACTGGCGCGGCGGCTTCCGGCGCATAGGCCAGATAGTCACGGGCATCAAAACCAATGCGGCCATTGTTTGCCACAAAGCAGGGGTGGCCTTCGGTCATGGCAGCTTCAACCGTCTGGAAATCGGCGCTTACCAACGCGGCGCTATCGGGATTGCCTTTCTGCAGTTTATAAACGCTGCTGCAAAGCGTGCTGGTGATCTCTTCCATGTAGGTCGCCAGCATGCTGGCAGGTATGCCGATCTGCTGGTTGAACTCGACGATGAACTGCAGGGCGTCCAGCGTCAGCACTTGCCCGTTCTCCTGCTTAATCAGCGAAGCGGGATCGATCTCCCAGTGATCCAGCGCCAGACGGCGCGCTTTAAACTGGTAATCAGCTTCACCGCCCGGTACCGCCAGGGAGAAGCGATCGTTACCCAGTGAGGCAGGGGAGATAATTTTTTCGTGGGCAAATTCAGCAATCGCTTTACGGATCAGCAGACGGTTCGCCTGCGCCCAGTTATCGCCAGACAAATGAGAGCCGGAAAGAAGGGGGTTTTGGTTGGTCATGGTTAGCGTTTCCTGCTGTAAGGCTTGTTGATAGTCGTCGCGGTGGCAGAAAGCCAGCCAGGCGGTTTTGTGGCCCATATCGATAGTATGTTGATAGCGGAACCCTGCACGTTTGTTCAGCGGATGGATCTTCTCGTTACGGATATCTGGCTCCACCACCACGCGCAGCACTTCCGGCTGGCTGAACATGTAGTCCATCACCACGCTGAACACCTGCCAGCTGAACTGCCGCACCGGACGGTTCGCTGGCGCAATCAATATGTGCATGCCGTAGTCGCCCGGCTGGGCCGGGTAAAATTTACCCACTTCATCCTCGCTGGCCTGATAAAACTCCATCAGGAAAACGGGTTTATCATCACAGCAGCCAATCATCGCGGCGCGGGGCTCGCGGGCAATCAGGCCGCGATAGAAGGTTGCCACCTGGGCAAGCGTATCGCTCTGCATTCCCCAGAAGCGGGCGTAATCTCGCGTGACCCAGCTGTGGATTAATGAGGTGTCCTCTTCCCGCATCGGGCGGAGGGTAAAACGTCCCGCAGGACGTGAAGCAGTAAAGAGTATATTTGGCATATTAACGTTCCGATTGCGCCGGGAAGGTCTGGAAAGCGATCTGGCGTTCAACAGGATAAACTTCCCTACCTGCCAGCTCGCGCAGTAATACGGAGTTCCGGTAGCAAGCCATACCCAGATCCGGGGTAACAAACCCGTGGGTATGCAGCTCGGCATTCTGCACAAAGACCTTGTTTTCATAGTCGATGCTGTAGTTGCGCTGCACGTCGTAGCGCCCTTTTTCATCCCAGCGCAGGCGTGCGGAGATGCCTTCGATAAACATCGGCGGCCGATAGTGATAGCCGGTTGCCATCACCAGCCCTTCAGTACGACGGGTAAAGTCACGCTCCTGCTCCTGCTGATGCAGCGAAAGCTCAAATTCGCCCGAAGAGAGCCAGCGCATATCCTTCAGCTCTGAATGGGTAAACAGGTTGACGTTCAGCTCGCCATCCAGCTGTTTGACATACATCAGATCGTAGATGTCGTTAATCAGGCTGCTGTTGATGCCTTTATAGAGATTCTTGTGACGGGCGTTAAGCGCGTCGCGTTTGGCTGGCGGCAAATCGTGGAAATAATCGATCCACTCTGGGGAAGTCATCTCCAGCGTCAGCTTGGTATATTCCAGCGGGTAGAAGCGCGGGGCGCGCGTTACCCAGTTCAACTGATACCCGTGGCTGTCGATATCACTCAGCAGATCGTAATAAATTTCCGCAGCGCTCTGGCCGCTGCCCAGCACGGTGATGGAGCTTTTCTGCTGCAATTCGGCTTTATTGACCAGATATTCGCTGGAGTGAGTGAAGCGGTCACGCCAGGGACGGCTGCACTCCGGCATCCAGGCCGCAGGCCCGGTGCCCAGCACCAGGTGACGGGCCAGCCACTCCTGCGCCTGGCCGGTTTGCGTATCGACGGATTTAACGCGATAGCACTGTTGTTGGTCGTCATAGCTGACATATTCCACCCTGGTGTTCCAGCGCAGATTGCTGAGCTGGGCGCAAGCCCACTGGCAGTACTGGTTGTACTCTTTACGCATCAGGAAAAAATCTTCTCTGATATAAAAAGAGTAGAGCTTACCCTTTTGCTTCATGTAGTTGAGCAGGCTATAGGGGCTGGTAGGATCGGCCAGCGTCACCAAATCTGCCATAAAAGGCGTTTGCAGATGGGCGCTCTCCAGCATCATCCCGGTATGCCAGTCGAAGCCTGGATTCTGATCCAGAAATACGCCATTCAGCCCTGCAACAGGTTCACTCAGGCAGGCCAGCCCGAGGTTAAAGGGGCCAATACCGATACCGACAAAATCATAGACAGTAGTCATAAGTCCTCACTGATTAGCTGCATTCAGCGCTGAATGGCGAACCTGTTCCCGACCGTAATGCACGATCAGGGCGATAACATCTTCCAGGTCTGTCGCCGTAGTGGTTGGGTTGAGCAGGGTAAATTTGAGATAATTACGACCACCCACTTTGGTGCCGGCAATCACCGCATTACCGGACCGGAACAGCGCTTTACGAATGTTGGCGTTGATCTCATCCAGAGCGGCATCGCTCATGCCTGGGCGCGGCACGTAGCGGAAGATTTGTGTGGTCAGCTCTGGCGCATGCAGCACCTCAATCGCCGGATGTGCGCTCAGCAGGGTATGGGCGGTCTGGGTCAGATCGATAATCGTATCGAAGGCCTGGCCCAGCGCGGCTGGTCCCATAATGCGCAGCGTCAGCCACATTTTCAGCGCATCAAAGCGGCGCGTGGTCTGGATGCTTTTGTTGACCAGGTTTGGCGTGCCCTCCTGCTGCGCGCTTAACGGATTCAGGTAATCCGCATGATGGGTAACGTGGCTGAGGTGCTTTTTGTCGCGAACAAAGAACGCGCCGCAGCTGACGCTCTGGAAGAAGGATTTATGGTAATCCACGGTAACAGAGTCAGCTTTCTCAATGCCTTTCAGGCGCTGACGATGTTTTTCTGATACCAGCAGGCCGCAGCCATAGGCGGCATCGACGTGCATCCACAGTCCGTAATGCTGACAGAGATGGGAAATAGTCTGTAGCGGATCGATACTGCCAAAATCGGTGGTACCGCTGGTGGCAACGACCGCAATTGGGATCAGGCCCTGCTTATGGCAGCGCTGAATTTCCTGTTCCAGCTTCATGGCGTCCATACGATAGTGGTCATCATAATCCACCGGGATCACTGCATCGTAGCCCAGCCCGAGAATAGCCATCGATTTCTGAATGCTGAAATGGCTGAGCTTCGAGGTAAATACGCGCCATTTACTGGCATCGTGCGGTAAACCTTGCTGTTTGATCAGGTGACCAGGATGGTTAGCGGCACACCAACTATCGCGAGCCAGCAGCATCGCCATCAGATTGGACTGCGTGCCGCCGCTGGTAAAGATGCCGTCAGAGGGCTGGGGCAGGCCAATGCGGCTCAGCGTCCAGTCAATCACCTTTTGCTCAATCAGGGTGCCGCCCGCGCTTTGATCCCAGGTATCCACTGAACTGTTCACCGCCGCCATGATCTGCTCTGCCAGTACAGAGGGGAGCACAACCGGGCAGTTGAGGTGGGCAACATATTTGGGATGGTGGAACCAGACTGCATCGCGCAGATAGAGCTGGCCGAGTTCTTCCAGTGCCGCTTCGCTACTGCCTAATGGAGAGTCGAGGTCAACACTGACGAACTCAGGAGCAAGCTCATGTGGAAGAATTCCGCTGAACGGTTTCTCAACAGCATTGAAGGTTGCGGTCAGCAGGGACAATACCTGCTGCGTCTGCTCATTCAACGCGTCCAGCTGCTGGTCATTGAAAATATATTCCTGATGCCCGGCAGCTTCTGGCTTGCGAGGCAAGGGCTGAGTTTGTGAACGTAAGACCATAGCATTTCCTTAAAAAAGACGTAGTAAGCCCTGCCGCCCTGAAAAAAAGGCAGAGAAGGTTGCCTGACGAGATGGCGTCAGTTCAGCGTTATTAACGTTTAAGTGGGGAGTTAAAATCCCCAATGGCACAACAATCCAGTGGTTTTAGCTGTTCTTAACTAAAATAACTCCAGTTTGTGTGGGTTTGTGGCGTTTTGACGCCGTTTGTAATTGAGGATGAGATTATAAATAGTAATCATTATCATTCAATAGGATTATTGTGACAGAGGTGTTATAAGTGTTGTTAATGTTAAAAATGTGATATGCGTCACATTATGGGATTTTAAGCGTGCAAAAGGGGAGTCGGGAGACTACGGGAAACAGGGGGAAAGTTATTGAGCCTTGCAGCTCAATAACTTGAGACGGGATTACTCTACGCGCAGAACACGGCTGGTATTGGTGGTGCCGGTGGTGCTCATCACGTCACCCTGAGTAACAATGACCAGATCGCCAGACATCAGGAAGCCTTTGTCGCGCAGCAGGTTAATGGCATCGTGTGCGGCAACAACACCATCGTTATTACTGTCAAAGAACACCGGAGTAACGCCACGATAGAGCGCAGTAAGATTCAGGGTGCGCTCATGGCGGGACATAGCGAAAATCGGCAGGCCGGAAGTGATGCGGGAGGTCATCAGCGCAGTGCGGCCCGATTCGGTCATGGTGATAATAGCCGTCACGCCCTGCAGGTGGTTGGCAGCATACATGGCGGACATCGCAATCGCCTCTTCGATGTTATCAAACTGCACATCAAGGCGGTGCTTGGAGACGTTGATACTGGGGATTTTTTCAGCGCCGAGGCACACTTTTGCCATAGCGGTAACGGTTTCAGCGGGGTACTGGCCAGCGGCGGTTTCTGCAGAGAGCATAACGGCGTCGGTACCATCCAGCACGGCGTTCGCTACGTCCATCACTTCTGCACGCGTTGGCATTGGGTTGGTGATCATCGACTCCATCATCTGGGTCGCAGTGATCACCGAGCGGTTAAGCTGACGCGCACGGCGGATCAGCGCCTTCTGAATGCCCACCAGCTCCGGGTCGCCAATTTCCACGCCCAGGTCACCCCTTGCGACCATCACCACGTCGGAGGCAAGGATAATATCATCCATCGCTTCCTGACTGGCTACCGCTTCTGCGCGTTCCACTTTAGAGACAATCTTCGCATCGCAACCTGCATCACGGGCCAGACGGCGGGCATAGTTCAGGTCTTCACCGCAGCGCGGGAAGGAAACAGCAAGATAGTCACAGTTGATTTTGGCGGCGGTAAGAATATCCGCCTTGTCCTTCTCGGTCAGCGCTTCCGCAGAGAGTCCGCCGCCCAGCTTATTGATGCCCTTGTTATTCGACAAAGGCCCGCCGACGGTGACTTCGGTGTAGACTTTCATGCCCTGAACTTCCAACACTTTGAGTTGAACACGCCCATCATCCAGCAGCAGAATGTCGCCCGGCACCACATCCGCAGGCAGCCCTTTATAGTCGATGCCGACTTTATCCTTGTCGCCTTCACCTTTACCCAGGCTGGCATCAAGCAGGAAGCGGTCGCCGATGCTCAGAAATACTTTTCCTTCCTTGAAGGTGGAAACGCGGATCTTTGGACCCTGCAAATCGCCGAGGATAGCTACATGACGGCCCAATTTCGCCGCAATTTCCCGCACTTTATTCGCCCGCAGCAGATGATCTTCCGCAGTGCCATGGGAGAAGTTAAGACGAACAACGTTGGCACCCGCAGCGATGATTTTTTCGAGGTTGTTATCGCGATCGGTAGCTGGCCCAAGGGTGGTGACAATCTTGGTTCTTCTGAGACGTCTTGACATGTATGACTCCATTGACTTTGAAAGGGATGTTGCCGGAGCAACCCCTGAAAAGGTTCACTCATTGTAAGGATAGGGGCCGGGTAGTGCAGCCCTCTAAGAACGGGCCAGCGACGGGAGCGCCACCAGCGGGTCCTCTTTCTCAAATCTCGACTCTTTCAACGCCGCTTTAACCCGCCTGAGGTTATCGCGAAATTTGGGACCACGACGCAGCGTAAAGCCGGTAGCCAGCACGTCTATCAGCGTAAGCTGCGCCAGACGGGAGACCATCGGCATATAGATATCCGTGTCTTCAGGCACGTCGAGCGTCAGGGCCAGCGTGGCTTCACGCGCCAGCGGGGAGTCCGGGGAAGTGATAGCCAGCACGGTGGCATCATTCTCACGTGCAAGCTGCGCCAGCTCAACTAAATTTTTAGTGCGGCCAGTGTGGGAAATCAGCACCACAACATCACCTTCTGTGCTGTTGATGCAGCACATCCGTTGCATCACAATATCATCGGAATAGACCACAGGCACATTGAAGCGAAAAAATTTATTCATCGCATCATGCGCCACGGCAGCGGAAGCGCCCAGCCCGAAAAAGGCGATTTTTTTCGACTGGGTAAGCAGATCTACGGCACGGTTAACGGAAGTGGCATCCAGACGCTGACGAACGCGATCCAGACCGGCCATGGCGGACTCAAAAATTTTGGCTGAGTAAGCCTCTACGCTGTCATGTTCTTCAATGTTGCGGCTGACATAGGGGGTGCCGTTTGCCAGACTTTGCGCCAGCAACAGTTTAAAATCAGGGAAGCCTTTGGTTTGCAGGCGGTGGCAAAAACGGTTGACCGTGGGTTCGCTGACTTCCGCCTCGCGCGCCAGCAGCGCAATGCTGGCATGAATAGCGGTATCCGGCGAGGCGAGAATTACCTCCGCCACTTTTCGCTCGGATTTGCTAAGGTGTTCCAGGTGAGCCTGGATTTTTTCCAGCATATTCATAACGGCTTCCACTCATACATTCTGACGATTTCAATCAAAGGAGAAATCGATGTCAATTTGTAGAGAATATACAGTGCGCTGATGAGCCACGGGCAGAGGCATTACGCGGATCCCCGGCCTTTTTTACCAGACTTTGAGCTGTGTCTGATTTTCACAGATGTAAATACAGTAACAAAAAAGTCGAAAAATTACGCACGAACTGTCTGCTAAACGCGCGGTAAAGTTCAGACAATTACCTACTCTGTGCTGGTGGAGCGCTGTCTGGTTTACGTGGACCCGGCAAACGCAGTACATTGTATTGAAATAAAATTACAAAGAGCCTGACTGCTTACGGATTAATCCGGTCAGGCTTATCCTGCAACGAGGAGAATAAAATGGCGGTTACACAAACGGCTCAGGCATGCGATCTGGTGATTTTCGGTGCCAAAGGCGATCTCGCGCGCCGGAAACTGTTGCCCTCCCTTTATCAGTTAGAAAAAGCCGGCCAGATCCATGAAGAATCCCGCATCATCGGGGTGGGACGTGCCGACTGGGATAAAGCAGCCTATACCAAAGTAGTGCGTGAAGCGCTTGAAACCTTCATGAAGGAGAAAATCGACGAAGCGTTGTGGGACAAGTTAAGCAGTCGTCTCGACTTCTGTAATCTTGACGTGAATGATGTGGCGCATTTCAGCAAATTAGGCAAAATGCTTGACCAGAAAAAACGCGTAACCATTAACTACTTCGCCATGCCGCCGGGAACTTTCGGTGCCATCTGTAAAGGGCTTGGCTCAGCAAAACTGAATGCTCAACCCGCCCGCGTTGTGATGGAAAAACCGCTGGGGACCTCGCTGGATACCTCGCGCGAAATTAACGATCAGGTTGCTGAATTCTTTGAAGAGAACCAGGTTTTCCGTATCGACCACTATCTGGGTAAAGAAACGGTACTGAACCTGCTTGCGTTGCGCTTTGCGAACTCGCTGTTTGCCTCCAACTGGGATAACCGCACTATCGATCATGTGCAGATTACCGTGGCTGAAGAGGTGGGTATTGAAGGGCGCTGGGGCTACTTTGATAAAGCGGGCCAGATGCGCGATATGATCCAGAACCACTTACTGCAGGTTCTGACCTTTATCGCCATGTCTCCCCCTGCGGATCTCTCTGCAGACCGCATCCGTGATGAAAAGGTAAAAGTACTGCGTTCGCTGCGCCGTATCGACCATACCAACGTGCGTGAAAAAACCGTGCGCGGCCAGTACACTGCCGGTTTCGTTCAGGGCAAAAAAGTGCCTGGCTACCTGGAAGAAGAGGATGCTAACAAACAAAGTAGCACCGAAACCTTTGTTTCTATCCGCGTCGACATTGATGACTGGCGCTGGGCTGGCGTACCTTTCTATCTGCGTACCGGTAAGCGTCTGCCAACTAAGTGTTCAGAAGTGGTAGTCTACTTCAAGAACCCGGCGATGAATCTGTTTAAAGAGTCCTGGCAGGAATTACCGCAGAACAAACTCACCATTCGTCTGCAGCCGGATGAAGGTGTGGATATTCAGATCCTGAACAAAGTGCCAGGCCTGGATCACAAACACAACCTGCAAACCACCAAGCTGGATCTGAGCTTCTCTGAAACCTTTAATCAGTCGCACCTGGCAGATGCCTATGAGCGCCTGTTACTGGAAACCATGCGCGGTATTCAGGCCCTGTTTGTGCGCCGTGACGAAGTGGAAGAAGCCTGGAAATGGGTCGACTCCATTATGGATGCCTGGTCTGCCGATAATGAAGCGCCGAAGCCATATCAGGCTGGCACATGGGGGCCGGTTGCCTCCGTTGCCATGATTACCCGCGATGGCCGTTCCTGGAACGAGTTTGAGTAATACCTCAGGGCGACTCTGAGCTGTTACCGTTATTACTCTTCTTAAAAGCCCTGCCGCTCTGGCAGGGTTTTTTTTTGCATAGCCTGAGAGGGGTTTCGCAAAAATGAACCGCAGTTTTAAAAAACCGGACGAGTGCCTGGACGTCGTGAAGGGTAATCCTGTATGGTAGTGAATGGACCCCTTTCCTGACGCCGCGCGCGTCGCTTTGGAGAAGCAGACAGATGATTAACTGGAAGACCAGTGCAGAGCAGATCCTTACCACAGGCCCGGTTGTACCGGTGATTGTTGTAAATAAGCTTGAACATGCCGTACCCATGGCGAAAGCTCTGGTTGCGGGGGGCGTAAAAGTGCTGGAAGTGACGCTTCGCACTCCCTGCGCAATGGATGCGCTTAAAGCGATGATCAAAGAGGTACCGGAAGCCATTGTCGGGGCCGGTACGGTTCTTAATGTTCAGCAGCTGAAAGAAGTAACAGATGCAGGCGCGCAGTTTGTCATAAGCCCCGGCGTTACGGAGTCGCTGCTTGAGGCCGCCGTTAACGGGCCGGTGCCGCTGATCCCTGGCATCAGCACCGTTTCGGAACTGATGACGGGTCTTGATTACGGGTTGCGGGAGTTCAAATTCTTCCCGGCTGAAGCCAACGGTGGGGTAAAAGCTCTGCAGGCGATTGGCGGTCCTTTCCCCCAGGTACGTTTCTGCCCAACCGGGGGTATCTCTCCGGCCAATTACCGCGACTATCTGGCCCTGAAAAGCGTGTTATGTATCGGCGGCTCGTGGCTGGTTCCGGCGGATGCGTTGGAAGCAGGGGACTACGATCGTATCACCCAGCTGGCGAAAGAAGCCGTGGCGGGCGCGCGTTAATCCGGGTTGATGTTGCCGGTGCAGGGTGACTGAAGCAGGCGCGAAACTAGCCCCTGGAAAAGGAACTTGCGAAGTACTGGGACGCACAAGACTTTTTAAAGCAGGCGCGAACGCTCACGAGTTCAGGCGTTCCGTTAACCAGCTGGCGTCCCGTGTCAGGCTCGGCAGAGGCCGACAGAAAAGAGAGCGTGACAGGTAAAGCCCGTTCTGGGCCTACCCGGCACGCTCTCTTTCGCATGACTGGCTGAATGCAGCTGGCGCTTCAGCGTCAGCCGCTGACTTTCACTCCGGCAGCACAGGCAATAGCGCGCTGAATGGCATCTTCAATGTTTTCACCGGTTGCCAGCGCCACGCCTAAACGGCGTTTGCCGTGGATCTCTGGTTTGCCAAACAGGCGAACCTGCAAACCGGCTCCCAGTACGCTGCCAACATTGCTGAATTGCACGTTGTCGCTTTCCAGCTCCGGCAAAATAACGGCAGAAGCGGCAGGGCCGTACTGACGGATACCGCCAACCGGCAATCCCAGAAAAGCGCGAACGTGCAGGGCGAACTCAGAGAGATCCTGGGAAATCAGCGTCACCATACCAGTATCATGCGGGCGAGGGGAGACTTCGCTAAATACCACCTCATCACCACAGACAAACAGCTCAACGCCAAACAGGCCATAACCTCCCAGCGCTTTGACTACCTGCTCTGCGATCTGCTCTGCACGTTGCCGGGCCAGATCGCTCATCTGCTGCGGCTGCCAGGATTCACGATAATCGCCATCTTCCTGACGATGTCCCACAGGCGCGCAAAAATGTATGCCGTCTGTGGCGCTGATAGTCAGCAGTGTAATTTCAAAATCAAACTTCACCACGCCCTCAACAATGACCCGGCCAGCTCCGGCACGACCACCTTGCTGCGCATATTCCCAGGCGGCTTCAAGCTGTGAGGCTTCACGGATAAAGCTTTGCCCTTTGCCGGAAGAACTCATTACTGGCTTAACGATGCAGGGGAAACCGATCTCCTCCGCAGCCTGAGTAAAGGCCTCATGGCTGTCGGCAAAACGGTAGCTTGAAGTCGGTAGCGCCAGCTCTTCCGCTGCCAGACGGCGGATGCCTTCGCGGTTCATGGTCAGACGCGCCGCACGCGCAGTCGGTACGACATTCTGGCCCGCTTTTTCCAGCTCAATCAGCATATCGGTGGCGATGGCTTCTATCTCTGGCACGATATAATCCGGGCGTTCCAGCGCGACCAGGGCTTTCAGAGCTTCACCATCAAGCATATTGATGACATGGCTACGGTGAGCAACGTGCATGGCCGGGGCATCGGCGTAGCGGTCAACCGCAATCACTTCAACGCCCAGACGCTGACATTCCAGCGCCACCTCTTTGCCCAGTTCCCCAGACCCTAACAGCATTACACGCGTTGCGGCGGGGCGCAGCGCAGTACCAAGAGTGGTCATAATCTTCTACCTGATTGGATGGAAAAAACGCGCGCAGTATAAACGAAAACGATTGCGCGCACATCTGCTTTCCAGGGTTGAGCAAAAATTACCAGGCTGTTATACTGTATAAAAATACAGTTAAACGAGGTGTGCACTATGGCTGTTGAAATCAAATATGTTGTCGTCAGAAAAGGTGAGGAAAAGATGACATTCGCCAGTAAAAAAGAAGCCGACGCGTACGATAAAATGCTCGATATGGCTGAAGCATTTTCAGACTGGCTGAGTGCGTCACCGCTGACCATGGAAGAGGATCAGCGTGAAGCGCTGGGAATGTTCCTGGCAGAAAATAAAGAGGCCGTGCAGCATATTCTTCGTACCAGCAAAATGCCGGAAGCCGAGGATTCTGCAGGCGTTGAAGGCGCAGCAAAAGCGAAGGCTGTGTCGGATGAACAAGAAGCAGCGGAAGATGAAGAGCAGGGCGAAGAGGGGGCTGAAACTGCCTCCGGTAAGCCTGCTAAAAACCGGGCAGCGGTACGCGGCGTTAAAGCGGCCTGAGTTCCCAGCGGGTTGGTTACTGTTTCTTGCGCGCAGGTCTGAAAGCCTGCGCTTCTCTCTGTTTAATACTTCCCTCTGTTAACCTTCAACCCTTCAACTGCTCAGCTCGTTGCGGCGCACACTCTTTTAAGCGCGTGCATCGCTTCTGCTGCCACTTCCACTGGCGGCAGCTGGTGATACCGATCGTTAAAAACCTCCAGTCCTAAAGGCCCCTGATAGCCCTGCGTATGTAACGCGTTTAACAGCGTATAGAGGGGAAAGTTACCCTGTCCGGGTAATAAGCGCTGATGACGGGCAATATCCACAAGATGATCCTGAGAAGGGAGCGTGGCGAGATCGGAAAGTTGTACCAGAAAGATTTTCTCCACTGGGATGCCGGCAAGATCAGCCAAGGTGCGGTTGCGCGCAAAAATATGGAAAGCATCCACCACCAGACCAAGATTGGGTTCATCGATCTTCTGCACCAGCTTCCAGGCGGCTGGCAGGGTATTGATGTGCGTACTCCAGGCCATCGCCTCAAATGCTATTCTCAAACCCCTTTTTCCTGCCTCTCTGCTCAGCCAGCGTAAATCCTCCTCCTCCCGTCCGGCAACAGAGTCTGGATCGGTCGATGCAGGCGTTAACAGCGTGTCGGCCCCTAAAAGTACCGCCGTTTCCAGCATTTGCAGCGCTTCCCTGCGCTTAGCGTCACGCCGGTTATCTGGCGCGCCAGTAAAATCCAGCAGCACCTGATAATCCGTCAGGCCTGTTTGTTGATTGTCGAGTAGCGCAGCCAGATTTCTGGCATCGCCAGCGTGCGCTTCCACATCCTGACGCCACAGTTCGATCTGATCAAACCCCGCCTTTGCCGCAGCCATCACTTTTTCCTGAGGCGTGCCGCCCAGCAGAACCGTATTAATAAATAGTGGGTTGTTGATAAATCTGGCCATAATAATCCCCTTCAGGTGTGCAAAGTGCTTACTGCAGGAAGAGTCTTTATGCTCCCGCTAAAAACAGTGCACTAAGGACTGAAAAAGCTCAGTCAGAAGGTAAGTATAGCGGCCTGAGAGCAGTTATCAGACCAGTGAGAAAGTTAAGGTTTTCCAGGCTTTTCTTCGCTTTACGCTTCTTGACACCTGCCCCTCTATGCTGGTTTTTTCATTTCAGAGCGGGAAAGGTTATGAGTAACTGGCTGCAACAAATTCAGACCGTATTAGGAAGCAATAAATCAGGCGGCGGCGAAGGCCTGAGTAAAATGCTGGCACCAGGCGCGTTGGGCGGGCTTGCAGGGTTGCTGATTGCCAGTAAATCGTCACGCAACCTGCTGGCCAAATATGGTAAAAACGCGCTTATCATCGGCGGCAGCGCTGCTGCGGGCGCGGTGTTATGGAAGAAGTATAAAGAGCGCGTTGTTCAGACGCATCAGGATGAGCCGCAATATGGGCAACAACAGACTCCGGTGGATCGGCGGGCCGAAAGGCTGGTGCAGGCGCTGGTGTTTGCTGCTAAAAGCGACGGCCATATAGATGCGCAGGAGCGAAAAGCACTTGATGAACATATCCATCAGGCAGGTTTAGGGGCAACCGGCGAAAAGCTTATTCAGCAAGCTATTGATATGCCTCTCGATCCTCATAAGCTGGCGCAGGATGTCAAAAATGAGGAAGAGGCTCTGGAACTCTATTTCCTCAGCAATCTGGTGATTGATGTGGACCATTTTATGGAGCGCAGTTATCTCCAGGCGCTTGGCGACGAACTGAAAATCCCGCAGGATGTGCGCGACAGCATGGCGCAGGATATCCAGGCTGAAAAGCAGAAGCTAACGGCCTGAACTGACGAAACGGGGTGAAGCCGTTATCACCCCTTGCAACAATAATTTTTTGGTCCTCCTTCGCTCTGGCGCTTGGCAATCGCCCGGACAACTGCCACCCTTAGCCTATGTACTTGATCCAGCGGGGCTGAACGATGCAAAAACCACCTATTGCCAAAAAAATTCCCTTCGAGATGACCCTTCATGGGGAAACTCGTACCGACAATTATTACTGGCTGCGGGATGACCAGCGCGAAGATCCGGCGGTTCTGGATTATCTGCATGCGGAAAATGATTACGGCAGAGCGATTATGCAGTCGCAAAAGGCGCTGCAGGAAGGCCTGCTTAAAGAGATTATCGATCGCATTCCCGCGCGGGACCACTCGGTGCCTTACGTCAGGAAAGGCTATCGCTACCAGAGTCGCTATGAGGAGGGTAACGAATACGCGATCTATACCCGTCAGCCGGAAAATACCACCACGCCCGATCAATGGGATGTCTTGCTGGACAGCAACCAGCGTGCGGCAAAAAGCGAATTTTATACCCTGGGCGGCGTCAGTATAACGGCGGATAATAAGGTGATGGCCGTAGCTGAAGACTTCTTATCGAGAAGGCTGTACGGCATCCGTTTTTGTAACCTTGAGACCGGCCACTGGTATCCGGAAGTGCTGGAAAACGTTTCATCCAGCTTTACCTGGGCTAATGACGGCTGCACTCTTTACTACGTGCTGAAAGACAAGCAGACACTGCTGCCCTGGCAGGTCTGGCGGCATACGCTGGGAACAACTCAGGAGCAGGATCAGCTGGTTTATGAAGAGAAGGATGACACTTTTTACGTCGGCGTACAGAAAACGACGTCGGAAGAGTTTATTCAGATAACGCTACACAGCAGCACCACCAGCGAAATTTTGCTGCTTGATGCCACGCGTTCAGACGTGCAACCGCAGCTGTTCTGCCCGCGACGTAAAGATCATGAATATTTTCTTGATCACTATCAGCAACATTTTTATATCCGCTCTAACCGCGAAGGGATAAATTTTGCCCTCTATCGCACTACTGCTTTGGCTGAAACAAGTTGGGAAACGGTGATCCCAGCCAGAGAAGAAGTGGTGCTGGAAGAGTTTACGCTTTTCCGCGACTGGCTGGTGGTGGAAGAGCGCGAAGGGGGTTTAACCGGGCTGCGGCAGATCAGCTGGCAAACAGGTAAAGAAGCCGCCATTCTTTATGACGATCCCGCCTATGTGACCTGGCTGTCGATCAATCCTTCGCCGGAAACCAGTAAATTACGTTATGGCTACTCTTCCATGACTACGCCGGACACGCTTTATGAACTCGATTTGGATACCGGAGAGCGGAAGACGCTTAAACAGGCTGAGGTGAAAGGCTTCGACCCCAGTCATTACCGCAGCGAGCGTCTCTGGATTACCGCCCGTGACGGCGTACAGGTGCCTGTCTCTCTGGTTTATCACCGCGATCACTTCCGTCAGGGCAGGAACCCGCTGCTGGTCTATGGCTATGGTTCTTACGGTAGCAGCATGGACGCTGATTTCAGCGCCAGCCGCCTGAGCCTGCTCGATCGCGGATTTGTGTTCGCCCTGACCCACATTCGTGGGGGCGGAGAGCTTGGACAGCAGTGGTACGATGATGGCCGACTGTTAAACAAAATGAACACCTTTACCGATTTTATCGATACTACTCAAGCCCTGGTCGGCAAAGGGTATGGCGCACCTGACAAGCTCTATGCGATGGGCGGCAGCGCAGGCGGTCTGTTGATGGGCGGCGTGATTAACATGGCGCCAGACCTGTTTAGCGGCGTGGTGGCGCAGGTGCCGTTTGTGGACGTCTTAACCACTATGCTGGATGAATCTATTCCTTTAACCACCGGCGAATATGATGAGTGGGGAAACCCGGCTGACGAGACGTTCTATCGTTATATCAGCCAGTACAGCCCCTACGACCGCGTAACGACTCAGGCCTATCCGCATTTGCTGATCACTACCGGACTGCACGATTCCCAGGTGCAATACTGGGAACCGGCAAAATGGGCGGCAAAGTTAAGAGAGCTGAAGACGGACGATAATCTGCTGCTGCTTTGTACCGATATGGATTCAGGACATGGCGGTAAATCGGGACGCTTTAAGTCTTACGAAGGGGTAGTGCTGGAGTACGCCTTCCTGATAGCGCTGGCGCAGGAAACGCTCAGCGCCGCTAACGCTAATTAAGTTACTCTACTGATAAAGCCCGCTCCATTGCACTTCGCAGGTCGGGCTTTAAATCCGGGATATTTTTTAACATCCATTTCAGGTATCCCGGATCTCTTTTTGCCACGTCGTCTATTTTACTGCCGCGATACTTGCCGAATGGAAAGGTGATGCTTGAGCCTTTTACCTGCATCCGGCGTACCATTTCGGGCGCATCCCACCCTGAATAGCTCATAATCCGCATCAGCAGCGCAGCCGTGACGTAGCAATCATACAGCGCGCGGTGAGCATGCAGCTCAGCCGGAGGTGTGACCTCCAGCTGTAACGTTTCACGCAGGGCCTGATTGCTGTATTTGATGCCCGGCCACAAGCCGCGAGCCAGCGTCATGGTACAGATCCATTCACCCGGCATCTCTGGCAGCATCCGGCGGTCAAAACTGGCGTTGTGAGCCACATAATAGGGGCTGCCGTGATAGCGACTAATCACATGCTCTATTGGCGGTTTATCCGCTACCATCGCTTCCGTAATACGATGGATAGCCATCGCCTGATGGCTGATAGGACGATCCGGGCAGATAAGATCGCTCATCGGATTGACAATCGCGCCATCAACCACATCAACTGACGCCACCTCTACAATGCCACCCTGCAGGCCGCAGGTCTCGGTATCTATCACGCGTAACATAATGCGTCCCTTTTAAATAACTGGCGGATAGCGTAACGAATGGACCTCTCCTTGCCAATCTTTACCGGTTCTTCTGGCAATCACCAGCTGCTCACCTTCACCGCCGGTGACCACCTGCCTGCCGCTTTCATCCCACAGCACGCTTTTACCCGCACTCTGATAGCCGCCGGTTGGCAGGGCATGGTTCGCCATTAACACCGCCATTTTATAGTCGCGTGACCAGCGAGCCAGATATTCGCAGTCGTGATGATAGCCTTTTTCAGAAACCAGTACGCCGGTGGCATAAAGGTTTGCGCCTCGTCTTGCGGCGTCCCTGGCATACTCTTCCACGCTGATGTCTGCACAGATGGCCATCGCCACATGGTGCTGATGATAGCCAAACAGCGGAACGCTCTCGCCCGCAGTGAACAGCTGTTTCTCATCTCCAAAGAGATTGCGCTTGCCGTAGGCCATCCGTGTGCCGTCCGGCAGAAAAGCGATGGCGCTGAGCAGGATGCCGTCAGCTGTTAATAGCGGAAGCCCGACAATGATCGACATGGTGTGTTCAGTCGCGGCCACGGCAAACGCATCCAGGCGACGATCGTCCATGGGCATTGCCAGTTCGGTAACGCGGTCGAGCTCGTAACCCGTAAGGGAAAGTTCAGGGAAGATCAGCAGATCGACGTGATGAACAGCAGCCTGACGAATAAAGTCGAGGTGACGGGAAATATTCCAGGCGAGGTCGCCAGGACGGGAGCCCGATTGGGCAGCAGCTATACTCCAGACAGACATAAGCACTCCAGCATGGCCTGTATCAGGTTAGTATCTCAACCGAAGCGGTGAGGAAAAACAAGCGAAACCGATGCGCTATTTTTGCTTCGGCTCATAAGGCAGGCGGGAAAAGCTTAATGAGGCCTGACGATACTGCGTCAGTCGCTGGCGAAACCAGTCACGCAACGCTTCCGGCTGTTCACGCTCAACCATTTCAGCAATCACCGGCATGTTATAACGCTCTTTAAACGCTACGCCAGCCGCAGCCAGGTCTACGTTGACCTTATCTTTTTCTTCCTGGGATAGTTCAGCCAGATTGTGATTCATCAGGTTTCTCCTCTGTCGGCGGCAAAAATATAGCAGTTAGTGCACTTTCGCAAGTCCGGTCCGTAGTGTGAGCCGTTATCGTCTCGACACCGTATTTCAGGCGGAGTATCCTTTCGGCCACATCACAGCTTTCGGGCTGCAAAGCACAGGATACTATGATTATTATGCGTAAGTTCTCTCTGGTTTTTGCCCTGGCGCTCTCCGCCACCGCCTTCTCACAGCAGGTCTCTGCTCATGCTCATCTGAAAAATCAGTACCCCGCAGCGAATGCCAATGTAGAAGCTTCTCCTCAGGCGCTGACGTTGACCTTCTCAGAAGATATTGAGCCAGCTTTCAGCGGCGTTGAAATTATCGACGCTAATCAGAAAGCGATTCCCCTGGCGGAAGCTGAGCGCGCGCCCCGGCAGCATAATCAGCTGATTGCGCCGCTGAAACAGCCTTTGGTTAGCGGTCACTATCAGGTCAACTGGCATGTGCTCTCGGTTGACGGCCATAAAACCCAGGGGAATTACTCCTTCAGCGTGAAGTGATATGTCCCTCAGCGTTTTCTATATCCTTTGCCGCTGGCTGCATTTCGCCGCGCTCATTTCCCTTGCGGGCGGCAGTCTCTATACCGCACTCATGGCCCCGGCGCGCTTCAGGAGTTATCTTGCGGAGCGTTTTAAACGGCTGCTGGCAGTCAGTGCGGTGCTCTCCCTGTGCACGGCAATACTTTTGCTGGCAGCCCAAACCGGGCTGATGGGGAATGGCTGGCAGGATATAACTGACGTGCAGGTGTGGCAGGCTGTGTTGCAAACCCGCTTTGGTCAGGCCTGGCAATGGCAACTGCTGCTCGCCCTGGCTGGCGTGCTTGCGCTGTTGTTGAAAGGAAGAGGGCGTCAACAGCTGCTATTGCTCAGCAGCGTTGGGCAGTTAACAGGCTTAGCCTTTGTGGGGCATGCGGCAATGTTGGATGGCGGTACAGGCGTTTTACAGCGCGCCAATCAGGCCGTTCATCTTATTTCCGCTGCCTTCTGGGCAGGCGGGCTGTTGCCGGTAGCCATGCTGATGAGAGAGGCCCGGCAGCAGACAACCCGCTATGACGCTATTAGCACGCTGATGCGTTTCTCCCGCTATGGCCATCTTGCCGTAGCGCTGGTGGTGGTGAGTGGCGTAATCAATGCTCTGTTGCTGTTGGGCTGGCCTCCGGCAAGTTTCCAGCTTTACAGTCAGCTGCTGCTGCTAAAAACGCTGCTGGTCATGCTGATGTGTGCAGTGGCGCTGGCTAACCGCTACTGGCTGGTGCCACGTTTCCAGCGTTGTGGAGAAAGCGCGCAACGTCTGTTCCTGCGCACCACGCTGGCAGAGCTGCTGCTTTCTGCCATGGTGCTGCTGTTAGTCAGCATATTTGCCACGCTGGAACCAGCCTGACGCTCACTATTTCTGCTGCCTGCAACGGCAGGCATTATTTAAAGAGGTATCGTAACATCATGAAGAAAATGGCTTGTCTGCTGTTAGCAATGAGTTTTTGTTCCGGCGCCCTGGCGGCGCAGATTGTCACCGTCAGCCGCTTTGAGGTGGGTAAGGATAACTGGCCGTTTAACCGTGAAGAGGTGATGCTGACCTGTGCTAAAGGCGGCGCGTTGTTTGTTATCAACCCCGCCACGCTGATGCAGTATCCGATTAATGATGCGGCTGCTGAACTGGTGAAGAAGGGGCAGGCCAAAGGGCAGGATATCAGCGTGATTCAGAGCGACGATGCCGGGCATCCCGGACAGAAGAAAAGCCTGACGCCGATAGTAGAACGCACGCAGAAGCTGTGTGACTGACAGATAACAAAATGCCTCGCAGCCCTTGCTGGCCGGGTAGGGCGCATTGATGCGAAAGAAGTAACCTTTTTATAGTGATTGCTGCTTTGCTGTAGGGATCAGGCTGTTCAGCCGCCGATCCCTGTCACTGCCTTGCCGTCTGGCAAGGCAGAGTAACCATTTCTGCCGCCATGATCACAGAGCTAACATCTTTCCCGCAAGCCCCTTCCCGCTGGCTGGTAAAACCCCTCGCCTGTACTACCTTTTAAAGGGCAAGGCGACATAGCCTGCATAAATGCCAACTTTTAGCGCACGGCTCTCATAAGGAGCCATTTCCCTGGACCGAAGATAGGAATCGTCTTCGGTCTTTTTTTGTTTGTTGTTATAAATCAATGAATTACAGCATAAACAACGAGTTATAACCTCTCCTGTTCTACCGTGCTCGCCCCTCCAGAATTCTCCGCCGCCATTTTGTCGCCACTGCTTCGCTTCATGCTGGCTAAAAGGTGGTTGCATACGGCCTCTTCCAGATCCTGTGACAGGGCACGATGAAATTTGACCGTCATCCAGCAGCGAAAAGCGGACATTAGCGCTTTCCGTCTAAAAGCACGATCTTAGCAATTTATCAACGCTTTAAGGTGCGTATCATTATCGGTAAAACGGTCATGGTTGAGGAGGGAAGGCAACTACGTCGTTAATCATTTCATCGGCACCTTGCTTCAAATCTTCCAGCGTGATTGGTGCGCTGTTGTTAGGTACAGTCTTGCCATATGCTTTGCGTACGGCTTCCAGCATAACTTTACCGGTCTTCGCATCACTCAGCTGGGTTTCCAGATAGAGCACGCTGTTTTGCGTGCGATGACCAGAAGCTGCCATAGTACTGGCTATCACCGCTGCAACAGGAACCACTTCATAGAACTTCATATCCTGATTTTCCGCGCTGACGCTGGTTATAGCCGTTTTCATAATCAACGTACCCTGTCCGGTAGTGTTTATCAGTGGCTTATGTTTTGCTACTGCTACTTTAAACCGGCTATCAACATAGTTTTTTAAGTTATCCAGTGTGCTTTGACTGACACGCGCGGTAGGTTTTGCAGCCGGATAATAGACTACGGGTTTATAGTAAATGCCATGGTAATCAGCGGAGTGAAAATCTGGCGAGATCCAGCGCAACGTTTGGTGCCCACCTGGAGATTCCATCGCCCGCAGTCTGGAGTAATCGGACAGGAAACCAGAGTACTGTTGCGTTTCCGCAACTTTTGAAGAGCAACCGGTGAGGGAGGTAACAACCAGTCCGGTAATCAGACAAAGGCGTAGCACGTGCATGACGCGTTCCTTTTGCAGGTGATTATAAGGAAAACTAAGGGCTTTTGAAGCATAGTGCCCCTGGCCGGACTTACCATAGTAAGCAGAATGAAACGTGATCTGGATGCGATGACAGTAGTCTGAAGAGCCTTCTGTTCAGCAATAAGCAACAAGCGGACTTATCGGGCCAGGATAAAAGCTGTTGTGTCACAAAAATCTATTATAAGCCGCCAGATATCTTGAACTATACGAATAAATCAAGGGCTTAAATCCATTTACCAAAAATACCGATAACGGGCCTTAAGCTAGTCGAGTATCTTAGTACCCGCTGAATAAGGTAATAAAAAACTCCCGTCGCTTGCGAAAAACAGGCAATTAAACCCGTTCAGAGCACCTGAAATTCGTTACCGAGGGGTGTGTCTGAAGATATTCAGATCCGCTGTCAAAAATAAGTTCGCCCTGCGTTTTAAGCATTGTCTTAAAAGCTAACGCTTAAGTACCGTGCTGTTATAATCACCTTAAGAAATGAAGTGCGGGAGATCACCAGCATGAAAAAGGACGCGATTTTCGAGAGGAAAAAAGAGCGCGCTATAGCGATCATGATGCGGAAGGGCATGTGGCGCAGTAATTATGCGCCTCCATGCCATTTGTTCCTTTGGAAACTGGGTGTCAGGGTTCCCCCTCCGCCATTTTCCCGTTTCTGGACAAATTTCATCTGTTTTGCAGGTATCTATACCCCGTTCTGGGGAGTAGTGATGTGGTTCGTTTTATGGAAAGACCAGGGGGCTGGCGTAGTCCATGCTTTTGTAACAGCGTTAATGGTCGGGCTGCTGTTTGGCATTATGATCTCAGGTATTCAGCGCCTGATAAAAATGGCTCATCATCTTCCCGACTGGGAACAGATATAGCTGTACAGTAAGCGAAACGAGTGAAACAAAAAATAGCCATGGTTCCCTGTTCCGGCTCGTTCTGCCCGTGCGTTTTATTTGCCCTGAGATCTGTCATAACAATGCGGTCTTGTCATTTTCAGATTTATCAGTACTGCCATAGTAATAAGGAGTTTCAATAGCCTTTTTAATCACCTGTACCTTTTTATAAAGGAGGAGAGGATATTCCTTTGTGAAAAATTTCTACAGGTACAGCCAGGGCTATAGCAAATCGACACAAAGCCGACCGTCAGACTTTTTTCGCTACCCTCTGCCACAGCGCTTCTGATTCGTTAAAATTTTATTAAACATTAACCATCCACAAAATATGTAAGAATCCGCTCAGGACTGTTCAGATGCTAATTGGAATGTACCAGCTCACTAATTTAAATAAAAAGCTAAAGAACGATCTGATACCAATTATCAAAAAGAACCAGGTTAATAAAATTACAGGGTTAAGGAATAGATCTTCTTTCGGAAGTGGAACTATTCTCATCATAACGCCTGTGGTCATTATCCACAGATCAGTGATAATATTATATCTGATTCTGCTGGATCGTTGCCTGGGTTGCTGGAATCTCTCTGTACCACTCTTATTTACCAGGTGCACTGTCCCCCATAATCACGACCCTCACTGTTGCCACCACCTTTGCTATCGTTGTAAGTGCTATTATTGCAGCTACCTTATCCGGCCGTAATACCACCAAACACGCCCCTGCCAAGACTCCTGTGGGTTTACTAGCTTTACCAGTAGTGACACCTGTGACTGAACCCATCCCCATATTATTCAAACAGTTATCAGGTGCACCGCCTTTCCTCTGCTTCCGGTGCCAGAAAAGCTCTCGCTTGCTGAATTAGCGCCAGCTTCTGAAATGACCAGTAGACTGATGAGTTTTAATCTAAAAATAATGAACACCTGCTTCATGATCTCAGATAGAGCACCCGCGCTCATTCAGTAATCTCAATTGAGTTAAAACAGAGGTTGCATTTAACTACTGGGGGTTTTATGTAGAAGATATCTTGTAATTCAATAAGAAATTTTCTCTATGTTTGCCTGTGAAAAATATAGTTTTTCATCCGTGCGTGATGATTATGCCCCGGCAGCCCAGAGAGATTATGATAGAAAGATGTGTAATATCGTCAGCGCTCTTTACAAAGTTTATCACAAGAAAACGAACCTGGTAATTTAAAGGGGGAGGGAATAGTGTAACCAGAGTAAGTATAATGCTCCGGTTATTTATGGAGTATTAAATCTAATTTGTGCTATACGAAAGCAATAGTTCTCTTAAGTCAATAAACCACAATGATCACACTCATTCTCACCTGTTATATCTACATCTGAAGTGAATAAATAACCTGCACGGTCCGCGCATAAAAATGTCCTGGAAAATCAAAACTTTATGCCTGCGCAGCGCTGAAAAAAGCTGCCCATAAGCCTCTCTGCACAGTTGATCGGAAAGCCGGGCAATCGCTTTTTAGTGAGGCTTTAAAAAATTTGCAGGCCGTTTTACGTAAAAAGTGCAGCCAAACCCACAGGTTTTTAGCGAATACTTGTTTATCTGCCTTCAACCCTTTACGCTCATGGGGCCACAACGTCACGCAAAATCCGCGTCCGATCGTTCAGGCTGGAGCAGAGAAATGAAAAGCGATAAAGAGATTTCAATCGACCAGTTTACGGAAGCTGAAAAAGAGTTGGTTGCCGCAAAGGTAAAAAGCCTGACCTTAAAACTCAGTCATGTTGCGAGTAAAAAAGAGGAAAAGGATATTCTGAAAGAGGCCAAAAGGCTGGTAATGAAGGATCGCGTGGTGAAAGAGAGCACTAAGGCTGTGATTGCCAAAAAACCGCGTAAAGCCTCATCAGCGAAAGAGAGAGAAATAAAAGAGTTTAACTGGTCCGCTTCCCTGAGAAAGAATCCACGGGCATTAAAAGCTAAATAAACCCGCAGCGACAGCGTCAGCAGGTTGCCAGACCTGGAGGTTTGGCGCTGTCAGCCTCAGCCCACGATAATCAGATGCACCAGTCGGGCTAACACCTCAATAATCAACAGACTACCTGCCGTAATCAAAGCCAGCATAAGATAAAATTGTTTGTGGCTACTCATATGCCCTCAATCTCCTGATCTCTGAACAGACTATACTTTAGACCGGAATGCTTAAACCGACCGTCAATATTTTCCGTTAAATCGGGTCAGGGTGAGTCATGCTGTATCAACATCTTAATAGTGAAAACTGGCGACACATCTTTATCGTGGGCGACCTGCATGGATGCCGGGAAAAGCTGAATGAGGCGTTACGGGTCCGGCACTTTTCTGCCGATGAAGATCTGCTGATATCCGTTGGCGATCTGATTGACCGTGGGCCAGACAGTCCCGGTTGTCTGGCGCTGCTTAAGGAACCCTGGTTCCGCAGCGTGCGGGGAAATCATGAAGAGATGGCCATTAATGCGCTAAGTAAAGGAAATCATCACCAGTGGATCTCAAACGGTGGGGAGTGGTTTTACCACCTTGAGGGCATGGCGATGATGGAGGCGAAACATGCTATCAGTCGCTGCCGTAATCTGCCGTTGATCCTGCATCTTCAGCTTCCGGAGCGCCTCGTGGTGGTGGCGCATGCCGACTATCCTTTACCGCATTATGCCTGGGGGAGCGCAGTGGATGAAGAGAAGGTTGTCTGGAGCCGCTCTCGTATAGAGCGGCTCCAGCAAGGAAAAGGGCAGGTTATTACCGGAGCAGATGCGTTTTATTTTGGGCATACTCCGCTATCGGCCCCGCTGGAGGCTTATAACCAGCACTATATTGATACGGGTGCGGTGTTTGGCAATCAGCTCACCCTGGTGCAGGTGCAATAAATCTGATTAAAAAGAGAAGAGTTTGCCGTCACGCACCAGTTCCCGCGGATAGCTATTCTTGATCCTGTTGCCAACTCGCTTTGCCAGACCTAATGGCTGATGCTGGCAGGTCACGATCAACTCATCCGCCGGCAAGTCACGTTCCGGATAGATATCTCTTCCGCGATACCACTCTTCCGCTTCAGCCAGCGTGAGTTCGAAACGGTTCTTAGCCTCGGGGCGGGCGAGTGCGATAACCGCTTCATGCTGCCAGCGATACCCCCTGGTGAACGTTTCGGCCAGCTTCAGCCCAATACGCGAAAAGCGCACCTTGCCCAACAGCGGTTCAATAGCGACCGGAAACAGCCAGATTTCCTTATCCCGTTCCCATAACGTATGCGTCTGCTGATTCCAGCTCAGCCCCGACTTTGCTGCTGCCTCGACAATATCTTTCTGAACAGCGCGTTTAACGGGGAAGAAGGGCAGCTTACCCACTTTATAGCCAGGCACCGGTAACCGCTCAAGACTCTGTAACTTGCGCAAGCGTGCGACAAAAAAGCCTTCGCTGTCGAAAATCTGCGGGAATACGTGCAGGAATCCTTCGGGCGTGATGGCCTGCTCCGCGCCGGGGAAGAGATCGTCCAGCGGTTCGATCTCCACGCAGTCGGGATAAGCCTGTTGTAGCCAGGCAATCACCTGCTGGTTTTCGCTGCGGTTCAGGGTACAGGTAGAATAGACCAGCGTGCCGCCGGGTTTGAGCGCATGAAAAGCACTTTCAATCAGATCATGCTGTGTTGCGGCAATCTCTTCGGTGCTGGCAAGCGACCAGTTACGCAGCGCATCAGCATCCTTACGGATAACGCCTTCGCCGGAGCAGGGGGCATCCAGCAGAATGGCATCGAAACTTTCTGGTAACGCGGCGCCAAACACTCTGCCGTCGAAATGGGTCATAGCCGTATTGCTGACGCCGCAGCGGCTCAGATTGGCATGCAGCACTTTTACCCGGCTGGCGGAATATTCATTGGCAAGGATGGCGCCGCTGTTGCCCATCCGCGCCGCAATTTGCGTGGTTTTAGAGCCTGGCGCCGCCGCGACGTCCATCACTGTTTCAGGTTGCGGGCAGCCCGCAAACAGTGCGCTCACCGGCAGCATCGAGCTGGCTTCCTGAATATAGTACAGGCCTGCAAGGTGCTCCGCAGTACTGCCAAGCGGCAGCGTGTCTGCGTCATCACGCACTATCCAGAACCCTTCTTCACACCATGGGATTGGCGTCAGCGCCCACTGATAAGGCGCAACCAGCGTCAGGAAATCCGCCACGCTGATTTTCAACGTATTCACGCGCAGGCTGCGGCGCAGGGGTTGCTGACAGATAGCGATAAAACGGTCAAAGTCTGCTGCATCGGGCAACAGCTCGCGCATCTGCGCTAAGAAAGGCTCAGGAAAGGTCACGCGTGAGGAAAGGGACACTGATAAATTCCACTGGAAATAAGTGGGCGGAGTTTATCACATTCGGCAGGGTGAAAAAAACGGGCAGCGCCAGGCTGCCCGTTCTGCTTAGTTTCCGGGGAGTGCGGTTCCCCATTTACGCCACTCTTTTGGCTCTTCATCCTCCAGCAGATAGTGCTTGCCGGAGGTGGCCTGAGGAGCCAGCGGAATGGTCGGCGGCGTGGCAAAGGCGATGCCACCCTGAATAAACTGCTGGAAGGTGCCGGTTTTCACCACGCCACCAATCAGACCGAATTTCAGGTTATAGCCGGAGGCGAGCCAGAATACCGAGTTGTTACGTACCAGGTGCTGGTATTTCTTGCTGATCCGCAGCGTAATTTGCACGCGGTCCGCCATTGCTCCCAGCGAGGTTCCGGTGACGGTACCCACTTCAATGCCCCGGAACAGCACAGGCGTTCCCACAGAGAGCGATCCCCCTTCTGGCGCATCCATTATCACGTTAAGGCCATCAAGATAGCGGGCGTCGGTGATGGTGGATTCCTGAAGCTCAAAGGTGCGCTGAGCGCGGCCTTTACCCGGATCGACGTTGATATAGGGTTGCAGCAGGGTATCCAGATGGTTAACACCGGCTGCGGATATTTCCGGGGAAACCACAGAGAAGCGGGTGCCCAGGCGGGCGAAGTCATCCACATATTCCGGATAGAGCACCGCTTTAGCAATTACCTGATTTTTATCGTTATTGAGCGCCAAATCTTCCACCTGGCCAATAGTGATGCCGAGGTAACGGATAGGCATTCCGGCAGCCAGTTTAGTGGCATCATACGTATGCAGCGTAATCTGGCTTCCCACGGCTCGCGCTGCGGTTTCAGAATCATAGAGCACGCGTTTGTCTTTGCTGGTCAGGCCTGCGCCTGCTCCGGTCAGGTTATCGAAGCTGATAGCGCCTCTGAGCGCACGATTCAGCGGAGAGGCCTGAACCGTCAGGCCGCTGCCGTTTAACTGGACGCGTGCGCCGCCTTCGGCCCAGAACACGCTGTTTTCCGTCAGCAGCTTGCGGTACTCCTGTTTGATATGCACCCGCACATCAAACACGTTGGCGCGAGGGATCACATCAACAATTTCACCGACCTGGAATTTACGGTAAAGCACCACTGAGCCGCCCTGTACATCCGGCAGGCTTTTAGCGGTCAGCGTTAACGTGGTCGGGAGCTGATCGGTAGTGATCCCTTCCGCTGCTTTTTCCGCGTTGGAGTAGAGCGGGTAGCTCTCTTTCGCTTTGCCTTTACTGCCGGGGTCAAGACGAATGCCGCCATCCACCCATTCACGGGCGCTGGCGCCAAGCACTTCCATCCCGTTCAGACCAAACTTCACGTCGAGCCGGCTGTTGATGATGAATTTACTGTCGCCATGTACCAGATGACGATAGTCCGGCGCAATGGCAATGACAAAGGTTACGCCCTGTTCAACCAACGTCCGGCTGACAACCTGGCCAATCTGCATACCATGCAAAATAATGGGCTGGCCGGCATCGATGCCATAGCTTTCCGGCGCGGTGAGCTTCAACTCAATGGCATTGGGCTGTTGCAGCAGCGATTCATTGCTCTCCAGCACGGTATAGTGATCCTGTGGCTCACCTTTGCCCGGCACCAGCTCCAGGGTATTGCCGGTTAACAGGCTGCTCAGGCTGGTATCGCTCAGGCTGATTTTCGGGCTACGCATCTCAATTCTGGTGCCGGTACGCATCAGGTCGGTTACTGAAGGATCGAGGGTTAACTCGCCGGTGACTTTGCCGCCAGCTTGCAGAGTCAGTCCGGTAAGGGTGCCTACTTCAAGACCCTGATACATCAGCGGAGTGCTGCCAGCCTTAAGGTTCTTGCCGCCTGGCAAATCGAGCGAGATGATCACGCCGCGGTGGCTATGGGCCAGATCGGGGTAGAGGGTGAAGTCATCTTCAGACTGAGCCTGCCCGGACGCTTCAGGCGAATCGAAGGCAATAGCGCCATTTACCAACGCAGCCAGGCTCTCTAACTGCACTTTTGCACCGCTAAGCCCGACATCCGCTTTCACGCCGGAGACGTTCCAGAAACGGGTCTCTTTCTTTACCAGATTGGTAAAACGACGTTCGATCAACACGTCAACGGTTACGCCTTTATTACCAGGGTTGATGCTGTAATCGTATACGCGGCCCACCGGAATTTTCCGGTAATAGACCAGCGAACCGGTATTCAGGGAACCGAGATCTGGCGTATGCAGATGGATCAACATTTCCCCGGTATTGACGCGATATTTGGGTTGAGTATCCAGCGCGACGAAGTTTTCCTGAGGTTTACCTTTTCCCGGCATCATGCCGATATAGTTACCGCCCACCAGCGCATCCAGACCCGAGACGCCCGCCAGTGAGGCTTTCGGTGTCACCAGCCAGAACTGCGTATCGTCACGCAGCGCCTCTTTCATATCGCTCTTGATACTGGCTTTTATTTTGATGGTACGCAGATCGTCCGTCATGCTGATGCCCTGCACCAGACCCACTTCCACCCCCTGATAGCGTATCGGCGTTCTGCCCGGCACGATGCCCTCCGCCGTGGCGAAATCGATGGTGATGGTGGTGCCGCGCTCCTGATAGTTGGTCCAGATGAGCCAGCCTGCGATCAGCAGCGCAATAAACGGTAGCAGCCAGAAGGGCGAAATTTTCCGCCGGCTTTTGATATGCGCGTTAATCGGTGTAGTCGGCGTTTCCTGTTGCATGTGCATCCCAAAGTAAACGGCTATCCAGCCACTCAACGGCAAGGATAGTGAGTATGACTGACGAGCCGAAATAGAAGGCTGCCGGTCCCATGGTAAAAGCCAGAAGCTGATCGCGATTGACCAGCGACATGGTTAACGAAATAACAAACAGGTCCAGCATAGACCAGCGTCCAACCCAGGTAACAACCCTGAGCAGGCGAACGCGGGTTTTCAGGCCCTGTTCACATTTGAAATGGATACTGACCAGCAACGTCAGCAAGACAATCACCTTGGTGAAAGGCACCAGAATACTGGCGACAAAGACCACCACGGCAACAGGAATGTTGCCGGATGCCAGCGACATAATCCCGGAAAGGATGGTGTCTTCCTGCCGTGAACCGGTCAAATAAATAATGGAAATGGGCAGTAAATTGGCTGGGATTAGCAGCACAATGGCGGCAATCAATGCCGCCCAGGATTTCTGCAGGCTGAAGTGCCGACGAAAATAGAGCGGCGTATGGCAGCGCGGACAGCGGCCACGCTGGTCCGGTAAGCCCGTATGGTGGCAGCTCAGGCAGACCCGAAGCTTCTCCAGCGCGACATTCGGCTGAGGCTGCGGATAGAAGCGGTGCCACAGCTGCTCTACATTCAGATGGATCAGTGTAATCACACTTAGCAGCGTCAGAGAAATAAAAGCGATAAGCCCGGCGCCGGGCGTAATATCCGCATAATCCTTTACTTTAATCGAGGCGACGGCGATCCCCACCAGGTAGATATCCAGCATTACCCACTCTTTCAGCCGATCCAGCATCAGCAGCACCGGGCGCAGATTCATACCCAGACGATGACCGAAATAGAGATAGGCAATAGAACCCACCAGGGTAGCGGGCGCGCCAATAGTACAAAAGGCCACCATGGAGGCGGTTATCACATCGCCCTGCTGCGCCATCTGGGTAATTCCTTCCAGCAAACTGGCACGGATAGTGGTGCCGATCAGACGAATGCTCATCAGCGATTCGCTGAAGGCAAAGGGCATCAACAGCAGCATAGTGACGGCCATGGCGCAGAGCCGCGTCATCGACCAGTCACGACCATTCATTATTCGGGCATTGCAGCGAGGGCAGTGCGCAGACTGCGTGGATTTAACATCTGGTAAGGAAAAAAGGGTATCGCATTGGGGGCAACGCTGATAACGTGCCTGAGGCAGAGCATGGCTAATGGCGTGTATTTTCATAATCCTGAGGTTTTCAGGCCCAGGCAGCACAGGTGCAGGGCGGGGTTAAATTTTATCGCCCTAAAAGGGTTAATGACACGTCAGGGTCATGCTTAAGGCTTCAGACAGACTAAGGGTATATTAACTAACGCAATGATTCACCTTGTCCGTCTGGACAATTAATGCTTATTTAAGCAAGGGGCCATCATGGGCCTCATGACACGTTTCCACAATGGTTAAAAAATGACAAAAGCAGAGTTTTATTCGGACCTGAACCGTGATTTGCGCGCGCTTATCGCTGGCGAAACCAGTTTTCTGGCGGCCATGGGCAATTGTAGTGCGCTGCTCTATGAGCGCCTTGAAGGCGTTAACTGGGCAGGTTTTTATCTGCTGACCGAAGCTGACACGCTGGTACTGGGTCCGTTTCAGGGAAAAATTGCCTGTGTGCGTATTCCCGTGGGCCGTGGCGTGTGCGGAACAGCAGTGGCTGAAAGCCAGATTCAACGCGTAGATGATGTGCACGCTTTCCCCGGACACATCGCCTGCGACGCAGCCAGTAATGCAGAAATTGTGCTGCCGCTGGTGGTAAATGGCCAGACAATTGGCGTACTCGATATCGATAGCGTGGAATATAACCGCTTCGACAGTGAAGACGAAGCGGGGCTGAAAACCCTCACTGACGGGCTGTGTGAGGTGCTTGCCGGGTCTGATGTGGAAAAATTTATTCACATGAAACGCAGCTAAAGCGCTGGATCACGTAGCATTTGCCGATGGTGTCATTATAATGACGCCTGTTCATGCCTGCGCTGATTGGCAAACCCGTTGTAATCAGGAAATTTCATGGAAAATCAACCCAAGTTGAATAGCAGCAAAGAAGTCATCGCCTTTCTGGCCGAGCGTTTCCCAAAATGCTTTAGCGCCGAAGGCGAAGCACGCCCCCTTAAGATCGGCATCTTTCAGGATTTAGTCGACCGCGTGCAGGGCGAAATGGGCCTGAGTAAAACTCAGCTTCGCTCTGCGCTGCGTCTGTACACGTCCAGCTGGCGCTATCTGTACGGCATTAAAGCCGGTGCGATTCGCGTCGATCTGGATGGTGAAGACTGTGGCGTTCTCGAAGAGCAGCACGTTGAACATGCGCGTAAGCAACTCGAAGAAGCAAAAGCGCGTGTTCAGGCCCAGCGCGAAAAGCAGCAGGCCAAAAAACGCGAAGCTGGCGAAGAGAGCGCACCACGCCGTCCTCGTAAACCAGCCCGTAAACCTTCTGCCGAAGGTGAGCAGCCACGCCAGGTTCGCAGTAAACCGCAGCGTAGCGCAGAAAGCGCGCCTTCCGCAGAGCGTCAGCCAGCACAAACCAAACCCGTTACCGATACCGCAGCGCTGCAAGTTGGCCAGAACATCAAAGTCACCGCGGGCAAAAGTGCGATGGACGCAACCATTCTTGAAATTACCAAAGATGGCGTCCGGGTACAGTTGGCTTCCGGCCTGGCAATGATAGTACGCGCAGAACACTTGCAGTTCTGATACGGAGGCCAATCAGGGCATGAACAATTTTTTCAGAACCACCGTTATTGCAGGTCTGCTGCTGGCAGGGAACGTTTTCGCCGCCGATAATATTACGCGTGCCGATCAAATTCCTCAGCTTCATCAGGAACCGCAGCATGCGACAGTGAGTGAACGTGTTACTTCGCGTTTTACCCGTTCGCACTATCGCCAGTTCGATCTTGATAAGGATTTTTCGGTCAAGATTTTTGCACGCTACCTCAATCTGCTGGACTACAGCCATAACCTGCTGCTGACCTCAGATATCGAGCAGTACGCCAGCAAAAAAACGACGTTAAGCGATGAGCTAAAGTCCGGAAAGCTGGATGTATTTTATGATTTATACAATCTGGCGCAGAAGCGCCGGTTTGAGCGCTACCAGTACGCGTTGTCCGTACTGAATAAGCCAATGAATTTCACCGGTCACGATACTATCGATATCGACCGGAGCAAATCACCGTGGCCGAAAACCACGGCAGAGCTGAATCAGCTATGGGATGCCAAAGTCAAATATGACGAGCTGAGCCTGAAGCTGACCGGCAAAGAAGAGAAAGAGATCCGCGAAGTGCTCACCAAGCGCTATCAGTTTGCTATCCGTCGTCTGGCGCAGAGCAACAGCGAAGATGTCTTCCAGTTGGCGATGACGGCCTTTGCGCATGAAATCGACCCGCACACCAATTACCTCTCTCCTCGCAACACCGAGCAGTTTAATACTGAAATGAGCCTGTCTCTGGAAGGTATCGGTGCTGTGCTGCAGATGGACGATGACTACACGGTCATCAACTCCATGGTCGCGGGCGGCCCGGCAGCCAAGAGCAAATCGATTACCGTGGGCGATCGTATTGTCGGCGTCGGCCAGCCAGGTAAGCCAGTAGTGGATGTGATCGGCTGGCGTCTTGATGACGTTGTTGCCCAAATCAAAGGTCCCAAAGGCAGTAAAGTGCGTCTGGAAGTGCTGCCAGCCGGAAAGGGGACAAAAACCCGTTTTGTTACGCTGACGCGTGAGAAGATCCGTCTGGAAGATCGTGCAGTTAAAATGACGGTTCATAACGTTGGCAGTAAAAAAGTCGGCGTGCTGGATATACCTGGCTTCTATGTTGGCCTGACGGATGATGTAAAGGTGCAGCTGCAGAAATTGCAGAAGCAGAATGTCGACAGCGTGGTAATTGACCTGAGAACCAACGGCGGCGGTGCACTTACCGAAGCGGTTTCCCTCTCTGGCCTCTTTATCCCAAGCGGCCCGGTGGTTCAGGTTCGTGATAACAATGGCAAAGTGCGCGAAGACAGCGACAACGATGGCATTGTCTATTACAAAGGCCCGCTGGTGGTGCTGGTGGACCGCTTCAGCGCGTCAGCTTCCGAGATCTTTGCCGCCGCGATGCAGGATTATGGCCGTGCGCTGATTGTCGGTGAACCGACCTTTGGTAAAGGTACTGTTCAGCAGTACCGTTCACTGAACCGCATCTACGATCAAATGCTGCGTCCTGAATGGCCTGCGCTGGGCTCTGTTCAGTACACCATTCAGAAGTTCTACCGCATTAACGGCGGCAGCACTCAGCGTAAGGGTGTGACGCCCGATCTGCTGATGCCAACCGGCGTGGAAGCGGTAGAGACCGGCGAGAAGTTCGAAGACAACGCGCTGCCGTGGGACAGCATCAATGCGGCCAGCTATACCAAATCGGGCGACCTGGCCTCCCTTGAGCCGCAGTTGATCAAAGAGCATCAGGAGCGCATCGCTAAAGATCGCGAGTTCCAGTACATCATTAAAGATATCGCCCGCTTTAACGCGATGAAGGACAAACGCAATATCATCTCTCTGAACCTTGCCGAGCGTGAGAAAGAGAACCATGAAGATGATGCGTTGCGTCTTGAGCGGATCAATGCCCGTCTTCAGCAGGAAGGCAAAAAGCCGCTGGCTAAGCTGGACGACCTGCCAAAAGATTATAAAGAGCCGGATCCCTATCTTGATGAAACGGTAAGTATCGCTAACGACCTGGCGCAGCTTGAAAAAGCGCAGACGCCGCCAGCGGCAGCAAAATAAATCCGAAGGGCACAGCACAGTCTGTGCCCTTATTTTATTGTCCACCGGTTACGACAATTCTCCTGAACCCCGAAATGAGATGAACATCTCTCACCGCTGATAATCCCGCTTAATTGTGTAAAGTTATGTCTTTTTAGGCACTTAAAGATTAAGAGTGCTTGAAATGTTTTCGCCAGCCCATAGGATAGTTATCCGCTACAGGCGAATTTGTTAACTGAGGAAGAAGAAATTTTATGATGCGTATTGCGCTTTTCCTGCTGACCAACCTTGGGGTAATGTTGGTCTTTGGGCTGATCCTCAGCCTGACAGGGATCCAGTCAAGCAGTGTACAGGGCCTGATGATCATGGCAGGTCTGTTTGGCTTCGGCGGTGCGTTTGTTTCACTGTTGATGTCAAAGTGGATGGCATTGCGTTCCGTCGGTGGTGAAGTAATTGAACAACCCCGCAATGAGACCGAACGCTGGCTGATGCAGACCATTGGTCAGCAGGCTCAGAAGGCGGGCATTGCGATGCCACAGGTTGCTATCTACCACGCGCCTGATATCAATGCCTTTGCTACCGGAGCACGTCGTGATGCGTCGCTGGTGGCGGTTTCCACCGGGTTGCTGCAGAACATGAGCCGTGATGAGGCGGAAGCGGTACTGGCACATGAGATCAGCCACATCGCCAATGGTGACATGGTGACCATGACGCTGATTCAGGGGGTTGTGAACACTTTTGTGATCTTTATCTCACGTATTCTGGCGCAGGTTGCTTCCGGCTTCCTCTCCGGAAACCGTGACGAAGGTGAAGGCAACAACGGTAATCCTATGGTCTACTTCGCCGTGTCGATGGTGCTGGAGCTGGTGTTTGGTATCGTGGCAAGCATCATCACTATGTGGTTCTCACGCCATCGTGAATTCCATGCCGATGCAGGCTCCGCCAGGTTGGTTGGACGTGAGAAAATGATCGCGGCCCTTCAGCGACTCAAAACCAGCTACGAGCCGCAGGAAGCCAGCACCATGATGGCCTTCTGCATCAACGGCAAGTCAAAATCGCTGAGCGAGCTGTTTATGTCGCATCCTCCTTTGGATAAGCGTATTGAGGCATTGCGCAGCGGTCAGTATCTGAAGTAACGCTCTTACTGAATGAAAAAAACCGGGCTTTGCCCGGTTTTTTTATGCCCGTAGATTTTCAGGCACTGGCTCGTGGTTGGGTAATACGCAGGGCGCTTACCACCGCCGCTAAGCTGGAGAAGCTCCCGGCCAGCAACAGAGAGGCGTGCGTGCCGTGGGCGCCAAAAAGATTAAACATCAAGGCAACCAGCGCCGCACCACTGGTTTGCCCCAGCAGACGAGCCGTACCCAGCATGCCACTGGCGCCCCCGCTGCGATGACGCGGAGCAGAAGAGATAATGGTGTGATTGTTAGGCGACTGAAAGAGGCCAAAGCCGGCACCACAGAGCGCCATTCGCCAGATGATATTCAGATCTGAGGGTGAGTCAGGCAGCAAGGCGAGTGCAAACAGGCCGGTGGCGAACATCGCCAGACCTACAGCACCGAGCAGGCCGGCATGATACCGATCCGTCAGGCGGCCAGCAATGGGAGCCATCACCATCGTAGCCAGTGGCCAGGGGGTGAGCAGCAGACCGGTGGCGACTTCTCCGCGTTGCAGAACGGTTTGCAGAAAAAATGGAAGCGACACCATGGCCAGCATCTGGGCGCAGAAGGAGCAGAC
Source organism: Erwinia sp. MMLR14_017 (assembly GCF_033657285.1). Lineage (NCBI taxonomy): Bacteria > Pseudomonadati > Pseudomonadota > Gammaproteobacteria > Enterobacterales > Erwiniaceae > Erwinia > Erwinia sp. MMLR14_017. Next base: position 252,378 of record NZ_JAWVWP010000005.1, on the reverse strand, counting down.
CGAGGTGCCAATCGACAGGGAAAAAATCGGGATACGCAGCAGGTCGACCGGCAGCAAAGGGAAGGGCATTTTTAGCTGACGGCGGATAAACAAAGAGCCGACAATCACCAGCGCCACCAGCTCGCTAAGCACCAGTATACCGCTCTGGCCCTGAGCGAAGCCGCTTAAGGCGGAAATCAGCAGGCCGAAGGTCAACGCATTCATGATGGCGCTGGGCACGTCAAAACGCTGCTCTTTTGCCTTCTGAATGTTGTCCGGCAGGAAACGAAACGCCAGATAAAGGGCAGCCAGGCCGACAGGCACATTGATCAGAAACAGCCATTTCCACGAAGCCACCGAGAGCACAGCTGCCGCCACGGTTGGGCCAGCTGCGGTTGATACCGCAACAATCAGCGAGTTAATGCCCATTCCCCGACCCAGAAAACGCTGAGGATAAATAATCCGGATCAGCGCCGTGTTGACGCTCATCAGGGCTGCGCCGCCAAAACCTTGCAGCACACGGGCAAAGGTTAACATCTCCAGCGAACCGGAAAGGGCACAGAACAGCGAGGTACAGGTGAATACCACCAGCCCTGCCTGATAAATGCGGCGGTAACCAAGGATATCGCCCAGGAAAGATAACGAGAGCAGGGAGATGATGATTGCCAGCTGGTAGGCATTGACGATCCAGATCGACTCAGCCGGACTTGCCTGCAGCTCTCTGGCAATGGTTGGCAGAGCAACGTTGGCGATAGCACCGTCAAGAACGGCAACGGTTATACCCAGGGCAATAGCCATGATCGCGCCGTAGCGCTGCGGAACCGGTAATCCATCTGCTGGGGAGGTTGTTGGCATAGGGTTAAGTAGTCAGGAGTGTGAATATCACTATGCTAATGATTTTTCGTAAGCTATTCCATGTTGTTTCACGGCGAAAACTATCAGCAGATATGTCCAGAGTTAATTTTCTGTCAGGATTGCACCGCCCATCCTGCAAAACGTATACTGGAAATAGTGTTCCATTTTTTATAAAACAAAATTAAGGTCTCGGTAATGGCAACTGGCGACGTGGATAAACAACCGGATGCAGTCTCTTCCGTGATGAAAGTATTCGGTATCCTTCAGGCGCTGGGAGAAGAGCGCGAACATGGCATCACCGAGCTTTCTCAGCGGGTAATGATGTCCAAAAGCACGGTGTATCGCTTTCTGCAAACCATGAAAACATTGGGCTATGTCGATCAGGAGGGGGAGTCTGAGAAGTACACGCTGACTCTGAAACTGTTTGAGTTAGGGGCTAAAGCGCTACAGAATGTCGATCTGATCCGCAGCGCAGATATTCAGATGCGCGAAATTTCCCGCCAGACCAAAGAAACCATCCATCTTGGCGCGCTGGAAGATGACAGCATCGTCTATATTCACAAAATTGACTCCCTCTACAACCTGCGCATGTATTCACGCATCGGGCGCCGTAATCCTCTTTACAGCACGGCTATCGGTAAGGTTTTGTTGGCCTGGCGTGACAGGGCTGAGGTAGAGGATATTATGGCGGAGGTAAACTACACCCGCAGCACGCCAAGAACGGTTGGCAGCACGGAAGAGCTGTTACCGGTACTGGATAAAGTCAGATCGCAAGGCTTTGGTGAGGACAACGAGGAGCAGGAAGAGGGGCTACGTTGTATTGCCGTTCCCCTATTTGACCGTTTTGGTGTGGTAATTGCCGGACTCAGTATCTCTTTCCCTACTATCCGCTTCTCCGAAGAGGAGAAAAGTGGCTACGTCAGGTTACTGCATCAGGCGGCGAAAGTGCTTTCCGCCCAGATGGGTTATCATCACTATCCTTTCTGAAAACGGGGCCAGAATCACTCTGGCCCTGATTTTTAATTATCGACAACCTCAGTGCTTTTTTTCAGCAGCGGACAGTCCGTCACCCCCACCACACCGCTGTCAGTGTGCAGATACTGCGCGGTAATCATGCCGCGCGCCGTCAGATACTGACATTGTAACCCCAGGCCAGCCACGTTTTTTGTACTTCCTGCCAGTATCCCATAACCCGTTACCAGCAGAGCCAGCCAGACAATGACCAACAGCGCAACAATGCGTACTAAAAATCTCATATGTTTCCCTTATAATTTATCAGACAGCAATCCTGGCGTTTCCACCTCGCTGCCAGGCTTCATCATAGCAGCAAGGTGTGGGGCAGGTCGCAATTTGCTTTGAGGATACACAAAGCGCGGGCTTTCTCCTGCGCGAAGGTTCTGAAATTTATGAGAGCTGGCTATCAATTCGCGGCTGAGCGGGTAGAATCTTGGCAGGTCTGCACGGTCTGCAGTGGAAGTAAGTAGGTTGAGACATATATGAACGATTTAGCAAATGGCGCAGTGAGTTTGGCATCAATGGGGTTTACGGCAGGGTTGGTCATAGTGGGGCTGATTGCCTGGTTCTTTATCAACCGTGCCAGCGTCAGGGCGAGCCAGCAGGTTCAGTTACTGGAAGCGCTGCTGGAAGAGCAAAAGCGGCAGAACGCGCTGCTGCGCCGCCTTACCGATTCCGTAGCGGGTAAAGAGAAAGCCGCAGGCCAGAGCGAGCCTGACAATAAAGATTTCACCCGTTTGATTCCGGAACGTTAATTTTTCTGTTAAGGACGCATGGCAATGGCGTGGCAAAATCCCTGGTACGATCCCGACAAGGCTCACCATACGCCTGAAGGTTTCCGTAATCCTGAACCCGATCTGCGTCAAAATGGCGATCTCAAACGCTGGCGGAAAGAGCGTAAGGCCGAAGGACTGCCTTTCCCTCCCGCGCAGGGCTACGACAGCTTTACCGCTGAATGGTGGCAGAGGGCCAATCTGAGTGGTGATGACGATGCGGTCTGGTGGCTGGGCCATGCATGCGTATTACTGCGTGTCGACAGTCGTTATACGCTTATCGATCCTGCGCTGTCGAAGCGGGTCTCGCCACTGCGTTTTTATGGTCCTTTGCGTAAAACACCTGCCGCCTTAAAGATTGAGGATTTGCCCTCGCTGAGTTGTGTGTTGATTTCTCATAACCACTATGATCACCTGGACAAGCCCACCATCAAAGCGATCCTCAGGCGCTTTCCGGAGGTTGAATTTGTTGTGCCGCTGGGGCTGGAACCCTGGTTCCGTAAAGTTGGGGCTAAAAACGTTACCCAGCTTGACTGGTGGGGCAGTACAAGCCTTGATGCCATGACGATCCATGCGGTTCCTGCAAGGCACTGGAGCATGAGAAGTCCCTACGATCGCAATCGTTCATTGTGGTGTGGCTGGGTGGTCAAAGTGAAGGCGCTGAGCTTTTGGTTTACGGGCGACAGCGGCTATACAGAAAATTTACTGGAAATCCCTCGTCGGCTTGGGCCTTTTAATCTGGCCGCCTTACCGGTAGGCGCTTATGCACCGAAATGGTTCATGCGTGGACAGCATATGGATCCTGAACAGGCTGTATCGCTGCATCGGGCGTTAGACGAACCGGTCAGCATCCCTATTCATTGGGGGGTGTTTGAGCTGGCGGATGAATCACTCGACGCGCCGCCAGATATCCTGTCGCAATCGATGCAGGCTGCGGGATTAGATGAAAGTCGGTTCCATGCCTGGAGAATAGGCGCAAAGCAGCAGCTAATTAATATCACCCAGGATAAATCCTAAAGTGATTATTTTAGCAGCGTTTGAAATGAGAGCGGCGTCTAATAAAAGCGCGAGCATTCTCAGGGCCGGAGATAATTAGATAACGCGGATGCCATTTATTGGGGCAGTCCGATAATAATTTCCTGATTTTGGTGCAATTTAAATTACTTTCGGGATCAGGTGCAACTTCAAGTGCACAACTGCCCGGCAAAGTTTTTCTCTAAGCCAAACTTTTTAATGAATTTTTTGGATAACGAATGCCATAATTGTGCAATATATGCGGCATATACTGCACATTATGAAAAGACGGGGAATAGACTAAAGCCTGCCGCAGCGCTATGATGTTCCCCTTGTTTTGAGGTGAAAAGAGGCTGGCTTACCGGCTTTCAAGGTTAACGTTTCAGTAATCCCTGCATAAGGTGCAATATGTGCCTGACACGTTTCAAATGTGTGCGACATCTCTATCGCTGTTTAAAAATGACTTGCCATTAATAAACGAATATGTGATAACGCATTTGGGTAAAACGAGGTACAGTTCTGTTTATGCATGGCATCTTCAGTAAAGAAGTTCTGAGTAAAGACGTTGACGTTGAATACCGCTTCCTTGCCGAGCCTTAATATCGTGCCTCATGCAGTAATGTCTCTGGTTTTTCTGTACGTAAAGCCCACGGGCGAATAAACACTCTAAGGAATTTGCAAAATGGCAAAGATTAAAGGTCAGGTTAAGTGGTTCAACGAGTCTAAAGGTTTTGGTTTCATTACTCCTGCAGACGGCAGCAAAGATGTATTCGTACACTTCTCTGCAATCCAGGGCAATGGCTTCAAAACACTGGCTGAAGGCCAGAACGTTGAGTTCGAAATTCAGGACGGCCAGAAAGGCCCTGCTGCTGTGAACGTCACCGCTATCTAATTTTCGATCTGAGCCTGCTATTGCCCGCGTGGCGTGTAATCCAGGCAAGAATCTGAATGCTAAAGCCCTGCCAGAAATGGCAGGGCTTTTTCTGTTTTGGGCGTAATAAGGTCTGCCGCTTACCCTGGCTTTCCGGTAAACTGCCGCCCGGATCGTTTCTGGAGAGTTGCTATGTCTTACCTATGCCCCCTTTGTCATCAGCCCCTGCTGCAGGAAGCGTCGGTCTGGCGCTGCGAAAACAGGCATCAGTTTGACCGGGCCAGAGAGGGCTATGTGAATCTTCTTCCCGTGCAGCACAAGCGCTCAAAGCTGCCCGGCGACAGCGCAGATATGATGCTGGCACGTCGTGAGTTTCTGGATGCCGGACACTATTTGCCGCTGCAACAAAAAGTCTGTGAAATCCTGCAACGCGTGCTGCCCACCACGGCGACGGCGGTACTGGATATAGGCTGCGGAGAGGGCTATTACACGCATGCCGTTGCAGAGACTTTGCAAAGCAGAGGAGAGACAGAGGTTCATGGCCTGGACGTGTCGAAAGTGGCGGTACGCTTTGGCGCTAAACGGTACCATAACGTCCACTTCTGCGTGGCATCAAGTCACCGTTTGCCTTTTGCCGAAGGGCAGTTTGATGCCGTATTACGTATCTATGCGCCCTGTAAGGCACAAGAGCTGCAAAGAGTGGTGAAAGAGCAGGGTTATGTTCTTACCGTAACGCCAGGTCCGCGACATCTGATTCAGTTCAAGGCGCTTATCTACCAGGAAGTGAAACTGCATGATGAGACGCCAGAGGTTATGCCGGGCTTTGCGCTGGTGGAGCAACATTCGCTCAATTATCCCATGCAGCTCAGCAGCGAAGAGTCGGCAGCTCTGCTGCAGATGACGCCGTTTGCCTGGCGAGCCAGACCGGAAGTGTGGGGCGTGCTGGCTACCACCAGCCAGTTTGATTGTGAAACGGACTTTACGCTACGCCTCTGGCAGCGCAGCCCGGAGCAAGAGACTACTGCTGCTGCACCATAAACTGGTAGATAGTTTCCAGGTCGTCCAGTTTTCTCACATGGATCAGCAGACGACGGGATTCAAGTTCAATCACCAGAATGCCGTCTTCAGAGAGATTCATCGTTTTGATGCGGCTGTAGTCAATGAAGATGTTGGCATACCAGAAACCCTGGGGTTTAAAAAGCAGCTTGGGCAGACGGATCCAGAAGAGGTAAACAGAGAGAAAAGCCAGCACCATCAGCAGGGTGGTGGTCACTCTGGGACCCTGATTAACAATGTTTTGGTAGATCAGGATGGCCACCAGACCAACAAAAATAAGGCTGTCCAGTTTATTGCGGCGCTGCAGGAAGACCTTTAACAGGGTTGGGCCTTTCAGCCGCGTCATAATCAGCTCATCGTAAATGGCATAAGCCAGGAACAGCACAATAAACAGGATGATGAGGTAATCGGTGAGGGACATCTTTACTTCTCCTGAAAAAACAGCCGGCATCGTTAAGCGATGCCGGCTGGTTTCTGAAAAACCGGGGTTGCCCCCGGTTGATAATGCTTACAGACCTAACAGGCCAATCCAGTAGCCAAAGATCCCAATCACGAAGAAGCCCATAATAATCCACAGGGCGTTAACCTTGCGGCGCAGCAGCCACATACAGCCGAAGGTGAGCAGCAGCGGGATTAAACCGGGCATTAACTGATCCAGGATAGACTGAACGGTAGTTACGGTAGTTTTGCCGGTCTGGTCGGTGATTCTGGAAACCACCAGCGGAACGTTAACGTGCGTCCACTTGTTGACCAGCGCCCCCATCACAAAGAGGCCGAGAATGGAGGCCCCCTCGGTCAGTTTTTGCAGGAATCCGCCGCCCATATCGCTAACGATATCGACTCCTTTACGGTAGCCATAAGCCACACCGTAATAGCGCACCAGTAAACGTACCAGGTTAAACAGCACAAAGAACAGCAGCGGACCCAGCAGACTGCCGCTCATGGCAATGCCGGCGCCCAGCGCAGCGAAGACGGGACGAACGGTCCCCCAGAAAATCGGGTCACCCACGCCAGCCAGCGGACCCATCAGGCCCACCTTGATGCCGTTGATGGCCGCATCGTCAATCGGCGCACCGTTAGCACGCTGCTCTTCCATCGCCATTGTTACACCCAGAACCGGGGCGGCAACATAAGGATGGGTGTTAAAGAACTCGAGGTGGCGTTTAATCGCCTGTTTACGCTCGTCGTTGTTTTCAGGGTAAAGGCGACGAATTACCGGCACCATGGAGTAGCAAAAGCCCAGCGCCTGCATACGTTCGAAGTTCCACGAACCCTGGAACAGATTCGAGCGCATAAAGACGCCACGCACGTCACCCGGCGTCAGTTTTTTCTGCACGGCGGTGGTAGCTGTAGAGGTATCAACCATTTTTATCACCCTTTCCCTAATCTAATTCGTTATCAAGGTCGTTGGTCGCCGGGCCAGAAGCCTGTGCGCCCGCTACACGGTTATATTTTGGTGCGAGCTGGATATAGAGCACCGCCATCACCACACCAATCACACCTAACGCAACAAGGTTGAAATTGGTAAAGGCCGCCGTAACGAAACCGAGATAGAAGAAAGGCATCAAATAGCCTGCACGCATCATATTGATAACCATAGCGTAACCGACTACCACGATCATCCCGCCAGCAATATTCAGACCATTGGTCACCACATCCGGGATAGATTCAAGCAGACCCTGCACAACGCTGGTGCCCACGGAAACGGCTACGATGACCGCCGGAATCGCAATACGCATCGCCTGAAGCACCAGAGCAGAAACGTGAATCCAGGAGATGGCCGTCAGATTACCTTTTTCAGCGGCCTTATCTGCCGCGTGCTGGAAGGCTACGGTGATGGTACGAACGATGATGGTCAGAACCTGACCTGCGGCCGCCAGTGGAATGGCCAGCGCGATACCGGCACCCACGCTTTGCCCACCGGCAATAACCAGAATGGTGGAAATAATAGAGGCGAGGGCGGCATCAGGGGCGACTGCCGCACCGATGTTCATCCAGCCAAGCGCAATCATCTCCAGCGTACCCCCGATAATAATACCGGTTTTCATGTCGCCCAAAACGACGCCAATTAAGGTACAGGCCACCAGCGGACGGTGGAACTGAAACTCATCAAGAATAGATCCCATACCTGCAATACAGGCAATGATAAAAATGAGCACAATCTGAAGAGTGGTAATCTCCATTGTACTTCTCCTCTGACATACGTGAACGGAGTTAAACCTGACGGAGCAGGCAATAAACAAGCAAAACTTACTGTGCTATTTTGGCGATCAGATCCATCATTTTCAGACGCTGGTCGCTGGAGACTTTACGCACTTCCAGTTCAATTCCGCGCTCGTTGAGTTTTTTGAAGGCAATAATATCCTTCTCATCGACCGAAACGGCATTGTTGACCTGTGTTTTACCCTGACGGAATGCCATGCCGCCAATATTAACGCTGGGAATTTTTACGCCTGCTTCCACTAACCTTTCCACATCGGTGGGGTTAGTGAAAAGAAGCATTACGCGCTCTCCGGCATATTTTGGGTTATTCCAGACGCGGATCATTTTGGCGACATCCACCACATGGGCGGTTACGCCAGGAGGAGCAACCTGGGTGAGGAGCGTTTTACGAACGTGATCGGCCGCCACTTCATCACTGACGACGATAATGCGCGTTACGTTGGTTTCTTTGGTCCAGCGCGTGGCGACCTGTCCATGGATCAGACGGTCATCAATCCTTGCCAGAGCGATCTTCATGTAGTCATTCGGGCCCATCGCTTTGGCGGCAACGGGGGCAGCTTTAGGGGCTGAAACAGCCGGAGCAGCCTGAGGGGCGGGTTCGGGTTCCTTCGCCTTTAATGCCTTAACGCCTTCACGACCTGTTTCGACGGCGATGGCGACCAGCTCGTCAAAGCTGGGGTCGTCATCACGCGCCATCAGCGTTTCAACCAGCATCGGTATATTGACCCCGGCGATAACCTCATGATTTTCTTTATCAACAACGATACGGCTGGCGGCATTAAACGGGCTGCCTCCCCAAGTATCCACAAGGAAAAGTACCCCTTTGCTGGTCTCTAAATCGGCCAGTCTTGCCTGATATTTTTCGATCAGCGTTTCTGCATTTTCACCGGGCACAAAATCTATCCACCCAACGTTTTGCTGATCGCCAAGGAGCATTTCAGCTGTCTTTAAAAGCTGCTCCGCAGCCCAGCCGTGCGTGCCGATCATAATAGCAATGGTCACTTGCTACTCTCCTTATCCAATATTCTGCGGCCCGACAAAAATGCTGAGCCGCGCGAGAACCCCCACCAGATCTTTTCCCCGGCGTGGAGTGAACGTGCTGTTATTCTGATAAGACTTATCGCCTGACGGCAAAAAAGGTTACTGCTATTCCAAACCGAGATTTATTTTAGTACGCGAAAAAATAAATTATGTGACCGCGCTCAGTAATTTAGACCCTCGTCACGCACTCAGGCGCTATCGTACAAAAGAGCAGCACGAAAAGAGGCTAATCTGTGTAAATGTAATTAAATATTTTGACGGGATGTCGGGGGCTGTTTACAGTAGAGATCCTTATTTAACACAGGAGTAACGGGCCTCAGCCCTCCCTATGGACTGTCACCGACGTCGCTTAATCATGCCACCGGGTCATCCGGCTTTTACCGTCTCGTCCTTTGACGAAAACAACTCTTCCCCTTGTGATATCAGCCGCACAGCGCCATTGCGTTCGCCTGCTGCTGCGCTTTCCTCGTCCTTTTTCTGGAGTCTGTAATGGAATTTCTTTTAGACCCCTCAATCTGGGCCGGGCTGCTGACGCTGGTCGTGCTCGAAATCGTTCTGGGTATTGATAACCTGGTCTTTATCGCCATTCTTGCGGATAAACTGCCGCCCAGACAGCGTGATAAAGCCAGGCTGATCGGCCTGTCGCTGGCGCTGGTAATGCGGCTCGGCCTGCTTTCCCTGATCTCATGGATGGTGACGTTAACCCGTCCGTTGTTCAGTGTAGGTGAGTTCAGCTTCTCCGGGCGTGATTTGATCCTTCTTACCGGCGGATTGTTCCTGCTATTCAAGGCCACGATGGAGCTGCATGAACGGCTCGAAAATCGTGAGCATGGGGGCGAGGGCAATAAAGGGTATGCCAGTTTCTGGGCAGTAGTGGTGCAGATCGTTATTCTTGATGCCGTCTTCTCGCTGGATGCGGTGATCACTGCCGTCGGCATGGTGAACAACCTGGCAATAATGATGACCGCAGTAGTGATTGCCATGGGCGTCATGTTGCTGGCCTCTAAACCGCTGACTAATTTTGTCAACGCGCATCCAACGGTAGTGGTGCTGTGCCTGAGCTTCCTGTTGATGATTGGTCTGAGCCTGGTTGCTGAAGGCTTTGGATTCCATATCCCTAAAGGCTATCTCTACGCGGCGATTGGTTTCTCGATACTGATAGAACTGTTCAACCAGATTGCCCGGGTGAACTTCATGCGTCATCAGGCCAGAAAGCCGATGCGTGAGCGCACCGCTGAGGCTATTCTGCGACTGATGGGCGGCCGTCGGGAGATGAGCAGCGGTGAAGGCAGCGAAGTGGCTGCTATCATGCCGCAGGAGGCGTTTAAGGATGAAGAGCGCTATATGATTAATGGTGTGCTGACGCTGGCTTCACGATCGGTACGCAGCATCATGACGCCTCGTGGCGACATCTCCTGGGTGGATGCTCTGCGTCCTGTGGATGAGGTTCGGACTCAGCTACTCGATACGCCACACAGCCTTTTCCCGGTCTGTCGCGGAGAGCTGGATGAAATCATTGGCGTGGTGCGGGCGAAAGATCTGTTAGTGGCGCTGGATCAGGGCATTGACGTGGCTACGTTTGCCGCCGCCACGCCACCCATAATCGTGCCGGATAGCCTGGACCCGATTAATCTGCTTGGCGTCCTGCGCAGAGCGAAAGGGAGTTTCGTTGTAGTCACCAGCGAGTTCGGTGTGGTGCAGGGCCTGATAACGCCGCTGGACGTGCTGGAAGCCATTGCCGGGGAATTCCCTGACGAAGATGAGACGCCAGATATCATCGCCGATGGTGAGGGCTGGCTGGTGAAAGGCGGAACGGATCTCCACTCGTTACAGCAGCTGCTTGATACGCAGGTACTGGTCAATCCGGAAGACGATCACGCTTCGCTTGCTGGCCTGCTGATTGCGCAGAAAGGACAACTGCCGCTGCCGGGTGAAATTATTGAGCTGCCACCGGTCAGCTTCCAGATAATAGAAGCAACGGACTATCGTGTTGATCTGGTACGCGTAACGCGTGCGCGTGAATGGCATGAGGAAGAGGAAGAAGAGTAACTGAGCAGGGGGAAAGGATTCCCCCTGTGTAGATGTCAGGCTGTCAGCGACAGTTTATGATCGCTCAACCAGCTTGCGAAATCCCCCAGCGGCATGGGGCGTGCATAGTAATAACCCTGTAAAACATCCACCCCTTTTTCTCTCAGATAGGCTGCCTGTTCAGCGGTTTCCACCCCTTCGGCCACCAGACTGATATTCAGCCGCTGTGCCAGCGAGATCACCATATCTGTTACCGTAGCGTTGATGGCATCTGTGCCAATGGCGGCGGTGAAAACTTTATCGATTTTCAGCACATCCGGACTCAGCGTTTTGAGATAGGAGAGCGAACTGTGTCCGGTACCGAAATCGTCTATTGCCAGCTTAACGCCAATCTTATGCAGATGAGAGACCACGCGCTGATCCACTTCCGGCAGCGAATCCCGTTCGGTCAGCTCAACAATCAGCTGAGGCACCGGATTAGCTGGCCACCAGAGTTTCTGGAGGTCATCGATAATTTCGCGATCGTGAAAATGACTGGCCGCCACGTTTATCGCAATGTGGAACGACGGGCAGGCTGGCATTTGCGGTAAATGCCGCACCATTTCCCGCAGTACAAAGCGGGTGAGGGGCGCGATCAGATTCTGCCGCTCTGCCAGCGGAATAAACACATCTGGCGGGATCCAGCCCTGACGTGGATTATGCCAGCGCAGCAGCAGCTCAATACCATCACAGTCGCCGCTTTTTGCATTGATCAGCGGCTGGCAGTAAACCATAAATTCGCGCGCGGTGATGCCATAGCTGATCTGCCAGGAGAGGCTCATCCGGTTCGCCGTTGCCAGCCAGACGGTATAGCCTATCAGCAGGCTCAGCAATAACGCCAGCGGCAGCTGTGAGGGCAAGGTGGAAAGCGCCAGCCGGGCGGGAGCAGGTCCAAACAGTGTTATGGTGAACGGGTAACGTAAAGAGGCTTTTTCATAGCTGACTTCATCCTCAGAAGGCAGAGCCTTCTCTATCATCGGATTGCCATACTCAAGACTCTTTCCGGCCACGTTGAAAACGGCGCGTTCAACCCAGGGTAAAGTCGGTTCCAGCAGATAATTACTCATCATCTCGATATTAATAATTTGCAGGATCCCCGAGTGGTTTTCGTTATCGTGCGGCGTCCACAGTAACAGAATGGGCGATCCCTTCAGCAGATGCTCATCGGTACTTAACATCATGCGCTGATTATTCACCGCCAGTTCCGGGTAGAGTTGACTGAACATGCTGTTACCGTCCCCAAACGTGCTGGAGCAGTACATATTGTCATTATCAACCAGAACGATGGAGCGCACGGTCTGTAAGGTTGCCAGCTTCTCAATCAGCGGAAAGCGAACCTGATTGCAGGGCAAGCCTACCAGCCCCAGGGTGTTGCTGGCAGCCACATCAAGTGGGGAGAAGAGGCGATCAAAACGCTGAATAGCGTTCTCAGCAAACGTATGCGACTGCTGCTCAATCCGGCTTTTCTCTTCCATATAACGGAAAGCTAACGTAAGAATGAGCACCAACGCGGCAACCACCACAGCGATAAACAATCGCTTGCGGCGAAACTGTCCTAAAACTTCCGGGGACATTTGCATCAGTAACCACCCTTAGATCAAGACGCACACACAGAGACCGAACAGGAGTTATCGGCAAAAGAGAGATTAAGTTTAGTCTTACTGAACAGAAAAGCAGAATTAATTAAAACAGTCACTTATCTGCTTTATTCGCTACAGCACTCTAGCCCTTTCTGAAGAAAGGGGATAGCCAGGCAGGCGAATTTTTTAGCTAAACCTGTTAAAACGCCGCCACAGGGGCGGCGCAAAGGTTCAGCAGCGTACTGGCAGAGCAAAATCAGTCACATTGTACTTTGATGGCAAGACCGCCACGTGAAGTTTCGCGATATTTTGCATTCATATCTTTACCCGTCTCATACATGGTTTCAATAACCTTATCTAATGAGACACGGGCTTCGCTGGTGCGGCGCATCGCCATTCTGGCGGAGTTGATCGCTTTTACTGAGGCAATGGCGTTACGTTCAATACAGGGAACCTGTACCTGACCCGCCACCGGATCGCAGGTCAGTCCCAGATTATGTTCCATACCTATTTCCGCCGCCACGCAAACCTGCTCGGGACTGGCGCCCAGAAGTTCAGCCAGGCCGGCAGCAGCCATTGAACAGGCCACGCCCACTTCTCCCTGACATCCCACTTCCGCTCCTGAAATCGAGGCGTTCATTTTGTAGAGGATACCCACGGCACCGGAAGCCAGGAAATAGCGAATGAAGATATCGGGGCTGACCGATTCGATAAAGTGGTCGTAGTAGGCCAGAACGGCAGGCACGATGCCGCAGGCTCCGTTGGTAGGAGCAGTGACTACACGTCCACCGGCAGCATTCTCTTCATTCACTGCCAGGGCAAACATATTGACCCAGTCGATGACGTTCATCGGATCGCTGGAAAGCTTGTCCGAAGAGACCAGCAGACGGCGTAGCGCAGAAGCACGGCGAGGAACGCGTAATGGGCCAGGCAGCACGCCTTCGGTATTCAGCCCGCGATCGATGCAGTCCCGCATGCTTTGCCAGATGTCGCCAAAATAGCGTTCAATTTCCGCACGGCTGTGCAACGCCAGCTCATTCTTCATAATCAGGCCGGACAGGGAGAGACCGGTTTCATGGCAATGGGCCAGCATCTCCTGGGCAGAATTAAAGGAGTAGGGCACGCTAACTTCATCCAGCGCCGTCTGGCCGAAGTGCTCCTCATCAACGATAAAGCCTCCGCCAACGGAGTAGTAAGTTTTGCTGTAGATGAGTGTCTCATCGGCAAAGGCGTGGATGCGCATACCATTTTCATGCAGCGAAAGGTTATCGCTACGGAAAACCATGCCCCCTTCACGAGGGAAATCTACTTCCTGTTGACCATTGGCCAGCAGCAGACGCTGACGTTCCTCAACATCACGGATAAATGCCGGGATGCCATCAATATCCACGCTTTCCGGCGAGGCGCCGGAGAGGCCCATAATAATAGCGATATCAGTGTGGTGGCCCTTACCGGTTAACGAGAGCGAACCATACACGTCAACGGCGATGCGCGTTACGCTCCCCAGCTTACCGTTATCCAGCAGATCGTCGACAAACTGTTTGCCGGCTTTCATGGGACCTACCGTATGTGAACTGGAAGGGCCAATGCCAATTTTGAACATGTCAAAAACGCTAATCACACTCTGTTCCTTTACTGAGCCACTGAGGCTTGCCTGACTTTACTGCTGTCATAGTAACCATCCTGAGACGAATGATCGCATGAAATTATCTCATCACTGTAAGACAAGAAAGTTATGGCTATAAGCCGGTTCCCTGACGCTCCATCCGTTCAGTAGCCATAATTCAATTAGGGCAAACAACATAAAACGTGATGTCAGAGATTTCTTGTTACCATGGGGGGCAATATATACGAAGAGAGCCAGTTATGAAGTGATTTGATGAGCATATTTGCTGAATAAATGGTGAAAAAGACTGTCAGTAATTCATTACGCAGAGGTTTTGTCGATAAGTTAATCAGGATCGGACGAATTCGTCACCTGCAGGCTGAGTTGCCGAATGATGCCAGCAGTCATGCCCCAGATAAAATAGTCATCAAACCAGGAGAGCCAGACGCGATGGGAGATATTCTGACGCTGAATATCCAGCGGAAAGTAACGGCCCAGTCGCAGCGCTTCCTGCAGGGGCATTTCAAAAACCGATTCCACTTCACCTTCGTTAGGATGCCAGCTCAGCGTGGCAGGCACGATCCCGACTACGGGCGTTACCTGAAAACCGGTGCTGCTGGTGACGGCAGGCAAAACGCCTACTACCCGCACAGATTCGGGTGGAATGGCGACCTCTTCCTGCGCTTCACGCAGCGCGGTGACGATCAGCGAGCTGTCTTCAGGATCGCGCATTCCTCCCGGAAAGGCCACCTGACCCGCATGTTTACGCAGCGTGGCAGCGCGGCGCGTTAATAACAGGGAAGGACGGGGACGATCGACAACAGGGACCAGAACCGCAGCCTGACGGCGGGGCAACACGTAGTCGGGCGCATCAGGTCGTTGCAGCACGAAGCGATTCATAAAACTGGCGAGCGTCAGAGAGCTGTCAGACATGGTATTTATCCAGGCAGGGAAGAATGCGGTTCACTTTATCGAAGGTTTCCTGGTATTCAGACTGCTCATTACTGTCCGCCACGATGCCCCCTCCGGCTGAACAGTAGAGCGTACCCCGCTCGGCGATCAGGGTACGGATAGTAATGCTGGTATCCATGTTGCCGCAGGCGCTGAGATAGCCAATGCTGCCGCACCAGGCATTACGGCGGTGCGGCTCCAGCGCATCAATAATTTCCATTGCCCGAATTTTAGGTGCGCCGGTGATGGAGCCGCCAGGGAAACAGGCGCGCAGCAGATCGCAGGCGCTGAGTGAGGATTTCAGTCTGGCGGTCACCGTACTGACCAGATGATGGACGGCAGGAAAAGGTTCCACCACAAACAACTCCGGCACCGCTACGCTACCCGGCTCGGCGACTCTGCCGATGTCGTTGCGCATCAAATCAACAATCATGAGATTCTCTGCACGATCTTTCTCAGAATTCGCCAGCTTCTCAGCCTGCTGGCGATCCTGCTGCGGATCGTTCAGCCGGGGAAGGGTGCCTTTGATCGGGCGGGTTTCAATCCGATCCCCCTTCACGTTCAGAAAACGTTCCGGTGAAAGGCTGAGCAGAACGCTCTCCGGCAAGCGTAAAAAAGCACTGAACGGCGCACGGTTTTGTTTATTCAGCTGCCGGAAGGCCTGCCATTCATCACCGCTGTAGCTGGCCCGGAAACGCTGCGCCAGATTGATCTGATAGCAGTCGCCGCTCTGTAACCACTGCTGTACGCGGCGAAATTTCTCGCCATATTCCTCGCGCGTCATGTTCGATTCCCAGGCGCTTGTCAGTTGAAAAGCGTCAGCTTCTCTGCCGGGTTTCAGCGCTTTCAGCCATGCCAGCCTGGCTTCGCCTTCGTCGTGTGCAATCAGCGTCAGTTTTTTTAACCGGTGGTCGGCAACCAGCGCCCAGCTGTAGAGACCCACGGCCATATCAGGCGTGGTCAGATCCTGCTCAGCCTGGTGGGGTAAGGGTTCAAAACGCCGTCCCAAATCGTAACCAAACAGCCCCAGCGCGCCGCCCTGAAAGGGGAGATCATTCCTTACGGGCGCCCGGAAACCACTGCTGGTCAGTGCACGATCGAGAAGCGCCAGGGGATCCTCTTTACTGATCTCAAGCGTTTCACCCTGTTGAATATAAGTGAACTGACCACGGGTTATCAGCGTGGTTTGCGGTTCGGCCACCATGATATCAAAGCGGTTATCGCTGTGGTCGGCAAAGCCGGAATGCAGCAGCATCGCCCAGGGGCGATCGGCAACAAAACCAAACAGATTCCCAAGGGCTTCCGGCGTATACTCAAGAGGATAATAAACAGGTGACATGATGATTCAGCAGGTCAGACAAATAACAGGCAGCAAGCCTGGCATATTTTTCCCCCGCTGGCATCAGTTTGTTGCGCGTGGAATAATCCGGGCGGGATAACAGGAGCAAATATGAATATTGGTTTACCGGCACTTTCTCATGAACAGCAGCAGCAGGCGGTCGAGCGTATTCAGCAGCTGATGTCAGAAGGCATGAGCAGTGGAGAGGCCATTCAGATGGTAGCGGCCGAAATTCGCGAAACGCATACCGGCGGCATGATTACTGCGCGTTTTGACGATGAAGACGAAGAGTACGACGAAGAGGAGTCCGGACCGCAGGATTATGAAGAAGAAGAGGAAGACGATTACTGAGGCGAAGCGACCGATTGGGGCGCAATCTGGCCTGCGGTTAGCTGTGATATTAACGGCCTGCTGGACCGCTTTGCTTCAGCAGGCTGTTGCCGCTTTACCGTTGCGCCCCGAAGCGGTGGAACAGCACATTGTTTCCTCTTCTAACCCGGCGGCAGAGACCAGCAAAAACCTGGCTGCTGGGGAGAGCGTTGATCATAAAGGCGGCGGTAAACACTCTTCTGCTGCCGATCCCGCCCTCAGTGCAGATGCCAGCAAGCGGCGGGTCGTAGCGGCCCGTCAGCGCTGGCCCGAAGGCGTCAGAGAGCAACACTTTACTCTGCCCAATCGGGCTGGCGAATTTCACTACTTTATCGTTCAGGCTAAAAGTGACAACGTCACTTCTGCCACCATTGTGCTTCACGGGCGTCCTCGCGATGTGGGCGCTACGCTGTCAGCCACTCTGGCGGCAGCTAAGGGTAATCCTGGCGCAAAGAATTCGGTTATCGTTGCGCCGCTTTTTCAGGTTTCAGCAGAGCAAGCCAGGCGCTGTCACTCACCCGGATTACCCAGGCTACAGCCAGGCGACGCGTTCTGGCGCTGTAACAGCTGGCCTGTGGGGGAGCTGGATGAGCGCAAGCGCCTGAGTGCTTTTGCTGCGCTGGATGCGCTGATGCCAGAGCTGAAACAGCGCTGGCCAAAAATTCGTTTCATTACGGTGGCGGGCTTTTCTGCAGGCGGGCAGTTTGTTCAGCACTATATCCCTTTTGCTCATCCGCCTGCGGATATTGCGGTGCGCTATGTAGTCGCCGATCCCGGAAGCTGGCTCTATTTCGATCCCCGGCCAGCATCTGGCTGCGCTATGGCGAACGAGTGGAAATATGGGACGGATCTCCTGCCTCTCTGGCTGGTTGCTGACAGCAGCTCAGCCCGTGAAAGCTATCGCAACGCAAAAATAGCCTATCTTGAAGGCGCGGAAGACAGGGGAGAGGGAGCAGGAAGCTACTGGCGGATTCTGGATAAGTCCTGCGCGGCTATGCAGCAGGGTAGCTCCCGGCTGGAGCGTGGGATCAATTATGCCCGCTATGATCAGCAGGTGCTTAAACCCGTTACGCCGCATAAATTATCGATAATTGCGGGCTGCAGGCACGATGTTCGCTGCGTCTTTGCTTCCGCTCAGGGAGGGCAGGTGCTTTTTGCAAAATAAAGCGCGCACCTGCCAGCCGCTTATCGGGCGGCAATCACTTTTATTTCCACCAGATATTTCGGGTTCATCAATCCGGCCTGAACGGTACAGCGCACCGGCGCATTGCCGGGTGACACCCAGGCATCCCATGCGCGGTTCATCGCCGGAAAATCTTCTTTGTTCACCAGAAAAATAGTGGCATCCAGAATTTTGCTTTTATCTGAACCCACGCGGGTCAGGAGCCGGTCAATCACCGCCAGCGCGTTTGCCGTTTGCGCTTCTGCATCTTCATCCAGATTCTCCGGCACGCTGGTGTAGTAGATGGTGTCGTTATGAATGACCGCTTCGGACATGCGATGTTCTACAGGTTCAACTCTGGTTATTTCACTCTTCATTTCAATACCTTAATCATCATGCGTTCCACTTTTTTAAATCAATCTGCTACAGATTTGCGACGTTCAGCTAAAAATATCATCAATCAGCCTCGCGTGCTGTGTTAAATGGCCGATCGCCACCGTCGCCAGTCACTGTTTGAAGAGCTGCAAAACCATCGTGATCTTCTATAGTCATTACTACCCTGTATATCACATGAGGTAATTATGTCTGAGCGCCCAGATTATGACGATCCCATTCCACATCATGAAGTCGTGACAGAATTTCCTGACCAGGAAGAGGATGAACCAGATGAAGAAGATGAGGGTGAGAAAATTCGTGACCCTTACAGGGAATAAGTGAAATCCTGGCCGCCTGCGGGCGGCTTTTTACTGACCATCCCACTCCTGGCTGAAAAGAATGTTTGCTGATGCCCTCTTATCAGCCGCCGCTATATCCAGGCCCCGCAGTTACCAAATTTTACCCGGGGAGTGTCGGGATCTGCATTAAACACTGGCGGTCTGAATAAAGCGCCTGGGTTGCGGGGACCATCCAGCAAGATCTCTGCCGTAAATAACGATCAAAAATCCTGTCTAACTCTTTGATAATATTGCAGCCATGCGCTGCTTTATGGCCTCTTTTGTTGTGCATTAATCAGACAAATGCATGATATAACTCATTGATTTTAATAATTTTGCACCTTTCAGTTAATACTGACATAATTACAGTGTTTTTATAAACTAGTGAGGAAGTGTGGCAGACGATTTTGCAGCAGACGGCGCACTTGCGCTGGCCATTCCCGGTTTTAAACCGCGTGAACCGCAGCGCCAGATGGCTCAGGCGGTTACCGAGGCGATAGATCAAAAGCGTGAGCTGGTGGTGGAAGCGGGGACGGGTACCGGTAAAACCTACGCCTATCTGGCACCCGCGCTGCGCTCGGGTAAAAAAGTGATCGTCTCTACCGGTTCCAAAGCGCTGCAGGATCAGCTCTACAGCCGCGATTTGCCGACCGTCGCAAGAGCACTGCAATATAAAGGTCAGGTGGCGCTGCTGAAAGGGCGTTCTAACTACCTCTGTCTTGAGCGGCTGGAACAGCAGTCAATGGTGGGAGGAGAGCTGGCAGTGCAGGCGATGAGCGATCTGGTTCATCTGCGCGGCTGGTCCAGCGAAACCGTAGATGGTGATATCAGTACCTGCGGTGGCGTGGCGGAAGACAGCACTATCTGGCCGCTGGTCACCAGCACCAATGACAACTGTCTTGGCAGCGACTGTCCTCAGTATAAAGATTGTTTTGTGGTGAAGGCGCGTCGTAAAGCGATGGATGCCGACGTGGTAGTGGTCAATCACCATCTGTTTCTTGCGGACATGGTAGTGAAAGAGAGCGGGTTTGCTGAACTTATCCCGGAGGCAGATGTGATGATCTTTGATGAAGCCCATCAGATGCCCGATATCGCCAGCCACTATTTCGGCCAGCAGCTCTCAAGCAAACAGCTTATCGATCTGGCAAAGGATATTACCATTGCCTACCGCACCGAGGTGCGTGATGTCCAGCAGCTGCAAAAATCTGCCGACCGGTTGGCGCAGAGCGCCCAGGATTTCCGACTGGTGCTGGGCGACCCCGGTTTTCGCGGCAATCTGCGTGACGTCCTTAACAATCCCGCTATTCAGCGTGCGCTGCTTCTGTTGGATGATGCGCTGGAGTTATGTTACGACGTGGCAAAACTTTCGCTGGGCCGGTCAGCGCTGCTGGATGCCGCTTTTGAACGTGCCGCCCTTTACCGTGGCCGCCTCAAGCGGCTGAAGGATGTGTCGCAGCCCGGCTTCAGCTACTGGTATGAGTGTAACTCACGGCACTTTGTGCTGGCGCTGACGCCGCTTTCGGTCTCCGACCGCTTCCGGGAAGTGATGGACGAACGGCCAGCCAGCTGGATTTTTACCTCCGCAACGCTGGCCGTTAATGAAAAGATGACGCACTTCGTCGGGCGGCTCGGCGTCACTGATGCGAAGACCATGATCCTGGAAAGCCCGTTCGACTTTGCCAGCCAGGCGCTGCTGTGCGTACCGCGCAATCTGCCTTCGCCTAACCAGCCTGGCGGGGCAAAGCAGCTGGCCAGAATGCTGCTGCCGCTGATAGAGGCCAACAATGGCCGCTGTTTCTTTCTCTGCACGTCGCACCAGATGATGCGCGATTTGGCGGAGCAGTTTCGTGCCATGCTGACCTTACCTGTCTTGTTGCAGGGAGAAACCAGCAAAGGGCAGTTGCTGAAGCAGTTTGTGGCCGCCGGTAACGCTTTGCTGGTCGCCACCAGCAGCTTCTGGGAAGGCGTGGATGTACGGGGCGATGTGCTTTCGCTGGTGATCATCGACAAACTGCCGTTCACCTCGCCAGACGATCCTTTGTTAAAAGCGCGGATGGAGGATTGTAAACTGCGCGGCGGCGATCCCTTTGATGAGGTCCAACTTCCCGACGCGGTGATCACGCTCAAGCAGGGTGTGGGTCGCCTGATCCGCGATATTGACGACCGGGGCGTGCTGGTGATCTGTGATAACCGTCTGGTGATGCGTCCTTACGGCGCGGTATTTCTGAACAGCCTGCCGCCTACGCCGCGAACGCGTGATATTCATCAGGCGGTTGAGTTCCTCAAGCCTTCGCCACAAAAGTAATCTTCCGCGCAGTGTGCTATGCTGCGCGCCGAAAATTTCTCCCGTAGAGGTATGTATGTCCACGCGTATTTTAGCCATCGATACGGCCACAGAAGCCTGCTCCGTGGCACTGCTGAGTGACGATGCAGTCACCGCCCAGTTTGAACTTTGTGCCAGGGAGCATACCCAGCGTATTTTGCCGATGGTGCAGGATCTCCTTCAGCAGACCGGCAGCACCCTTACCGGCCTGGACGCTTTAGCCTTTGGTCAGGGACCGGGCAGCTTCACCGGCGTACGCATTGGCATTGGCATCGCTCAGGGACTGGCGCTGGGTGCCGGGCTGCCGTTGATCGGCGTTTCCACGCTGAAAACGATGGCGCAGAGCGCCTGGCGTCTGCAGGGAGCAACGCGGGTGCTGGCAGCTATTGATGCACGCATGGGCGAAGTCTACTGGGCAGAATATCAGCGTGATGAACAGGGCGTCTGGCAGGGGCAGGAGACTGAAGCGGTTCTGAAGCCGGAAGCGGCCCAGGCGCGGATTGCCGCGCTGTCGGGCGAGTGGGCAATGGTGGGAACCGGCTGGAAAGCCTGGCCTTTGCTTGCCGAAACGGCAGGGCCGCAATTGCTGGCCACTGAGGTCAGTCTGCCTTGCGCAGAGGATATGCTTCCTCTTGCTGCTCAGGTGCTGGCAGCCGGTAAGAGCGTTGCCGTTGAACATGCCGAGCCGACCTATCTGCGCAATGAAGTCACCTGGAAAAAACTGCCGGGCCGCGAGTAAACGGGCAACTATTTCACAAGGATGCAGTCATAGTAGTCAGTACTCTGGAGAACTTTATGCGTAAATCTGTCTTGTTGCAGTTAGGTAGTCTGTTACTGGCCTCTGTGCTGCTCTCTGGCTGCATGAGCGTGCCAGATTCGGTGAAAGGCTCATCGGCCACTCCCCAGCAGGATTTGGTGCGGGTGCTGAACGCGCCGCAGCTCTATGTCGGTCAGGAGGCGCGCTTTGGCGGTAAAGTGGTCAAGGTGGAGAACAAAAACGGCATGACCCGGCTGGAGATTGCGGCTCAGCGTCTTGATGACACCGCAAGACCGCTGTTAGGGACTCCCTCCATTGGCCGTATTTATGCGGATATCAAAGGCTTTGTGGACCCGATTGACTTCAACAATCAGATCGTCACCGTGGTGGGTCCCATCAAGGGCAGCGAGAAAGGGATGATTGGTCAGGCTGCTTACACCTTTGTCACGGTGGATGTAACGGGCTATCAGCGCTGGCATTTGACGCAGCAGATCGTCTCGCCGCCTCAGCCGATAGATCCGTGGATCTGGTATGGCCCGCCTCGTGGACACCATCGTGGCGGATACTGGGGCCCGCCTCCGTTTGGCTATTACAACAACGGACCTTCCCGGGTCCAGACTATCCTGACCGAATAGCTCTCACGTAGATTCATTCACGACCCGATGGCTTCTCGCCGCGGGTCGTTTTTTATTGTCGCTCTCAGGACGAGATAAATTTAGTGATGGGCTTCGCAACCTCAAAACGCGGAACAGAGCAAACTGGTACGCTGAGTTAAAATAATGTTAAAAGCGCGCCGACTGAGGTTTCGATGACCACAAATACGACTTTCCGAGGTGTTTCCTTGAATAAGGTTTGGTTAAACCGTTATCCGGCAGATGTCCCGGCCGAGATCAGCGCCGATCGTTATACCTCGCTGATTGACCTCTTTGAACAAGCGGTAAAGCGTTACGCGGAGCAGCCCGCTTTTATCAATATGGGGCAGGCGATGACTTACCAGAAGCTGGAAGAGCGCAGCCGCGCTTTTGCAGCTTATCTGCAGCAGGGCCTCGGCCTGAAAAAGGGCGACCGCGTCGCTCTGATGATGCCAAACTTATTGCAGTATCCCATTGCGCTGTTTGGCATCCTGCGGGCGGGAATGGTGGTGGTCAATGTTAACCCGCTTTACACCCCGCGCGAGCTGGAGCACCAACTCAACGACAGTGGAGCAAGCGCAATTGTCATTGTCTCAAATTTTGCCCATACCCTTGAGAAGGTGGTTGCCAAAACCCAGGTAAAACATGTCATTCTCACCCGGCTGGGCGATCAGCTGGCACCGGCTAAAGCTACGCTGGTGAACTTTGTGGTGAAATATATCAAGCGGCTGGTTCCCAAATACCATCTTCCCGATGCGCTCTCGTTCCGCAATGCGCTGCAGCAGGGCTACCGGATGCAGTATGTCCGGCCGGAGATGATTAACGACGATCTGGCGTTCCTGCAGTACACCGGCGGTACCACCGGCGTGGCGAAGGGTGCCATGCTGACGCATCGTAATATGCAGGCCAACCTTGAGCAGACCAAAGCTACCTATGGCTCACTTCTTAAGGATGGCAGGGAGACGGTAGTGACGGCGCTCCCGCTGTACCATATTTTCGCCCTGACGGTGAACTGCCTGCTGTTTCTGGAATTAGGTGGGGCGAACCTGCTGATTACCAACCCGCGCGATATTCCGGGGCTGATCAAAGAACTGGCAAAGGTGCGGTTTACCGCCATTACGGGTGTCAATACGTTGTTTAACGCCCTGTTGAACAATGAGGATTTCCACAAGCTCGACTTTTCCAGCCTGAGCCTTTCAGCCGGCGGCGGTATGCCAGTGCAGAAAGCGGTGGCAGAACGGTGGGAAAAACTCACCGGGCACTATCTGCTGGAAGGCTATGGCCTGACCGAATGTTCTCCGCTGGTCTCGGTTAATCCCTACGATATTCGTTATCACAGCGGCAGCATCGGGCTGCCTGTTCCCTCAACGGATATCAGGGTGGTGGATGATGAGGGCAATAGGGTGGGCGAAGGGGAACCTGGCGAACTCTGTATTAAAGGCCCTCAGGTGATGCTGGGTTACTGGCAACGGCCTGATGCCACGCTTGAAGTGTTAAAAAATGGATGGCTTCACAGCGGTGATATTGTTACCGTTGACCACGAAGGCTTTATCCGCATTGTCGATCGCAAAAAAGATATGATACTGGTATCTGGATTCAACGTTTACCCGAACGAGATTGAAGATGTGTTGATGCTCCATCCGAAAGTACGTGAAGCGGCGGCGATCGGGGTTCCCAATGAGGCCGCAGGAGAGACGGTGAAGGTTTGCGTGGTCAAAAAAGATCCTTCGTTAACCAAAGAGGAGCTAATCGCCCACTGTAAGAAACATCTTACCGGCTATAAAATTCCTAAACTGGTTGAGTTTCGCGATGAGTTGCCCAAAACCAACGTCGGCAAAATTCTGCGCCGTGAACTGCGAGATGAAGCGATAAAAACGGGCAGCTAAGTCTGAGCGCCGCTTTCTGAGAATGCAAAAACGCCGGTCCTGCCGGCGTTTTTATTGTGATGACACTGAGGCGAGAAACGCCACAGCGAGAGGATCATTTTGAATTACACCATGATAACCACTAACGAGGCGCTGGCTGAACTCTGTCAGCGTGCCCGTCAGGTTCCGGCGCTGGCGCTGGATACCGAATTTGTCAGAACCCGTACCTACTATCCTGGTCTGGGGCTGATCCAATTGTACGATGGCGAACAGATTGCGCTGATTGATCCTCTGCCAGTCACCGAGTGGGGTCCGTTTCGTGACCTGCTGCTGGATGAAAACGTTATCAAGTTCCTGCACGCTGGCAGTGAAGATCTTGAAGTGTTTCTTCACGAATATGGTGTGTTACCAACCCCGATGATCGACACGCAGATCCTGGCAGCATTTACTGGTCGACCGCTCTCCTGCGGCTTTGCAACGCTGGTTGAATCCTATACCGGCATCGCGCTGGATAAGAGTGAATCCCGTACCGACTGGCTTGCCCGTCCGTTGACGGCCAGGCAGTGTGAATATGCCGCCGCAGATGTTTACTATCTGCTGCCGATTGCGCAGAAACTGATGAATGAAGCGCGGGAAGCGGGCACTCTGGATGCAGCCCTGAACGAGTGCAGTCTGCTGTGCCAGCGCCGTCAGAGAGTTGTGGCACCTGAAGAGGCTTACCGCGATATCACTAATGCGTGGCAGCTTCGTCCGCGCCAGCTGGCGGCGCTGCGTCTGATGGCGGCCTGGCGGCTTGAGCTGGCCCGTGAGAAAGATATGGCGGTGAACTTTGTGGTGCGTGAAGAGAATTTGTGGAAAGTCGCCCGTTATATGCCTGGCTCGCTGGGCGAACTGGATCATTTAGGCCTGGCCGGGCAGGAGATCCGCTTCCATGGCAAAGCGCTGGTAGCGATGGTGGCCAAAGCTAATGAGCTGGATGAGAGCGAGCTGCCGGAGCCTGTGGCAAATCTGATTGATAATCCAGATTACAAAAAAGTCTTCAAAGAGCTGAAAGCGTTGATGGCAGAGGTGGCGGAAAAAGAGGGCATTGGTCAGGAGCTTCTCGCTTCACGTCGTCAAATCAACCAGCTCCTGAGCTGGCACTGGCGTTTAAAACCGCAGGAGTCTGAACCTGAACTGTTGAAGGGATGGCGGGGCGCACTGCTTCACGACGGGATCGCAACAATCCTGAAGGCGTACTGACCTGAGCATTTTTCCCCTGCACGAAAGCAGGGGAAAATCAGGCGCAGGAGAGGATCATTTCGGCGCTTCTTCTGCCTCCGGGAGCGTAACGTTCAGCTCCAGAATTGAAATATCATCATCCTTTTGATCCAGCTTAACGCTCAGCATTTCCGGATCAATCTTCACATATTTGCAGATAACTTCCAGAATATCCCTTTTCAGCTGCGGCAGATAGTGGGGCTCACTGTCGCCCCTCCTGCGTTCTGCCACAATAATCTGCAGCCGTTCCTTGGCTATATTGGCTGTGCTCTTTTTACGGGATAAAAAGAAATCGAGTAAGGCCATGGTTTATCCCCCAAACAGGCGTTTCAGGAAGCCCTTCTTCTCTTCTTCAATGAAGCGGAAGGGGCGTTCTTCACCGAGAATTCGGTCGACGGTATCGGCGTAGGCTTTGCCCGCATCTGACTCGGCATCCAGGATCACCGGCTCACCCTGGTTTGACGCGCGCAGCACGGACTGATCTTCAGGAATAACGCCTGCCAACGGGATACGCAGAATTTCCAGCACATCTTCCATGCTCAGCATATCACCACGGTTAACGCGGCCTGGATTGTAGCGGGTCAGCAGCAGGTGCTCTTTAATAGGTTCCTGTCCGTTTTCGGCCCGGCGGGATTTTGAAGAGAGGATGCCCAGGATGCGGTCAGAGTCACGTACTGAAGAGACTTCCGGGTTGGTAGTAATAATCGCTTCGTCAGCAAAATAGAGCGCCATCAGCGCACCCGTTTCAATACCAGCGGGTGAATCGCAGACAATGAAGTCGAACTCCATCTCGGTGAGGTCATTCAGAACTTTTTCCACCCCATCACGCGTCAGGGCATCTTTGTCGCGAGTTTGTGAAGCAGGCAGGATGAACAACTTTTCAGTGCGTTTATCTTTAATCAGCGCCTGATTCAGGGTGGCATCGCCCTGTATCACGTTAACAAAGTCGTAAACCACGCGACGTTCACAACCCATAATCAGATCGAGGTTACGCAAACCGATGTCGAAGTCGATAACCACGGTCTTTTTGCCCTTCTGGGCTAAACCGGTAGCGATGGCCGCGCTGGACGTGGTCTTGCCCACGCCTCCTTTACCCGATGTAACTACAATAATGCGTGCCATATAATAATTTCCTTAAGCAAAGAAAGGGCTCGTGAGCCTGGCTTAGTTCAATGTCTGTATAGTCAGGGCGCCATCGCTTAAGCAGAGGCGTGACGCTTTTCCAAAAAATTCAGCCGGGATTTGGTCCATTATCCAGTATTCACCGGCAATAGAGACCAACTCAGCTGACAAACTGGTACAAAAGATCTGGCACTCACGATCGCCACTGGCTCCTGCCAGCGCGCGTCCGCGCATCATGCCATAAATATGGATGTTGCCATCGGCGATAAGTTCAGCGCCGGCGCTGACGCTGCTGGTCACAATCAAATCACAGTTTTTGGCATAAATCTGTTGTCCGGACCGGACCGGGGCATTGATTACCCTTGTTTTAACGGCGGGAGTTTCAACTGGCTGGGCAGGTTCAACGACCTCAACGGTTTGTTTCTGCTCTTTGCCTTCCGACAACAACGGCAAACCTGCGCGGGTGATGATGCGCTTCAACGACTCGTCTTTGCAGCCGCTAACGCCAACAATGTGCAGGCCCGTGGAGACGATGGCCTGCTGCATGAGCCGCCAGTTTACTTCACCCGTGAGTGAAGCCATGTTCAAAACAACCGGGGCATTTTTCAGGAAGGCGGGAGCCTGATTGATTTTGTCCTGTAATGCCTGACGAACCACTTCTGGATCGGCATGATGAAGGTGCACAACAGACAGGGTAAAACTGCTGCCTTTTAACTCAATTGGCGTTTGTGACATCTGTCGCGGCTCAGTCCTGTTATTTCGTGTCCCAGCAAATTTATGTCGTTAAACGGACATTTAATCGGGTTGGGGCAATATTCCGAAGTTCTGCAAGCATGGTATAGTTACTGCTATATTCAGGCAAGTCACCATCCAGGTTAATTCGAGTAAAAAATATGTTTTGTGTGATCTACAGAAGCAGCAAGCGTGACCAGACTTATCTTTATGTCGAAAAAAAAGACGATTTCTCGCGCGTACCGGCTGAACTGCTGCAGGGCTTTGGTAAACCGCAGCTGGCGATGATGCTGCCGCTGGACGGCAGCAAAAAGCTGGCGAACGCTGATTTGTCTAAAGTAAAAGCGTCACTTGAAGAGCAGGGGTTTTATTTACAGGTCCCTCCGCCAATCGAAAGTCTGCTTAAGAGCCATCTGGACAAAGAGTAAAGAAGTTTAATTAGGAATCATCTGCAAAATATATCGCCGTCACGGCTGCAATCTTCCCGATTTTAATTGTGGCGGCACCAGCAAAAAAAGGATGCCCGCATGAAGCTTACATCCCTCAGTACTGTTATTTTTTCCCTGATTCTGGCTGGATGCGCCAGTAAAAATAGTGCTGCACCCGCCCCGGAAGCGCCTGTTCCCGCCCGGACTGCAACGCCTGCACCGGCGAAAGGGGGGTTCCTGCAGGCACCGACAAAAACCACCCTGGCAGCCCAGGGTCGTAATCCGGCTGAGTTCCCCGCTTATGTTGAGCAGCTAAAAGCGCAGGCTCGCCAGCAGGGAGTCGATCAGAGCACGCTGGAGAGCGCTTTTGCCAACGTTCATTTTGTGGATCATGTTATTAACTCAGATCGCAATCAGCTTGAACAAAAAGTGACGCTGAGTGACTACCTTTCCCGGGTGATGACGGAGAAGAAGATCCAGCAAGGGCGTGAGAGTTTACAGCGTTACCAGGCACAACTGATGCCGATTGCTCAGCGCTCTGGCGTGCAGCCGCAATATATCGTTGCGCTTTGGGCCATGGAGAGTAGCTTTGGTAAAATCCAGGGGCGTGAAGATGTGATCTCTGCGCTCGCCACGCTGGCCTTTGAGGGTCGCCGTGAAGCCTTCTTCACCAAAGAGCTCTTTGCTGCGCTGCAAATCATTCAGCA
Source organism: Erwinia sp. MMLR14_017 (assembly GCF_033657285.1). Lineage (NCBI taxonomy): Bacteria > Pseudomonadati > Pseudomonadota > Gammaproteobacteria > Enterobacterales > Erwiniaceae > Erwinia > Erwinia sp. MMLR14_017. The sequence goes on along the minus strand of NZ_JAWVWP010000005.1, from coordinate 223,939 downwards.
GCAGCATATCGCCGCAGATGAGATGAAAGGCTCCTGGGCTGGAGCAATGGGGCAAAACCAGTTTATGCCCAGTTCCTTTATGCGCTATGGCGCAGATGGCGACGGCGATGGCAAGATAGATATCTGGAACAGCGTGGACGACGTTTTTGCTTCCACCGCCAATTATCTGGCGAAAGAGGGCTGGAAACCGGGTGAAAGTTGGGGCAGGGAAGTGATCCTGCCGGTGGACTTTGTGCCGGAAATGGCCGGGCTGAAAGAGGGGCAGTCTAAAACCGTGGGGGAATGGGAAAAACTGGGTATTCGTCTGAACAGCGACCAGAATCTTCCTGATACCCATCAACGTGCCTGGATCGTTACGCCAGATGATATTCCTGGCCGGGTGTTCATGGTTTATGACAATTTCCGCACCATTATGCGCTGGAATCGATCCTATTATTTCGCTATCAGCATCGGCATGATGGCGGACGCGATTTCTCAATAACGGCAGGGTGGCCGCTACAGGGCCATCACACCTCAACATAAGCAGGGGAAAGGTATGTATCAGCATCATAACTGGCAGGGCGCGTTGTTGGATTATCCGGTGAGCAAAGTGGTCTGCGTGGGCAGCAACTATGCTAAGCATATTAAAGAGATGGGCAGCGCAACGCCTGCCGAGCCGGTGCTGTTTATCAAACCTGATACGGCGCTGTGCGATATTCGCCAGCCCCTGTCAATTCCTGAAGATTTTGGCGCCGTGCATCACGAAGTCGAACTGGCGGTGCTGATTGGCTCTACCCTTAAGAACGCTTCGGAAGAGCATGTAACCAAAGCCATTGCGGGTTACGGCATTGCGCTGGATCTTACGCTGCGCGATCTGCAGGCGAGCTTTAAGAAAGCGGGTCAGCCCTGGGAAAAAGCCAAAGGCTTTGACAACTCCTGTCCAATCTCTGGCTTTATTCCGGTCAGCGAGTTTGCTGCCGACCCACAGAACGTGGAGCTGAAGCTGATCGTCAACGGCGAAGTGCGTCAGCAGGGTAATACCGCCGAGATGATCCACAAAATCGTGCCGCTGATTGCATATATGAGCAAATTTTTCACTCTGCGCGCGGGCGATATTATCCTGACCGGCACGCCCGAAGGCGTTGGTCCCATGGCTTCTGGCGATACGCTTGAAGCCACGCTGGGTGACCGGGGTGTCTCTACCCGCGTGCTGTAAGACTTGCAACTGAAGCCCGAACTGTTTATAAGGTGCGGGCTTTTACTTAAACGGGACACCGAACATGACTGAGACCCCTTTCTGGCAGCGGAAAACGCTGGAACAAATGAGTGATGAGGAATGGGAATCCTTGTGTGACGGATGTGGCCAGTGCTGTCTCAACAAATTGCAGGACGCCGACACGGATGAAATCTACTTCACTAACGTGGCCTGCAACCAGCTCAATATCAAAACCTGCCAGTGCCGCAACTATGAGCGTCGCTTCGACTATGAAGAAGACTGCATTAAGCTGACGCGCGAGAATCTGCCGACTTTCTCCTGGCTGCCGCCAAGCTGTGCCTATCGGCTGCTGGCTGAAGGTAAAAACCTGCCGGTCTGGCATCCTCTGCGCAGCGGCTCAAAAGCGGCGATGCACGCAGAGCGTATCTCAGTTCGGCACATTGCCGTGCGGGAGAGCGAAGTGCGGGACTGGGAAGAGCACATTATTAACCGGCCTCATCGCTAAACAAAAAAGCCGCCTGCAAATCTGGCGGCTTTTTTTTGTCCAAAGCATACAGATCCTGCCAGTAAATCAGGGGGCGGTCTGCACTTGTCTGGCCTGTGGCTGACCCACAGGGTCACTTCCGCCGGGCGCGCCAGGCAATTGATGGCCACCTGGCGGTGCTGGTGGCGGTGAATGGATATCGTCTCGTGGAGCGCAGCCAGAAACAGTGGCTGCGCTACAGGCCAGCGCCAGCGCTAAAACAATATGTTTCATACCCCATCCTTCTGTTTTGTTAAGTAAATTCAGCATAGTAGCGCCTTACGTATCGATCAAATAATCGGGGCGGCTGCGAAAAGCCCGCTCAGTGCGGGCTTAAGGCGTAATAGTGCGCGTTAGCGTGAGAAGAGATCGCGGCGTTTGGGTTTAAACGGCTGTGCAATAAGTACCAGCAGGGCGACGATAAGAAAGGCGGCAAAAATCCCTGTCAGCCATTGCGGCATACTCAGCGTTAATAATGACCACTGCTTCTCGGCACAGTCTCCGGTCGCAACGAATACTGAGGGCAGCCATTTATCCAGGGGAAGCCAGCCAGGGAAGCGGGCGGCAAAATCACAGGTAACAAAGGGGTTTGGATGCAGCTGGATCATGGTATGTTCCCAGGAGAGCCGGACGCCTTCCCAGGCGCTGTAGATCCAGATCAGGATAGCAACCCAGCGCAGAGGCGTTTTAGGCGCGATGGCACCCACCAGGCCCGCGCCCATAATGCCAAACAGGGCACAACGTTCATAAATACACATTACGCAGGGTTTTAGCATCATGACGTGCTGAAAATAGAGTGCGACCATTTCCAGGGCAAAAGCCGTAAAGGCCAGCAGCAGCCAGGCACCGCGGCCGCGGGAACAGCTATTCAGATATCGCAACATAATCATTCCATGTGATGGGCGTGCAACCGGCAGTGTAAACTAAAAGCCCGGCCGTGCCAGCCACACCAGGAAAAATTTAAGACTGAAAATGACTTATGTTAAACAGCGGTGCAATAAAAGGGATTTATTGCCGGTTGAGAGGCAATCTCCATGGGAAGTGAAAAATAGCCAACCTGTAACGGCTGGGTCTTTTTTAAAATTATGCGGGACAGACGCCTTTTTCGGCGGCTGGCAGTCTAGGTCATTGCCGGGGCATCTGGTATGATGAGCTACATATTTGCACTCCTGAACGCAACGGAAACAGAACGCTATGGTCATTAAGGCGCAGAGCCCTGCGGGTTTCGCTGAAGAGTATATTATTGAAAGCATCTGGAACAGTCGCTTCCCGCCAGGGTCGATTCTGCCAGCGGAACGCGAGCTTTCTGAACTGATTGGTGTGACCCGTACTACCTTGCGTGAAGTCCTCCAGCGCCTTGCTCGTGACGGATGGTTAACCATTCAACATGGTAAGCCAACCCGCGTGAACAATTTCTGGGAAACGTCCGGTCTCAGCATTCTGGAAACGCTGGCCCGGTTAGATCATGACAGCGTCCCTCAGCTGATTGATAACCTGCTTGCCGTGCGCACTAACATCTCCTCTATCTTTATTCGCCGCGCTATCCGCACTTATCCGGAAAAAGCGAAAGAGGTGCTGGAAACGGCAAAGAATGTGGAAGATAAAGCGGAGGCGTACACCGACCTCGACTACAGCATTTTCCGCGGCCTGGCCTTTGCTTCCGGTAATCCTATTTACGGTTTGATCCTCAATGGCCTTAAAGGGCTTTATACCCGCGTGGGAAGACACTATTTCTCTAATCCTGAAGCACGCCAGCTGGCACGCGACTTTTATCAGCAGTTGATGACCATTTGTCAGAATGAGCAGTTTGATAAAATTGTTGATGCGGTTCGGGATTACGGACGGCGAAGTGGGGAAATCTGGCACGGCATGCAAAACAGTATGCCAACGGATTTACCGCCACAGCGTCGGTAAGCAGGCAAATAAAAGCCGGTTCAGCGTGAACCGGCTTTTTTATAACTGTTTACAGCGTGGAGGGACGCGGAGGGCAACGATCCAGCAACTCGGTGCTGCCATCTTCATTTTGCTGCTCAAGATGGACGTCAAAGCCCCACAGACGATGCACATGCTTCAGCACTTCCCTGCGGCTCTTGTCCAGCGGCGCGCGGCTGTGAGGCACATAGCGCAGCGTCAGCGAGCGATCTCCGCGCAGATCCACATCATAAACCTGAATATTGGGTTCCAGATTACTCAGATTATACTGTGCCGAAAGCTGCTGGCGGATGGCCCGATAACCCGCCTCATCGTGGATGGCGGCAATCTCCAGGAAGTTATTACGGTCATCGTCCATTACCGTAAACAGTCGGAAGTCGCGCATCACTTTGGGTGAGAGGAACTGGCTGATAAAACTCTCATCCTTAAATTCCCGCATGGCAAAATGCAGTGTTTCCAGCCAGTCGCTGCCTGCAATATCGGGGAACCAGTAGCGGTCTTCCTCCGTAGGCTCTTCACAAATGCGCTTGATGTCCTGGAACATGGCAAAACCGAGTGCATAAGGGTTGATGCCGTTGTACCACTGGCTGTTGTAAGGCGGCTGATAAACCACGTTGGTATGGCTGTGCAGGAACTCAAGCATAAAGCGCTCAGAGACTTTCCCTTCGTCATACAGATGATTCAGGATGGTGTAATGCCAGAAGGTAGCCCAGCCTTCGTTCATCACCTGCGTCTGCTTCTGCGGGTAAAAGTACTGGCTGACCTTACGCACAATACGCAAAATCTCACGCTGCCACGGCTCCAGCAGCGGCGCATTCTTCTCCATAAAATAGAGCAGGTTTTCCTGCGGCTCTGAAGGGTAATGCGCCTCCTGGGCCTGGGTGGTTTCTTTTTCACGTCGCGGCAAAGTACGCCACAACATGTTCACCTGACTTTGCAGATACTCTTCCCGACTCTGCTGGCGAGCCTTCTCTTCCTGCAGCGAGATTTTTTGCGGCCGTTTATAACGATCGACGCCGTAATTCATCAGTGCATGGCAGGAGTCGAGCAGCTTTTCCACCTCTTCCATACCGTAACGCTCTTCGCATTGGGTAATGTAATTACGGGCGAAAATCAGGTAATCGACGATAGAGCTGGCATCCGTCCAGCTGCGAAACAGGTAGTTATTCCTGAAGAAGGAGTTATGTCCGTAACAGGCGTGCGCCATCACCAGTGCCTGCATAGTGATGGTGTTCTCTTCCATCAGATAAGCAATACAGGGGTTGGAGTTGATCACAATTTCATACGCCAGACCCTGTTGACCATGCTTATAGCGCTGTTCCGTTTCGATAAATTTTTTACCGAAGGACCAGTGGGCATAATTAATAGGCATTCCGACGCTGGAATAGGCATCCATCATTTGTTCAGAGGTGATGACTTCAATTTGATGAGGGTAAGTTTCAAGCCGGTAGAGCTTGGCGACGCGGTCGATCTCTTTCAGATAATCATCAAGCAGATCGAAGGTCCAGTCAGGTCCATCACTGAGTCGTTTGCTGTCCTTAATGGGATCGTCAAAGATAGTCGTCATAGCGCACCCCTTTTTAAAAACCGGTTTTCGACGTTACAACACGTAGCGACAAAACATCCGTTTTTATCTCGACCTGTCGGTGCCATAGCTGACACAAAAACAAGCCTGGAATTAAAGCCAATATCTCAATGATAGTTCACTCTCTCCGATCGCTCAGATGAATACAATGGAAATCTTCGACAGAAAAAGTGAGCAGGTAGAAAAAAATAATCTTTACGTCACGCGAAATGTGAGCTGAACGCTATTTAACAGGATTATATTCTGTATATAAGAGAAAGTTATGAGCAAACCACTTTCTGCTGAGAAGGGTGAAAAATAGCAAGCCTGCAAATATATGCTGCTTTTTACCGCACGTTTTCAGAATTAAATTTCGAATATCGCATGGCATCCCTTTTTCATTACCCTTAAGAGTGAAAAAGATGTGAAATATGTCAGCGCGATGTTGCCTCTGGTGGTGCAGTGTTTTAAACCGGCACGGTCGCAATCAAGCAGTTTATTCCTCTTTTCGAAACGGCGGTGGGGCAGTTATGCGGATTGTCATTCTGGGTAGTGGTGTTGTAGGTGTGGCAAGCGCCTGGTATCTGGCGCAGGCCGGGCATGAGGTGACAGTAATCGATCGCCAGCCTGGCGTGGCGCTGGAAACCAGCGCAGCAAACGCCGGGCAGATTTCGCCAGGGTATGCAGCGCCCTGGGCGGCACCGGGCGTTCCTTTTAAGGCGATAAAATGGATGTTCCAGCGCCATGCCCCGCTGGCAATCCGTCCCGACGGCAGCCGCTTCCAGCTGGAGTGGATGTGGCAGATGCTACGCAACTGCGACATGCGCCACTACCAGCAAAACAAAAGTCGCATGGTCAGGATTGCCGAATACAGTCGCGACTGCCTGAAACTGCTGCGTCAGGAAACCGGCATTGCCTATGAAGGGCGGCAGGGCGGGACGCTGCAACTCTTCCGCACCAGCCAGCAGTTTGAAAGCGCGACCAAAGACATCTCCGTTCTGAAGGAGGCGGGTGTGCCTTATGAGTTGCTGGAAGCGGCCCGGCTGGCAGAAGCTGAGCCTGCGCTGGCTGCCACGCAACATCTACTCACCGGTGGGTTGCGGCTGCCAAACGATGAAACCGGTGACTGTCAGCTCTTTACTCAGCGCCTGGCTGAGAAAGCGGCTGGCGCTGGCGTTACCTTCCGCTTCGCTACGCCGGTGGATGCCTTGCTGCAGGAGGGCAACAAAATTGTGGGCGTGAAGTGTGGTGCAGAGACGGTCACCGCTGATGCGTTCGTGGTGGCGTTTGGCTCTTACTCCACCAGCCTGCTCAGGGATATCGTCAGCATTCCTGTCTATCCGCTGAAAGGATATTCGCTGACCATCCCGATTAAAAATGCCGCGGCTTCGCCCGTTTCTACCGTTCTGGATGAAACCTATAAAGTGGCAATTACCCGTTTTGATGACCGCATCCGTGTGGGTGGAATGGCGGAAATTGTGGGCTATAACACCAAGCTGCTGCCTGCACGCAGAGAGACGCTGGAGAAAGTGGTTGGCGATCTCTTTCCGCAGGGCGGCGATATCACGCAGGCCAGCTTCTGGACAGGGCTCCGCCCCATGACGCCTGACGGTACGCCGATTGTAGGGCGTACTCCGCTGAAAAATCTTTTTCTGAATACCGGTCACGGAACGCTCGGTTGGACGATGGCCTGCGGTTCCGGACAGCTACTTTCTGATATTATCTCGGGACGAATGCCAGCCATTGCCGCAGACGATCTGTCGGTAATGCGTTATTTGCCGGGATTTTACCCGAGTCTGGGCCCGCTACACGCGGCTCGTTAATCTCGTCCCGTATTGAGAATCAGGAGAAGTCATGTCTCGTCCGATTGTCGCCAGCATAGATACCAGCGCGTTGCGACAGAACCTGGCGATAGCTCGCCAGGCCGCACCTCATTCACGCCTCTGGTCAGTGGTCAAAGCCAATGCGTATGGTCACGGTATTGATCGGGTCTGGCAAAGCCTCGCCGACACGGATGGTTTTGCGCTGCTGAACCTGGAAGAGGCGATTCTGCTGCGTGAACAGGGATGGAAAAAGCCCATACTGCTGCTGGAAGGCTTCTTCCACGCCGATGAGCTGGCGATCCTCGATCGCTATCGCCTGACCACCAGCGTACACAGCAACTGGCAGATCCAGGCGCTGGCTAAGGCCAGACTCTCTGCGCCGCTGGATATTTATGTCAAGATGAACAGCGGTATGAACCGGCTGGGTTTTCAGCCGGAGCAGGTTCAGCAGGCCTGGCATAAACTGCGCGCTATTGCGAACGTGGGCGAGATGACGTTGATGGCTCATTTTGCTGAAGCTGAGAGCAGTGAAGGTATCGTTGAACCGCTAAAACGTATTGAGCAGGCCGCAGAAGGTCTGGCGTGCATGCGCTCCCTGGCCAATTCCGCCGCCACGCTCTGGCATCCGCAAACGCATTATCAGTGGGTGCGTCCTGGTATTATCCTTTATGGCGCATCGCCAGGCGGACGGTGGCAGGACATTGCGGGAAGCGGGCTGAAACCTGTTATGACGCTGAGCAGCGAGATTATCGGTGTACAGACGCTGAAAGCAGGGGATCGCGTAGGCTATGGCGCACGCTATCAGGCTGCCGGTGAACAGCGCATTGGCGTAGTGGCCTGTGGTTATGCAGATGGTTATCCGCGTCATGCCCCAACCGGTACGCCTGTCTGGGTGGATGGCGTGCTGACCCACACCGTGGGCGCGATCTCCATGGATATGATTACGGTAGATTTATCCCCTTGTCCGCAGGCAGGCATTGGCAGCCAGGTGGAGCTGTGGGGAAATAACATAAAAATTGATGATGTGGCCGCTGCTTCCGGCACCGTGGGCTATGAGCTGATGTGCGCCTTAGCTCCACGGGTACCGGTTAAAGTCAGTTAGTTTTCAGCGCGGTCAGCGTGCCGCGCACTTTTTTACTGTATCTCCACGCCAGCGCGGCGAGGATCGCGCCCAGCGCCATCATGGCGCTCAGCGCCAGCTTTTCGCTCAGCGGAAGCGCCATAGCCAGCAAGCCTGCGGATGATCCCCCAGCCATCTGAATAAAGCCCGCCAGCGCAGAGGCTACGCCCGCCTGCTGCTGATAAGGCTCTAACGCATAGCTGGTGGCCGGCCCCACGGTGAAAGCCAGCCCGGCAACAGAAATGGCCACCGGGAACATATAGAGTGCCCAGTTTGTCTGCATCTCTGTGGGAAATATCAGCATCCCGGCCCACATGGTCATTGCACCTGTCGCCATGGCCAGGCTGCCGAGCGCCAGGCAAATCGGCCTGCCCAGCTTGCGGATCATTTTATTCACCAGCACGCTTACCAACATGATCCAGAAACCGTTAGCCCCAAAAGCCACGGAAAACTGCAGGGCAGAAAGCTTGCCTTCTGTCATCAGCACCTGTGGCGCCAGAGAAACGTAGGTCAGGACCATCCCCATCGCGCCCGCGTTGGCAAAGGTAAACGCCAGAAAGCGCGGCTGCCGCAGAATTTGTGCATACTGGCGTAGCGGAAGACCTTTTACCGCAAGCGTACCCGCCGGCCGCGTTTCCGGCAGGAAACGCAGGATCAGCAAGCTAATCACCAACGCATAGCCAGTCAGGAACCAGAACGGCGCACGCCAGCCAAAGGCATCCGCCAGAAAGCCACCGAGCATGGGAGCCAGTGCAGGAACGATGTTCAGCGCGCCATTAAGGAAGCCATAAGCTTTTGCCGCGTCATCACCCTCAAGGCGATCCCGCACGCCGCTAAACGCCACCACTGCGGTACAGCAAACGGCACAGCCCTGAATGATTCGCGCGGTGAGGAACTGCGGCCAGCCGGTAGCGGTTGCAGCCAGAATACTGCCAATTATGTAGAGCAGCAGCCCGGCGAGGGCAATGGGCTTTCTGCCTAGATTATCAACCAGCGGACCGGCGACAATCTGACCCAATCCCATCACCAGCAAAAAGAGTGGGATAGTGGTCTGAATCGTGGTCACCGGCGTATTCAGGCCGGTGGCAATCTCAGGCAGAGTGGGCAGATAGAGATCAATGCCCAGCGGCGCCAGCAGCACCAGGCTGAGAAGAAGAAGGGTAAATTTTTGCATCGTGCGTGACGGCATCCGTTAAAAAGCAAGCCGCACAGGGTAGTGTCAACTGCGTGAAAAGAAAAGGGGAGAGCGAACAATTTTAAGGAGAGGCGAGAGTCATGCCCGCTACTGTGGGCATGACTCTCACTTATCGATCAGTATGCGCCATCCCGACGCAACACCACGCCTGCGGTTTTGAACAGGATAGCAATGTCGGTCCAGAGCGCCCAGTTTTTCACATACCAGGAGTCAAAGTAGACGCGGGTATCATAGTCGATATCATTGCGGCCACTGACCTGCCACAGACCGGTCATACCGGGTTTAGCCATCAGATAGTAATCAACATCACCCGCATAACGTTCCAGCTCCGCTTCGATGACCGGACGAGGCCCCACCAGGCTCATTTCGCCACGGATCACGTTCCAGAGCTGCGGCAGCTCATCAAGGCTGGTTTTACGCAGGAACGCACCAATTTTAGTGACGCGAGGATCGTTCTTGAGCTTAAAGTCTTTATCCCATTCACGACGAGCTTCTTCGCTGGTCGCCAGCAACGCCTCCAGCACCTCTTTGGAATTGGTGACCATCGAGCGGAACTTCAGACATTTAAATTTTTTGCCATCCTGACCCACGCGCTCGTGACCATAAATTTTGTTGCCACCATCACGCCCGACCATCCAGCAAATCAGCGCAAATGCCGGGGCGAGGAACAGCAGCAGCATAGAGGCCACAACCACATCGAAAGTGCGTTTCAGGAAGCGGGAAGAGCGTTTTGCCAGATTATTACTGACCCGCAGGATCATCACTTCGTGGCTGAAGATAAAGGACATGTCAGTGCCATACAGCGGCACGCCACGCAGCGTGGGCACAACCGAAACGGAGCGACACTTTTTCTTTGAAAGCAGCTTCAGCCACATATCACGCATGCCCTGCTGCTCATATTCCATCGCCACAATGAACTGGGTATTTTCCAGGTCAACGGTATCCCAGACGATATCTTTTAAGGTGATAACCGGTACGCCGTTAAGATTGTCCGCGCCGGTATGTCCATTTGCGGCTACAAAGGCTTGCACCTCATAACCCAGCAGCTCTTCACTTTGCAGCGCGGCATAGGCTTCCCGGGCATTTTTACCGGAACCGATGATAATGGTCTGCTTCTGCCACTGACCCGCTTTAAGAATGGCGTGCTTAACGCTTGAGCGCAGCAGGGGAACCAGAATCAGGGCGTAGGCCCAGGTGAAACTCCATAACATTCTGGAGAAATCCCATTTTGAAAAGGCGATCAGCGCCAAATCAAGAAGAGAAAATATCACCAGCGTTTTGATCACTTCTTTCAGTTCAAACCAGAACGGTTTGCGGTAGGTATAATGTCGTAAACGCATCCAGAACCAGGCCGTACAAACCACCGACATAACGAACTGGGCAATAAAGCGTACCTTAACTTCCTGAGGCGGGATAAAAACATCTAAATTACCCCAAATACCTTGTACGGTAGCCGCCGATAAAAACAGGGCAAGATTAATCGAGATTAAATCTGAAAGACTTAATGCAACCTTGGCAATAATGTTTTTTCGGGTGCCGCTAAAGGTGCGGCGACGATTGTTCAGTACCAGAGTACTTGCCATAATGCCTGCTCTCTTTTCAATAAGAATCAGTGCCCTGACGGGGTTAAAACACACGATCAGGAGTAACGTTATTAATGCTAATTCCTGTAGCATCAATAATTAATTCTTCTTTTATCGCTTAATGTGGTCGGGACAGATCGGACAGTAATGAAACATACAAACGCAAAGACATCACCTGTTTCATCATGAAGCAGTACAAAGAGTATGCAGGAGTTATTTGTGTTAGTTAATACGGGAAATTCCTAAAAAACGCTGGGGGTAAACTAAATTAAAATGAGAAAAAACAGAAAGTAATCAGGGGAGGTAAAAAGAGAATATTCTGGTTTGTATGACGGAATAATAACAAAATGGCGGCAATTCAGAGATCAATTCACCGCTACGATTAACCGCAACGGTGAGAGGGAAATAGACTCAGGCTGGCTTTTTTAATATCCAGCGATCCTGTTGTTTATCATAATGACCAATGGCAAGTTCCACAGGCTCTCCGTCAATCCACGCCGGGACGCTGGTTTCGTTATCCCAGCCATCCAGCTGATAGCTCAGGGCGGGATTAGTCGTGCAGGGAATACTCACGGTATCCAGATTTTCCGCATCCAGCTCTGCATCGATGATCTCATAGCGACCAATCTTTACAACATGACCCATGATTCACTCCTTTAATTACCACACACGAACTTTAAGCGTAGACGCTATCTGCAGGAGATCGAGCCAGTAAGGCCAGGAATGTTCCAGGTCTTGGCACTCACGACATTAAACTTTCTCTTCAGCGACCCTTACACCAATTTTCACTATCTCATTGGCCTCTTTTTCTGCCACCGTCCAGATCATATTTTTCCACTCCACCTGATCGCCCACTACCGGTGCGCCGCCAATCATTCCAGCTATCAGATGTCCCAGCGTTTGATGGACATTGGTCTCTTCATCCAGATCGATACCATAAATTTCAGAGACGTCATGCAGGCGCGCATCTGCCTGCAGAATGAAATCGCCAAAGAAGCGCTGATCCAGCGATACCGGCGGCGACTGGCTGAAAAGTTTGCCGAGCGCGGGCAGATCTTTCTCACGGCCGATGATACATAACACATCACCTTCTTTCAGGCGCGTGTTGCCGGTAGGGTGTAGCAGCAGATTATCGCGGAACAGAGCGGCAATCCGCGTCTCTCTGGGCATTTTCAGGTCACGCAGAGCGGCGCCAACACACCACTTATCGGCACCTAATTGATAGACAAAATGTTCCCACGGATTCTCAGGATGAATATCTAACCCGATGCGGGAGATGGGTGAGGCCAGCGGCGGTACTACCACGCGAGCTTTGCGCGCAGCGAAGCCCAGAGACGTTCCCTGAACCATCAATGAAACCAGCACCACAAAGAAAGCGATGTTGAAAAACAGCGATGCGTGAGGCAACCCGGCCATCATCGGAAACACGGCAAGAATAATGGGAACCGCGCCCCGCAGTCCCACCCAGCTGATAAAGAAGCGTTCACGAGTACTGAAGCCCCTGAAGGGCAGCAGGCCAACGAAAACGGATAACGGACGGGCGAACAGAATCAGCCAGACGGAAAGCATCATGGCGGGTAGCGCAATATTCCACAGATCCCTGGGATTAACTAACAAGCCCAGCACCAGGAACATGCCGATCTGGCTCAGCCAGGCCATACCATCAAAGGTTTGCAATATGCCATGACGGTTGCGAATAGGGCGGTTACCCAACAGGAAGCCACAGAGATAAACGGCCAGAATACCGCTGCCTTCGAGAACAGTCGTCAGGGCAAAGACAAGGATACCGCCGCTGACCGCCAGTAAAGGATAAAGCCCGCTGGCAAGCGACACCCGGTTGATTAATTGTTGTAATGCCCAGCCGCCGCCAAGACCCAGCACAATACCCAGGCCAAATTGCTGAATAAGATGCACCACGAACATCCAGCTCAGGCCGGTTTGCCCCTGCTCAATCATCTCTATCAGCGTAATGGTCAGAAACACCGCCATCGGGTCATTACTGCCTGACTCTATTTCCAGCGTGGCGCTGACGCGCTCGTTAAGACCTTTGCCGCCAAGCAGGGAGAATACGGCTGCGGCATCCGTCGAGCCGATAATGGCGCCGACCAGAAATCCCTCAATCATATTAAGATTAAACAGCCAGGCGGCGGCCATGCCGGTTAATCCGGCGGTGATCAATACGCCCACCGTTGCCAGGGATAAAGCTGGACCCAGAGCGACTTTAAACGAACTGGCCTGGGTACGCATCCCGCCGTCGAGCAGGATCACGGCTAAGGCGAGGTTACTGATCAGATAAGCAGCGGGGTAGTTATCAAAAGCGATCCCCCCAATGCCATCAGTGCCTGCCAGCATGCCTAAGGCGAGAAAGATAACTAATATCGGGATACCCAGTTTTGAAGAGAAGGAACTCAGCAAAATGCTCGCAGCAACCAGCACGGAACCAATGATGAATAAACTGTAGATGGCGCTGGCTTCCAAGGGGGCACTCTCCTGTCTCTTAAGGGCTTTCTGTATAGTGTGTTGTAATCGTACCGTTAATGTCAAAACCCCGGCGCGTATCATTTAACCACTGTGGATAGTTGTTTTACTACAGGATAATAACGCATTCCGCGCCAGACTGAATGCCTGTGAGTGCGCACGAAATAGGCTTTATTTACAGGATTGAGTAAAAACAGTGTCGAAAAGGGCGTTTTGAGAGGTGTTTGACGTGGCGGAGAGGGAAAAAAGCCAGTAAAGGATTTACTGGCTTCAGGAGCAACTCAATGTAATCAGTAACTTTCTTCAGCTTGTTTATGAAACAACTCGCGGAAGACAGGATAAATATCTTCAGGTTCGCGAATATGCTGAATTGCAAAGTTATCGAACATAGCCTGCAGATGCTCATACTCTCGCCACAGCGTCTGATGAGCGCGGCGGGTAATCTCAATATAACTGTAGTAACGCACCACCGGCAGGATGCTTTTTGCCAGAATTTCGTGACACAGGGGAGAGTCGTCCGCCCAGTTGTCGCCATCCGAAGCTTGTGCGGCATAGATATTCCATTGAGCCGGGTCATAACGCTCTTTAACTACCTCATCCATCAGCTTCAGGGCGCTGGAAACAATCGTACCGCCTGTTTCCTGAGAGTAAAAGAACTCCTGCTCATCCACCTCTTTCGCCTGCGTATGGTGCCGGATATAGACCACATCCACGTTCTTGTAAGTCCGGCTCAGGAACAGATAGAGCAGGATATAAAAACGTTTCGCCATATCTTTGGTAGCCTGGTCCATCGAGCCGGAGACATCCATCAGGCAAAACATCACTGCCTGGCTGGAAGGCTCAGGCCGCTTTTCGAAGTTTTTATAGCGAAGATCGAAAGTATCAATAAACGGCACGCGTTTTATGCGCGCACGGAGTTCCGCAATTTCTTTTCGCAGCCGCTCCTCTTCCAGCAGTTGCGCCGGCTCGGTGTTTTCAATCGCTTCCAGAGAAGCTTCCAGCTCACCCAAAAGACGACGCTTACCGGCAGTCATTGCTGTACGGCGCGCCAGTGAATTCTGTAAAGAGCGAACCACGCTGATATTGGCAGGCACCCCATTAGAGGTGTAACCCGCGCGATGAACTTTGTATTCATTCAGCTGGCGATGCTGATTTTTTTTCAGATTGGGCAGCGCCAGATCCTCAAACAGCAGATCCAGATACTCATCTTTAGAAATGTTAAATACGAACTCATCCGCACCCTCGCCATCCTGGCTGGCATTACCCTGACCGCTTCCCCCGCCGCCGCCGCCACCCTGTGGGCGTTCAACGCGGTCATTCTGGACAAAATGGTCATTACCGGGATGAACACGGTGGCGCTGGCCGCCGCGACCCTGATGAAAAATCGGTTCGTTGATATCATCAATGGGAATTGACACTGATTCGCCGCTTTCAACGTCGGTTACCGAACGCTTATTGATGGCCTCGGAGATCGACTGTTTGATTTGCGACTTGTAACGGCGCAAGAAGCGCTGGCGGTTCACCGCGCTCTTGTTTTTGCCGTTAAGACGCCGATCGATAAAATAGGCCATAACTCCCCCAAACAACGTTGCAAGCCGGGCCGGATTGTCCGGCCCCTTGTAATGGACTTCTGAGGCACCTGTCAGGATGACTTTCTGACCCGCAGATACCATTCGCACAGCAGGCGAACCTGTTTACGGGTGTAACCTTTCTCCATCATGCGGTCTACGAAATCATCATGCTTTTTCTGTTCATCCGTAGACGTTTTGGCGTTGAACGAAATAACCGGCAGCAGCTCTTCCGTATTAGAGAACATTTTCTTCTCGATCACCGTCCGTAACTTCTCATAACTTGTCCAGTTCGGGTTGCGGCCGCTGTTGTGAGCGCGGGCGCGCAGCACGAAATTGACGATTTCGTTACGGAAATCTTTGGGATTGCTGATCCCGGCAGGTTTCTCAATCTTTTCAAGTTCAGCATTGAGCGACTCACGGTCAAAGAGCTGCCCCGTATCCGGATCGCGATATTCCTGATCCTGGATCCAGAAATCCGCATAAGTGACGTAGCGATCAAAAATGTTCTGCCCATATTCAGAATAAGATTCCAGATAAGCGGTCTGGATCTCTTTACCGATAAATTCCGCATATTTCGGGATCAGATAGCCTTTCAGATGTTCCAGATGCTTCTCTGCCAGCTCCTGAGGGAACTGCTCGCGCTCAATCTGCTGCTCGAGAACGTAGAAAAGATGAACAGGGTTTGCCGCCACTTCCGCATGATCAAAGTTAAATACGCGTGAGAGGATTTTAAACGCAAAACGGGTGGAAAGACCGTTCATTCCCTCATCCACGCCAGCGTAGTCACGGTACTCCTGATACGATTTCGCCTTTGGATCGGTATCTTTCAGGCTCTCACCGTCATACACCCGCATTTTAGAGTAGGTGCTGGAGTTCTCCGGTTCTTTCAGACGCGACAGGATGGTAAAGCGTGCCAGTGTTTCCAGCGTGCCCGGTGCGCAAGGGGCATGAGTCAACTCACTGTTATCCAGCAGTTTGTTGTAGATTTTGATCTCTTCCGAAACGCGCAGGCAGTAGGGCACCTTAACGATATAAACACGGTCAAGGAACGCCTCGTTGTTTTTGTTGTTACGGAAGGTCACCCATTCAGATTCATTGGAGTGCGCCAGAATAATACCGTTGAACGGCAGGGCTGAAATCCCTTCGGTACCGTTATAGTTACCTTCCTGAGTAGCAGTCAGCAGAGGATGCAGTACCTTGATAGGCGCCTTAAACATCTCAACAAACTCCATGATCCCCTGGTTTGCGCGGCAAAGCGCGCCAGAATAGCCATAGGCATCAGGATCGTTCTGCGCGTGGTTTTCCAGTTTACGGATATCCACTTTACCTACCAGTGCCGAGATATCCTGATTGTTTTCATCACCAGGTTCTGTTTTGGCGATGGCCAGCTGTTCAAGAATCGAAGGCCAGACTTTCACCACCTTAAAGCGGGAAATATCGCCACCGAAGTCATGCAGGCGCTTGGCAGCCCATGGAGACATAATGGTGCCGAGGTAGCGACGAGGCACGCCATACTCTTTTTCAAGGATATTGGCATCCTCCTGTGGATTAAACAGGCACAGAGGATGATCGTTTACCGGACTGCGTTCGCCATCGGCGCTTAACACATAGATGGGCACGCGCTGCATCAGTGACTTCAGCCGTTCTGCCAGAGAAGACTTACCGCCACCTACCGGACCCAGCAAATAAAGGATCTGTTTTTTCTCCTCAAGGCCCTGAGCAGCATGCTTCAGGTAAGAGACGATCTGTTCAATCGCCTCTTCCATGCCGTAAAACTCCTCAAAGGCGGGGTAACGCGCGATAACACGGTTGGAGAACAGTCGGGAAAGGCGTGGCTCTTGTGCAGTATCAACCATGACCGGCTCACCAATAGCCATCAAAAGTCTTTCTGCCGCGTTGGCGTATGCGCTGCGATCTTGCCGGCAAACGGTAAGAAATTCCTGCAGTGTGAACTCTTCGTCCTTGGCAGCTTCATAACGCTGACGATAGTGATCGAATATATTCATAGCGATGCCCGTCCTTTCTTTTTTAGCACAGGTACCAGGAGCCTAATCGTGGCCAGCCCCTGAAGGAACTTATAAATGAGTACAGCAACCCTTATGCCAACCTGACGTTTTTATCGGGAGAGATAAAATTTAGGGCGACTCTGCTCGGCAAAACTTGGCTTCTTTCAATAAAGCGTAGTTGGCATTTAAGAAATTTCCTGAACCTCCAGCGATTTTCAATGATATTTCAATAACAAAGTCAGAATCTTTCTAAGGCCTTACCTTGTCTGACGCGGGCTGGCTGAATTTTGTAAATCACGCGCCATCCGGTGAGGTTGCTGGCAGCGCAAATTGATTCTACGTGCTACAAGAGATGTAAATTTTTTAACGTATAAGTCCCCGGCTGATAGACTGGAGACCTGATTGTTATATTTATGGAATGAATAAATTGTGAACCAATTCAAAGTTAGCGCCCTTGCTCTGCTTTTACCCTGCACTTTCGCCGCCACCGTTGCGCAGGCTAATCCATTAACCGTTGGCGCATCCGTTATTTACAGCCAAAGCCCTTATAAAGGTGGCGAAGGGCGTTATTACCCTTTTCCGATTGTAAATTATGAAGGCGACAGCTTTTACGTTCGCAGTCTTACCGCCGGCTACTATCTCTGGAAAGACCAGGAAAATCAGCTCTCGCTGACCATCCTGGGTTCACCGCAGAACTTTGATCCTGACGATACTAAAGACAAACGCCTGAAAGCGCTGGATAAACGTCATATGACCATGATGGGCGGCCTGACTTACCGTCATTCGGCGGAGTGGGGCGTCGTGCGTACGGTTGTGGCGGGCGACATGCTGGACAATAGTGATGGCTTTATCTGGGATCTTACCTATCTTTATCGCTTCCAGTTTGGCGACCTGAGCCTGACACCAGGCATTGGTGCGCTCTACAGCAGCGACAAACAGAATGATTACTATTATGGTGTTTCCAAAAGCGAGTCACGCCGCAGCGGGCTGAACAGCTATGAGGCTGACGGCAGCTGGAATCCCTATCTGGAGTTGACGGCAGCTTATGCTATCAGCCCAAGCTGGAACGCCACGCTCTCAGGCCGCTATACGCGTCTGAGTAGTGAGGTAAAGGATAGTCCAATGGTCGACAACAATTCTCAGGTCGCTCTCTGGACAGGAATCAGTTACACCTTCTGATCCCCATCCTCTGCACGGAAAAAGGGCGCTTTGCGCCCTTTTGCACAATTGTGGGGATCAACAAACGTGCAGGAGCGCAGCATGGCTAAAAATGTGATCTTTTCCGACGGGACAGCTTTACCTGCGATTGGCCAGGGCACCTGGTATATGGGTGAGAATGCCAGCCAGCGTAAACAAGAGGTCGCGGCACTTCAGTCTGGTCTTGAATTGGGCCTGAAGGTTATTGATACCGCAGAAATGTATGCAGACGGAGGCGCTGAAGAGGTTGTGGGCGAAGCGCTGAAGGGAAGGCGAGAGAGTGCCTGGCTTGTCTCTAAGTTTTATCCCTGGAACGCAGGAATGGAAGACGCCACCGCTGCCTGTGAACGCAGCCTGCGTCGTCTGCAAACCGATTATCTCGATCTCTATTTGCTGCACTGGCGGGGAAATGTCCCACTGGAGGAGACGATCCGGGCGATGGAATCACTCCAGCGCGCGGGCAAAATTTTACGCTGGGGCGTGTCGAACTTTGACACTGACGATCTCAGTGAGCTGCTGTCCGAACAGGGTGGCGAACGTTGTGCAACCAATCAGGTATTGTATCATCTGGCCTCGCGGGGGATTGAGTATGACTTGCTGCCCGACTGCCAGCAAAGGCAAATCCCTGTTATGGCTTATTCACCTCTTGCTCAGGCCGGACGGCTACGCCAGGAGATAATGACGCATGCCGTGCTGAACGCCATTGCACAACAAAAGGGCATCAGCGTGGCCCAGCTGCTGCTGGCGTGGGTGATACGTAAAGAGGGGGTGCTGGCCATTCCTAAGGCGAGTACCAAAGAGCATGTTGCCGATAATGCCGCTGCGCTTAACATCACGCTGACCAGTGATGAGCTAACAAAAATTAATAACGCTTTTCCCCCGCCAACCGGCAAAATGGCGCTGGATGTGGTTTGAGACTTATGGGGGAATCCTCTTCCCCCATCAAAGTCTGTTACTCAGCTGTTTTTCCGCACGCGGATTGTCGTAGCCAGGCGGGAAGGGGCTTCTCCAGCGCTGACCATAGGGCTTGAGATATGCGCCGTTTCAACGCAGACCATCGTTTTATATCCCTCATTTGCCATATCTCCCATGCTGCAGGAGAGCGCTGGCCCCGGATTCCAGGTGACAACGTCACTCTGGTAGTGGTGATGGACTTCGATGGTTCTTTTACCTGCTGCATCTGTGATAACGCTGCAATCTTCAGGCTGAGTATGGATACGATCTGTCCGGTCAGGATAGGTTTGTTTCCCACTCTCTGAGCGACCCTCAGTGCCGTTGTTTACCTTATCGATAAAGCTTTTACCCAATCCGCTCACCTCCACGCCCGCTATATCTGCTACGCAGAAGTAGCTGTGCAGGGCGGCCGTTGCTTCAAAATCACCGTGGGCCTCCAGCTCTATCTCACAGCGATCGGCAAAGCGGAAGCGGGCAAAGAGCGTAAAGTCATGGGGCCAGAGTTTTTTGGTTTGCTCGTTGCTCTCCAGCACCAGCGTCAGCATCACGCTTTCATCATTCTCATCATGGGCGGAAAGCGTCCAGGGAAGCGTGCGGGCAAAACCATGCGCGGGTTCACCCGCCGGGCCAAACCATGGCCAGCAGATGGGAACGCCGCCCCGAATGGCTTTACCTGCGGCCCAGGCCGTTTTTTCGCTCAGCCAGATCACAGGCTGTTCGCCGCTGGGCTGCCAGGCAACCAGCTGAGCGCCCTGCAGGGCAACAGCTGCACGAACTTTGGGATGAGCAATCACCAGGATCGGCAGCTCGCCCATTTTGCGCTGTGAGATATAGGGGCTGATTTGTTCGATGACCGGAAGAGAAAACAGTTTTTCGTTCATAAGCGGACCTGTATTTCAGCAAATAAAAAGGGCGACCGTAGTCGCCCTCAACACATTTCACGTCGCTTATTTAGCGATGTGAGCAATCAGGTCCAGGACCTTATTGGAGTAACCCGTTTCATTATCGTACCAGGAAACCAGTTTCACAAACGTGTCGCTCAGTGCAATACCAGCTTTGGCATCAAAGATAGAGGTCAGGGTTTCACCGTTGAAGTCGGTAGAAACCACTTCATCTTCGGTGTAGCCCAGAACGCCTTTCATTTCGCCTTCTGCAGCCGCTTTGATAGCAGAGCAAATTTCAGCGTAAGAAGCAGGTTTAGCCAGACGCGCAGTCAGGTCAACCACGGAAACGTTAGGGGTAGGCACGCGGAAGGCCATACCGGTCAGTTTGCCGTTCAGCTCAGGGATCACTTTACCTACAGCTTTAGCTGCGCCGGTAGAGGAAGGAATGATGTTCTGAGATGCGCCGCGGCCGCCGCGCCAGTCTTTATGAGACGGGCCATCAACGGTTTTCTGCGTAGCGGTGGTGGCATGCACGGTGGTCATCAGTGCTTCAACGATACCAAAGTTGTCGTTGATGACTTTTGCCAGCGGCGCCAGGCAGTTGGTGGTGCAGGAAGCGTTAGAAACGATATCCTGGCCAGCGTATGCCTTGTGGTTAACGCCCATTACGAACATTGGGGTGTCATCTTTCGATGGACCGGTCAGAACGACTTTCTTGGCACCAGCCTGAATGTGCTTACGCGCGGTTTCGTCGGTCAGGAAGATACCGGTTGCTTCGGCAACCACATCAACACCGATTTCGCCCCATTTCAGGTTAGCTGGATCTCTTTCAGCGGTAACACGGATGGTTTTGCCGTTAACAACCAGATGGCCGTCTTTGACTTCTACGGTGCCGTCAAAACGACCGTGAGTAGAGTCATACTTCAGCATGTAAGCCATGTACTCTGCGTCCAGCAGATCGTTGATTGCAACGATTTCTACGTCAGAACGCTGCTGAGCAGCACGGAAAACGATGCGACCGATACGGCCAAAACCGTTGATACCTACTTTGATAGTCATATATTCCACCAGCTGTTGTTAGTGAATAAAAGGTTGGCTGTAAAATTACAAAAACCTTACCAGGCGTCAAGCGGAATCGCTTCAATAGTTGCGACAAATCAAACCTGCGAACAGGAATTATTCATCAAAAAGCGCCTTTCGCCACCCCTGCATAAGAGCGATATGGGGACACCTTGCCCGAATATAAAGGGGTGTCGAATGCAAAGGGTGATCTGAATCACATTTTCGCCCTCAGATAACTTTCAGACTCCGCCTGAGAGAAAAAAATCCCCTGACGTTGTTAAGTATTTGTTAGAATACTAGCCGATATTTTCAGAATCACACTGCCTGAGACGAGCAAAATGGCTAAAGAACCGAACGAATTCACCCCAGAAAGCGATTTAAGCGAAATGCAGCGCTATGTGACTCAGCAGCGCGGCACGGAACCGCCGTTCTCCGGCAAGCTGCTGCATAACAAAGGCGAAGGGATCTATCATTGCCTGGTCTGTAACTCGCCGCTGTTTTTGTCTGAAACCAAATATGACTCAGGCTGCGGTTGGCCCAGTTTTTATCAGCCTCACCATGACGATGCCATTCGTTATATTGAGGATGAATCACACGGTATGCAGCGCATTGAAATTCGTTGCGGTAACTGTGATGCGCATCTGGGGCACGTGTTCCCGGATGGCCCACAGCCTACGGGCGAGCGCTACTGTGTCAACTCCGCCTCGCTAAGCTTCTCTGATGAAGATGGCAACAATATTAAAGGGTAGCGGATATGGAGCTTGATGAGATGATCGCCAGCATGACGCCGGAAGTGTATCAGCGTCTTGTCACTGCGGTGGAAACCGGCAAGTGGGCCGACGGCGTGCCGTTAACGCCGGAGCAGAAAGAGAACAGCCTGCAGCTGGTTATGCTCTGGCAGGCGCGCCATAACGATGACCCGCAGCATATGAGCGTGGGCAAAGGCGGCGAGATGGTGATGAAGAGTAAGAAACAGCTCAAGGAAGAATTTGGCATCAGCGACGACCACGTGACCCGCATCAGGCTGCAATAAATTATTCTCCGGGGAATAATTATCCGCGCGCCGGAACCAACACGGGTTCCAGCGCGCGGAGCGGTGAACGTTGAAGATGAAAACTGAAGGGTAAAACCTGGTGTCTTGAGCGCCGCTCAGGGTTATCACACTGACGAGCACCGCTGACTTTATCTCCAGAGTGCTACCTGGCAACGATGAAATCAGAGAACGATCGCCGCTGACTTTATCTCCAGAGTACTACCCGGCAACGATGAAATCAGAGAACGATCGCCACTGGCTTTATCTCCAGAGTGCTCATCTGGCAATGGTGAATCAGAGAACGATCGTCACTGACTTTATCTCCAGAGTGCTGCCTGGCAACGGTGAATCAGAGAACGATCGCGCCCAGGGCTTTCATCTCCTCCAGCGCACGCGCCGAGTCTCCCGGCGTGAGATCGACTCCCCGGCAACCGGCTGCAATTACCGTCACCCTGTAGCCTGTGGCTAAGGCATCCAGCACCGTGTATTTCACACAGTAATCCGTTGCCAGCCCCATTACGGTTAGCGCCGTAATCCCCCGAGCCTTCAGCAAAGCGTCCAGCGGCGTTTTTTTGCGATGTCCGTTATCGTAAAAGCCGCTGTAACTGTCCACCTGCGCATCTTCGCCCTTGAAAACACGCTCGGTAATCAAGTCCGTGTGGAGCAAAGGGTGTAACTCAGCGCCAAAGGTATGCTGCACACAGTGATCGGGCCACCAGACCTGTGGCAGACCAGCCAGTTCTCCCAGCGTCCACGGCTGCGCACCCGCATTAGAGGCGAAGCTGCCATGACTGGCGGGGTGCCAGTCAAGCGTGGCTATCACCGGCTGCCCTCGCTGGCTGAACTCGCCAGCATAGTGATTGGCTACAGCAATCACCTCATCGCCATCTTTTACCGCCAGCGCGCCGCCGTGGCAAAAGTCATTCTGTAAGTCAATCAACAACAGAGCCTGTTGCGTAGCCATTGTCACCTCACTTTTCATCTGGCGTCAGTTCTCCGCGCAGGTTGACCTGCATCAACCGCCTGACTTCATCACTGGAGAGATTCTGGCTTAACAGGAAATGCAATTTGGTCAGTGTGGCTTCCACTGTTAAATCATAGCCACTCACCACCCCAGCCAGCGCCAGCGCGTTACCGGTGGCGTAGCCGCCCATATTCACCTTGCCGGACATACATTGCGTCAGATTGACGACCACAATCCCCCGATCGGAGGCGGCTTTCAGCTCTTTGAGAAACGCAGGATTTTGCGGAGCATTACCCACGCCGTAAGAGCGCAGGATCAGCGCTTTTACCGGTTGCAGCAGGAAATTGCTCACCACATCAGCAGAGATCCCGGGATAAATGGTGACTACGCCAATCGGCTGTGGAGTAATGGGGTGAACAATCAGCTGCCCTGTGCCTGTCGGGGCTGCTGGCGTATTCAGGCGACGAATATGAATACCTGCTTCCAGCAGCGGCGCAAGATTAGGTGACGCAAAGGCATTAAAACCATCTGCGTGAGCTTTCGTCGTGCGGTTGCCACGAAACAGCGTATTGTTGAAAAATAGCGCAACTTCATTAATGGGATAGTTAGCCGCAACGAAGAGGGCATTCAGCAGGTTTTGCTGACCGTCCGAGCGTAGCTGCTCCAGCGGTATTTGTGACCCTGTCACAATGACCGGCTTGGCAAGGTTTTCCAGCATAAACGAAAGCGCAGAGGCGGTGAAGGCCATGGTATCGGTGCCGTGCAGGATCACAAAGCCATCATAGCGATCGTAATTTGCGCGTATATCATCCGCAATCGATTGCCAGTCCCGCGGCGTCATATCGGAAGAGTCAATCAGCGGCTGGTACTCGTGGATAGTAAAATCGGGCATTTCGGCACGATGAAACTCCGGCATGTTCGCCAGCTGTTGCTGCAAATGTCCGGAAACCGGGATAAATCCCTGTTCGGATCGCTGCATGCCAATAGTCCCGCCCGTATAGGCGACGTAGATGGATCTCTTTTGCATGTATTTACTCAGGCTTGCCGAAAAGGCGCAGTATAAGGGGAAAACAGGGGAAAAGCAGCCCGACCAGATGGCCGGGCTGAGCGTTTATTTTACTTGTGCACAGGTCAGGCACATGGCATAGCGGTTTTGCGGATCGTTCAGGTTATCAAACAGACCCGGCTGATTGCGCATGGAAGCCATAACATCATAAAGCGGTGCTGGCAGATAAACCTTAAGCGCCTCCGGCAGTGCAGCACGGACGGAAACGTTCATCTGGCTGAAGAGCATATCCATAAAGCCCGGCTCATCCTGATACCAGCTAAGCTGCCACTGCTTGAGTTTTGCCAACTCTGCCGCTTTCGCTACCGCATCATCGAAATCACCCATCGCATCCACCAGACCGTTGGCTCTGGCATCGCTACCGGTCCAGACATGACCCTGGGCAATCTGGTCGATCTGCTCAGGCGTTTTATTGCGCGATTTCGCCACCAGGCCCAGGAAGTTTTTGTAACCATTCTCAATGCTCATCTGCATCATCTGCTGAACTTCAGGCGGCAGAGCCTTAGTGGTCGCCACATCGGCCAGGGGTGAGGTAGAAACGCCATCGGTATGCACACCAATCGTATCCAGCGTGTTCTCTACCGTATTGATCACGCCAAAGATGCCGATGGAGCCGGTGAGCGTGCTGGGGCTGGCGATGATGTAGTTAGCTGGCGTTGAGATCCAGTAGCCACCTGAAGCGGCCATCCCGCCCATGGAAACCACCACCGGTTTGCCCGCTTCTTTAGCCGCAGCCAGCTCTTCACGAATCGTTTCAGAAGCCGTCACGCTGCCGCCAGGGCTGTTAACGCGCAGCACAATAGCTTTGATTTTCGGGTCGAGACGCGCCTGACGGATTTCCAGTGCGGTAGTATCACCCCCGACGCTGCCCGGCGTTTCTTCGCCATCCATAATCGCACCGTTTGCCATCACCACGGCGATGTTGCCATCCGGGGAGCCGTTACTCTTCACCTGATAGTCATAAATACTGGTGCCTTTAAAATCCTTCGCCTGCTTATCCCAGCCGAAAATTTTCGTCATCTGGCTGTCAACCAGCGAACGCGAGGCCAGTTCATCGACCATCTTATTCTCCAGAGCATAGCGCGCCGTATCACCGCCAACTTTCTGCAGGCCGTCCAGCACGCCCTGCGCACCTGGGAAAAGCTGCTCAGGCGTGATCTGACGATTAGCAGAGATGGTGTTCAGGTAGTTCTGCCAAAGCTCGCCTATCCAGCGACTGTCTGCCTCTCTGGCGGCAGGGGACATATCATCACGCAGGAAAGGTTCTACGGCGGATTTATAGGTGCCGACGCGGAAGATATGCGAGCTTACTTTCAGCTTATCTAACAGCGTCTTGTAATAGAGGCCATTGGTGGCAAAGCCATGCAAATCTACAGTTCCCTGTGGGGAGAGATAGATTTTGTTGGCGAAGCTGGCGAGGTAATACTGCGCCTGGCTGTAGCTGTCGCCCGTGGCGTAGATCTGTTTACCGCTGTCACGGAACTCACGCAGCGCTTTTCCTATATATTGCAGCGACGGTTGATCCGCACCGGCAAAGTCGCGCAGGTCAAGCACCATGCCGGTAATATTGGCATCGCCTTTCGCCTGACGGATCGCATCCACCACATCAAAGAGTGAGTTTTCTTTCAGCCTGTCGCTGCTGGCGCCCAGCAGCTGGCGGCCAATTTTGCTGAGTCGGTTACTGACCGAAGGCTTATCGACCACCACACCGCTTAAGTCGACGATCAGCGCACCTTTCTGCGGCTCGGCAGGGGTGGAAGAGCTGCTGAACTGGAAATAAATTCCCACGCAAATCAGGATTAAAACCACCAAAAAAAGATTAAGGATAAACTCCCGGACGAAATTCAGTAGTCGCCAGGTCCATTTAAAAAAACCAGCGATAAATCGCCACAAAGTGCGCATATCAACTCCATAATTGCGATAAAGACCCGGAACAGGGGCGGGCAGAGCGCCCCAGACCAGGTGGGGATGGTGACATCCTAAATAGCAGGGGCCAACTTGTCAGCAGGAAAAAGCGGAATGCTGTAACAAATCATCATCCTGTGCTAATTTCAGCTGAATAAAACTCATTATCAGGAGTCATTATGGATGCACTGGATTTAGTGGTTAATCGCCGTTCAGCCTCACGTCTGAGCGAACCAGCGCCGACAGGCGAAGCGCTGGAGAATATCATTCGTGCCGGTATGCGGGCTCCCGATCACGGCACATTGCAGCCATGGCGTTTTATCATTGTGGAAAAGGAAGGGCGTGAGCGCTTTAGCGCGCTGCTGGAAAATGCCGCCCGCGTGGATGGCATGGAAGAGAAAGCGATTGAGAAGGCTAAGCAGTCGCCTTTCCGTGCGCCAATGATCATCACCGTGGTAGCGCATTGCGAAGAACATCACAAAGTCCCGCAGTGGGAGCAGGTGGTTTCCGCTGGCTGTGCCGTGATGGCGATGCAAATGGCCGCGGTGGCTCAGGGATTTAACGGTATCTGGCGCAGCGGTGCCTGGACCGAACATCAGGCGGTGCGCGAAGCCTTCCACTGTCGACCACAGGATGCCATTGTGGGCTTTCTTTACCTGGGAACGCCACAGCTTAAATCCTCCACCACGGTGCTTCCACCGGATACCGCCCCCTTTGTCAGTTATTTCTGAGTGACAAAACCGCTTCAGGCCGTCAGGGTTGTCACCAGCCCTGAATTTTGTCGGGATAATGAGCAAACAGTTGCGGAAATCTCTCCTGAGTTTTACTCCTGCCTGACGAAAGCGCTACCATAAAGCCACTATTTCCGAAGGGAAGTGGCTCAAATGTGATAATGCGTTAATTAATGAGTTTCCTGAAGGAAGTCACTGCCGGATGCGTTTGTTTATTGCCGAAAAGCCCAGCTTAGCCCGCGCTATAGCGGATGTCCTGCCCAAACCTCATCGTCGCGGAGATGGCTTCATCGCCTGCGGTCAGGATCAGATGGTCACCTGGTGCGTGGGTCACCTGCTGGAGCAGGCACAGCCTGACAGCTATAACAGCCGTTTTGCCCGCTGGTCGCTGGCGGATCTGCCCATTGTGCCCGAAAAATGGCAGCTGCAGCCGCGTCCTTCGGTGGCAAAACAGCTTAAAGTGATTAAAGGCCTGCTTGAGCAGGCAAGCGTGGTGGTGCACGCGGGCGACCCCGATCGCGAAGGGCAGCTGCTGGTCGATGAAGTGCTGGATTATCTGGCCTTGCCGCCTGAAAAACGGGCTAACGTTCAGCGCTGCCTGATCAATGACCTTAATCCCTCTGCCGTTGAACGGGCGGTAAGCCGCCTGCGTGAGAATAAAGAGTTTATCCCGCTCTGCGTTTCTGCGCTCGCCAGAGCCAGGGCTGACTGGCTCTATGGCATCAATATGACCCGGGCTTACACTCTGCTGGGCCGTAATGCAGGTTACGACGGCCTGCTGTCAGTGGGCCGCGTTCAAACGCCGGTTCTTGGGCTGGTGGTTCGTCGCGATGAAGAGATTGAAAACTTTGTCGCGAAGGACTTTTTCGAAGTTAAAGCACATATCGTGACGCCCGCAGATGAACGATTTGTGGCGCTCTGGCAACCCAGCGACTCCTGCGAGCCTTATCAGGATGAAGAGGGGCGGCTGTTGCATCGCCCGCTGGCCGATCACGTCGTAGCGCGTATTGGCGGTCAGCCTGCCCTGGTGACCAGCTATAACGACAAAAGAGAGAATGACACGGCTCCGCTGCCTTTCTCCCTCTCCAGCCTGCAGATTGAAGCTGGTAAACGGTATGGACTGAGTGCCCAGGTGGTTCTGGATACCTGTCAGAAACTGTATGAAACCCACAAACTGATTACCTATCCCCGCTCGGACAGCCGTTATCTGCCCGATGAGCATTTTGCCGGCCGCCATGCGGTACTGAATGCCATTAATGCGCACCAGCCCGATCTGACGCCGCCAGCAGACTTTGACAGCGACCGCCGTAATCGCTGCTGGGATGATAAAAAGGTGGATGCGCACCACGCCATCGTGCCTACCGCCCGCAGTTCACAGGTCAGGCTCACGGAGAATGAGAGCAAGATCTATCGCCTGATCGCCACGCAGTACCTGATGCAGTTTTGCCCGGATGCCATTTATCGCAAATGCGTTATCGAACTGGATATCGCTGGCGGCAAATTTGTCGCCAAAGCGCGTTTTCTGGCCGAGGCAGGATGGCGCGCTTTATTAGGCAGCAAAGAGCGGGATGAAGAGAATGACGGCACGCCGCTGCCCGTGGTGGCAAAGGGTGATGAGCTGCTCTGCGAGCGCGGAGAGGTGGTAGAGAAGCAGACGCAGCCTCCAAGACCCTTCACCGATGCGACGCTGCTGTCGGCCATGACCGGTATTGCGCGATTTGTTCAGGATAAAGATCTAAAGAAAGTGCTGCGCGCGACCGATGGTTTAGGAACAGAAGCTACGCGCGCCGGGATCATTGAACTGCTGTTCAAACGCGCCTTTTTGTTTAAGAAAGGGCGCTATATTCAATCCAGTCCCGCCGGGCGGGCGCTGATCCACTCACTGCCAGAAATGGCGGCGCGTCCTGACATGACCGCCCATTGGGAGTCCACGCTGACCAAAATCAGTGAAAAGCAGTGTCGCTACCAGGACTTTATGTTGCCGCTGGTGGAGACGCTGCATAATCTGATTGATCAGGCAAGGCAGCAGCCTGCTGCACATGCCTTCCGTGGACTTCCGGCGGCTGAAAGCAAAAAGCCGCGCCGCAAGGCGAAAAAAGCGAAGGAAACTGAATGATGAAATTATCAGGTGCAATAGTGCTGGCGGGAGCTTTACTGATCGGTAGCCCGCTCTATGCCGCAGGTGAGGGCTGGAATGTCAACACCGGGCATAGCCAGCCGGATGATTACACCCCGGGTCAGGGGATCCCTGACGGCAATGGCAATGGCAACGGGCAGGGATACGGCAACGGCAGCGGTCATGGTTATGGCAACGGCACCGGGCAGGGTTACGGCAACGGTCATGGTAACGGCAATGATTATGGCAATGGTCACGGCGACGGTTACGGCAACGGCAGTGGCCAGGGCAATGGCGGCGGTTATGGCAACGGCAACGGTCAGGGTTCCGGCAATGACCATACTAATGGTAATAGCGGATTTAATGCCGATGCGGTAGTAGATTTGCCGCCTGAAGTCTGGACCCAGGGGCAGAACAACAATCAGCCTCCCTGCCAGCGCTGCTGTACCCATGAAAACCGCAGCTATACGGAAGGCTCAGTGGTTAAAATGGAGGGTGTGCTGCTGCAGTGCGCGCGTGATGAGAGATCCTGGGGCACCAACAATCTCACCTGGCAAAGGGTGAAATAACCAGCGCCAGTCACAGCGTGCAGAGTAACCTGTGCGCGCTGTGACTGAAGGCGATCAGAAGCTGAACTGGGCCCAGATGGGTGCGTGATCGGAAGGTTTCTCCATACTACGAATGGCGTAATCAATGCCTGTAGCCACGCAGCGCTCAGCCAGAGGCTGACTTGCCAGCACCAGATCAATGCGCAAGCCGCGGTTATCATCAAAACCTTTTGAGCGATAATCAAACCAGGAGAACTGGTCATTCACTTCCGCATTCTGCGCACGCCAGGTATCGACTAATCCCCAGTTCATCAGACGATCCATCCATTCACGCTCCTCCGGCAGGAACGAACATTTTCCCGTCCGTAACCATCGCTTGCGACTCTCTTCACCAATACCGATATCCAGGTCGGTCGAGCTGATATTCATATCGCCCATAATCAGCACCGGATTGGTTGGTTTCTGCTCCTGCTCCAGATAGCTTTGCAGATCGCGATAGAATTTCTCTTTGGCGGGGAATTTCGTCGGATGCTCGCGGCTCTCTCCCTGCGGGAAGTAGCCATTGATAACCGTCAGCGTGCCCATCGGGCTGGGGATATCTGCCATGATCAGGCGGCGCTGCGACTCTTCATCATCACCCGGAAAACCGCGGCGAATCATAACAGGCTCCGCTTTGGTCAACAGCGCTACGCCGTAGTGTCCCTTCTGACCGTGATAGAAGACGTTGTAGCCCAGCTTTGCCACCTCTTCCAAAGGGAACATATCGTCATGCACCTTCGTTTCCTGCAGGCCAATTACGTCTGGCTGATGCTGCTCGACTATCGCCTGAAGCTGATGCGGTCGGGCGCGCAGCCCGTTGATATTAAAAGAAACAAATTTCATTGTACTGACCTGGGCCGGGAAAAAAGTGAGAAGGATGGTAACAAATTATGGGGTAGGGGGAAATATAGCGGTGGGAGGAGAGATGAGAATTCACACGCGTTAAGACGTGGGTAGGCCAGCAACCTAAGCGTTACGGAGTAGGATTGAGGGAGTTGTGGGGGAAGGATTTTTCGTCGCGTTGCGACTCACCCTGCGGGTCAAACCTTCGATGTCGAAGCTTCTCGTCCTTCCCCGTGGGGAAAGCGGAAGAGTGTGCTCTGGGCAGGGGAACTGGAGATTACATAAAATGGTGGTGGGGGAAGGATTTTTCGTCGCGTTGCGACTCACCCTGCGGGTCAAACCTTCGAGGTCGAAGCTTCTCATCCTTCCCCGTGGGGAAAATGGAAGAATGTGCTCTGGGCAGGGGAACTGGAGATACATAAGATGGTGGTGGGGGAAGGATTCGAACCTTCGAAGTCGATGACGGCAGATTTACAGTCTGATCCCTTTGGCCACTCGGGAACCCCACCACGGGGTCGCTATTCTTACTGCTTCAGATTCAGCGCTGACGGCTGGAAGCGGGGCGCATCATATCAAATGAGATGTGCGTGTAAAGTCCGGCAGGAGGAATTAATGACTGTTTGCCGCTTTTTTATTCAGGCTGCTGATTTGGCAGGCAAATCAGCAGCCCAACCGCTTATAAAATAATCGTACGGTTACCATATACAAAGACGCGCTGGGCAAGAACCTGATAAAGGGCACGACTCAGAGCATTCTTCTCAACGTCACGTCCTGCACGCATCATATCTTCTGCCGTGTAGGTGTGATCAACGTGAATCACATCCTGCATAATGATGGGGCCTTCATCCAGATTGTCATTTACGTAATGCGCCGTTGCGCCAATGATCTTCACGCCGCGCTCGTAAGCCTGATG
The DNA here is from genome assembly GCF_033657285.1 of Erwinia sp. MMLR14_017. Taxonomy (NCBI): domain Bacteria; kingdom Pseudomonadati; phylum Pseudomonadota; class Gammaproteobacteria; order Enterobacterales; family Erwiniaceae; genus Erwinia; species Erwinia sp. MMLR14_017. Next base: position 192,694 of record NZ_JAWVWP010000005.1, on the reverse strand, counting down.
ATAAGGACGCGCGCCAATAAAGGCGGGCAGGAACGAGTGGTGGATATTGATAATTTGGTTAGGGTAGCGCTGCACAAACCCCGGCGTCAGAACGCGCATATATTTTGCCAGAACAACATAATCAGGCTGATAGCGGTCAATCTCCGCTGCCATATTGTTGTCATGCTCTTCGCGGGTCAACCCTTCATGGCTCACCAGGCTGAACGGAATATCGAAGCGCTCAACCAGCGTCCGCAGAGTTTCGTGATTACCAATAACGGCGGCAATTTCTACGTCCAGCCCGCCATAGGTGCTCTTCATCAGCAGGTCGCCCAGGCAGTGCGCCTCCTTGGTTACCAGAATCACAATACGACGGCGACCAGCAGAATTTAATTCCCGTACCGAACCGGCCGGCAGGGCGCTGTCGAGATCGGCCAGTAAAGTCGTATCGTTAAAGATCCCTTCCAGTTCTGTTCGCATAAAGAAGCGACCGGTGCGGTGATCGACAAACTCATTGTTCTGCACAATATTCAGCTCATGCTTGTAGCAAATATTGGTAATTTTGGCGATCAGCCCTTTGGCGTCCGGGCAGATAGTTCGTAAAACTTTTCGTTGCAGTGTTTGCGCTTGCATTGCAGTGGTAATCCTGTCGAAGCAATTCTTATGAGGTGAGCGACCTTACTGGCCGCAGCATTTCTTGAATTTTTTGCCAGAACCGCAAGGGCACTGGTCATTACGTCCTGTTTCAGGGAACGTTCCGTCGATATAGTACCAGCGTTTTTCTTCCTGAATAAAGCGGGAACGCTCATGAATAAAGCTTTCGCGCTGATTTTCAGAAAAACGAGCAAAAAATGTCACGTAGCCTTCGGACTTATCGCCAGTTTCTTCTGACGTGATAATCTGTAAACTTAACCAGCTTGTTCCGGCAAAACTTTGTACAAGAGTGGTATGGAATTGCTGCGGCTGGCAGGAAGGATGCCAGGTGGCGATGAGATAATCGGCATTCTGCCGCACGTAAGCACTGTAGCGAGAGCGCATCAGCGCCTCGGGCGTGGCAGGGATGGCCTGACCGTTTAGAAAGGGTTGGCAACATACGCTATACTGCTTTCCGCTGCAGCAGGGGCAAAGTTCCGACAAATTGACTCCGGGAAGTATAAAGGCTGAGAGAATTGGGCATTATGGTAACTGAGCAACAACCCTGATGCCATTTGTAAGTTAAGCAAATCAGAGGTTGAATGAGACAGGTAAAAATTGGACTGGCACTGGGGTCGGGTGCTGCCAAAGGATGGGCGCATATAGGCGTGATCAACGCCCTTGAGCGCGCTGGGATCAAAGTTGACGTGGTTGCGGGGTGCTCTGTAGGGGCACTTGTCGGCGCTGCTTATGCCAGCCAGAGAATGCCCGTCCTTGAAACCTGGGTCCGTTCATTCAGCTACTGGGATGTTATCCGTCTGATGGATTTCTCCTGGCGTCGTGGAGGGCTGTTGCGGGGCGAGCGCGTTTTTAACCACGTACGCCGGCTGGTCAATCATGAGCATATCGAACAGTGCGCCATGCGCTTTGGTGCCGTTGCAACCAATCTCAGTACCGGACGCGAGCTGTGGCTGACAAAGGGTGACTTGCATATGGCGGTGCGGGCTTCGTGCAGTATGCCCGGTTTACTGGCCCCGGTTGCCCATAATGGTTACTGGCTGGTGGATGGCGCGGTGGTCAATCCTGTACCAATTTCTCTGACGCGTGCATTAGGCGCTGATATTGTAATTGCTGTTGATCTTCAGCATGATGCGCACCTGATGCAACAGGATTTGCTCTCCGTCACGCCGCAAACAGCGGAGGAGGAGCATGCAGCGGCCATAAGCTGGAGAGGGCGGCTGCGTCAGAGTCTGTCAAAAATGGCTCAGCGCAAGATTAATCAGACGCCGGGCGCAATGGAAATCATGACTACATCCATTCAGGTACTTGAAAACCGTCTGAAAAGGAACCGAATGGCGGGCGACCCGCCGGACGTACTGATTCAACCTTTTTGCCCGCAGATCTCTACGCTGGACTTTCACCGCGCTGAGGAAGCCATTGAAGCGGGCAGAGTGGCAGTAGAGAAAAAAATGGATGAATTACTCCCGCTGGTTCGTCACGCAGAGTTGCCGGATGAGTGAAAAATGAGACTTGAGGCAAATCTTACAGGCGAAATTGTGGTTTATGAGCCACTATTGACTAATCCGGTGTACAGGGGGGGATAATGGACAAGCCATTAAGCGGAAAAAAGATTCTGATTGTTGAAGACGAAGTCGTTTTCCGCTCTCTTCTGGACAACTATTTAAGTTCGCTTGGCGCAGAGATCACGCTGGCGGATGATGGTGTTCAGGCGCTGGAAAAACTCAATCATACGGTTCACGATCTCATCATCTGTGACCTGGCTATGCCAAGAATGAATGGCATTAAGCTGGTTGAGCACCTTCGTAGTAAAGGCAATCCTTTGCCTATTCTGGTGATCTCCGCCACGGAGAATATGGCCGATATCGCCCATGTATTGCGTCTGGGCGTCCAGGATGTCTTACTGAAGCCGCTTAAAGATCTCGCTCGCCTGCGTGAAGCGGTTTTCGAATGCCTCTATCCCGCTATGTTCACTTCTAAAGTAGAGGAGGATGAGCAACTCTTTCAGGATTGGGATGCGCTGGTGCGCGATCCGCATGCCGCTTCAAAGCTGCTTAAGCAGCTGCAGCCGCCTGTTCAACAAACCATTGCCAACTGCCGCATTAATTATCGTCAGCTAACCATGGCTGAGCAGCCAGGCTTAGTGCTGGATATTGCCGCTCTCTCCGAAAAAGACCTGGCGTTTTATTGTCTGGATGTGACGCGCGCGGGGGATAATGGCGTCCTTGCAGCGCTGCTGTTAAGAGCTCTGTTTAATGGCTTATTGCAGGATCAGCTTTCGGGTCAGGCTCAGCGCTTGCCAGAATTAAATGGCCTGTTAAAACAGGTGAACCTCCTCTTACGGCAAGCCAATCTCAAAGGCCAGTTTCCCTTACTGGTGGGCTATTATCATCAGGGGTTAAAAAACCTGATCCTGGTTTCTGCCGGATTAAACGCCACGCTCAACGTAAATACCCATCAAATCCAACTCAGTAACGGTGTGCCGCTTGGTACGTTAGGTACCACGCATTTAAACCAAATCAGCCAGCGTTGTGAGGCCTGGCAGTGTCAGGTTTGGGGCGCTGGAGGCAGGCTGCGCCTGATGTTGTCCACGGATTAAGCACCCCGTCATAATTTCTGTCTGTCGCAGGCAGACAGGGCCAAAGATAAGCCTTACACTTGGGTAATAGTCTTAATTTACGCTGAAAGGGTTCATCCAGGATAAATCCGTCAGGGTTCCACTGTTATACTCATCTCGTTTTTAACTCGACATATCAAGTAATAACTTGAACGGCCTATATAAAGAGAGGTACTTAGATGTCTGCCTATAAGTCCAAAGTAAAAAAAGCGGTTATCCCGGTAGCAGGTTTGGGAACGCGTATGTTGCCTGCAACCAAAGCCATTCCAAAAGAGATGCTGCCGCTGGTTGATAAGCCGTTAATTCAGTATGTCGTTAACGAATGTATCGCAGCAGGAATTAACGAGATTGTGCTGGTAACGCACTCCTCTAAAAACGCCATTGAAAACCACTTCGATACCAGCTTCGAACTGGAATCTATGCTGGAGAAACGCGTTAAGCGTCAGCTGCTGGAAGAGATCCAGTCAATCTGTCCTCCGCACGTCACCATCATGCAGGTTCGTCAGGGGCTGGCAAAAGGCCTGGGCCACGCAGTAATGTGTGCTTACCCGGTTGTAGGTAACGAGCCTTTCGCCGTTATCCTGCCAGACGTTATCATTGACGAATATGAATCAAACCTGGCGAAGGAAAACCTTGCCGATATGATGCGTCGCTTCGATGAAACCGGGCACAGCCAGATTATGGTTGAGCCAGTAGCCGACGTGACCGCTTATGGCGTGGTAGATTGCCAGGGCGCAGAACTGAAAGCAGGTGAAAGTGCGCCAATGGTAGGCGTAGTAGAGAAGCCTAAAGCAGATAAAGCGCCTTCTAATCTGGCAGTAGTAGGACGTTACGTTCTCTCTGCAGATATCTGGCCTCTGCTGGCAAAAACCCCTCCGGGTGCTGGCGATGAAATCCAGCTGACTGACTCCATCGCTATGCTGATGGAAAAAGAAACTGTTGAAGCTTATCACCTGAAAGGCGTAAGCCATGACTGTGGTAATAAGCTGGGCTACATGCAGGCTTTCGTTGAGTACGGTGTACGTCACGAATCGCTGGGCAGCGACTTTAAAGAGTGGCTCGAAAGCACTGTTGGTAATAGTAAGTAAGTTTAATTTCTAACCGGGACAATTCAATGAAAGTCACCGTATTTGGTATCGGCTATGTTGGTCTGGTTCAGGCTGCGGTTCTGGCCGAAGTCGGACATGACGTTCTTTGTATCGATGTCGACGCAGCTAAAGTCGAGAATCTGAAGAAAGGGATCATTCCTATTTTTGAACCGGGTCTGACGCCCCTGGTGATGCAAAACTATGAGAGCGGTCGCCTCAAGTTTTCCACCAATGCTGAAGAGGGCGTTAACCACGGTACGATGCAGTTTATCGCCGTAGGTACGCCTCCGGATGAAGATGGCTCAGCGGATCTGAAATATGTTACCGCCGTAGCCCGTACCATTGCACAGCACATGAATGACCACAAAGTGGTTATCGACAAATCGACTGTTCCCGTTGGTACAGCCGACCGCGTTCGTGCAGTAATGGAAGAAACGCTGAAAACACGTGGTGTTGATATCGCGTTTGATGTGGTCTCTAACCCGGAATTCCTCAAGGAAGGGGCAGCAGTCAGCGACTGTATGCGTCCTGAGCGTATTGTAGTGGGTACAGACAATGATGAAGTGGTTGAACTGCTGCGCGAGCTTTATGAGCCGTTTAACCGCAATCACGACCGCATGATCTTAATGGATATTCGTAGTGCTGAGCTGACCAAGTATGCGGCAAACTGCATGCTGGCCACTAAAATCAGCTTTATGAATGAGATCTCTAACCTGGCAGAACGTCTGGGTGCAGATGTCGAAAAAGTGCGTCAGGGCATCGGTTCTGACTCCCGTATCGGCTATTCGTTTATCTACCCCGGCTGCGGCTATGGTGGATCCTGCTTCCCGAAAGATGTTCAGGCTCTGATCCGCACAGCAGAACAAATTGGCTATAAGCCACGTCTTCTGCAGGCGGTTGAAGACGTCAATGATTCGCAGAAAAACAAGCTGCCAACTTTCATTAAACGTCATTTCGGTGAAAATCTGCAGGGCAAAACCTTTGCGCTGTGGGGGCTCTCTTTCAAGCCAAATACCGATGACATGCGTGAAGCCTCTTCGCGCGTACTGATGGAAGCGCTGTGGCAGGCTGGTGCAACCGTTCAGGCATTCGATCCGGAAGCGATGGACGAAGCGCAGCGCATCTATGGCCACCGCAGCGATCTGAAGCTGATGGGAACCAAAGAAGCGGCTCTGCAGGGTGCTGATGGCCTTGTTATCTGTACCGAATGGCAAAACTTCCGTGCCCCGGATTTTGATGTCATTAAAAATGCTCTGAAAGAACCCGTGATTTTTGATGGTCGTAACCTGTATGATCCAGAAAGAATCAGCAAGCGCGGTTTTGTTTATTATGCAATCGGCCGCGGCGCTTCTATCCAAATTGCATAATTAACGAGGGCAGTATGAAATATCTGGTTACCGGCGCAGCAGGATTTATTGGCTTTCACGTTGCAGAACGCCTGTTGTCAGCCGGTCACCAGGTTGTCGGAATCGACAACCTGAATGATTATTACGATGTTAATCTGAAGCTCGCCCGTCTTGATTTACTCAAACCCCATCCTCTGTTCACCTTTATTCAGCTCGATCTGGCCGACCGTGAAGGTATGGCTGAGCTTTTCAGCAACGAGGCGTTTGAGCGGGTTATCCATCTTGGGGCACAGGCTGGCGTGCGTTACTCCATTGAGAATCCTTTAGCCTATGCGGATGCCAACCTTATTGGTCATCTGAATATTCTTGAAGGATGCCGTCATCATAAAATTGGGCATTTATTATACGCCTCATCCAGTTCTGTTTATGGACTGAACCGTAAAATGCCATTCTCTACCGATGATTCCGTTGACCATCCTGTTTCGTTGTATGCAGCGACAAAGAAAGCCAACGAATTAATGTCCCATACCTATTCTCACCTGTACGGAATACCCACCACCGGACTGCGCTTCTTCACCGTATATGGTCCCTGGGGACGTCCGGACATGGCTCTGTTCAAATTCACGCGGGCAATGGTCGCCGGTGAACAAATTGATGTCTATAACAATGGCCAGATGCGTCGTGATTTCACTTATATCGACGATATCGCCGAGGCTATTGTGCGCCTGCAGGATGTTATTCCTCAGCCAGATGAAAGCTGGACGGTGGAGCAGGGTAGCCCCGCGACCAGTTCTGCACCTTACCGGGTATACAATATAGGGAACAGTAATCCTGTTACGCTTCTCGCCTATATTGAGGCGCTGGAGAAGGCGCTGGGGATCACTGCTAAAAAGAATATGCTGCCTATGCAGCCGGGCGATGTGCTTGAGACCAGTGCAGACACTCAGCCATTGTATGAAGTTACGGGCTTTAAGCCCCAGACCGGTGTTGAAGAGGGGATCGCCAACTTCGTCAACTGGTATCGATCTTTTTATAAGGTTTAAGCTTAACCGGAAACAAAAAAAGGAGCTTCGGCTCCTTTTTTTTGGCTTCTGTCGATAGGCTTTCGTCAGTCAAAAAAGTACCTGTCGCGAGAGAGGTTCATTGCTGAAAGCACTAACGGGAATTACAGCAGGAAATCGTCCAGCTGCTTACCTTCTTCTTCGATAGCTTTTTTGATTACTGCTGGGGTACGACCCTGGCCGGTCCAGGTTCTGGCTTCGCCATTTTCATCAGTATATTTGTATTTAGCAGGGCGGGCAGCACGTTTAGCTTTACCCGGTGCCTTCACCGCAGCCAGCGTTGAGAGCAGTTCATTAGGATCGATACCGTCAGCGATTAACATTTCACGATATTGCTGCAATTTCCTGGCGCGCTCTTCGATTTCAGCCTGAGCATGGCTCTCTTCATCACGGCGTTCATTAACAACAACTTCCAGCTTTTCCAGCATCTCTTCCAGCGTTTCCAGGGTACATTCTCTGGCTTGAGCACGCAGGGTACGAATGTTGTTCAAAATTTTAAGTGCTTCGCTCATTATATGAATCTCAAAAATTATTTAGTGGGGGACATGTTCTGCCCGATAATAATAGAGTGCGCAAATAGGAACTGCAATAGTTAATTTTGTAAGGAACTCAGAATAACGGCAGTAAGGCAATCTTATCTTTTGTAATTACCTCTGTAGAAATCTCAGGCTTGTGCAAAATAAAGTCGTCTGCCATAGCCTATTTCGATGAGTGGTTAACCCCAGCGGACTTAAGGAAACGGATATAATTTTCTTTTGGGTAAAACCATTCTCGTTTTAATGGTTTGTCGCTTCAGGCTGAAGGAATCCATTGGCTATTAAAGGCGCAGCCTCCAGTTTTCAGGCAATAATTTCCTTGAAAGGTGGTGAAGCTGAAATGTCTTTACTGATAAAAAACAGGTATATTTCAACAACATTGTTGGCGTTATATCTGAAAGAAATTGTTAACTAACCGCGTTACACCTTTGCTAAAAACGCCGGGAGACGCAGTCAATATGCTACAATTCTGCCCACTTAACTGAACCTTTGTACGGAGTAAAGGCTGATGGCTCAGCTCTATTTTTACTACTCGGCGATGAATGCCGGTAAATCAACCGCCCTGCTGCAATCCTCCTATAACTATCAGGAGCGGGGAATGCGCACTGTGGTCTATACAGCCGAGATAGACAACCGTTTTGGCACGGCTCAGGTAAGCTCCAGAATAGGGCTCTCTTCACCAGCAAAACTGTATAATAACGATACGGCACTTTATGAAGAAATTGCCGCATCACATAAAGTGGAGCCGGTACACTGTGTACTGGTTGACGAGAGTCAATTCCTGACGCGGGACCAGGTAAAAGCGCTGTCTGATGTCGTGGATAATCTGGATATACCTGTACTATGTTATGGATTACGAACAGATTTTCGCGGGGAATTATTTACCGGTAGTCACTATCTGTTAGCCTGGTCAGATAAGCTGGTGGAATTAAAAACCGTTTGCCACTGTGGCAGAAAGGCGGGAATGGTATTACGGCTGGATGAAAATGGTGCGCCTTATAAAGAGGGTGAACAGGTCGTTATTGGTGGTAATGAGCGTTATGTTTCCGTCTGCAGAAAGCATTACAAGGCGGCGATCGAGTCGGGATGTTTGCAGGCTGTGCATGGCAATCAGGGCGTTAAATAAGCGCAGGGACGATGGTGACGTAACGTGACATTATTACTTCAGTAAATACTCATTCTTGATTAATTTCCCTTACCAATTGTGGAAATAAAAAGCCCGCCTGACGGCGGGCTTATTTTTACACTTTATTTACCTTTTACTTTTCTTGTCTGTTTTTCCAGCAACAGCGGGTTGAGCTTCCAGCGCTTCAGCCATATTAGCGAAAACTTCCTGATACTCGCGGCCGTAGAAGGTATCCAGCATAATTTGCTTAAGTTCAGCAATCAGCGGATAGCGTGGATTAGCGCCGGTACACTGATCGTCAAAGGCATCTTCTGCCAGCTTGTCGACCTTCGCCAGGAAGTCCGCTTCCTGCACGCCAGCTTCACGGATTGATTTCGGAATACCCAACTGCGCCTTCATCTCTTCCAACCAGGCCAGCAGTTTCTCAATCTTCTGCGCAGTACGGTCGCCCGGTGCGCTGAGGCGAAGATGGTCTGCCACCTCTGCGTAGCGACGACGGGCCTGTGGCCGATCGTACTGACTGAAAGCGGTCTGCTTGGTTGGGTTATCGTTGGCGTTATAACGAATAACGTTACTGATCAGCAGGGCGTTTGCCAGACCATGTGGGATGTGGAACTCAGAGCCAAGTTTATGCGCCATTGAGTGGCAAACACCCAGGAAGGCGTTGGCAAAGGCGATACCGGCGATAGTAGCCGCGTTGTGCACACGTTCGCGGGCTACAGGGTTCTTCGCGCCTTCGTTGTAGCTGGCTGGCAGATTTTCCTGCAGCAATTTCAGCGCCTGCAGAGCCTGACCATCTGAATATTCATTAGCCAGTACAGAGACGTAAGCCTCAAGGGAGTGGGTTACCGCATCCAGGCCGCCAAAGGCGCACAATGATTTCGGCATGTTCATCACCAGATTGGCATCGACAATGGCCATATCCGGGGTCAGCGCATAGTCAGCCAGCGGATATTTCTGGCCCGTCGCATCATCGGTCACTACGGCAAACGGCGTCACTTCTGACCCTGTACCGGAAGTGGTGGTGATAGCAATCATTTTTGCCTTCACGCCCATTTTAGGGAATTTGTAGATGCGTTTACGGATATCCATAAAGCGCAGCGCCAGCTCCTCAAAGTGGGTTTCAGGGTGCTCGTACATTACCCACATGATTTTTGCTGCGTCCATCGGCGAACCACCGCCCAGCGCGATAATGACATCAGGCTTGAAGGAGTGCATCTGCTCTGCGCCTTTACGCACGATGCTCAGGGTAGGGTCAGCCTCTACTTCGAAGAACACCTCAATTTCCATACCGTGCGACTTCAGCACGGAGACTACCTGGTCAGCATAACCATTATTGAACAGGTAGCGGTCAGTCACGATAAACGCGCGTTTCGCCCCGTCGGTTGCCACTTCTTCAAGGGCGACAGGCAGTGAACCGCGGCGGAAGTAAATAGACTTGGGAAGTTTGTGCCACAACATATTCTCTGCTCGCTTAGCCACGGTTTTCTTGTTGATCAGATGTTTAGGTCCGACGTTTTCAGAAATGGAGTTACCACCCCATGAACCACAGCCCAGCGTCAGTGATGGCGCGAGTTTAAAGTTATACAGGTCACCGATGCCCCCTTGAGAAGCCGGGGTGTTAATCAGAATACGCGCGGTTTTCATCTTATCGCCAAAATAGTTGACGCGTTCACGCTCGTTATCCTGATCGGTATACAGGCATGAGGTATGACCGATACCGCCCATCGCCACCAGCTTCTCAGCCTTGCTGACGGCATCCTGGAAATCTTTAGCGCGGTACATGGCGAGAGTAGGGGAGAGCTTCTCATGGGCAAAAGGCTCTGACTCATCAACCAGCACGACTTCACCGATAAGGATTTTAGTGCTGGCTGGAACAGAGATACCCGCCATTTCAGCAATTTTTACCGCCGGCTGGCCTACGATTGCCGCATTCAGCCCGCCGTTTTTCAGAATGATATCCTGCACCGCCTTCAACTCTTGACCCTGCAGCATGTAGCCACCGTGGCTGGCGAAACGCTCACGCACGGCTTCATAAGCAGCATCCACCACAATGACAGATTGTTCGGAAGCACAAATCACGCCGTTATCGAAGGTTTTTGACATCAAAATAGAGGCGACAGCGCGTTTAATATCGGCTGTTTCATCAATCACAACCGGCGTGTTGCCTGCACCTACACCGATGGCAGGTTTACCAGAGCTGTAGGCTGCCTTCACCATACCTGGTCCGCCTGTAGCCAGAATCAGGTTGATGTCAGGGTGATGCATTAACTGGTTGGAAAGCTCAACGGAAGGTACATCAATCCAGCCGATAATATCTTTAGGCGCGCCAGCTGCGATAGCAGCCTGCAGAACAATATCCGCAGCTTTATTGGTCGCATCTTTGGCTCTTGGGTGAGGAGAGAAGATAATGCCGTTGCGGGTTTTAAGGCTGATGAGCGCTTTAAAAATCGCTGTGGATGTTGGGTTGGTGGTAGGAACAATACCGCAAATCAGGCCAGTGGGTTCAGCGATGGTGATGGTGCCGAAGGTCTCGTCGGTACTGAGGATACCGCAGGTTTTTTCATCTTTATAAGCGTTATAAATATATTCAGAGGCGAAGTGATTTTTGATAACTTTGTCTTCAACAATCCCCATGCCTGACTCTGCCACCGCCATTTTGGCCAGTGGGATACGGGCGTCTGCTGCAGCCAGCGCTGCGGCACGGAAAATTTTGTCGACCTGCTCTTGAGTGAAATTGGCGTATTCGCGCTGGGCTTCTTTAACACGGGCAACCAGTGCGTTAAGTTCAGCTACATTAGTAACGGCCATTATGCTCTCCTGATGGAAGTTTAAACTCTATTAGTAAACAAGTCAGAACCCAGGAGTATAGCCAGGCGTTGTTAATGTGTTGTGATCTGACAGTAACAAGCTTGAATTAACTCAAATACGCTTCTACAGGTTTACTGAAAGAGTCTTCGCGTCACTCCAGCTAAGCGAGCGGGCGTCTACTTAATCAGCCTCTCTTGATGTCTCAGAGCTTACTCACTTCGGAGTAGGCATATTTTGATATAGATCAAGCTGACACCTTTCAGCCGTCTGTTTCAGCCAAAATCCCGGCGCGGGGGAAAGGGATGTTTCAGCGAGGGCTACTCCCTGCGAGAGATCAGCCTGATAATCGCCAGTGGGTAGTGATAAATGTTGCTTATCAGCGGAAAATCCAGGTGATAATTCGAGTTCGACCCCATAGCATATGACCCGCTTTTCCATTACATTAGCCGCCATTAATCTGGCCCTTTCTGGAGCGTAGCGTGAACCCGGCACTGTTAGACCTTTCTGGCTATATCAAATTTTTTGTCGGCCTCTTTGCCCTGGTGAACCCCGTAGGCATTATCCCGGTGTTCATCAGCATGACCAGTTATCAGGTTCCAGCTGCCCGTAATAAAACCAACATGACCGCTAATCTCTCTGTAGCAATCATTTTGTGGACCTCCCTGTTCCTGGGTGACTCTATCCTGCACATTTTCGGCATCTCTATCGATTCGTTTCGTATTGCTGGCGGGATTCTGGTGGTGACAATTGCTATGTCGATGATCAGCGGCAAACTGGGGGAAGATAAGCAGAACAAGCAGGAGAAGTCTGAGACAGCTATCCGCGAAAGTATTGGCGTGGTGCCGCTTGCGCTTCCTTTAATGGCGGGACCGGGCGCCATCAGTTCAACTATCGTCTGGAGTACGCGCTATCACAGCTGGCAAAATCTACTGGGCTTTAGCGTAGCTATTGCCCTGTTTGCCTTCTGCTGTTGGCTTCTGTTCCGGGCTGCACCTTTAATGGTGCGGGTTTTAGGTCAAACCGGCATCAACGTGATCACCCGTATCATGGGGCTGTTGCTGATGGCGCTGGGGATTGAGTTTGTGGTCACCGGCATCAAAGCACTGTTCCCGGGCCTGGTTAACTAGTCGCATCCCATACTAAAAAAGGCTGTTAAAAGCGCATATTCTGCGCTTTTTTTCTGTTTGCTACATTGCGGAGCACCATAATAGTGCTCCACAACGTTTTTATGCCCTAATTGAGTGCGGTTATTCAGCTGGCTTAATATTCCTCAACTGTTATTAATCTCACTACTGCAAAATCATGTAACGCTCTCATTAAGAACGCTTTCCTGCCTGTTTGTGATTTATTTAACAATAATATAATGGCGCTAATACCGTTAAAAGGCAGTGTTATAAACTGTCTTTATCGCCACGCGCCATTTAAAACTCCAAAAACTGGCTGTTGCCAGCAAAACTGTTCATTTTAGCATCGCCTGGTGCCGTGCTTGTGCCTGAATTATCAGCAATCACGCCATTTAACATTTAAAATTCATAAGCTTATGCGTTATTTTTTCTCGTTAAATAACGTTTCTGAATATTAAATAAATGTGATAAAAGAGAATTAGTTAACATTTTTGTTATTTTGCTTTGGCGCATAAATCAGCGTTCTGATAGTTTTTGTGGCTGGTCGGCAAAACTGGCATCGGATGTGCAAATAACTCCTCTTTTTCCGGTCCGTCCGCAGATTAACGAACACAGGTAGTTACGCTTAATGAAATTGCTTTCATGTCCACGTCAGTCACTGCCTTTTTCCCTGCTGATTTTCTCAGGGGTGTTTGCAGGAAGCATAGTAGCCGCCACGGTGCCAGCAGGCGTTGAACTGGCAGATCAGCAGGCGATAGTCATCAATAATGGCAGTGAAGTCTCTTCGTTGGATCCGCAGAAAATAGAGGGTGTCCCTGAAAGCAACATTATCCTTAATCTGCTTGAAGGGCTGACAACCACCGACAACCGGGGCCATGTGGTGCCCGGTGTCGCGGAGAGCTGGCAAAGCGAACAGGGAAAAGTCTGGACGTTCACCCTGCGTAAAGAGGCCAAATGGAGTAACGGCGAGCCTGTCACCGCTGAGGATTTCGTTTACAGCTGGCAGCGGCTGGTCGATCCGAAAACCGCCTCTCCTTATGCAAGCTATCTGCAATATGCGCATATAGAAAATATTGACGCTATTCTGAGTGGCAAAAAAAAGCCGGATGCGCTGGGTATCAAAGCGCTGGATGCGCATCATCTGCAGATTAAGCTCAGTGAACCAGTTCCCTATTTTATTGCTCTGACGGCCCATACGTCGCTGAAGCCCGTTAATCGTAAAGCGATTGAGCAGTGGGGCGAGCAGTGGACGCAACCAGAACACTATGTGGGTAACGGCGCTTACACGCTGAGCGAGTGGGTAATTAACGAAAAAATCCTTCTTAAGCGCAATTCAGGCTACTGGAATAACGCGAAAACGGTAATCAATAGCGCGACGTTCCTGCCGATTGCGTCAGAAGCCAGCGACGTAAACCGCTATCGCAGCGGTGAAATCGACATGACCAACAGCGCTTTACCACCGGATCTGTTTCCAACACTGAAAAAAACGCTGGGCGCACAGGTGCACATCAGCCCTTTGCTCTGCACGTTTTACTATGAACTCAACAACAAGCGTGCGCCGTTTAACGATCCGCGTGTACGTACCGCGGTGAAACTGACGCTCGATCGAAACATTATTACCGACAAAATTATGGGGCAGGGGCAGATCCCCGCTGGCGGCTTTACGCCTCCTTTTATTGATGGCGCTGAGCTGACCGAACCTGACTGGATGAAGCTGACCCAGCAGCAGCGTAACGACCAGGCCAAAAAATTGCTGGCTGAAGCAGGCTACAGCAGCGAAAAACCGCTGACGTTCCGTCTGCTGTATAACACCTCCGACGTAAATAAAAAGCAGGCCATTGCGGCAGCCTCCATGTGGAACAAAAACCTGGGCGCTAAAGTAGCGCTGGATAATCAGGAATGGAAAACCATGCTGGATAGCCGCCATCAGGGTAACTTTGACGTGGCGCGGGCCACCTGGTGCTCCGACTACAATGAGCCTTCCACCTTCCTGAACGCCATGCTGAGCAATTCCTCAAACAATACGGCGTTTTATAAGAGTGAGAAATTCGATGCCTTAATGGCAAAGTCGCTGACCGTCTCCGATCGGGAGCGCGCTGCGATATACCAGCAGGCAGAGCGGCAGCTGGATAATGATTCCGCTATTGTGCCGGTCTACTACCGGGTAAGCGCGCGTCTGGTTAAGCCGTGGGTAGGGGGCTTTACCGGTAAAGATCCGCAGGATCTGACCGATCTTAAATATTTCTACATCATCAGGCATTGAGAGGGATTAGCCTCCTTTCACATAGTGAACGGCAGGATAAAAAGACCCGGCGCGTTATCGTTCTGATGCGTCGGGCAGAAATCCGGAAACGGGGGTAGCTGATGGTTTCAGACCACATTAGCAATAATAAAAACTGGAGTAGGTAATTCATGAACAACATCACGAAGAAAAGCCTGATTGCTCTTGGCGTTATGACTGCGCTGGCTGGGAATCTGGCAATGGCGGCTACGGTGCCGGCGGGCACTGAATTGGCAGCGAAACAGGAGTTGGTGAAAGGAAACGGGGACGAAGTGCAGTCTCTTGATCCGCATAAAATTGAAGGTGTGCCAGAGTCTAACGTAAGCCGTGACCTGCTTGAAGGGTTGGTGATCAGCGATGTTCAGGGACATCCGATTCCGGGCGTGGCGGAGAGCTGGGAAAACAAAGAGGGTAAAGTCTGGACCTTCCACCTGCGTAAAAATGCCAAATGGTCAAACGGTGAACCCGTAACCGCACAAGATTTCGTCTATAGCTGGCAGCGCCTGGCGGACCCTAAAACAGCTTCGCCTTATGCCAGCTATCTGCAGTATGGTCATCTTGAAAACATCGATGAGATCATCGCCGGTAAGAAAAGCCCGGATACGCTGGGTGTGAAAGCGATTGATGCCAATACGCTGGAAGTGACGCTTAGCGAATCTGTCCCCTATTTCTTCAAGCTGCTGATCCACCCATCGATGTCTCCGGTCTATAAACCGGCTATCGAGAAGGCTGGCGAGAAGTGGACGCAGCCGGAAAACTGGGTCGGCAACGGCGCTTTCAAATTGCAATCGCACGTCATTAACGAACGTATTGTGGTAGTGCGTAACCCCGATTACTGGGATAATGCCAACACCAAACTGGATAAGGTGACTTTCCTGCCTATCTCTTCTGAAGTCAGCGACGTTAACCGCTATTTCAGTAATGACGGCAGCGACATGACCTACAACAATATGCCGATCGAGTTGTTTAAAAAGCTCCAGCGCGATAACCCGAAAGAGCTCCATGTTGATCCTTATCTCTGTACCTATTACTACGAAATTAACAACCAGAAGCCGCCGTTCAACGATCCTCGCGTACGTGAAGCGCTGAAGCTGGGTATCGATCGCGATATCATGGTGAACAAAGTTCTGGCTCAGGGCCAGCTGCCAGCCTACAGCTACACGCCTCCGGCTACTGATGGCGCCGACCTGACCAAACCTGAGTGGTTCAGCTGGTCGCAGGAGAAACGTAACGCTGAAGCGAAAAAACTGCTGGCAGAAGCGGGCTACACCGCCGATAAGCCGCTGACGTTTGAGCTGCTCTATAACACTTCTGATCTGCATAAAAAGCTCGCTATCGCCGCCTCTTCTATCTGGAAGAAAAACCTGGGCGTTAACATCAAGCTGAATAACCAGGAGTGGAAAACCTTCCTGGATACCCGTCATCAGGGTAACTTTGACGTTTCCCGTGCGGCATGGTGCGCGGATTACAATGAACCCAGCTCCTTCCTGAATACTATGATCTCCAACAGCAGCTCTAACACCGCCCATTACAAGTCGCCAGCATTTGATAAAGTGATGGCTGAGTCTGCTAAAGCGAGTGACGATAAGGGGCGCAGCGATCTCTATACTAAAGCTGAGCAGATCCTCGATAAAGACTCTGCTATCGTGCCGGTCTACTATTATGTGAACGCCCGTCTGGTGAAAACCTACATCGGTGGCTACACCGGTAAAGATCCGCTGGACAACGTGTACGACAAAAATCTCTACATCATTAAACATTAATGGCAAAAATTTGGGGGAAGGGTCTCTTTCCCCCTGTGTGTCTATTTTGAGCAGTGCTGAGGCACAAGCCAGCAGGTACGGGCAATGTTAAAATTTATTTTTCGTCGGTGTCTGGAAGCGATTCCGACGTTACTTATTCTGATTACCATCTCTTTCTTTATGATGCGCCTGGCGCCCGGTAGCCCTTTTACCGGAGAACGCACGCTGTCGCCTGAGGTGATGGCCAATATCGAAGCTAAATACCATCTTAACGATCCGATCTGGAAGCAGTACGGCGACTATCTGTTCCAGCTGGCTCATGGTGATTTCGGTCCGTCGTTTAAATATAAAGATTATTCGGTTAACTATCTGGTCGGCCATGCCTTCCCGGTTTCTGCCAAGCTCGGCCTGGCGGCATTTTTGCTGGCGGTGATCCTGGGTGTTTCAGCGGGGGTTATCGCCGCCCTGAAGCAGAACAGTAAATGGGATTTCGTCGTCATGGGGGTAGCGATGACCGGGGTGGTTATCCCGAGTTTTGTGGTAGCACCGCTGCTGGTCCTGGTCTTCGCCATTGCGCTGAAGTGGTTACCCGGCGGAGGCTGGAACGGCGGAGAGGTGAAATACATGATCCTGCCGATGGTGGCGCTGTCGCTGGCTTATATCGCCAGTATTGCGCGTATTACCCGTGGCTCGATGATTGAGATCCTGCACTCCAACTTTATCCGTACGGCCCGCGCGAAAGGGCTGCCGATGCACCGTATCGTGCTGCGTCATGCGCTGAAACCAGCAATGCTGCCGGTAATGTCTTATCTTGGCCCGGCGTTTGTCGGTATCATTACCGGCTCAATGGTGATCGAAACCATCTATGGTCTGCCGGGTATTGGACAGCTCTTTGTAAACGGCGCGCTGAACCGCGACTACTCGCTGGTACTGAGCCTCACCATTCTGGTGGGCGTGCTGACCATTGTGTTTAACGCGATTGTTGATGTGCTCTACGCCGTCATCGATCCGAAAATTCGTTATTAATCCGGAGCTCGCCATGATATTGAGTAAAAAAAATAGCGAAGCTCTCGATGCCTTCAGCGAAAAACTGGAGGTCGAAGGTCGCAGCCTGTGGCAGGACGCCCGCCGTCGTTTTATTCATAACCGTGCCGCGCTTGCCAGCCTGATTGTGCTGCTGGTGATTGCCCTGTTTGTTATCTTCGCCCCAATGTTCTCTTCATTCACCTATGACGATACCGACTGGGGCATGATGTCTTCCGCACCAGATATGGTATCCAGACACTATTTCGGCACCGACTCATCAGGCCGCGACCTGCTGGTACGTGTGGCGATTGGTGGGCGTATCTCGCTGATGGTGGGCATCGCCTCCGCGCTGGTGGCGGTACTGGTCGGCACGCTCTATGGCTCGCTCGCGGGCTATCTGGGTGGTAAAACCGACTCGGTGATGATGCGCCTGCTGGAGATCCTGAACTCATTCCCGTTCATGTTCTTTGTTATTCTGCTGGTTACCTTCTTTGGCCGTAATATTTTGCTGATTTTTGTCGCTATCGGTCTGGTCTCCTGGCTGGATATGGCGCGTATCGTGCGTGGACAGACGCTGAGTCTGAAACGCAAAGAGTTTATCGAAGCAGCACACGTTGGCGGCGTTTCCACCTTTAATATCGTCCTGCGCCATATCGTGCCAAACGTGCTGGGCGTGGTGGTGGTCTATGCCTCGCTGCTGGTGCCAAGCATGATCCTGTTTGAATCCTTCCTCAGCTTCCTGGGATTAGGCACGCAGGAGCCGCTGAGCAGCTGGGGCGCCTTACTGAGCGACGGTGCCAACTCAATGGAAGTCTCTCCGTGGCTGCTGCTGTTCCCGGCCGGTTTCCTGGTCGTGACGCTGTTCTGTTTCAACTTTATCGGCGATGGCCTGCGTGATGCCCTCGACCCGAAAGATCGTTAAGGAGTCTCCCGATGAGCGTAATTGATATGCCTGTGGCAAAAAAAACGGGAACCGACCTTCTACTCGACGTGAAAGACCTCCGCGTCACTTTTGGTACGCCTGACGGTGATGTGACGGCCGTTAACGATCTCAATTTCAGCCTGCGTGCGGGTGAAACGCTGGGCATCGTAGGCGAATCGGGATCGGGCAAATCGCAAACGGCTTTTGCCCTGATGGGCCTGCTGGCGAGCAATGGCCGTATCGGTGGCTCCGCCTTGTTCAACGGCAGGGAGATCCTTAACCTGCCGGAGAAACAGCTCAATAAGCTGCGGGCTGAACAGGTTGCGATGATCTTCCAGGATCCCATGACCTCGCTCAACCCGTACATGAAAGTAGGCGAGCAGCTGATGGAAGTGTTGCAGCTGCATAAAGGCATGAACAGCGCGCAGGCGTTTGAAGAGTCTGTACGTATGCTGGATGCGGTAAAAATGCCGGAAGCGCGCAAACGCATGAAGATGTATCCCCATGAGTTTTCCGGTGGGATGCGCCAGCGCGTAATGATTGCGATGGCGCTGCTGTGCAGACCTAAACTGCTGATTGCGGATGAGCCGACCACTGCCCTGGACGTCACGGTACAGGCGCAAATCATGACTTTGCTGAATGACCTGAAACGGGAGTTTAATACCGCGATCATCATGATTACGCACGATTTGGGCGTGGTTGCGGGGATTTGCGAACGCGTACTGGTTATGTATGCCGGACGCACTATGGAATATGGTACGGCGCGTGATGTTTTCTATCAGCCTACACACCCTTATTCGATCGGCTTACTGAATGCTGTGCCGCGACTGGATGCGGAGGGCGACTCCCTGACTACCATCGCCGGTAACCCACCCAACCTGCTGCGTCTGCCGAAAGGCTGCCCGTTCCAGCCACGTTGCCAGCATGCGATGGAGATCTGCTCCACCATGCCGCCGCTTGAGCCTTTTGGCGAGGGACGCCTGCGTGCCTGCTTTAAACCTGTGGAGGAGCTGGTATGAGCGCCGTAGCAGAAAAGAAAGTACTGTTAGAAATTGCCGATCTTAAAGTCCACTTTGATATCAAAGATGGCAGACAATGGTTTTGGCAGCCATCGAAAACCCTGAAAGCTGTAGATGGCGTCAGCCTGCGTCTCTACGAAGGCGAAACGCTGGGGGTAGTGGGCGAGTCTGGCTGCGGCAAATCCACGCTGGCGCGAGCCATTATTGGTCTGGTGCAGGCTACCGAAGGTCGCGTAGCCTGGCTGGGGCGCGATCTGCTGGGACAAAGCGAAGAAGAGTGGCGTCGGGCGCGCAGCGATATCCAGATGATTTTCCAGGACCCGCTGGCCTCGCTTAACCCACGCATGACCATCGGCGATATCATTGCCGAGCCGCTCAGAACCTATCACCCGAAAATGGCGCGTCAGGAAGTCAAAGAGCGGGTCAAAACCATGATGATGAAGGTTGGCCTGTTGCCGAACCTGATCAACCGTTATCCCCATGAGTTCTCTGGTGGTCAGTGTCAGCGTATCGGGATTGCCCGCGCACTGATCCTTGAGCCGAAGCTGATCATCTGTGATGAACCGGTCTCTGCGCTGGATGTTTCTATTCAGGCGCAGGTGGTTAACCTCTTGCAGAAATTGCAGCGAGAAATGGGACTGTCACTGATCTTTATTGCCCATGATCTGGCGGTGGTGAAGCATATTTCTGATCGCGTGCTGGTGATGTATCTGGGCCATGCCGTTGAGTTAGGCACCTATGATGAGGTCTATCAGAACCCTCAGCATCCCTACACCCGAGCGCTGATGTCTGCTGTGCCGATCCCGGACCCGGATCTGGAAAAGAACAAAACCATTCAACTGCTGGAGGGGGAATTGCCCTCGCCAATCAATCCGCCTTCAGGTTGTGTGTTCCGCACGCGCTGCCCGATTGCCGGGCCGGAATGTGCAAAAACGCGTCCTTTGCTGGAGGGCAGTTTCCGCCACGCCGTCTCATGCCTGAAAGTGGACCCGCTGTAACAGCAAAAGGCCGGGCAATGCCCGGCCTCTTTTTATGCTTAATTACTCACGCCACAGAATATGGCAGAGCTTGTGATCTTTCTCACGGCACAACAGCACGCGGGCAAAGACATCGTTGATCGGCTCGCCATCGGCATCGCCCAGCCCAATCACCACTTCAGAGAAGAAGTCGGGGTTAAGATCATAATCCACATGCTCTGCCCAGTCTTCGGAAGGGTCGAACAGTTCGGCGCCGCCACGCTCTTCAAACTGCAGGTTAAACAGAATAACGTCGGCCGGATCGAGGTTATCTACGGCCAGTTCCAGAAAAATATCGTAGGCCTGTTCCAGCGTTTCATCTTCAGTAAGGCGATTATTTAAATCCATAGCAATTCCCATAATGCCCGTGTGGGCGCTGTGCAATTCCGCTCGTTTTACAGCAACGGACTGAAGAAGTAAAACAGTCGTTCAACAATCCGCTGCCAGTAAGCTCTTCTGGACCAGCGTTGCGCATCTACCAGACGGGAACGGGCAATATAATCGTCCTGAACGCGGGCCAGGTCACCGCCAAAGCCATCATCATCAATCACCAGCGTAATCTCAAAATTAAGCCACAGACTACGCATATCCAGATTAACCGTTCCGATCAGGCTAAGCTGCCCGTCAACCAGCACGCTTTTGGTATGCAGCAGGCCATCTTCAAACTGATAAATCTTTACCCCGGCCGCCAGCAGCTCCGCAAAGAATGCGCGGCTTGCCCAACCCACCAGCAGGGAATCGTTATGGCGCGGCACGATAATGCTGACCTCGACGCCTCTTAGCGCAGCGGTACAGATAGCATGCAGCAGATCGTCACTGGGTACAAAATAGGGGGTGGTCATAATCAACTGCCCGCGGGCAGCATACACGGCAGTCAGCAAAGCCTGATGGATCAAATCTTCCGGAAAACCGGGTCCGGAGGCGATGACCTGAATAGTGTGCCCGCTCTCCTGTTCAAACGGCATCACGTTGCCGTCGGGCGGCGGCGGCAAAATGCGTTTTCCGGTCTCAATCTCCCAGTCGCAGGAGTAGATGATCCCCATGGTCGTGGCCACCGGACCTTCCATTCGCGCCATTAAATCAATCCACTGGCCCACACCCGCATCCTGTTTAAAATAGCGGGGATCGACCAGGTTCATGCTGCCTGTATAGGCAATATAGTTATCTATCAGCACCACTTTACGGTGCTGACGCAGATCCATCCGGCGCAGGAATACACGCCAGAGGCTGACTTTTAACGACTCAACCACATCAATACCGGCATTGCGCATCATCGCGGCCCAGGGGCTGCGGAAAAACTGTACGCTCCCGGCGGAGTCCAGCATCAGGCGGCAATGGACGCCACGACGGGCTGCGGCCATTAAAGACTCCGCAACCTCATCGGCCAGTCCACCTGGCTGCCAGATATAGAACACCATCTCAATATTATGACGTGCCAGCTGGATATCGCGGACCAGTGCCTGCAGCGTATCGTCCGTTGAGGTCAGAAGCTGCAGCTGGTTACCTTTGACGCCCGCCACACCCTGACGATTTTCGCAAAGCTGAAACAGGGAGCGCGCCACGTCGCTGTTTTCATGCGCAAAGATTTGATGACAGGATTTCAGATCGTTCAGCCATCTGGCGGTGGAAGGCCACATAGTACGGGCGCGTTCGGCACGGCGCTTCCCCAGATGCAGCTCACCAAACGACAGGTAAGCGACAATCCCAACCAACGGCAAAATATAGATAATAAGCAGCCAGGCCATGGCAGAAGGTACGGCGCGTCGCTTCATCAGAATGCGAAGCGTCACGCTGGCAATCAGCAGCCAGTAGCCAAAGATCAGCAGCCAACTGAATACGGTATAAAAAGTCGTCATGTCAGTGAAAATCCTGTTCACGCGTGAATAGAGGGAGTTTACGTGGTGATGACAACGGGCGAAACCTTTTCCTGTGATAGTCATCGGACTTGGCCTGAAGGGAGAAAGGTCTATAATGCGGCGCGAGTTTTTAAAGCGTAGAGGGTAAAATGAGACGGAGTAGAAATGAAGTCGCTCGCTGGCGGATGTCACGTCAGGTTCAGCGCCGCCGGGCGCGCTGGCTGGAAGGGCAGTCACGTCGATATGGACGGATGCACGCCATTCGCCATCAACTGAGTCAGCAGCAGCGGCGTTCTATTCTGTTTATCACTCAGATCCCGTAAGCTGCTTAACGCCCCGCATTCCCGGGGCGTTTGTAATGGGGTAACCAGCATGCCCGCTATAAGCGTTCAACAGAACTCAGCGTGCAACGAGCTGAGGGTTATTCCCGGGGTGCTCTCCATTCAGCCTCTGTTATTGCGCAAACGAGCTAAACAAGACTCACTGAGAGCACGGTTATTTCACTGCTCTTTAAATTCATCAGCTCTTTGATGCTAAAGATATACTGCTCCAGGGCCTCTTCTACCTCCTCTCCTTCAAAAAAGCCGTGCGAGGTCTGGTGCTCTTTCTCTTCTTCTTTGATGACGTACGAAACAAACCATTTCTTTTTCTGCATGTTTTTCTCCACAAATTGTCGGCACAACCGCTGGTTTTAGTTCTGAAAACCACTTAATGCAAGTCAGAACGCGTTATGCATAATCCGCTTCAACCTTTTGCACTAAACGCTTCCTCGCTTTTAAACTTTTTCAACGCCCAGCCGCTTAACCGCAGGCCGCCAGTCGCGCTGCCCGCAGTATTCACACTCTGCCTGCGGATCTTTATGACTCTGTACGACAAACCCGCAGTGGCCACAGGCGAAATTCCCTTCTGCAGCTATACGCTTACTGAAATCTTCATCCTGCCCCGGCAGCAGCCAGAGCCCGACACGCGGTTGTTTATACAGTATCAAGCTTACGCCTCCGGAAGGTTCCAGCCAGGCGCGTCGCACTTCACCCAGATGTTGCACGCCCATTGATCGCAGCTCCGAGAGGGTTCTGTCGCGGGAAAACTCGGCGTGATGCAGATGCTTCAGCGCCAGCCGTCCGTCCATTACCAGCATCGTGACGTCGCCCTGCGTAAAGACTTCGACCTTATGGGAACAGAAGGAGAGCAAAGAGAGCAGACGAAAACAGCCGAGCAGCGTGAACAACAGCACCACCGTCGATAAAATGCCTTTATCCGGGGTCTGCAATGGCGCGCCGATGGCGGCTCCCAACATAACCATAATCGCCAGGTCAACGATACTTAGCTGACCGGCAAACCGTCGGCCCATCAGCCGCAATACCAGCAGTAAAATAAGATAGATAATAATAAAGCGCAGCAGCACTTCGGCGGTAAAACTCCAGGGCGCTTCGCCAATCAGCCATTTGTGCAGGTTGTCACTCACCTTTAATCCTCCAGATCGCGGGATGCGGGCAACCAGTGCCGCGCCTGGCAACAGCGGCAGGGGGACTCAGGTTTCTTTTTGCTTTTACAAAGATTGCCACAGGAGGCGCAAACGTGATGCTCCTCATCCATCATCGCCGCAAGCAGGGGCTCATCAAAACGCGGGACAATCGCCAGCCCTGGCCGTGGCGTGTCGCTCCAGATCAGCGTCAACGCGCCGGAAGGCTCGATATATACCCGGCTCAGCTGTCCAAGATGTAATACGCCCCGACCACGCAGAAGTGAAAAAAGTTTCTCACGCGATAAAACCGTATCCCGTAACGTTTTCAGCTGCAGGCGACCGTCGTCCAGCGCCACGCGCTCTGTGCCCGTCAGCACGCGATCAAGTTTGCGAAAGCGCAGGCTCAGATGACCAATCAGATGCTGTACCGCCACCAGACCGCAGATAATCAGCAGCGGCGGTAAAAGTCCCCGCTTGTCATCCAGCAGCGGTATGCCCATCGTACCGGCCAGAGCGATCACGGCAGAGAGCTCAATCAGCGTGTATTGTGAAGCGACACGACGTCCTGACAGACGCAGCGTAATGATGATCAGCACAAAACAGATCAGAGCGCGGGCAATCACTTCAAGCAGAAAAACAGGGGGAGCCTGGCCTAACAAGAGACGGGATACATCCGACAGAAATATGTCATTCTGCTTCATTGACAGGCTTTCCTCCAGGTTCAGCAAGTGGACATTAAGAATTATATATCCTTAGCACCAGGATGCCTGCGAGAGGAGTAAATGAAGTCAGGATATTTTCAGGTTAGTTACTTACAGGCTGCTTCAGAAGTAACAGGTGGAAAGGGGGAACGGGCCGGGTTCGGAAAATCGGCATCGCTGAGAGAGGCAAAAAACTGCAGGGATATAAACGACACCTGGAGTTCGATGCTGACTTCATGCTATCCGTCTGTCACAAGCACTGCCTGCCGGAAATTTTAACCAGATAAAAAAAGAGCCAGAAAACTTTGAGTACTAATCTTTGTACTAAAGTGATTTCCTGGCTTTTAATTTACAGGTATCTCAATGGATTAAAGAGAGAGTTGCAATATATCAGAACACTCGCTTAAAGGGTTTAACCGCAACCTGCTTGTAGACGCCCGCTGCAATATAGGGGTCGTCCTGCGCCCATGACTGGGCGGCTTCCAGTGAAGGGAATTCCGCAACGATAGTCGAGCCGCTAAAGCCCGCTTTGCCCGGCTCGTTGCTGTCAACGGCTGGCATTGGGCCAGCCACTATCAGGCGACCTTCATCCTGCAACAGTTGCAGACGCGCAAGGTGGGCAGGGCGCACGGCGGTACGCTTCTCCAGTGAATCAGCATTATCTTCCGCGTAAATTACGTAGAGCACGTTTACAACTCCTGTCAGGTCAAATTATCGCTCATCACGTTAAGTCATCGTTCAGTGAACTGCAATCTAAAGATAACATGGCTTTGATAACGGTCAGGGGATGAAGGGTTTATAAGGAAATTCGGGCCGCCAGGGCGAGAGGTTATTGAAACTGATTGCTATTTGCATTTAAACTTGCAGCTTCACCCTTACAGCAGAAAGATTATGACGACGCTTGCAGAAAACTCTTTACCCCGACGTATTTCGCTGCCGATGCTGTTTTCAGTCGGGCTGCATGCCGCAGTGATTGGGGGGATACTTTATGCTTCTTTTCACCAGGTTGTTGAAGTGCCCAAAGCGTCTCAGCCCATTAGCGTCACTATGGTTGCGCCTGAAGTGCAGCCAGAGCCACAGCCTGCGCCGCAACCGGCACCAGAACCCATACCGGAACCTGAACCCATACCGGAACCTGAACCGACCCCGGCACCGGAACCACCTAAACCCGAGCCTGTTCCGATCCCTGAGCCGGTGCCAAAGCCCAAACCCAAACCCAAA
Source organism: Erwinia sp. MMLR14_017 (assembly GCF_033657285.1). Classification (NCBI taxonomy): domain Bacteria; kingdom Pseudomonadati; phylum Pseudomonadota; class Gammaproteobacteria; order Enterobacterales; family Erwiniaceae; genus Erwinia; species Erwinia sp. MMLR14_017. Next base: position 167,106 of record NZ_JAWVWP010000005.1, on the reverse strand, counting down.
CCAAAACCGGTGAAAAAGGAAGTGGTAAAACCGAAGAGAGTGGTGAAGACCGAGCCAAAGGCGGCGTCACCCTTTAACAATGAAAAAACCGCAGAAGCGCCGAAGCCTTCAACCGCACCTAAAACGTCCCCGGTGCCTACAACCGCCGTGGCAACCGGCCCTAAGGCACTGAGCGTCGGCAAGCCTGCCTATCCTGCCCGTGCGTTTGCGTTGCGTATGGAAGGCCGGGTGAGGGTACAGTTTGATGTCGACAGTGCGGGACAGGTTGAGAATATCCGCATCCTTTCCGCCCAGCCGCGCAATATGTTTGAGCGTGAGGTAAAACAGGCGATGAAAAAATGGCGCTATGAAGCGAACAAGCCCGGAAAAGATATGACGATGAATATCGTTTTCAAAATCAATGGTGGTAGCAGCATCGAATAGAAAGGCGGTCATCCGCCTTTAATCACTAATCCTGTTCACAGTCGTTGAAGTTGCTTTTGCCTTCAGGTAAGGGACGGGATTTTCCCTCATCATCTACGGCGACATAGATAAAGACCGCTTCGGTGGTGCAGTAGCGCTGGCCAATGGGTGCAGAAGAAACTTTCTTGATCCAGACTTCGATATTAATGGTGATTGAACTGGTGCCGGTGCGGATACAGCGTGCATGGCAACTCACCACATCACCGACGGCGACTGGCTTCAGGAAGGTCATCCCATCTGCGCGCACGGTGACCACTCGTCCTCCGGCAATCTCCTTCGCCAGAATGGCCCCGCCCATATCCATCTGCGCCATCAGCCAGCCGCCAAAGATATCGCCATTGGCGTTAGTGTCAGCCGGCATCGCCAGTGTACGCAGCACCATCTCCCCCTGCGGGACTCTGTTTGTCACTTCGTTCATTCTCAGGCTTCTCAGTCAATAAGTGCAAAAGGCCCATATCTGGGCATGAGTGTTATTTTTCTTCTTGCAGCAAAAATTGGTGCTACAAGATGTTTGAGATTCATGTGATTCTGGTTGATTTCTCCAATACATTCAACCTGTTAATTGCGATTGCCTTTTATTTTGTATGCTTTCGCATGATCCTGAATGGCTTCAGTTTATGATTCTGTTTATACACTACTGTCTGTAAATTAAAGAAGTATACACATTACTTACTGATACAAAGTTCAGAAAGTTTCCCGGTAAACGCCGGGAGAAAGTCGAAATTATCACCGATGCTAAAGGTCTGAATGTAAAGCTTGCCACTGCCAGAACCGTGCCACTTTTTTGCAGGGTAAGCCTCGACCATCGAGCACTGGAGAATATCCAACCTTATCCTTATCACAGGCAAGGGAACGCAGGCAAAAGTTACGTAGCGGGTGAGTGAAGGCTATGACCTCCGCCAGCAGGCTATGCTGAACGACAGATTAAGCCAGAGGCCCTAAGGGTAGAGCAAGCATATCCCTGTTGGGAAAACATTCCGCTCACTGGCTGGCCAACGTGATATTCACCTTGCAGCAGTACATCAATAAGCAATGCCAAAAGCAGTTTTAGCAACAGATATTTCTATGAAAAAACATTAAATTCGACTAATAATGTCATTCAGGAAGCGATTGATGGCCAGTTAACTCCTGCAAGAACTCAGTCATAAATGCTTTCATCATATTACTTCTCAAAATGATTAAAGTGGTTCCAGATAAAACCAATAAATATCCATTACACCCAAACCCTGCTCGCTAACCACTTCATATCTATCTTTATATGGACACATATGCTGAATTATAAATTAATGTAGGAGGGTTGTTTAATTGATCAAAACTTCTTAATTGATCATTAAAAGGCATATTAAAGTTATAGAGAAGTTAACAACTATTATCCAGGGTCGAAATTAATGATTAATTAATAAAAACAATTAGTTATTTTTATTGATCGTTATTACTGATCAAAAGTTGAGAATTGATTGGAACAAACAATTAGATCAAATCATAACCAGAATGTATTTTGAAATCGTCAAGGGAGTTGATTATGAAGCGGAGGGAGATATGGATAATAATGATGATGGCTTGTTTTTTTGTCTGGGTAATAGTTTTGACGCTAATTTATAAAATAATAATTATTTTTCTCCTAAGGGCTGTTCTGCCTTAATTTATACAACACCAGGTGCCCGGCATATGCCGGGCTTTTTGCTTTCAAGTTAATATTTTTTAAAAAGTTTTTTTGTAGGGTTATAATTTCTTTGTGGACTAATTAATTATATAAATAGTATTTCTATGTGGGGCTTACCACTGTTGTAGTGGCTCAGGGCATAATGATAGCAGTCTTGATTTTCTGAGGAGCCAGCCATGGACGAAAAAACCTCTATGACCCTATCCTTAACCTGTCGGCACTGTGGCAAGTGCAGTCCCTTTCTCTTGATGGAAAATCCGGTTCAGCGACGTCATCGTCGGTATTGTTGAGCGCATAAAACTGCCTTGCCCAAACTACGGTAAATTCTGCTATATCCGGTCGTCAGAGAGGAAAGAAACCGACCTACAGCAAACAAAACGTCCTTGATCACTGCGCTGAGAGTTCAGGGGTTGCCCGCCAGGCGTTATTCCAAACCAGCCAATAATGGGTAATGAAAAACTTTTCTGCCTCTGTGGCATAGCTGCTATGACGACAATAGTCGGAGGTTGTGGCAGGAATGGATGACGATGAAGAAAGATACGTGATACCACTTGTGGTCAGCGTTACTGCATGGCCGCAAAGCGTCTTTAGGGTGTCGCTGAAAGCGATAAATGGCTATCGAATGGGAATGCAAAGTCCCTGAACAGCAAAATATGGCTGCTCAGGATCAGGTCACGGGGCTTCAGGAACATAGAAGGCTTCAAGCTGGGCGTAATGTTCCAATATGGGAAACTGGATATGATTTTTCTGCAATCACTTATGCTTAAGAGAGTTATAGAATTTTTTTTGCTGGTGCTGTTGTATTCGCTCTTCATTCTCCTTTTCCTTTTCTTTTTGCCACATATTGCTGCACCCCGGATCGCCAGGGTTACGGCAAAGGATATAGGGCGTTTTATTAACTTGAGACTCGCGTTGCTCCCAGGATAATGTGGGCTTTACCTCTGGGGATAATAAGTACTCTTTCTTGTTAGTACTATCCAGCATATCTGATGAAGCAGATACTGCAACGCCATGAAGCAGCAAGATAAGCGGGGCATAGGCATATTTTTTCAGGTATGGCATGAACGTTATTCCTTTAAACGTTGATACGAAAGTTAAATTGTAACGCTGGCGAATGAGCCACCACAACAGGGGAAGACCCTTTTATATACAAAAATCTGGCAGAGAAAAAGGGCTATGTAAATTAATCGGAGCAGGATTCAGGGCAGGATTAGCTCTGAGTTGTAGTGACATCAAAGATGGGGCCAGGACTTACAGAATTATCTACAGGAAAGGGTGCTGTTAAAGGGGATTTACATCCCCTTAAGCTTTCACATTACTTCTCTTCTTGCGGCATCAGACGATAGATATAGAGCCCGCTGATCACCGTAAACAGCAGGGTGAGGCCGGTCAGACCAAACACTTTAAAATTAACCCAAAATTCCTGAGACAACCAAAACGCTACGTAAATATTTGCCAGGCCACAGGCGAAGAAGAAGAGCGCCCAGGCCACATTCAGCCTGCGCCAGGCCGCAGCGGGCAGCGTCAACTCTTTACCTAACATCGACTGAATAAGCGGTTGCTTCATCCAGAACTGACTGAACAGTAACGCCACGGCAAACAGGGTATAGATCACCGTCACCTTCCACTTAATGAATTCGTCATTGTGGAACACCAGCGTTAAAGTGCCAAAGACCGTCACCAGTACAAAGGTAATCAAGGTCATTTTTTCCAGCTTGCGATAGAGCACCCAACTGACGACCAGCGCCAGTGCCGTGGCGGCGATTAACGCACCGGATGCGACAAAAATATCGTACATCTTGTAGAAGATAAAAAAGACCACAAGCGGAAGGAAATCGAGTAACTGCTTCATAAAGGTTTCCAGAATCCAGACTGAAATGTGACCTGCTGGTGGCGTGCTGCAGAGCAAGCACGCCGCCAGAAATCAGCGTAACAGCATATAGAGGCGATAGAGATAAATAATCAATATGGCTGAGATCAGATTGCTCAGGGCATTGAGAACCACCGAAGCCACGTTAGCGGGCAGGATGGTAAGCGAAGAGGCCAGCAGCAGTACCAGGATCTTTGCCAGCAGCCAGACAGCGACGGCAGGCGCTACCACTTTCATCTGGCTCCAGACCAGACGAATGCTGGTGCGCATAGCGGCAAACAGACCCACTTTCTCCGTAGAGAGGATCACCGGCGACAGGGCCAGCACCACGGCAAGGATTACCCCAGGCACTACCAGCACCATAAAGCCAATCTGAATTATCAGCGTCATGATGAAAACCAGCAGCAGCAGGCGCGGCAGCGTTGGTGCAGAAGCGCCAATAGCACGCAGGGCGCTAACGCGCTGCCCGGCTGAAACCATAGGGATCAGACTTAGCATACCGCCCAGTAGCAGGGTATTCCCCACCAGTGAGGCAAAGGTTCCTGCGGCAGAAGCTCGCAGCAGAACGCGCTGCTGATCGGGTGACATGTTCTGCACCATCTCCAGCAGGCTCATCCCCGAGCCGCTTTCTCCATCGGTCAGGATAGAGAGCTGGTCAGCGCCAGGCGTCAGCGCGTGGCCGATCAGTACGGTGATAAAAGAGGTCAGCAGCGCCATCAGCACAATAGTGATCAGCTGGTGACGAAGAAAATTCCCCGTGTCACGGTATAACGAACCCGCCGTGATAGACATGTACTCTCCTTGAAAAACCAATTGTTGCGATCCCGCGATTGTACATGGTCTGCGAGCAACCTGGCACCCTGACTTACATAACTTTCAGTTAAAGAAGAGATTAGCGCCCAGTAATGGCGGATTCGAAAGGAATCGGCTTGTCGGGCGTTTTTGTGCCAGCACAGTAATCCTTAAGGGGTACCGTTGTTCAGGCCTGGTATAAATTGATCTGAATCAACTCTATGTTTTATAAGCGCTTTGAAAGAAATGATCCAGATGCTTTTTGCAAAATTTCGGGTAAAACTGTTGCCAATAAAAACAACGTCGCCCTCAGTGGCTGGTTTTATCTTTGCAAAGGAGTGGTTATGAAAATCAAAGCGCTGGCGTTTGCAGTAGTGGCTCTGCTGCCGATAGTGGCTTCTGCTCATCAGGCAGGGGATTTCTTTATGCGAGCCGGGTCGGCAACCGTTCGCCCAACGGGAGGCTCTGACAATGTGCTGGGTCTGGGAGAGTTTGATGTCAGTAATAATACCCAACTCGGCCTGACCTTTACTTATATGGCCACGGATAACATTGGCATTGAATTACTGGGAGCAACGCCGTTCCGTCACAAAGTGGGTCTGCCCGCTACGGGCACGCTGGCTACAGTACACCAGTTACCGCCAACGCTGATGGCGCAGTGGTACTTCATGGGGAACAGCAGTAAATGGCAACCCTATGCGGGCGTGGGTGTGAACTACACTATGTTTTATGACAACGACTTTAACCAGACCGGGCGCGATGCCGGACTCAGTAATCTTAAAGTGAAAAATTCCTGGGGCATTGCAGGACAGGTGGGGCTGGATTATCAGCTGACGCCAGACTGGATGCTGAACGCCTCGTTATGGTACATGGATATCAATACCAAAGTCAGCTTCGATTCGGCGGCGGGTCACCAGAGTATCGATACGCACATCAATCCTTTTGTCTTCTTCTTTGGAGCAGGCTATCGCTTCTGAGTGGCGTAGTGGCAATAATTAAGGCGCTGAGCAGCGCCTTAATTATTTATGCAGAAGTTACTTAATCTGCATATTGTTGGTGACAGAAGTTACACCCTTCACGCTGCGGGTGATCTGCACAGCACGGCTGGCAGAAGCGGCGCTGGTGACGAATCCGCTGAGCTGGACGCGGCCTTTAAAGGTCTCCACGTTGATCTCAGTTGATTTCAGTGAATCATCTTTCAACAGTTCGGTTTTAACCTTGGTGGTAATTACCGTGTCATCAAGATAACCACCGGTTCCTTCTTTAGTTGGCGTAGGGGCGCAAGCGCTGACCGTCAAAGCCACAACTGCTGCAATAACCATACCCGAAAGCATTTTAAACAACTTCATTCTCTTCTCCCTGTCATTCAATAGTTGGCCTTAGCCATGTTTACAGAAACGCTCTGTCTCAAAAGCTTAGACAGTAAACGTCAATTTTCCAGCAGAGGATGTAATAAAGAGTGTAAAAATAGTGCCTTACCTGAAAAGATAAGGCACTTAAGTGAAATCAGCGCGTGGCGGCTTTCAGCGAACTCACAAAGGCTTTCAGTTCAGTTAGCATGGTTGGCGCATCAGCATGATGTTGCTCAATGATTTTGACAATGGCAGAACCGGAAATGGCTCCAGCTGCGCCTGCATCCAGCGCCTCTCGCACCTGGCCGGGTTCAGAAATGCCAAAGCCCTGTACCGGCGGCGCAGCATGATACTCACGCAGCTTATCCACCAGGTGTTGTAGTGAGTGGCTGACGCCACGACTCTCGGTACCGGTTACGCCTGCACGTGAAAGCAGGTAGGTGTAGCCACGACCATGTGAGGCGATTTCACGCAGCAGATCGTCACTGGCGTTCGGCGGACAGATAAAGATAGGCGCAACGTTGTGACGCAGGGCGGACTGACGGAAAGGGGCCGATTCCTCAACCGGTACATCAGCCACCAGCACCGAGTCCACGCCCACTTCCTGGCAACGGGCATAGAAATTATCGATCCCGTTAGAGAAAACGAGGTTGGCATACATCAGTAAGCCAATTGGAATCTCAGGGTATTTCTGCCGGATGCTCTTTAACAGTTCAAAACAGTGTGACGGTGTCACGCCTGCCGCAAAGGCGCGCAGTGCGGCATTTTGAATAGTAGGGCCATCCGCCAGCGGATCGGAGAAGGGGATACCCAGCTCCAGGGCATCGGCACCGCCTTCCACTAACGCATCAATAATTTGCAGAGAAAGTTCTGGCGTCGGGTCGCCCAGCGTGACGAAAGGCACAAATGCACCTTCCTTTTTGGCAGCAAGACGGTTGAAAAGCTGGTCATAACGCTCCATCAGATCTCTCCCTTAGCAGTCAGAATATCGTGTACGGTGAAAATATCTTTGTCGCCGCGTCCCGAAAGGTTAACCACCAGAAGCTGCTCTTTTTCTGGCGCTTCCCGCATCATTTTCAGTGCATGTGCCAGGGCGTGAGAGGATTCCAGCGCCGGGATAATCCCTTCGCTGCGGCAGAGCTCTTTAAAGGCCTCCATCGCTTCATCATCGGTAATCGACACATAGTCTGCGCGACCAATACTGTTCAGATAGGCGTGCTGTGGGCCGACGGAGGGAAAATCCAGACCGGCAGAGATAGAATAGGACTCTTCAATCTGACCATCCTCAGTCTGCATCATTGGCGATTTCATACCGAAATAGATGCCGACGCGGCCATGCTTCAGCGGCGCGCCGTGTTCACCCGTTTCAATACCGTGTCCGGCTGGCTCGACGCCGATCAGGCCAACTGCGGCATCGTCAATAAAATCAGCAAACATGCCGATGGCGTTGGAACCGCCGCCCACGCACGCGATCACCGCATCCGGCAGACGGCCTTCTCTTTCCAGAATCTGCGCTTTGGTCTCTTCCCCAATCATCCGCTGGAATTCACGCACAATGGTCGGGAACGGATGCGGGCCAGCCGCGGTTCCCAGCATATAATGGGCGGTATCATAGCTGCCAGACCAGTCACGCAGCGCCTCGTTACAGGCATCTTTCAACGTTGCTGAACCGCTCTGTACCGGAATGACTTCAGCACCCATTAAACGCATTCTGAAGACGTTTGGCGACTGGCGCTCAATATCTTTAGCGCCCATATAAATTCGGCACTTCAGACCCAGCAGTGCGCTGGCCAGCGCAGAAGCCACACCATGTTGACCGGCACCTGTTTCGGCGATGATCTCTTTTTTACCCATGCGTTTAGCCAGTAATGCCTGGCCTAATACCTGGTTGGTTTTATGCGCGCCGCCGTGCAGTAAATCTTCACGCTTGAGATAGAGGCGGGTTTTGGTGCCGGCAGTAAGATTTTTACACAACGTCAGCGCTGTAGGTCGTCCGGCGTAGTTTTTCAGCAGATCGGTGAATTCGGCCTGAAATTCCGGGTCGCGCTGAGCGCTGACAAAGGCTTCTTCCAGCTGGCGCAGCGCGGGCATCAGGATCTGTGGCACATACATGCCACCAAATTCACCAAAGTAGGGATTCAATAAGGTCATGTCGCTTCTCTTTTCGCTACAGGGGCTGCCGGAGCAGCCCCGACGGTCAGTACGCCTTCAGGGTGTGAAACACTGAGGCAATCTTTAAGGCATCTTTGATCCCGGGCGCGCTTTCCACCCCGGAATTGAAATCGAGTCCGGCACAGCCAAGCTGTGCAGCTTCCACGCAGTTATCTGCGCCCAGTCCACCGGCCAGCAACACGTTGTCCAGCGACTCGCCACGCAGCAGTGACCACTCAAACCGTTTCCCGCTTCCGCCGTTGCCGTTATCAAAAACGTAGCGATCGACATGCTGCCAGTCGCGGGCGGGAAGGGTCTCTTTAATACTGAACGCTTTCCAGATTTGTACCCGCTCGGGTAATTCTGCTCGCAGAGCGGTAACAAACGCCTGGTCTTCCTCACCGTGCAGCTGCACGGCTTGCAGATCCAGTGCCGCCACGGTAGTGACAATGTCACCGATAGCGTTATTGCGGAATACGCCTGCATACTTCAGCGGCGCACCGCTCATTACCTGGCGCGCTTTCTCTTCATCCACCTGGCGTGGAGAGCCTTCGGCGAAGATCAGGCCGCCATAAATAGCACCAGCTTCATGGGCGGCACGGGCATCTTCAGCCCGCGTCAGACCACATACTTTGTTATCGCCCAGCATCACGCGCCGCACGGCGGCAGAGAGATCGTCCTCAGACATCAGGGCTGAGCCAATCAGGAAGCCGTTAGCAAAGCGGCTTAGCTCACGCACCTGCGCATAGCTGTTGATGCCGGATTCGCTGATAACCGTCACGCCATGCGCCACTTTGGGCGCCAGACGGCGTGTGCGATCAAGATCGATCGAGAGATCGCGCAGGTCGCGGTTATTGATGCCAATGACTTTTGCTCCCAGCGCGGTAGCGCGGTCAAGCTCTTCATCGCTGATCACTTCAGTCAGCACGCCCATATTCAGGCTGTGGGCTACGGCCGCCAGCTGGCGATACTGCTCATCAGTCAACACGGAGAGCATCAGCAGGATCGCATCTGCCTGATAATAACGCGCCAGATAAACCTGATAGGGATCAATCATAAAGTCTTTGCACAGCACCGGTTGGGTGATGGCGGCGCTGACCACAGGGAGAAAATCGAAGCTGCCCTGAAAATATTTCTCATCGGTCAGCACGGATACCGCAGAAGCGTAGTGCCTGTAGATCCCGGCGATAGCGGCAGGATCGAAATCTTCGCGGATCACCCCTTTTGACGGAGAGGCTTTCTTGCACTCCAGAATAAAGACGGTTCGCGCACCCTGTAAGGCGTGATAAAAGCTGCGGGTGGAGGGCTGCACCTCATTCTGAAACGAGGAGAGCGGCTGCTGCTGCTGGCGTTCTGCCAGCCAGAGCGCTTTATCCTGCACAATTTTATTCAGTACGGTTTCCTGCATGATTATCCTCTTGCTGCAAGCGCAACAACGCGTTCATAGGGCTGACCGCTGCGAATGGTGCGCAGGGCCTGCTGAGCGTTCTCACGTAAATCTTCATGACCAAAAATCTTCAACAGCAGGGCGACGTTAGCGGCAACAGCCTCTTCGTGCGCGCGCTCGCCCTTACCCTGGAGTAATCGCGTCAGAATGTCACGGTTTTCTTCAGGCGTGCCGCCAGCCAGCGCTTCCTGGGGATGAGAGTCGAGGCCGAAATCTTCCGGCGTCAGCTGATAGCTGGTAATTTCGCCTTCGCGCAGTTCGGCAACGTGGGTCGCACTGTGCAGCGCCACTTCATCCATGCCGCCGCCATGCACCACCGCCGCACGCTTATAGCCCAGTACCTTCAGCGTCTGAGCAATGGGCAGAACCAGCTCCGGGCTGTAGACGCCAATCACCGCCAGCGGCGGGCGGGCAGGGTTGATCAGCGGACCAAGCACATTAAACAGCGTGCGGGTTTTCAACTGCTGACGCACCGGCATGGCATGGCGGAAGCCAGCGTGATACTGCGGTGCAAACAGGAAGCAGACGTTCAGCTCATCCAGCGCTTGTCGCGCCATGTCAGCAGGCAGATCCAGGCTGATGCCAAACGCCGCCAGCAAATCGGACGAGCCGGACTTGCTGGAAACGCTGCGGTTACCATGCTTCGCCACTTTCAGCCCGCAGGCCGCGGCCACAAAGGCGCTGGCTGTTGAAATATTGATGCTGTTGCTGCCATCGCCGCCGGTACCCACGATATCGGCAAAGGCGTAATCCGGGCGCGGGAAGGGTTTTGCATCTTCCAGCAGAGCGGTGGCTGCGCCAGCGATCTCTTCAGGTCGCTCACCGCGAACCTTCATGGCGATCAGCGCGGCGGCCAGCTGCGTGGGTTCAAGCTGACCGGTAATAATGGCAGAAAAAAGCTGATGGCTCTCCGCCTGTGTCAGGGTTTTCGCCTGGTAAAGTTTTTCCAGAATAGCGTTCATCGCATGCTCCTTTTTATTATGCCAGCGCCCAGGCGAGGGTTTGTTCCAGAAGGCGTGCGCCCTGGGTAGTCAGGATCGATTCCGGGTGGAACTGAAATCCGCAGACCCGATCTTCGTCATGACGAACGGCCATTACCATGCCATTGAAGGTGGCGTTTACCGTCAGCTCTTCCGGTACGTTGCTGCCTACCAGCGAGTGATAGCGGGCTACCGGCAGCGGGTTTGGCAGGCCGGCAAACATGCCGCTCTCGTCATGAGTGATGGCAGAGGCCTTGCCATGCAGAATTTCGCCAGCCTGGCCAACGTGTCCGCCGTAAGTTTCCACTATCGCCTGGTGGCCCAGACAGATGCCGATGACAGGCAGGCGTCCACGCAGGCGCTTCAGCAGCTCTGGCATGCAGCCCGCTTCCGCCGGAGCGCCGGGGCCGGGCGAAAGCATCAGTACCGGGTTTTCCATCGTCTGAAGGCGTTCAATCAGAGTCTCTGCCGGGACGTTGTTGCGGTAAATCACCACGTTATGGCCAAAGGCGCGTAACTGGTCAACAAGGTTGTAAGTAAACGAGTCAATATTGTCGAGCAGCAGAATATCGGCCATCAGAAAATCTCCTTGCAGTGATGAGCGGTGGCAATGGCGCGCAGCACAGCGCGGGCCTTATTGCGGCTCTCATCGGCTTCCGCCTGTGGAACAGAATCGAGCACTACGCCAGCACCAGCCTGCACTGTGGCTATGCCATCCTCCACATAAGCTGAACGGATCACGATGCAGGTATCGAGATCGCCGCTGGCGGTGAAGTAGCCTACCGCGCCGCCGTAGCTGCCGCGGCGGGTACCTTCAGCACCGGCAATCAACTGCATGGCACGCACTTTCGGTGCACCGCTAAGCGTGCCCATATTCATGCAGGCGCTGTAGGCGTGCAGCACATCCAGGTCTTTGCGCAGCGTTCCCACCACGCGGGAGACCAGATGCATCACAAAGGAGTAGCGGTCAACTTTAGTCAGGTCAGCCACGTAGCGGCTGCCTGGCTCACAAATTCGCGCCAGATCGTTACGAGCCAGATCCACCAGCATCAGATGCTCTGCCAGCTCCTTATGATCGGTACGCATTTCCAGCTCAATGCGGCTGTCGAGATCGCGGTCCAGTGACCCATCAGCATGGCGGCCACGAGGGCGCGTACCGGCAATCGGATAGATTTCAATTTTGCGGCTGGCGGCATCATATTTCAGCGAGCTTTCCGGAGAAGCACCAAACAGGCTGAAATCCTGATCCTGCATAAAGAACATGTAAGGGCTTGGATTGCTGTTTTTCAGCGTGTCATAAGCGGCCAGCGGAGAAGGGCAAGGCAGCGAGAAACGACGTGAGGGCACAACCTGGAAAATCTCACCGATGCGGATCGCTTCCTGCATCTGGCGAACCACGCGGCAATACTCTTCATCGCTCTGGCTTTCGCTCAGCGCCATCTGTTCTACTTTCTGAACCGGCAGGGAAGGCGCGGGCTGTAACATCTGCGTATGCAGCTGCTCGATGCGGCTTTGCAGGCGCAGGAATTCAGTTGGGGCTGGCGTAAACAGCGAGGCCTGCAGACGAGAGGTCTGGCTCTGATGGTCAATCACCAGCAGCGTTTCGGCCAGATAAAAACAGTAGTCCGGGCAGCGTTGCTGATTCTCCAGCGGCGGCAGATCTTCAAAGCTGGCCACCAGGTCATAGGCAAACAGGCCACCGAGCAGCATCGCTTCACGTTCCTCTTCCGGGCTGTTCACCAGATGCGGGATAAGGCGTAAAGCGTCAAAAACCGAGGTGGCTTTCAGTCGGGAATCTTCGTCCTGTACTTCTGTATTGGCCGGGAAAATCAGTTCGCGGCCGTCGGGACGAACGGTGCTCTGCACGGTGGCAGGAAGCGCAGCGTCAAGCAGCGGCAAAATAGCGCGCCCATTCTCAGAGAGCGCCTGCACGCTGACGGTGTTGCCCAGCGCCTTGATGCGCAACGCGCTGTCCACAATCAGCAGGCTTTTCAGATTACGTTTGCTGTCGATATCCGCGGACTCCAGCAGCAGCGTCGCCGGACGGGCGCCGCACAGCTGATGGAAAACGGCAGCCGGATCCTCGCGGTAGGGTGCGTTGCCGGTAATCAACTTCACTGTAGGTTTGGCATTTTGCATGAGGTCACTTCTCTGAATTTTGCTTAAAAAAAAGCCCGCTTTCGGCGGGCCTGGGTATCTGCACAACGTCTGGTTGCGTGCAAGACTCCTTCGCCCATTCAGGGTGAAGTGCGCCACCAACCTGTCATTACCGTCTGCGTCATCGTCATGATTGCGATACCCCTGCATGTGAACTTGCGTACTAGTTAACTGGTTCGTGATAAAAAAGTCAACACTCTTTTTCCCCAGGGTTAAGTAAACCTGGTTATCATGTTGTGACATTCATAGCTCAATGACGGAGCCGTTTTGACAGAGTCAACCCCGCTTAATCCCTATCCCATCCATGACTTACACAGCCATACCCGCGCTTCAGATGGCTTACTCACGCCGGAAGAGTTGGTTCTGCGTGCGGTAGAACATCGGGTTGGCGTGCTGGCAATAACTGACCACGATACGGTTGCAGGGGTTCAGCCGGCTTTGGACGCCGTGACAAAGCATCAGCTTCCGCTGAAAATTATGGCTGGCGTTGAAGTCTCCACGCTGTGGGAAAATCATGAAATTCATATTGTCGGGCTGGGCGTGGACATTACTCATCCGGCGCTGACCGCATTTCTGCAGGAGCAAAACACCCGCCGGCTGGCTCGTGCAGAGCTGATTGCCGAGCGGCTGGAGAAAGCGCGTATCCCGGGAGCACTGGCAGGGGCGCTGGCTCTGGCGGAAGGCGGCGCTATTACCAGGGGACATTTTGCCCGTTTCCTGATAGCTGAGGGTAAAGCGGACAATATGGCTAAGGTGTTTAAAAAATATCTCGCCCGTGGCAAAACCGGCTACGCTCCGCCACAGTGGTGTACAATTAAACAAGCTATTGATGCGATTCATCATTCTGGCGGACGCACGGTGCTGGCGCATCCCGGCCGCTACGGCCTCTCCGCGAAGTGGCTAAAGCGGTTGATTGCCCATTTCAGCGAGGAAGGCGGTGATGCGATGGAGGTGGCTCAATGTCAGCAGGCGCCTGATGAGCGAACTCAGCTGGCACGTTATGCCCAGGATTATCAGCTCGCCGCATCACAAGGTTCTGATTTCCATCAGCCTTGTCCCTGGATCGAGCTGGGGAAAAAATTATGGCTTCCTGGCGGCGTTGAGGCCGTGTGGCTGCGCTACCCGGAAATTGTACCCGCATGACCGCTGGCGGGTGCGGCAGATAAGAGGTTAGTTATGAGTCAATTTTTCTATATACACCCGGAAAATCCACAGCCAAGGCTAGTCAAGCAGGCCGTTGAACTGCTGAATAAAGGCAGCGTGATTGTTTACCCGACGGATTCAGGGTACGCGCTGGGGTGCAAGCTGGAAGACAAGAATGCGATGGAACGCATCTGCAGGATCAGGAAGCTGGATGGGAACCACAATTTTACGCTGGTATGCCGGGATCTCTCGGAGCTCTCTACCTACGCCCACGTGGATAATACGGCGTTCCGGCTGATCAAGAACAACACACCGGGCAATTACACCTTTATTCTGAAGGCCACCAAAGAGGTGCCACGTCGTTTAATGAACGATAAGCGTAAAACTATCGGCTTACGTGTCCCTTCTAACCCGATTGCGCTGGCTTTGCTGGAGCAGTTAAATGAACCAATGATGTCCACCTCGCTGATGCTGCCGGGCAATGACTTTACCGAGTCCGATCCTGAAGCGATTCAGGAGAGCATAGGTAAACAGGTGGATCTGATTATTCATGGCGGCTACCTGGGGCAGCATCCTACTACGGTTATTGATTTAACCGAAAACAGCCCGAAAGTAGTGCGCGAAGGCGTGGGCGACGTTCAGCCGTTCTTATAAATATCTCAGGCTCGTCGGCGAATCTATTTCGCCACGAGCCTGCAAATCAGAAGATACATAATTCCTCTTTTTAGTTTCCCTTCAGACTTTATTTGCTTTAAGTCGTCGATTTGCTCAGCCACTCTTTAAAGTCATTGTAAGGGATATAGAGTGAGACATCCTTAAGAGGAACTGCTGTATTTTTATGGCGTTTAATTTCATTGGTGAAGCCCACAATCACCCCACCAATAGTGTCATCTTTGTTATAAACCGCGCCGCCTGACATTCCTTTAACCACGCCCGCATTAGAGACCATGGCGACACAGGGGCGTTTATTCCACTCATTGCGAATACCGGTAAGGGCCAGATTAACACCTGAAGACTCAACCGGCATGGCGGTGATAAAACTGTAACCGTACATTTTAACCGGTTCACCTATATCACCATTACGGAATTTAGGCAGGGTTTTAATATCATTCTTGTGGTAGATAATCGCGAGGTCGCAGTAGGGGTGATAAGCCTTCACGCGCTGCACGGAGAGCTTAGCGACATGCGCCGCCGTCAGGCTGTATTCCGGGGTAAGAGGGATGCTGGTGCCCAGCGCGCCGATGCCCAGAATGGTAGGAATGCCGGTGAAATTCATATCCACCCGTTTCATGGCTTCACTGCTGTACTCATATTTACCCACAGAGCAGCCGGACAACATTAGCGCCGCTAATGCTGGTAAGATCGCTATTTTTTTCATATTAGTTACGCTTTGTCGGACACGTCAGTAAATCCCTGGTGAGGAGAGATGACGTGTAATGCCGATGCTGATACGGGATCAGCGTTTTTTTTGAGGGGTCATGCCCTCTTATTAATTAATAAATCTTAATGTTACTGCTTTTATATTTATGTACTTAAACTAAATTATAATAATTTTTAACAATTCATTTTTTAAAAGTAATCTGAATTGTCTGATTGAATTCTACACAAACTTATTAACGACGCAAATTAATAAAAGCCATTCACTGTTAAAAAAAGTGATGATCCAGAATTAAGTCAACCTGCTATTTTAATAGCCTGTTTATTTGTTGTTGAGTTCGTTAACAGGACGGTTTATTTACATTACCGCAGAATTATATTCTGTTAGCCAGCAAAAAGTAGGTGTTAACAACTATCGCTACTTTTAATGGTGGCACGCCGCGCTACCCGATGGGCTATTTGACTTTATTTTCAATTGAAATGCAGGGAGGGCGGGAAATAATGGGGAATATAAGCATCAATAATAAGCCTCCTGACGGCGGGTTTATTAATTAACAAAATAGTAACATTGCTGATTTTTTTCTGGGAAATCATTAGCGTGGTGCACTATCCGATCTGCATGTTTGTTAAGTGGCATCACTGCTTTTGAAAATGCTTGCGCTTATTACAGGATGATAAGCCGTGAAAGCGTGCGCCCAGCCACTGGACTGGCTGCCGCTAACGCTTGCAGGTGCGTATAGCGTTATCAATAAAGATCAACTTAGTGTAGAATGCGCTTCCCCTGAAAAGGGCAGAGATTTGCCAGGGTGTACGCGCAGGGCGCGGCACCGCAGACTCTGCTGCCGGACACGGGCCACTTGAATAGCATGACGCCTGGGAAGGCGACACAGAGGTAGCGCCATGAGCGAAAAATTACAGAAAGTATTAGCACGCGCCGGGCACGGTTCCCGCCGCGAAATTGAAACCATGATCTCTGCCGGACGCGTCAGCGTGGATGGCAAGCTGGCTACGTTGGGCGACCGCGTCGAATCCAGCGCTTCTATTAAGATCCGCGTAGATGGCCATCTGGTCTCCGTGGCGGAATCCACCACTGAAGTCTGCCGCGTTCTGGCTTACTACAAGCCTGAAGGCGAGCTCTGTACGCGTAACGATCCTGAAGGTCGCCCAACCGTCTTTGACCGTCTGCCTAAATTGCGCGGCGCCCGCTGGATTGCCGTAGGCCGTCTGGATGTGAATACCTGCGGCCTGCTGCTCTTTACCACCGATGGTGAACTGGCAAACCGGCTGATGCACCCGAGCCGTGAAGTTGAAAGGGAATATGCGGTTCGTGTATTCGGCGCTATTGATGATGACAAGATCAGACAGCTGAGCCGTGGCGTGCAGTTGGAAGATGGTCCTGCTTCTTTTAAAACGCTGAAATTTACCGGCGGGGAAGGGATCAACCAGTGGTATACCGTAACGCTGACAGAAGGTCGTAACCGTGAGGTGCGCCGTCTGTGGGAATCCGTCGGCGTGCAGGTCAGCCGTTTGATCCGTACCCGCTACGGCGATATCACGCTGCCGAAAGGGCTGCCACGCGGTGGCTGGACGGAGCTTGAACTGGCCCCGACGAACTACTTACGTGAGCTGGTTGGCCTGCCAGCTGAAACTACCAGTAAGGTGGCGGTAGAGAAAGATCGCCGTCGCACCAAAGCGAATCAGATTCGTCGCGCGGTCAAACGCCATTCGCAGGTAAGCGGCACTCGCCGTCCTTCCAGCAAACGTGGCTGATTAGCATTTCCGCAGCAGTAAAAAAGCCCCTGATGCAGCGCATCCGGGGCTTTTTTTATCGGTTATACGCTGAGCCATCTGCAAGGCATAACCGTACGGGGATTACCAGTCAATACCTTGCTGAGCCTGAATCCCCGCATCAAAAGCATGTTTTACCGGACGCATTTCGGTAACGGTATCTGCTAACTCCAGGATTTCGCGATGACAGCCTCTGCCGGTGATAATCACGCTTTGATGAGCGGGGCGGCCTTTCAGCGCGGCAATCACCTCAGCCAGAGGCAGATAGTCAAAGCTCACCATATAAGTCAGCTCATCCAGAACCACCAGATCAAGGCTCTCATCCTGCAACATCCGCTTGCCATGCTGCCAGACCTGCAGACAGGCTTTAGTATCAGTTTCACGGTTTTGCGTATCCCAGGTAAACCCGGTAGCCATAACCTGGAACTCCACGCCCAGGGGTTCCAGTAAATTGCGTTCACCGTTGGGCCACTCTCCTTTAATAAACTGAATGACCCCGGCGCGCTTCTGATGGCCCACGGCACGAGTGGCGGTGCCAAAGGCCGCAGTCGTTTTCCCTTTGCCGTTGCCGGTGAACACCATTAAAATACCGCGAACTTCCGTGGCTGAAGCGATGCGGGCGTCAACCTTCTCTTTCAGCTTCTGCTGACGCTGTTGGTGGCGTTCTTCAGCCATTATTCTGCCGCTCCCGGTTTACGTCCGGGCTGGGCATCGTAACTGATACCCGTTTTTCGTTTGCTGTCATCACCCATCAGATAAAGGTAGAGCGGCATAATATCCGCTGGTGTCTTCAGCTTATGCGCATCTTCTTCCGGAAAAGCACTGGCACGCATTTTTGTGCGCGTACCGCCAGGATTGATGCAGTTTACCCGGAGATGCTTGCTGTCATATTCATCTGCCAGCACTTGCATCATGCCTTCAGTGGCAAATTTTGATACAGAGTAAGCGCCCCAGCCCGCGCGCCCCTGACGTCCCACACTGGACGTGGTAAAGACCAGCGAAGCTGAAGGGGATTTCAACAGCAGCGGTAACAGCGCCTGAGTCAGAAAGAAGGTGGCGTCAATGTTGACCCGCATCACCTGCTGCCAGACGGCGGGGTCCTGCTTGTCCATAGTTACAATCTCACCCAGCAATCCTGCGTTGTGCAAAACGCCATCAAGGCGGGGAACCTGTGCAGCCACCTCTTCAGCCAGCTCGCGGCAACGCTCAGGCGTGGCCTGCTCTAAATCGAGGAGAAAATAGTGAGGTCTCTCTTTTCCGGTTGCGGCAATCTCATCCGCTACCGTCTCTAATTTTTGCGCATTACGCCCCAGCAACAAAACCTGGGCGCCATAGCGGGCATAGGTCAGGGCGGCCTCACGGCCAATGCCGTCGCTTGCGCCGGTGACAAGGATGATATGGTCGGTGAGTAAGTTGTCTTTAGGTTGATAGTGCACGGTGAACTCCTCTGGCGGGGACCTGGGGCATACGGCGAACCTGCCGGTAAGCCCTTGCCCGCAATCAATAATATGCTTTATGCCTTAATTTACAGAGCAGTTCAATGTTCAGCAAAGGTAAAAGCGTGCGCTAACGCCGGGAATCTGACGACGTACTCCAGCGACTCGGCTACAATAGCAGCCTGATCTAATATCATGTAAATAAAGGCGGAATGAGTGGAATTACTCTCTTATTATGGGCTTTTTCTGGCCAAAACCATCACCGTGGTGGTTGCCATTGCAGCAATTGCGGTGTTGATCACCAATCTGGCGATGCGTAAACGCACACAATCCGGCCAGCTTAAACTCACCAACCTGGGTGAACGCTACCAGGCGATGAAAGATGAGATGATGCTTGCAAAAATGAAGCATCAGGATCAAAAACTGTGGCACAAAGAGCAGAAGAAGAAAAATAAGCTGGAAGCGAAAGCCACCAAACAACGCGCTAAGCAGGGGTTAAAACCGGAGAGCGGCAAGCCTTCACTCTTTGTGCTGGATTTTAAAGGCAGCATGGATGCCCACGAAGTCAGCTCATTGCGTGAAGAGATTTCAGCCGTGATGGCCGTAGCAAAACCGGAAGATGAGGTGCTGCTACGTCTGGAAAGTCCGGGCGGCGTGGTACACGGCTATGGCCTTGCCTCTTCGCAATTACAGCGTCTGCGCGAAAAGGGTATTCGCCTGACCGTGGCCGTTGATAAGGTGGCGGCCAGCGGGGGCTACATGATGGCCTGTGTGGCAGATCGCATCGTCGCCGCGCCTTTCTCCATCATCGGCTCCATTGGCGTTGTCGCCCAGATCCCCAACTTTAACCGCCTGCTGAAGCGGAACAATGTTGATGTGGAACTGCATACCGCTGGCGAATACAAACGTACGCTGACGCTGTTTGGTGAAAATACCGACCAGGGACGCGAAAAGTTTCGCGAAGATCTGAACGAAACCCATCTGCTGTTTAAGCAGTTTGTCCATCAGATGCGTCCTGCGCTGGATATCGACAGCGTGGCGACGGGCGAACACTGGTTTGGCACACAGGCGCTGGAAAAAGGGCTGATTGACGCTATTGGCACCAGCGACGATCTGATCATCGATCACATGGCTAATCACGAAGTGATCTCCGTGCGTTATACCCGCCGTAAAAAAATGATGGACCGTTTTACCCAAAGCGCTGCTGTTGGTGCAGAACGGCTTCTGCTTCGCCTCTGGCAGCGTGGTGAAAAACCTCTGCTGTAACTCTTTCAGCGTCCGTTCTGCGGACGCTGTTACTTCTTAAGCGTGTAGTTGGGTGAAAGTTGCACCGTCAGATATTTAAACACGTTAAACACCACCGTACTCTTTTCGCCAGGCAAGCCCTGTTCATCCAGAAAATAGTCTCCGCGGAAAATAAGCAGATCACCTTTTTGCTCCACGTCCGTTGCGGCTAATCCCCTGAAATAATCTTTATGGTCGGCAATCATCTCATTCGCCAGTGCCAGTAAATTATCTCGATCTATCGTCTGGGTCTGATTCATGTTTTCTCTCCTTTATAGTAAACGCGCGCAAAAGAGTATATTACCTCCGGCAGAGGAAAAGCCACAGCGTTAATGCGGGCATGTAGCAGGTAACTCTTTTTAACCAACTTTCTGGCGGAAATGGCGGGCAGATGCTAATTAAGTTGCGTATCAGATTTTATCAGGTACAGTGTGGGCGTTTCAGGTTCCGGGCGTAAAAGTGGCATTACGCAATGTTTGAAATGCACTGAACAGGTTGTAAAAGGTGTCGTTAATCAGCAAGTTGGCTCTCTGAGTTGGGAGCATCAACAGGGCAGTAAACCAGCGGGTTGAAAATCACTGACCCCGTGGCCATATCGTTAACGCGTCTCGCTTGCCCTGGCAAACGGCACAATTTACTCTCGGATGTTTTAATCAGGTAAAGGTAATTATGGGTAAAGCTCTCGTAATAGTTGAGTCCCCGGCAAAAGCCAAAACAATCAATAAATATCTCGGAAATGACTATGTGGTAAAGTCCAGCGTAGGTCATATCCGGGATTTGCCGACCAGTGGATCAACAGTTAAAAAGAGCGCTGACTCTACAACCAGTAAACCA
Organism: Erwinia sp. MMLR14_017; assembly: GCF_033657285.1. Taxonomy (NCBI): domain Bacteria; kingdom Pseudomonadati; phylum Pseudomonadota; class Gammaproteobacteria; order Enterobacterales; family Erwiniaceae; genus Erwinia; species Erwinia sp. MMLR14_017. The sequence continues at coordinate 146,370 of NZ_JAWVWP010000005.1, read as the reverse complement.
GCCAAAAAAGTGAAGAAAGATGAAAAGGCGGCGCTGGTCAGCCGCATGGGCGTCGATCCTTATCACGGTTGGGAAGCGGACTACCAGATTCTGCCAGGCAAAGAGAAAGTGGTTGCAGAGCTGAAGTCTCTGGCCCAGAACGCCGATCATATCTATCTCGCAACGGACCTTGACCGCGAAGGGGAAGCCATTGCCTGGCACCTGCGGGAAGTGATCGGTGGCGATGATTCACGCTTCAGCCGCGTGGTCTTTAACGAAATAACCAAGAATGCTATTCGTCAGGCTTTTGAAAAGCCGGGCGAACTCAATATCAACCGCGTCAACGCGCAACAGGCACGCCGTTTCATGGACCGCGTGGTGGGCTATATGGTCTCACCGCTGCTGTGGAAAAAGATTGCCCGCGGCCTTTCCGCTGGACGTGTTCAGTCCGTCGCTGTGCGGCTGGTAGTGGAACGTGAGCGCGAAATCAAAGCCTTTGTGCCTGAAGAGTACTGGGAACTGCATGCCGATCTGAACACGCCAAAAGGCATCGGCCTGCCTATGGAAGTCACGCATCAGCATGACAAACCGTTCCGTCCGGTTAATGGCGACCAGACTCATGCAGCAGTCAGCCTGCTGGAAAAAGCCCGCTATGTGGTGGCCGATCGCGAAGATAAGCCAACCAGCAGCAAGCCGGGCGCACCTTTTATTACCTCCACGTTGCAGCAGGCGGCGAGTACGCGTCTGGGCTACGGCGTGAAGAAAACCATGATGATGGCGCAGCGTCTCTATGAGGCTGGACACATCACTTATATGCGTACTGACTCTACCAATCTGAGCCAGGATGCGGTCGGCATGGTACGGGGTTATATCGAAAGCGAGTTTGGCACCAAATATCTGCCAAAAGCCGCCAACGTTTACACCAGCAAAGATAATTCTCAGGAAGCGCACGAAGCGATTCGTCCTTCTGACGTCGCTATCCAGGCCGAGCAGTTAAAGGATATGGAAGCCGATGCACAGAAGCTTTATCAGCTGATCTGGCGTCAGTTTGTCGCCTGTCAGATGATGCCGGCGCAATATGACTCTACCACGCTGACGGTTACTGCCGGTGATTTCAAACTCAAGGCGAAAGGGCGCACGCTGCGTTTTGATGGCTGGACGAAAGTGATGCCTGCGCTGCGTAAGGGCGATGAAGATCGCACCTTACCCCCGATTGAAATAGGGGAAGAGCTTAAGCTGCAGCAGCTCAAGCCAAGCCAGCACTTTACCAAACCACCGGCTCGCTTCAGCGAAGCTTCGCTGGTGCGTGAGCTGGAAAAACGGGGTATCGGGCGTCCTTCAACCTACGCATCGATTATTTCGACCATCCAGGATCGTGGCTATGTCCGCGTGGAAAGCCGTCGTTTTTATGCGGAAAAGATGGGCGAAATCGTGACCGACCGCCTGGAGTCTAACTTCCGTGAGCTGATGAATTATGACTTTACCGCCCATATGGAAGACAGCCTGGACCAGGTAGCGAACAACGAAGCGCAGTGGAAAGGCGTGCTGGACAAGTTCTTTGCTGACTTCAGCCAGCAGCTGGAGCAGGCGGATAAGGATCCGGAAGAGGGCGGCATGCAGCCTAATCAGATGATCCTGACCTCAATCGACTGCCCAACCTGTGGTCGTAAAATGGGGATCCGCACCGCAAGCACTGGCGTCTTCCTGGGCTGTTCAGGCTATGCGTTGCCGCCAAAAGAGCGCTGCAAGCAGACCATCAATCTGATCCCTGAGAATGAAGTGTTGAATATTCTTGAGGGTGATGATGCGGAGACGAACGCGCTGCGCGCCCGTCGCCGCTGCCAGAAATGTGGCACTGCCATGGACAGTTACCTGATCGATAATCAGCGCAAGCTGCACGTCTGTGGTAACAATCCGGGCTGTGATGGTTATGAAATCGAGCAGGGCGAATTCCGCATTAAAGGCTATGACGGCCCGGTAGTGGAGTGTGAAAAGTGTGGCTCAGAGATGCACCTGAAAATGGGACGTTTCGGCAAGTACATGGCCTGCACCAACGACGAGTGTAAAAACACCCGTAAGATCCTGCGTAATGGCGACGTTGCGCCACCGAAAGAAGATCCGGTTCCGCTGCCAGAACTGGCTTGTGAAAAATCGGATGCTTATTTTGTCCTGCGTGATGGTGCAGCTGGCGTCTTCCTTGCGGCCAATACTTTCCCTAAATCCAGGGAAACGCGTGCGCCGCTGGTGGAAGAGCTGCAACGCTTCCGCGATCGTCTGCCGGAGAAGCTGCGTTATCTGGCCGATGCGCCAGCCAGTGACGAAGAGGGTAACAAATCGGTGGTTCGCTTCAGCCGTAAAACCAAACAGCAGTATGTCAGCACCGAAAAAGACGGGAAGGCAACAGGCTGGTCGGCGTTTTACGTTGACGGCAAATGGGAAGTGACTGCCAAAACCTCGAAAAAGTAAGCTGTTGGGCCAGCACTCGCTGGCCCTTCCTCCTCTCTGCTCGCTATACATCCTTTTCATATTTGGTATAGTGGTTATAGAAATCCCTTTCTTTATTATCAAATCGCATTAGACCGGGTCCATCAGTGCTGCGGCGGTGTCTTCACGGCTTTTGCACGGCCAGGCGTTGAGTGCGTGGCTTCAAACCTCAAATGGAATGAAAAATGAAATTGCAGCAGCTGCGTTATATCGTTGAAGTGGTGAATCACAATCTTAACGTCTCCTCTACCGCTGAAGGGCTTTATACGTCACAACCCGGGATCAGTAAGCAAGTCCGTATGCTGGAGGATGAACTGGGCATCCAGATTTTTGCCCGCAGCGGTAAGCACCTTACTCAGGTTACGCCGGCAGGGCAGGAAATTATTCGTATTGCCCGTGAAGTGCTCTCTAAAGTTGATGCAATCAAATCCGTGGCGGGCGAGCATACCTGGCCCGACAAAGGTTCGCTCTACGTTGCCACAACCCATACACAGGCTCGCTATGCTTTACCTAATGTGATTAAAGGCTTTATTGAACGCTACCCGCGCGTTTCGCTGCACATGCATCAGGGTTCGCCCACGCAGATTGCAGAAGCCGTTTCTAAGGGGAATGCTGACTTCGCCATTGCTACCGAAGCGCTGCATCTCTATGACGACCTGATTATGTTGCCGTGCTATCACTGGAACAGGGCGATTGTGGTCACGCCCGATCATCCCCTGGCGGGCAAAGCGAAAGTCTCCATTGAAGAACTTGCAGAATATCCATTAGTGACCTATACGTTCGGTTTTACGGGCCGATCAGAACTGGACACCGCTTTTAACCGGGCCGGGCTTACCCCGCGAATAGTCTTTACCGCCACCGATGCTGATGTGATTAAAACCTATGTTCGTCTGGGCCTGGGTGTTGGGGTCATTGCCAGCATGGCGGTAGACCCTGTCTCGGATCCCGATCTGGTTCGCATCGAGGCGACTGATGTGTTTAGCTTTAGTACGACCAAAATCGGCTTCCGTCGCAGCACCTTCCTCAGGAGTTACATGTATGACTTCATTCAGCGTTTTGCCCCCCATCTGACGCGCGATGTGGTTGATACTGCTGTAAGTTTGCGTTCCAACGAAGATATAGAAGCGATGTTTAAAGATATTAAATTGCCCGCCCGATAATTTCCCCCGTGATTGCTATCGCTAAGTCAAGGCCACCTTTGTGGCCTTTATTATTTGATTGGTACTTTCTATTGCTCTCATCGATAAAAGCTTTTTATTCTTTTTACGTAAATGAAACATGTATCACATGTTTTTTCATTGTTATTCATTAAATGAGAAATGGTACACACTTTTCACCCGCAGACTTTGCGTCTGGTTAGGATGATTCTCATACTCTGGTTATAGCGTGGCGGAGAGAGGCGGTTCTTAAGGCTGAGTAAAGTTTTCTCCAGAAATGATTGGATCTGAAAGGGGGTTTAAACGTGGTTATTTGGGTTAGAACGTAATTTATTGACTTAAGTTTGATTAATCACAAAGGATATAGTTTTTCTTGTTTGATTAATCTCTTTAATCGTTTTGTTCAATAAAAATTACTGGATTTCGCCCAAAATAATGTTTAGGATTCATCCTAATTTCTGATTGGTTCAAACAATCGTTTTCAATGAGAGTGATTATCAAAAACTATGGCTACTAGATTATCTGTACAACCCGACTTCGGGCACAAAACCATCAAGGTTCAGCGTACCAGCAATCTGAAACGCAAGGCCTGGTTAGCGGTATTCGCCGGTTCAGCGGTGTTTTGGATTGTTGTTGCATTCATGATCTGGCGTGTATGGGGTTAACTATGTTCTTACAAACTCTGAATCAGAAACCGCAACAAACCAACAAGATGAAAGAACAGTATTGTAAAGGCAAAAATGCGGATGAAGTCACTATTCCAGACGCGTGGGGCCTGAATGAATTACAGCGTAATTTTATTGATTCCATGATCGATAAAAAAGCGAAGTAACAGCAGCGCTTTTTTCAGCCGGTGGGTTGAACTTTTTATATAAGCAAAAATTTTACTTTAATTGCCAACTCTATGGCCAGGCACCTTTATGCCTGGATGATGGAAAACCCATCAGCAAACGGTTAAGCCTTTATCTGTTAAAGGTTTTGATTCAAGAACATTTTTGGTCCTGGCGGCCTGAGGGAGTGAAAAAAATGAATTTAACTCAAATGACCTGGTTTAGTACCTGGACTTTCTCAGCCTTATTCTGGACAAGTGCTGTCTGGGTCGGTTTGATGATGCATTAATAGTGCATAGTTAAACAATTCGCATTTATATAAAAACGCCTCGCTGGAATATCTCGCGGGGCGTTTTTACGTTCAGGATCTCTTCTTTATTGTTGTTTCGTGTTGTTATCAAAACGTTACTTCTCGTTTGTACTATCTTTAAATCAGACCCTGTAATGTCTCAGGTTATGTTCAGAGATCAATGAAGGAGGAGCGATGTCGTCTACCCTACATAATAAAGCCAGGGCTACACTGGATGTCAAAGGCCAACGTTATACCTATTACAGCCTGCCTCAGGTCGCAGAAGAACTGGGAGACCTCTCCCGCCTGCCCAAATCCTTGAAAGTCCTGATGGAAAACCTGCTGCGCTGGCAGGATGAAGATTCTGTCACCGCGAAGGATATCGCCGCTCTGGCGGGCTGGCTTACCCATGCGCATGCTGACCGGGAAATTGCCTATCGTCCGGCACGTGTATTAATGCAGGACTTTACGGGCGTTCCCGCCGTAGTCGACCTGGCCGCCATGAGAGAAGCCGTTAACCGGCTGGGCGGGGATGTGGCCAAAGTAAACCCGTTGTCGCCGGTGGACCTGGTGATTGACCATTCGGTTACCGTCGATCATTTTGGCGATGATGATGCTTTCGGAGAGAATGTGCGCCTTGAAATGGAGCGCAACCACGAGCGCTATGTTTTCCTGCGCTGGGGACAGAAAGCGTTTAATCAGTTCAGCGTGGTGCCGCCAGGTACGGGCATCTGTCATCAGGTCAACCTTGAATATCTCGGCAAAGCGGTCTGGCATGAAACAAAAAATGGTGAAGAGATAGCTTATCCCGATACCCTGGTCGGAACTGACTCGCACACCACCATGATTAATGCGCTGGGTGTATTAGGTTGGGGCGTGGGCGGCATCGAGGCAGAAGCTGCCATGCTGGGGCAGCCCGTTTCTATGCTGATACCTGACGTGGTAGGGTTTAAGCTAACCGGGAAATTACGACCCGGCATCACCGCAACTGATCTGGTCCTTACCGTGACTCAGATGCTGCGTAAACATGGTGTAGTGGGTAAGTTTGTTGAATTCTATGGTGATGGCCTGGCCGATCTGCCTCTTGCCGATCGCGGTACCCTTGCCAACATGGCCCCTGAATATGGCGCAACCTGCGGCTTCTTCCCGCTGGATGAAGTGACTCTCGGCTATATGAAGCTCACCGGCCGCAGCAGCGAACAGGTAGCATTAGTTGAGCATTACGCTAAAGCGCAGGGGCTGTGGAGAAATCCTGGCGATGAACCTCTTTTCACCAGTTCTCTGGCGCTGGATATGAATGATGTGGTGGCCAGCGTTGCGGGGCCAAAACGGCCGCAGGATCGCGTCTCGTTAGGGGAGGTACCCAAAGCCTTCCAGGCCAGTAATGAACTGGAAGTGAATCAGGCGCTGAAGCAGCATAAAGAAATCACCTATCACGACAGCAAAACGGGCCAACAGCATACGTTAAAGGATGGCGCTGTGGTGATCTCCGCTATCACCTCCTGTACGAATACCTCGAATGCCAGCATATTGATGGCCGCCGGGCTACTGGCGAAAAAAGCGGTCTCGCTGGGGCTGAAACGACAGCCCTGGGTCAAAGCCTCGCTTGCGCCTGGTTCCAAAGTGGTGTCGGACTATCTCGCCGCCGCGCGTCTGACGCCCTATCTGGATAAGCTCGGTTTTAACCTGGTGGGCTATGGCTGCACCACCTGCATCGGCAACTCGGGTCCGCTACCGGATGAAATTGAAAATGCCATCAAAGAGGGCGATCTCACCATGGGGGCGGTGCTCTCCGGAAATCGTAATTTTGAAGGGCGAATTCACCCCTATGTGAAAACCAACTGGCTGGCTTCGCCACCGCTGGTGGTGGCCTATGCGCTGGCCGGTAATATGAATATCAATCTGCAGGAAGATCCGCTTGGCGAGGATCAATCCGGTAACCCTGTCTATCTCAAAGATATCTGGCCTTCACCGGAGGAGATAGCCGAAGCAGTACAGCTCGTCTCTACCGATATGTTCCATAAAGAGTATGCCGAAGTATTCTTAGGCACGCCTGAATGGCAGCAGATCAAAGTCAGCGAAGCCGCTACTTATGACTGGGACGAAGGATCGACCTATATCCGGCTTTCGCCTTTCTTTGACGATATGGAAAAACAACCCAAGCCGGTTGAAGATATTCGCGGCGCGCGCATTTTGGCGATACTGGGTGATTCAGTTACTACGGATCATATTTCGCCCGCAGGCAGCATTAAAGCGGAAAGCCCGGCAGGGCGTTACCTGCAGGCGCATGGCGTTGAGCGCGGCGATTTTAACTCCTACGGATCGCGTCGTGGTAACCATGAGGTAATGATGCGCGGCACGTTTGCCAATATCCGCATCCGCAATGAAATGGTGCCGGGGGTGGAAGGGGGCATTACGCGCCTGGTACCTGGCGACGAGCAGTTAGCCATTTATGATGCAGCGATGAAGTATCAGCAGCAGGGTACACCGTTGGCGGTGATTGCGGGCAAGGAGTATGGTTCAGGTTCCAGCCGCGACTGGGCAGCAAAAGGTCCGCGCCTGCTGGGTATCCGGGTGGTTATCGCAGAATCTTTTGAGCGTATACACCGTTCTAATCTGATTGGTATGGGGATCCTGCCGCTGGAGTTCCCGGACAATGTAACCCGCAAAACGCTGGGGTTAACCGGTGATGAGCAGATTGATGTGGAAAACCTGACGCAGTTAAAACCGGGGGGCACGGTAAACGTCACCCTGACCTATAGCGACGGGCGGAAAGAGACGCTGGCAACACGGTGCCGCATTGATACAGGTAATGAGCTTACTTATTACCAGAACGACGGTATCCTGCACTATGTAATCCGTAACATGCTGAGCGATAAACCCGCTGCGGCATAACAGATAGCCTGCAGCAAAGCACTCTGCTGTTACTGAAACAAAAGGGCCAACATATGTTGGCCCTTTTTTAAGGGTACGCCTGGCCTTTATTCTTTCGTCAGCAGATGGCCCATTTTAGCGGCCTTAGTGTCCAGATAGTGGGCGTTTTCCGGGTTACGCCCAACAATCAGCGGCACGCGCTCGACAATATTAATCCCGGCTTCGCTAAGGATCTCTACCTTACGAGGATTATTGGTCAGCAGGCGGACTTCATTTACGCCCAGCAGTTTGAACATATCCGCACAGAGAGTGAAATCACGCTCATCTGCAGCAAAACCCAACTGGTGATTGGCTTCAACGGTATCAAAGCCTTTATCCTGCAATGCGTAAGCACGGATTTTGTTCAGCAGACCAATATTACGGCCTTCCTGGCGGTGATACAGCAGCACGCCCCGGCCTTCTTCCGCAATATGGTTCAGCGCCGCTTCCAACTGAAAACCGCAGTCGCAACGCAGACTGAAGAGAGCATCGCCAGTCAGACACTCGGAATGGACGCGCGCCAGCACCGCATCGCTGTCAGTAATATCGCCATAAACCAGCGCCACATGATCGTGACCGGTTGCCAGTTCTTCAAAACCAACCATCAGGAAATCTCCCCATGGCGTGGGCAGTTTGGCTTCTGCTACCCGTTTAAGCTGCATGTGACTCTCCAGAAACTTCAAATGTTGCGCTATCATCATGGTAGCGCGCTGTCAGCAAACTGACACAGTTTCCTTATTTTGCCACAATCAGGGCGAAGGCGGTTAACGTCTTAGAGCGATTGTTCAGATACCGCACAATTATCACCTTCATCAACACTATGTTATTATTTTTTCACATAAACTTAGCGTTAAAACGAGAAATGCTTCATATCAGTAAAGGAAGACAATGAGAGATATTTTGAAACGTACAACCCTGGGTGCGCTGTTACTGCTGATGATGCCCGTTGGGGTTATGCTCTCTGGCTGGCACTGGAAGCCGGTGGAGATGGGGGCTGCACACAAAGCGCTCTTTTGGCTGACCGAGACCGTTACCAGCCCCTGGGGCATACTCACCAGTGCGCTCCTGTGCGGCTGGTTCTTGTGGTGTCTGCGGTTCCGGCTCAAACCGGCACTCATTTTGCTGATCATCGTGGTTTCTGCCATTCTCGTAGGGCAATACACGAAATCGTTTATCAAAGAGCAGGTCCAGGAGCCGAGGCCATATGTAATGTGGCTGGAACAGAACCAGGGCCTGAATGAGCAAACTTTTTACCAGCAGAAACGACCAGAACGTAGCATGCTGGTGCGTAATGCACTGATTGCTAATACGCAATTGCCGGACTGGCTGAAGCAGCACTGGGAATTTGAAACAGGATATGCTTTCCCCTCGGGCCATACTATGTTTGCCGCCAGCTGGGCATTACTGGGAATAGGGTTGCTCTGGCCGCGCCGACGCATCGTGACGGTCACACTGCTGACAGGCTGGGCGATTGGGGTAATGGGTAGCCGGTTAGTGCTGGGGATGCACTGGCCGCAGGATCTGATCTCCTCTACCCTGATTAGCTGGGTGTTGGTCAGCCTGGCTACCTGGCTGGTACAGCGTTATTGCGGTCCGCTTACCGTTCCGCCGCAGGAAGAGCGTGAAATTGAGCAGCGCGAACGGGAGTGATTGTCTTTTTGATGTTTGCACCCATATTACCAGTCAGGACACTGTTTTTTCACGGTCGCCGCTTCTGAGGGTGCAACGGACAAGCAACAGCGCATTTTTTTTGGCATAATTCATCTGGTTAACACCAGACTATGGGATGGACTGTGAAATATTTGCTGATTTTTTTACTGGTATTAGTGATTTTCATTATCTCGATTACGCTTGGGGCGCATAATGATCAGGTGGTTACCTTTAACTACCTTCTGGCGCAGGGCGAATATCGGGTTTCAACGTTGTTAGCTGTCCTGTTTGCGGCCGGATTTCTACTTGGCTGGGCCATTTGTGGCCTGTTCTGGCTGCGCGTTCGTGTGTCGCTTGCCCACTCTCAACGTAAATTAAAACGCCTGCAGCAGCAGCTGGGGCAGGCAGAAGAAGCTGTGACAGCGTCACAAGTTCCTGCCCTTAAGGAATAATCTCTTATGTTGGAATTGCTGTTTCTGTTACTGCCTGTTGCCGCCGCTTACGGCTGGTACATGGGGCGCCGCAGCGCACAACAGGACAAGCAACAGGAAGCAAGCCGCCTGTCGCGGGACTATGTCACAGGGGTAAACTTTCTGCTTTCCAACCAGCAGGATAAAGCGGTCGATCTTTTCCTGGATATGCTCAAAGAAGATAGCGGCACGGTAGAAGCTCACCTCACGCTGGGTAACCTTTTCCGCTCACGAGGAGAGGTTGATCGCGCTATCCGCATCCATCAATCTTTAATGGAAAGCGCCTCCCTGACTTACGATCAACGGCTCCTGGCTGTGCAACAGCTGGGGCGTGATTATATGGCTGCTGGCTTTTACGATCGTGCGGAAGAGATGTTCAGCCAGCTGGTTGATGAAACGGATTTCCGGGTAGGCGCGTTGCAACAGCTGTTAATCATCCATCAGGCCACCAGCGACTGGCCAAAAGCGATCGAAGTGGCCGAGCGGCTGGTTAAACTGGGTAAAGATAAGCAGCGCATGGAGATCGCCCATTTCTATTGTGAGCTGGCTTTGCAGGCGATGGGCAGTGATGATCTTGACCGGGCCATGAGCCTGTTGAAAAAAGGGGAGTCGGCAGATCGACAGAGCGCACGCGTCTCGATCATGATGGGGCGTATTCATATGGCGAAAGGTGAATATGCTAAAGCGATGGGGCATCTGCAGCGGGTGATAGAGCAGGATAAAGAGCTGGTCAGCGAGACGCTGGCCATGCTGGAAACCTGTTACCAGCAGCTTAATCAACCTCAGGCGTGGGCAGAGTATCTTCAGCGCTGTGTGGAGGAGAATACCGGAGCCGCCGCAGAACTCTATCTCTCTGACGTTATTGAGCGTGATGAGGGAGGGGAGGTGGCTCAGCTCTATATTAATCGCCAGCTTCAGCGTCACCCAACGATGCGGGTGTTCCATCGGCTGATGGATTACCACCTGCATGAAGCTGAAGATGGCAGGGCGAAAGAGAGCCTGATGGTGCTGCGCGATATGGTGGGCGAGCAAATCCGTACCAAACCACGTTACCGCTGTCACAAGTGTGGCTTTACCGCCCATGCGCTTTACTGGCACTGTCCTTCATGCCGGGCGTGGTCTTCCGTAAAGCCTATTCGCGGTCTGGACGGCCAGTAACCCTGCAAAGGGGCTGGCCTTTTCTTTTAGTGCGCTTTAGTTACAACATACTAATGATAAATTAACCAACACGGTTACAGAAACAATAGCGGGAACCTTAGTCAGGCAGGGCAAATTGCAAAATCTGAACCGGCAAACTGTGCATTTGCCGGTGGCACAGGTAGAATGCTTGCCGTTTATCTCTTGTGCTACTGGCGCATCACTTTCAGAGGGCTTTTCCATGCAATCACCTCAGGTAACCGGTTCTCCCATTCTGGTCGCGCTGGATTATCACGATCTCGCTGCAGCTATGGCGTTTGTTGACCGGATTGACCCGCAGAGCTGTCGGCTGAAAGTGGGCAAGGAGATGTATACGCTGTTTGGCCCCAATCTGGTCAGAGAGTTGCATCAACGCGGATTCCAGGTCTTTCTGGATCTGAAGTTTCACGATATTCCTAACACCACGGCGCATGCCGTCGCTGCGGCTGCCGATCTTGGCGTCTGGATGGTGAACGTACATGCAAGTGGGGGAGCGCGGATGATGAAGGCTGCCCGTGAAGCCTTACTGCCTTTTGGTAAAGAGGCCCCCTTGCTGATAGCGGTAACCGTACTCACCAGCATGGAAGCGGCCGATCTCCGGGATATTGGGATCGATGCTTCCCCAGCCGACCACGCTGAAAAGCTGGCCCGACTCACCCAACAGTGTGGCCTTGATGGCGTGGTTTGCTCGGCGCAGGAAGCCGCACGCTTTAAACAGGCTCTTGGTGCAGAATTTAAGCTGGTGACGCCAGGTATCCGGCCTGTGGGAAGCGAAGCTGGCGATCAGCGCCGCATCATGACGCCGCAACAGGCTCTGCAGGCTGGTGTAGACTATATGGTCATTGGACGTCCGATAACCCAGTCTTCGGATCCTGAAGCCACCTTAAAAACCATTCTGGCATCATTACAGGAGGCATAATGGCGGAGAATAACAGTCGCCTGGTTTACTCAACTGAATCGGGACGGATTGATGAACCCAGGCCGCAAACCGAGCGCCCAAAAGGCGATGGCATCGTTCGTCTTCAGCGCCAGACCAGCGGCAGGAAGGGGAAGGGCGTCTGTCTGATCACGGGCCTGGATATGCCCGATGCAGAGCTTGAAAAACTTGCCGCAGAGTTAAAGAAAAAATGCGGATGCGGCGGAGCAGTAAAGGAGGGCGTTATCGAAATCCAGGGTGACAAACGGGACCTGCTAAAGACGCTGCTTGAGGCAAAAGGCCTGAAGGTTAAACTGGCCGGAGGATAAAAAAGAAAAGGCCGCGTTTTAATGCGGCCTTTTACTACTGTTACGCTGTGTGAAGGTTTTTTTATTAACGGCTAATCTGGTGGCCGATGATACCGCCAACGGCGGCGCCGCCTACGGTTCCCAGCCCGCTACCATTGGAGAGCACTGAACCGCCAATCGCTCCCGCGCCGGCGCCGATAGCCGTGTTACGGTCGCGCTTAGACCAGTTAGAGCAAGCGCTCAGGGAAAGAACTAACGTCGCGGCCAGCAGGCCTGCGGAAATACGTTTTGCAGTCAATGTCATCATCACTTCTCCTTAATTTTTCCAGCAGAGGTCTCTTTAACAGTATAGCGACAGCTCTGCATTTCAGGCCCAGCCCTGACAAATTTATAAGTGGTTTATCTCACATAAAGGAAATACGCCGCTGGATAATGTTGTCACCTGCCCGCTAAGGCAGCCAGTAATCGGGTCGCTGACCGCAGGACAAAGATAGAGGACTAACTATCACCTGCGGTTTTGATGCCAGGTTTTATTGTAGCCTCTGGCGATAGCCGCAACAGGTAAATTATCCGATTTCATTCCGCATTTCTGATCCGTCAGCTGAATTCATCCCCGCATCCAGCCAATATCTCCATACCCAGATTTGGGTGCTGCGCGGAGAATGGAGAAAAACGGCTGGAGAGAAAAAATGTTAGAAGCGTTAAAACAACAGGTGCTGGAAGCGAATCTGGCCTTACCCGGACATGGGCTGGTGGTTTTTACCTGGGGCAACGTAAGCGCTATAGATCGCGACAGCGGTCTTATGGTGATTAAACCTTCTGGTGTCAGCTATGACGCCATGCAGCGGGACGATATGGTGGTAGTGAATGTTGATACTGGTGAAGTGGTAGAAGGCCAGAAACGCCCTTCTTCTGATACGGATACCCACCGCGCGCTCTATCAGGCCTGGCCTGGCGCAGGCAGTATAGTCCATACCCATTCCAGACATGCCACCATCTGGGCGCAGGCAGGGAAAGATCTTCCCGCCTGGGGCACCACGCATGCTGATGATTTTTTCGGAGCCATTCCCTGCACGCGTCAGATGACGCCAGAAGAGATCCAGACGCGCTACGAATGGGAAACGGGCAATGTGATCATCGAAACATTCCGCCAGCGCGAACTCGATCCTGAAACCATTCCAGCGGTGCTGGTTAATTCACATGGCCCCTTTTGCTGGGGGAAAACGGCAGCAGAGGCGGTGCATACGGCAGTAGTGCTGGAAGAGGTGGCCTATATGGGCATCTTCAGTTTACAGCTTTCACCGGGACTGCCGGCCATTCAATCCGCCTTGCTGGATAATCACTATTTGCGTAAGCACGGCAGTAATGCCTGGTATGGTCAAAAAAAATAAACTAATCAGGCCCGATAACCTGACAGTGACAAAAGGTTCTACTGCAACGCGGGCAACGGGTTTAGCCCTGTCATCAGGCTAAATTCCCGCCTGCTTCACCCTGTTTTATCTTAAAAATCAAAAGCAGATTTTGTGATCACGCGCTCTGGATTACGCTGGAAACGCGCTTAAGCGCTCCCATAACCAGAGGATCATAAAATGACAGTAATTAATCAGACTACATGCCGGTTGTTTAGCGAAGTTGGACATACCACACAGCTTTCTGCCTACTATGAAGAAGGCCGTCGTACCATGTGGATGTTACTTCGCGCACAACCCCGTCCGAGCTTTAATCACGAGCTTATCGAAGAGATCATGAATCTCAGCTATGCCGCACAGCGCTCTGGTTTGCCCATCGATTTTTGGGTGACCGGCTCTTTAGTACCGACCATGTTTAATGCCGGGGGCGATCTGCGTTTCTTTGTCGAATCGATAAAAAATGGACGGCGCGAGGCTCTGAGAGCCTATGCGCGGGCATGCGTGGACTGTATTCATGCCGCGGCAAGGGGGTTTGATACCGGTGCCGTCAGTATAGCCATGGTCGAAGGCAGCGCATTAGGAGGAGGCTTTGAAGCTGCGCTGGCCCACCACTTCATTCTGGCGCAAAACAGTGCCCGAATGGGCTTCCCTGAAATAGCTTTTAACCTGTTCCCGGGCATGGGGGGGTACTCACTGGTAGCCCGTCGGTCCGGTATGAAGCTGGCAGAAGAGTTAATCTGCGAAGGGGAGTCGCACTCCGCCGAGTGGTTTGAACAGCGCGGTCTGGTCGATAAAGTGTTTCAGCCGGGGGAGGGTTATCAGGCGACACGTACGTTTATCGATACCATAAAGCCGAAACTGAATGGGGTTAAAGCCATGCTTAAAGCGCGTCAGCGTGTACTGCAGCTGACACGCGCGGAGTTAATGGATATTACGGAAGATTGGGTCGATTTCGCTTTCACTATTGAGCCGAAAGATATTGCCTATATGGAGCGCCTTGTTCAGCTACAAAATCGCCACAGTGCCCAGGTACTGCGTAAAGTTGGCTAAGCGTTAATTTTTTCCGTTCTGTCAGCAAGCCAGTGCTCAATATCTTCTGCGGGCATTGGCCTTGCATAGTAAAATCCCTGGCGGGTGCCAACGCCACTCGCCAGGACAAATCTCTCCTCTTCTTTGGTTTCAATGCCTTCAGCTATCACCTTCAGCTCCAGCGCTCTGGCAACCGCTACGATGGCCCGAACCAGCGACTGAGAAACAGGCTGCTCATTTACCCCGCGCACAAAGCTCTGATCCAGTTTAATGGCATTGATCGGAACGCGCGCCAGCTGTGAAAGCGAAGAGTAGCCGGTGCCAAAATCGTCAAGGTGAACTTCCGCCCCCAACTGCTGGAACTGGCCCATCAGCGCCAGCGCTTTCTCTTCATTTTCAATCAGGCAGCTTTCCGTAAGCTCAATATCAATCGGGCAATAATCCAGATTAGCCTGTTCCAGTGCCAGCTTCAGATCTGAATAGATACTCTGGTCAATGAGCTGACGGGGGGAAACGTTCACCGCAACCCGTAAATTAATGCCTCGCTCACGCCAGCGAACAATCTGTTCTAAAGCGGTTAACATGACCCAGCGCCCCAGCGGAACGATCAGCCCCGACTCTTCAGCATAAGAGATAAAGCTGCCCGGCGGCACCAGCCCACGCTCTGGCGAAAGCCAGCGGACCAGCGCCTCGACGCTTCTCACCTCACCATCCGCATCAATCTTGGGCTGATAGTGAATAATCAGCTGATTTTGATCCAGCGCCTTACGTAAATTGGTATCCAGCCAGAGATATTCAAAGACCCGCTGATTCATTTCGGCGTAGAAGATGCAGAATTTGCCGCGACCGCTCTCTTTAGCGGTATACATTGCGGTGTCCGCGTTACGGATCAAACTTTCACGATCCTCACCATGCTGCGGACTGACGGCGATACCGATGGAACAGCCGGAATAAACCTCTATCAACCCAATGCGGAAGGGCTGTTTAAGCCGATCCAGAATACGTGAAGCCATCGCCTCTAAGGAGGCCTGACTGGCATCCGTAGCCAGCACAATAAACTCATCGCCGCCCAGCCTGGCCAGCGTCTGATCTTTGTCCAGACAGCTTAAAATCGCCAGCGAGACGGCCTGTAACAGCTGATCGCCAAACATATGGCCGTACGCATCATTGACCTTCTTAAAGTTGTCCAGATCGAGGTAGACGATGCCAACCTGCTGCCCGACACGGTTTTCCAACGCTTCGGCAATAGCGTAATTAATCGCGTTACGGTTTGGCAGGCCGGTGATGGTATCCGTATTTGCCAGTACGCGCAGTCTCTCCTGAGCACGGCGCTCCTCGGTAATATCTGTACCTGAACAGATCAGATAGATTTCGTTTTTACCGCTGCCGCTGTGAACAAATTTATTGCGGAACAAAAAGAGCCGCTGGCCTTTTTTCGTTTTGATCCAGCGCTCAACTTCATAAGAGCTGCCGTCACGGAAAAAACCACTGATATTACGGCGGGAAGCGGAGGCTTCCTGCTTGGTCATAAACAGCTGGAAGACATTTCGCCCAATGACTTCCTGCTCTTTGAGACCGGTGTATTCTTCACTCAGGCGGTTGAAACGCTGAATATTACCGCGCTGATCGACGATAACAATCACCGAATTCGCTTCGGAAACCACCTGTTCAGCAAAAGAGAGACCCAATACTAAATCCCGTGCCACGGCAGAGGTATCTCCCCAGGCAGAAGCGCTGCCCGCCCAGGAGGTCTGGTTAACTCTTCGACCAACAAGGTGCATGGAGAGCGGTTCGCCATATAACGAGAGAGTCAGATTTGCGCTGGAGGTAATCACGGTCATGCTGCGGATCAGGTTAGCCTGAGGTCCGGTAAGCGGAACGGCTATATGCGTACTTGCCTGTTCATCCTCAGCAAAAAGAAGGGCATCGCTGTCGGCCTTTAAACGCCAATGAGGGCTGGTAGTACCAAAATAGGTATAGAGTAACGATTGCCCTTGTTCATCGGTCATCAGGTGTCTCCTTGAGGGACGCTATTCATGCTGTATCTTCTTATTTTAGCAACAGTATTCGGCAAGCAGCAGAATCTCAAGATGTATTGGAATATATTTTTCGTTTGCGGTTACCCGTGGGCACAAAATGCCCCGGCCGGTTGACCGGGGACGGAGGATTAACAGGGACATTTACCTAATTTTCCGCCTTTTCCAGGAAAGCGGGCCTCCAGGCAATATCGATGAAATTCCTTTTCAGTCATTGGGTTAGTGGCAGGGTGCTGCTGATTCATATGCCGCAGGTAGGTCGGGTAATCCTGGACACCTACCATCAAACGGAAACTCTGTGCCAGACGTGACATTAACAAACGTAACGTTAATTTTTCTGGCGTTTTACCAGGCATTGGGATCACGCGTCGGATAACGACAAAACTTATCTGACGTGGGCGGGAAACGGCATCAGACATGATGAGCCTCATTTCTCAAAGAAACGCTGGTTTCGTGGGTGGTCGGTTTTTCACTTTTAAGCGCACGCCGGATAACAAAGAAGGCGGCGATCAGCATCGTTACCGCGACCAGCATAAAGAAGGCGCACAAAGCGGCATTGATCTGATTGCTGAAGACAATCGTCTGCATATCTGCCACCGTTTTAGCTGGCGCAATCACCACGCCATTCTCAATACCTGTAGAAAATTTCTTCGCCTGCGCCAGAAAACCAATACTCGGTTTTTCGTGGAAAATCTTCTGCCAGCCAGCGGTCATTGAGGTGATAAAAAGCCAGACAGTTGGCAGGATGGTTACCCAGGCATAGCGCTGTTTTTTCATTTTGAACAGCACCACAGTGCCCAGAATCAGCGCCATGGAAGCCAGCATCTGGTTACCGATACCAAACAGCGGCCAGAGCGTATTAATACCGCCCAGCGGATCTACCACGCCCTGATAGACGAAGAAGCCCCAGCCCGCCACGGCAACGGTGGTGCCTGCCATATTGCCAGCCCAGGAACGATTATTCGCCAGCGACGGCACCACAGTGCCCACCAGATCCTGTACCATGAAACGACAGGCCCGCGTACCGGCATCCACAGCGGTCAAAATAAACAGCGCTTCAAACAGAATTGCGAAGTGGTACCAGAAGGCCATCATCACCCGGCTGTTAAACACCTCAGTAATAATATGCGCCATCCCTACCGCAAACGTTGGTGCGCCGCCAGCACGGGAAAGAATAGAGGTTTCCCCCACGTCACGAGCGATCCCTGTCAGCATTTCAGGCGTCACCACAAAGCCCCAGCCGTTAATCGCCTGCGAGGCCGTTTCCACCGTGGTGCCAATCAGTGCGGCTGGCGAGTTCATGGCGAAATAGACCCCAGGTTCAATAACCGACGCGCAGATCAATGCCATGATTGCCACGAAAGATTCCATCAGCATTGCGCCGTAGCCGATAAAGCGAATATGGCTTTCACGTTCAATCAGCTTGGGCGTGGTGCCGCTGGAGACCAGCGCATGGAAGCCGGAAATGGCTCCACAGGCAATGGTGATAAACAAGAAGGGGAACAGCGCGCCTGAAAAGACCGGGCCGCTGCCGTCAATAAAGCGCGTCACGGCGGGCATTTTCATTTCCGGCATGGCAAACAGAATGCCGACGGCCAGGCCTAAAATAACGCCAATTTTCAGGAAGGTGGAGAGATAATCACGCGGCGCCAGCAACAACCAGACCGGCAGAACCGAAGCGATAAAGCCATAAACGACCAGCACCCAGGTTAGCGTCGTGCCTTTCAGGGTAAAGAAAGGACCCCAGTAAGGATGCTGCGCAATATCGCCGCCATAAATAATCGCAGCCATCATCAGCACGAATCCTATCAGCGACACCTCAGCAATTTTGCCGGGCCGGATAAAGCGCATATAGATGCCCATCAACAGCGCAATAGGAATAGTGGCCGCGATGGTAAACAGGCCCCATGGGCTGTTGGCCAACGCTTTTACCACTACCAGAGCCAGCGCGGAGAGGATAATGATCATCACACCCAGGGCGCCCAGCATCGTTACCACGCCGGCAAAAGCGCCCAGCTCTTGTTTGGCCATTTCCCCCAGCGACCGGCCATCGCGCCGGGTGGAGATAAAGAGGATCAGGAAATCCTGCACGGCACCGGCCATCATCACGCCCACCAGGATCCAGATTGTGCCGGGCAAAAAGCCCATCTGCGCCGCCAGAATCGGCCCGACCAGCGGCCCGGCACCGGCAATCGCGGCAAAGTGGTGTCCAAACAGCACCCACTTATTGATGGGAACATAGTCCAGACCGTCGTTATTTCGCTCGGCCGGCGTACGCCGACGATCGTCCAGCTCAAAAATATTTTTGGCGATAAACAGGCTGTAGAAACGATAAGCGATGCTGTAACAGGCGACAGAAGCCACCACCAGCCACAAGGCGTTAACATGTTCGCCCCGGCTGAGCGCCAGCATGGCAAACGCCCCGGCACCCACTAACGCCACGGCAGACCAGGTAACGCCGGTTTTGACGTTTTTCATCACATGACTCCTTGCATGTTCGATAAGAGGAACTGAACAACAAGATTAAAGTAATGTAATTATTTGTTAATGAAAGCGAAGGCAGAGAGAAGTGTGAGGCAAGAAGCGTTTTTTCGCGAAGAAGAGAAAAGGCGGGATAAGCCAGGTTATCCCGCCTGATACAACGTTATGCTACCGGACGTGCCACGACGCTGCGGGTTTCCATGCGCACTTCCGCAATGGTCACTTCAATCAGGTCAGTGACGCGGTAAACCACCTCGCCCTTGATCTGCACGGTGCCATTTTCCTGGCTGCAAACCAGTTCATCACGTACGGCATGAATGAAGGGAGCAGGGATAAAGGCTACCGCACCGTTGTCCGTCAGACGGACGCGCATACCGCCGCGGGAAACATCAATGATTTCGGCATTAAAGCGGCGATCGGTACCGGCAGAACTCTGCAGGAAACGTGAATAGAGCCAGTCGCCCACGTCACGTTCGGCCATACGGTTCAGACGGCGACGTTCGCCCATTTTCACCGTAATCTCATCCTGTGGACGGGTAGCCGCTTCACCTTTGATCATCGATTTCAGCAGGCGATGGTTGATCATATCGCCATATTTACGGATCGGTGAGGTCCAGGTTGCATACGCTTCCAGACCCAGGCCAAAGTGCGGGCCAGGCTCGATGCTGATCTCAGCAAACGACTGGAAACGGCGAATGCGGCTGTCCAGGAACTGCGTCGGCTGGGCATCCAGCTCGCGGCGCAGCTCGCGGAAACCCACCAGCGTAGCGATAGCCAGCGGGTCCACTTTCAGACCGTGATTTTCCAGCATGGTGGCGGCCAGTTCCGCTTTTTCGGCATCAAAGCCCAGGTGAATGTTATAGACACCGAAGCCCAGCTTCTCGCGCAGCACGGTAGCCGCACAGATATTGGCTGTGATCATCGCTTCTTCCACAATGCGGTTAGCAATGCGGCGATGCTCAGCAATAATATCCAGCACTTCCCCTTTCTCTCCCAGCAGGAAGCGGAAGTCAGGGCGGTCTTTGAATACCAGCGCATGGGTCTGACGCCACTCGCTGCGCGCCAGACAGAGGCGGTGCAGCAGGCGGATTTGGCTGGCAATAGCCTCGCTTTCCGGCTGCCAGTCACTCTTGCCTTCGGTTTCCAGCCAGTCGGAAACATTGTCGTAAGCCAGCTTAGCTTTTGACTCAATCCAGGCGGCAAAGAAGTGGATCTCCTGGCTCAGCGTACCATCGGCAGCCACGTTTACGCGGCAGGCGAGTACAGGGCGACGCTCGTTCGGGCGCAGCGAACAGATATCGTCCGACAGCTGACGAGGCAGCATCGGGATATTAAAGCCCGGCAGGTAGTTTGTGAAAGAGCGCTCTGCCGCAATGGCGTCAAGTGCGCTGCCCGCTGCCACATAAGCTGTGGGATCGGCAATTGCTATCGTCAGGCGGAGTTCACCCTCTGCGGTTTCTTCCACATAGAGCGCATCGTCCATATCTTCGGTGCTGGCGCTGTCGATGGTGACAAACTCCAGAGCCGTAAGATCTTCACGCTCTAACTGCTCGTCCAGCATTTCACCGGTCACTGCTTCTGGCGCTTCACGCTCCAGATTATGACGGGAAAGCGTCACCCACCACGGCGCAAGGTGATCGTCGGCAGTGGTAATAAATGCGGTAAGTTCAGCGTAGAAGGTACGGTCACCCTTAAGGGGATGACGACGCATCTCGGCCACGGCCCAGTCGCCAGCCTGAAAATCATGCGTGACGTTTCGGTCAGCACGACACTGGATAGCATCTTTCAACAGCGGGTGATCGGGAACGATAGAGAGGCGGTCATCTTTGCGTTGAATACGGCCAACAAAACGCGTCAGAAAAGGTTCAATCAGCTTTTCCGGATCGGCGACTTCACGATCTTTATCGGTTTGCAGCACCGCAACCACGCGGTCGCCATGCATCACTTTTTTCATGAACGGCGGTGGAATAAAGTAACTTTTTTGTGCATCGACTTCCAGGAAGCCAAAGCCTTTCTCGGTGCCTTTCACTACCCCCTCAACACGCGGCGTCTGGGAGTGGAGTTTCTCTTTGAGCTGCGCGAGCAGCGGGTTATCCTGGAACATAATCTCAACAGTTTTCGTGGCCTAAGAGCGGCAGACAGTTTTACGCGATTAACCGCCTCGCGGCAAGTAAAAAGCCGGGAAACCCGGCTTTGTTTACAACAGTTAACGCTGAGGATCAGGCGATACGCAGGCCGGGTTTTACTTCCGAAAGGGTGACCTTTACCGGCACTGATTTCGAGGTTGGGGTGCCGCTGCCGTCACCAAAGCTGGAGAGAGGAACCAGCGGGTTGGTTTCCGGATAGTAAGCGGCAAGGTTGCCCTTGGGTATGTTGTAAGGCACCAGTTTGAAGCCGAAGACTTTACGGGTGATGCCATCATTCCACAGCGTTTCAATATCCACGTTATCCCCGGCGGCAAAGCCCAGCTTTTCCATATCTTCCGGGTGAATAAACAGCACTTCACGCTGGCCATACACGCCACGATAGCGGTCATCGAGGCCGTAAATGGTAGTGTTGTACTGATCGTGGGAACGCAGCGTTTGCAGCGTGAAAGGCACTTCCACATCGCCAAGCTGCGGGAATAAAGAGTCCGGCATGCGGGCGCTGCTGAACTGCGCTTTATTGTTCAGAGTATTAAAGCGGAACTCAGCCGCTGCGTTACCCAGGTAGAATCCACCTTTGATATCGCATTTCGCGTTGAAGTCGCTGAAGCCAGGAATGGTGGCAGCAATATGCTCACGGATTTGGTTGTAATCCGCCGCCAGCGCCAGCCAGTCCAGCTTCTCGCTGCCCAACACCGCATTGGCAATACCGGCAACAATAGCGGTTTCAGAACGCTGCGTATCGGCGATAGGTTTGCCCACGCCTTCAGAAGCGTGCACCATACTGAAGGAGTCTTCAACGGTGATGAACTGTGGGCCGCTGGCCTGGATATCCTGCTCGGTGCGGCCCAGCGTAGGCAGGATCAGCGCATCAACGGCACCAGGGCAGAGATGGCTACGGTTGAGTTTGGTACTGATCTGCACGGTCAGCTCACAGCGACGCAGCGCTTCTTCCGTACGAGGGCTGTCCGGGGCCGCCGCCGCCAGGTTACCGCCCAGCGCAATCAGCACCTTGATTTCGTCACGCAGCATCGCTTCCAGCGCTTCTACAGTATTGTGTCCGGCGTTGCGAGGCGGTTCAAAGCCAAAATGATTAGCCAGGTTATCCAGGAAAGCCTGAGTCGGCTTCTCATCAATACCCATCGTGCGGTTGCCCTGCACGTTACTGTGGCCGCGAACCGGGCAGAGGCCTGCACCTTTTTTGCCTAACTGACCAAACAGCAACTGAAGGTTAACGATCTCACGTACGGTATCAACAGAGTGTTTATGTTGAGTGATGCCCATCGCCCAGGTACAGATTACGCGCTCAGCACTCTGGTAAATGGCGGCAGCTTCACGCAGCTGCTGTTCGGAGAGGCCGGACTGCTGCTCAATCTGCGACCATTCCGTTGCCTCAACGGCGGCGAGATAGGCTTCCATCCCTTCAGTTTTGGCATTGATAAACACTTCATCAAACAGGCCTTTCTGACCGGCGGCAACCAGTTCCTGGTGAGACTGATTCAGGGCTTTCACCATGCCACGCACAGCAGCCATATCCCCACCAAGATTGGGCTGGTAGTAAGTAGAACTGATGGTGCCCGCTTTACTGGTCACCACTTCCAGCGGCTTTTGCGGATCGGCAAAACGCTCCAGGCCACGTTCGCGAAGGGTGTTAAAGGTGACAATTTTCGCACCGTGATCGGCAGCGTGACGCAGGCTGTGCAGCATGCGCGGGTGGTTAGTGCCGGGGTTCTGACCGAAGACAAAAATGGCATCTGCATGGTCGAAATCATCCAGACGGATCGTGCCTTTGCCCACGCCAATGCTGCGTTTGAGGCCGGTACCACTGGCTTCATGGCACATATTTGAGCAGTCGGGGAAGTTATTGCTGCCGTTCATCCGGCCAAAGAGCTGATAGAGCCAGGAGGCTTCATTGCTGGCGCGACCGGAGGTGTAAAGCTCCATCTGATCGGGATTATCCATCGCCTTAATATGTCTGGCAATCAGCTTAAAAGCATCATCCCAGCTGATGGGTTCGTAATGATCGGTTTCACGGTTGTAGCGCAGCGGTTCGGTGAGACGCCCCTGATACTCCAGGAAGTAGTCGCTTTGTTGATAAAGCGCAGAGACGCTGTATTTCTCAAAGAAGCTGGCATCGACAAAGCGACGCGTTGCTTCCCAGGTTACCGCTTTGGCACCATTCTCACAGAAACTGAAGGTGCTTTTATTATCATCGCCCCAGGCACAGCCAGGGCAGTCAAAGCCTTTGGCTTTGTTCATGCGCATCAGGTTACGCATGTTTTTCAGAACTTGTTTGCTGTCGAAAACGAAACGGGTGGTGGCTTCAAGAGAGCCCCAGCCGCCCGCCGCTGCCTGGTATGGCTTAATTGCAGTTTTAAATTTCATATTGCTTCGCAGGTAATGTAATTGTTTTTGATATGTTAAGAAGTTATTGCTTCTTTTGTGGGATTAGTCTGCAACCTGGTAAAAAAATTGTCTAATTGATTGGTTTAATGGTGCGATAGGCGCGGTTTATCGCAAAAGCGTGAACCTGCTCAAAGAATTGCTCATGACGATCTGTAATTACCAGGCCGCGAATGCAGAGCTGGCTAATAATTAGGCTTTCTTACAGTAGCCCGAGGTGCCCGTGAAAGAATTCGCCAGCAAAATTCATGCTTTTGGTAAGGCACTGATGATGCCGATTTCGGTAATCGCCGCCGCCGGTATCTTCCTGGGCGTGGCCGCTGCTATGCAAAACCCGGCGATCACCGGAGAAGCCTTTGCCAGCTTCCAGACGCCACAACTGATTATCGGCTTTATTCGTAAAGTCGCCGGGGCGCTGTTTGCCAATCTTCCGCTGTTCTTTGCCGTGGCCAGTGCCATCGGGCTGGCGAAAGCGGAGAAGCCCACGGCTGCGTTTGCTGCCGTTATCGGGTTTATCGCCATGCATGTGGGCGTCAGCGCAACGCTGAGCGCGCAGGGGCTGACCGCCGCGACAACCACGCCGGAAGCGTTACAGGCGAAAGGCATGGCGCAGACGGCGGCGATGATGACCTCTGCCGAATATATCGAGATGCTGGGGATCTTCACCTACAACATGAGCGTGCTGGGCGGGGTGATAGCGGGGCTGCTGACGGTAGTTATCCATAACCGTTTTTATACTACTCAGTTGCCCACGGCGATCAGTTTCTTCGGAGGCCGCCGCTTTGTGCCCATAGTAACGGTGCTGGTTCTGCCGCTGGTGGGCGTGTTGCTGGCTATGATCTGGCCTGCTATCGGGGCCGGGATCGCCTGGGTAGGAGAACTGATCGGTAAAAGTGGGCAGTATGGCGCGTTCTTATATGGCACCAGCGAACGACTGCTGATCCCGACCGGATTGCATCATATTCTCAATGAAACGGTGCGCTTCACCCCCATAGGCGGTATTGCCACGGTAGATAACCAGACTATTGTGGGGGCGCTGAATATCTTTAACAGCGCATTAACCCATCCCGGCTCCATTCCGGACGAAACGGTCAGAAACGCCACGCAATTTCTTGCTCAGGGCAAAATTCCGGTGATGATGTTTGGCCTTCCGGCTGCGGCGCTGGCTATCTATCACACGGCCAGACCGGAACATAAGCAGCGGGTGAAAGCATTGGTGCTGGCAGGGGCGTTAACCTCATTTACCACTGGTATTACCGAGCCGCTGGAATTCTGCTTTATCTTTGTCTCGCCCGTTCTCTATCTGATGCATGCCGTGCTGAGCGGTCTCTCCTTTATGCTGATGTCTATGCTGCATCTGATGATTGGGAACGTGCAGGGTGGCGCGATTGATCTGGTGGTCTTTGGCATATTAGGCGGCAATAAAACGCAGTGGTGGTGGAGCCTGATATTGGGGCTGATCTATCTTCCCGTTTACTACTACGGCTTTAAATTTGTTATTACCCGGATGCGCGTTGAAACGCCGGGGCGGGAGAGTGAGGAGGTGGAAAGCCAGCAAAAAACGGTATCCGCTGACGATCGTACGCAGGTCATTATCAGCGGCCTGGGGGGTGAGGCCAATATAGAGGATGTCGATTGCTGCTTTACCCGCCTGCGGGTCAGGGTAAAAGAGATGAAAGAGGTAGTCGACCAGACCCTGATGACAACCGGTGCAAACGGCGTAAACCGCGTCAGCGATCACGATGTGCAGGTGATTTATGGCCCACAGGTCGAGAAAATCGCTAATGATGTGAAAATGGCCCTGGGCGTAGCTTAATGAATAAGCCAGTGGGTCAATGAGTAAATGCTGCTGCAATAGCTATACAAGTTACTGCGGTAGTGTTTATTCATGAATTAAAAATCGTCATTTATAAGAAACATAAGCCTAAAAATAAGCGTATTTTCAGAAATAAATAGCGTCATTAAATGGGGTTTTCATTATTATATTATCTTGCTGACCCGGTCATTGCTTATTAAAAAATTACTTGTAATTTATGTTAATTCATATGAATATTCTGCGGATGACATATCTCGTAAAAAGGTGAGCCATAAGGTAACTCGCTGAAATATTATCGTTTTAATGTGAAATTACAGGCAGAAAGGATTTCAGACTGAAAGGAATTAAACAGGATGTTTAATAACAGCCCAGATACACCCGTATGGCAATTATGGGATACCATGATCAAACTCTATAGCAATCGCTGGATCACCAAAAATGGCAACAGGCCTAATGAACTTTGGATTGCGCAAATAGCATCTATGACCGCCGCTCAGGTCACTGCCGTGTGCCAGGAATGCATTAAGCGTTGCGCTTCTGGAAATTCATGGCCGCCCGATCTGGCAGAATTTATTGAATTAATGGCAAAGTGTCAGGGCGGAATACTTGGGCTCAATGCCCGGCAAATTATGGCTGAGTATTGGCGTTGGCGAAAATCAGGTAAAAATGCTGCGGAATTCTTATGGCAGCAGCCAGTACTCTTCCAGATTTGCACCGAAATGTTTTGTACGGGATCGCAACGAAATCTGACTGAAAAAGAGCTGGAAAAATTGGGGTCCGAGCTCTTGTTAGAGTGGGAGAGAAAAGTAGCTTCAGGTTGCCCAATTCCTGCTGTCCGGGCACAACTCACTGCACCGGTAAAGTCCTCTGGACCCACTCCGGCAGAGGAGCTACTGGCCCGAAGGCGCAAACCGGAGCGCTAAGAGAAGTTAAGAAAATCACATTTGTTGATCGTTCCGCTTTGATCAATTAAAGCTTTCATGTGGCTTTTCTTCCTATGGAAAAGGGCTGAGCAAGTTATGATATTCCTTATCCTAAGGTGTAATCAGAAGCTTCAGTGCGAAAGTTTCAGGAGCACGCCGCCTAATTTCTCTAACTTGTTGATCTAAAATTGGACATTAAACAGCTTATTTATCTCTGCAACCTTGAGCGCGAACGCCATTTCGGCCGCGCTGCGGAGGCGAGTTTTGTCAGTCAGCCTACGTTGTCGATGCGGCTGAAAAACCTTGAGCGTGAACTGGGGCTGTCGCTGATCAACCGCAGCAACAACTTTGACGGCTTCACTGCGGAAGGGGAACGGGTACTCTCATGGGCCAGAGAGATTGTCTCTGTTTACCAGGGCCTGAAGCTGGAGGTGGAGTCACTTAAGCATGGCGTTAACGGCACGCTGCGCATTGGCGTGGTGCCGCAGTGCAGTATCTCGCTGCCGCTGATGTTGAAAGCAATCAGTGACCGCTATCCTCAACTTGATTATCGTGTTGCCGTGCTCAGCGCCGATCAGCTGCTGGAAGCGCTGAACAGCCATACCGTAGATGTCGGTATCGGCTTTTTTGAACTGGCTACGCTGCGCGAACTCCATTTTCAGGCTGAGCCGCTGCAGGATCATGGCGTTGAAGTGATGTTCCACCCGCACCATTTTCCACAGCTTATTGGCGAAGGGGCGCTGGCGCTGGAAAATTTGCAGGAGATCCCACTCTGTCTTGCTGAACAGACTCGCTATTTCCGACGTTATCTGGATATGCATTTTCGTGATGCCGAGATCAGACTACGTGTGATCCTCGAAACCACTTCGGTATTTCAGTTAGTTCAGGCAACCCAGGTGGGGCTTGGCTGTCTGATTTCGCCAACCGGGCACCTGCTGCCGGGAATGGCGCCCGAGCTGCACAGTCGGGCGCTTTCCATTGAGCCGATGTCGCGCCAGGCCGCACTGGTTATCGCTGAACCCGGCAGGGCGACTCCCTTGTCACAGCATTTCTTTGACGAGGTTCGTCGCTGGCTTAGTGAAGGCCAGGCCGTAAAGTTATAACGGCTCAGGCGCTCTGTTGCGGGTGTGGCTGAGTTGACCCCAGCGCATGCATCAGCCGATTGTTCCAGCTCGCCAGCGCGGTACTTTGCAGCAGAGTAAATACCATTTTATCGCTGAAACCCGCCTCTTTTAATGGCTGCAGATGCGCTGCGCTGAACCGTTCAGGGGAGCGCGTAAGCTGAGCGGCGCAATGGATAACTGCCTTTTGCTTTACCGTCGCCAGAGACAAAGCTTCATCAATTCCTTCCAGCAGCGCTTCACGCATCTCTTGCTCCACAGCGTATGCAAAACAGACCGGGCTTCCATTGATCCTTGCTGCTACAGCGGCGGCAAGGCGCGCTTCAGCGGAATCAGTGCTCTCTTTCAGGGCGTTGAGCAGGCTTGCCCAGCCATACAGACTCTGGCCATCATGCGCCAGTAGCCAGGCGCTGTGGTCAGGCAGTGGCAAGGGCTGACAGCAGGCCAGCGCTTCGATCTGGCTTTCAGAGGCGTAGCGTAACTCTACCGGTGGCAATAACGGGCGCCACGGCGAATCTGGCGCGAAGCAGTCCGGACCAGCATCCTCCGGCAAGGTCCCACCCGGGATCCAGCGCACCGGCAACGCCAGCAACGCATTCATCCCGGCCACTGTCCGCGCCTGGTAGCTGACAAAACCGATAAGCTGATGGAAGGTCACAATATCAGGTGCGGTTAATCCCACATCATCAAGACGTGACAGGGCGGCTTCGTCAATCAGCGTGGGTTGGCTCGCAAGCTGGCGCGCATATTCAGTGATCTGGGTCAGACGACAATTACTCTCACGGGTAGAGTCCGGTCCCGGTAGGGGATTCAGGCGGGCAGCATAATGATTGCACAACCGTTGAATACCCGTTACCTGCGCCACGGTTAAGGCCGTACTCAGGCGATCGTAAAGTGTAAGGGTATGGGTTTTACTGGTGGTGAGCTGCTGAGGTAATAACAACTGATATAAATCGCGTGATGCCAGCATGGCGGGCTGGGTTTGCAGTAAAGTCTGTCGCAACTCCTTCTGGTACTGCTGCGCAAGTCCCAGCAGGAAGCGGTCTTCAATCTCTGCCGCTTCAGGAAACAGCGGAGCGGCATGCGGCGTCAGGGTCGATTGCGTTTCATGATACCAGTGGCTGTTGCCGGGAAAACGGCGCTGTTCCATGATCATTCCTTTTCAAGTTTACCGGCCAGCCGAGCGAGAAAGAGAAAATCGGCGGATTAGCGGGCCTTAAGATTTTCCCTATCCTCGCGCATGGTAAGAAGCGAATGAAAGAATGATCGGTGCTAACACATAGCGGAATGGTATAACGACAATAATTCAGCGCTGAGCGGCTGAAACCGTACACAAAAGAGCCTCTTTGATACAGTTCTGGCAAAGCTTAGCGGAAGTTCAGCCATCTTTACGCCAGGCGTCGGCCGTTAACGCCTCACCAAAGTGGCTGTTGATAAGCCTTTTGGTAAGCTCATGCAGCGGGCTGGCCAGCACATCTGCCGTACTGCCGCGCTCCACCACCTCGCCCTGGTGCATCACAATGACCTGATCGCTGATGTGCTTCATCATGCCCAGATGCTGGGTCACATAGATGTAAGCAATGCCGTGTTTCTCCTGCAATTCCAGCATCAGATTGATCAGCTGAGAGCGCATGGACATATCCAGCGAGGCCATCGCCTCATCGGCAATGATCACTTTTGGTTGCAGTATCAGGGCGCGAGCCAGGCCAACGCGCTGTTTCTGGCCGGGGGCAAGCATGTGCGGATAATAGGCGGCGTGATCGCGTAGCAGCCCGACCTGGCGCAGCGTGGCGATAATCCGTTTTTCTCGCGCCTCTGCTGTCAGTTCGGTGTTCAGCCGCAGCGGAAAATCGAGTATCTGACTGATGCGCTGTCGTGGATTAAGCGAGGTGGAGGGGTCCTGGAAAATCATCCTGATCCGCTGGCTGCGGTAGCCATAATCGCCATATTGCAGCGGATGGTCGTCTATCAGAATATCGCCAGCGCTGGGTTCAACCATGCCGCTCAGCATTTTTGCCAGCGTGGACTTACCGGAGCCGTTCTCACCAATAATGGCCAGCGTTTGCTTTTCCCGCAGCATAAAGCTGACCTCTTTTACCGCCTCAACATGCTGACGACGAAACAGGCCGGTGCGGTAGCGAAACGTCTTACTGAGGTTGCGCACTTCCAGCAGCGTTTCAATCATTAAGAACTCTCCATGTTAAGCGGGAAGTGGCACGCAAACAGGTGCGTTTTGGGTCCAGCCAGGCGGGGTGTTTCGGTACACTTTTTCTGGGCATAAGGGCAGCGTGGCCCCAGACGGCAGCCGATTGGCAGATGTTCCAGCGACGGAATAGCACCCGGCAGCGTGTTCAGCCGGCTTTTATGCGGCAGGGCGCGGCCAAAGTCTGGCATCGCTCGGATTAACGCCTGCGTATAAGGATGATGCGGAGTTGTAATCAGATCTTCACTGCGCGCCGTTTCCACCGTCTGTCCGCAATACATAACGTTGATCCTGTCTGCCCAGTGGCTGAGCATCTGCAAATCGTGGCTGATCAGCAAAATCGTGGTGTTATTATTCTGATTCAGACGCGCCAGCAGGCGGAATATCTGAGCCTGAGTGGTGGGTTCCATCGCATTAGTGGGTTCATCCGCAATCAACAGGCGCGGCTGGTTAGCCAGAGCAATGGCGATCATCACTTTCTGGCACTCACCATCGGTCAGCTCGTAGGGAAAACTGCCCATAATATCTTTATGATCTTTGATCCCCACCCGATGCAGCAGCTCAATAGCGCGGCGGTAACGCCAGCGGAATCGTTGATACCAGCGACCTTTGTAGGTCCAGCCGGGAATAGCCTGCACAATCTGCTTACCAATATTTTCTGACGGGTCCAGGCAGGATTGCGGCTCCTGAAAAATCATCGACACATTGTGGCCAATAATTTTACGTCTTTCGCGCGGGGTAAGATGCAGCAGGTCGATATCATTAAAGCGCATACGGTCAGCCGTTACGCGCCAGTTATCTTTAGTGACGCCGCAAATGGCTTTGGCAATCAGACTTTTTCCGGAGCCGGACTCGCCAACCAGACCGCGGACTTCCCCTTCTGCCAGGGTGATACTGACGCGATCCACAGCCTTAACCGGACCGTCTGCGGTCATGAATTCAATGGTCAGATTACGTATATCAAGCAGCGGCATCTATTCAACTCCCGCAACAATGGCCCGGCGTATGCCGTCACCTAACAGATTAACAATCAGCACGCTAAGCATAATAGCCGCACCGGGCAGCATAACTGTCCAGGGCGCCACATAAATCAGTTCCAGCGCATCACCCAGCATCGCTCCCCACTCGGGAGAAGGAAGCTGCGCTCCCAGATCAAGAAAGCCCAGCGCGGCGATATCCAGAATGGCCATCGACAGCGCGCGGGTGAACTCGGACACCAGCAGGGCAAGAATGTTCGGTAACACCGCATACCAGAGAATATTCAGGCTGCTGGCGCCGTCCAGCCGGGCGGCAATCACATAATCTTTCTCCAGCTCATCATGCACTGCCGTATAGATGGCGCGCACCAGGCGCGGAATAATCGCCAGCCAGACGGCGAGCAGTGCATGCTCCAGCCGCGGTCCCAAAAACGCCACCACAATAATCGCCAGCAGCAGCGAAGGGATCGACAACAGCGTATCCAGCACGTGATTAAGGAGCGCAGAGCGCAGACCCCGCGTCAGTCCGGCAAAGACACCTAAAATCATGGCACACAAAGCGGCAAAAACCGTGACCAGGAGCGCTGAACCCACGGTGGGTAAGGCTCCGCTGATCAACCTGCTGAGGATATCCCGCCCCAGATCGTCAGTGCCCAGGAAAAAGGAAACATCGCCATACCGTGACCAGGAAGGCGGTAGCAGCTGGTAGCCAAGAAACTGCTGATCCAGCCCGTAAGGGGCCAGCAACCGGCCAAAGAGGCAGACCAGTAACAGAGCAATAAACAGATAGAAGCCCACCATCGCTGAAGTGTCGCGATAGAACAGCCGCCAGGCATTACGTAACGTGCTGGGAAGCCGCTTTTCGGCATAGATATTATCGGCGGGCATACCACTCCTTATGTTTCAGTGGCGTCATCATTGCGCCCAGAATATCGGCCAGAACATTCACGGTGATCACCAGGCCGCCCACTATCATCACGCCAGCTGAAATTGCCGCGTAATCCTGTTGGCGGATGGCATCCACCAGCCAGCGACCCAGGCCCGGCCAGCTGAAGACCACTTCCGTGATCATCGCCAGCGTCAACATGGTGGAAAACTGTAATCCCAAACGCGGAATAACCGGTGGCAGGGCATTGTGCAGAACGTGCCTGCGGATAACCGTAAAGCGTGACAAACCACGCGTTGCGGCAGCTTTGATATAGTTCTGCTCCATCACCTCGCGGGTACTGATGCGCAGCAGCCGTACCACTTCGGTAGTGGGTGCCACGGCCAGCGCCGTCACCGGTAAGACCAGATGCATCAGGGCGCTTACCATCATCTCATGCCGCCAGGGAGAGTGGCTCAGCCACGCATCGAGAAGGGCAAAACCAGTGATGCTCCTGACGGGATAGAGCAGATCGAAGCGACCGGAAACGGGCAGCCATCCCAGGTTCAGCGAAAAGAAAAGTGTCAGCAGCAGAGCCAGCCAGAAGACCGGCATGGAAAAGCCCAGCAGGGCGAGGGCGCTGATCGCTTTGTCCTGCCATTTATTGCGCATTACGCCAGCCGCGATGCCGAGCGGAATGCCCGTCGCCATAGCCAGCACAAATGCCATGATGCACAGCTCAAGCGTGGCGGGAAACACTTCACGAATCTGCCCCAAAATTGGCTCGCCATTAATACTGGAGACGCCAAAGTCCAGTTGAAAAACTCCCTGATACCAGAAGAGTAAAGCATCCGCCAGCGATGCGCCCTGCAGGGGAGCATGCGGGGTGAAATAACTCAGGCTGAAGCCAACCAGCGTCAGCATAAAGAGCGTCACCAGCCACAGCACCAGACGGCGCAGCGTATAAATTACCATGACTACTTAACCTCGCCTTTTTCACGGTGCACACCGGCAAATGAGGCATTACCAAAGGGGCTGAGTACCAGTCCCTGGATATCGTGGCGGTACGCCTGCAAACGAAGCGAATAGGCCAGCGGCAGCACCGGCAGCGACTCTGCCAGCATTTTTTGTGCCTGAGCGTAGTAATCCACCCGGGAGGCGAGCTGTTGCGAAAGCAGCGCCTTATGCAGCACTTCATCAAATCTGGAATCGCACCAGTGAGCATAGTTGGTCTGTGAACCAATGGCGGCGCAGCTCAACAGCGGACGGAAAAAGCTGTCCGGATCGTTGCTGTCGGTGGCCCAGCCGGTCAGCGTCATATCGTGATTCATCTCCATCAACCGCGCTTCCTGGAAACGGCCCTCCACGGAAACAATACTCACCGTGACACCCACCTGAGCCAGGTCAGCCTGGATCAGCTCGGCCGTTTTCAGCGGGCTGGGGTTCCAGGATTGTGAAGCGGAAGGAACCCATAACGTCAGATTAAGATCCTCCACACCCAACGCTTTGAGCGCCTCGCGGGATTTTTGCGGATTATATTCTGTCACCCGGGCATCATTATTGTAAGCCCAGGAGGCGCGGGGAAGGATAGAAGCTGCCGTTTCCGCCGTGCCGTAATAGATCGACTCCATCAGGCGTTCGTTATTGATTGCCAGCGCCAGTGCCTGACGCACTTCAACCCGATCCAGCGGGGCTTTGCGGGTATTAAAGGCAAGGTAGGCGATATTCATCCCTGGCCGCAACGTCAGGCGCAGACGGGGGTCGTCCCGCAAAATCGAAATCTGACTGGCGGCCGGGTAGGCCAGCAC
Organism: Erwinia sp. MMLR14_017; assembly: GCF_033657285.1. Taxonomy (NCBI): domain Bacteria; kingdom Pseudomonadati; phylum Pseudomonadota; class Gammaproteobacteria; order Enterobacterales; family Erwiniaceae; genus Erwinia; species Erwinia sp. MMLR14_017. The sequence continues at coordinate 112,983 of NZ_JAWVWP010000005.1, read as the reverse complement.
GTCGCACTCGCCGGTCAGCAGTTTTGAGAGTCGGCCCGTGCCGCCCGCACCCATATCAATCACCACCTGCGGCATGCGCGGCAGGCCTTTCCAGTAGTCGGGGTTGCGCGCCAGACGGATATATTGTCCGGTACGGTATTCGCTCAGCATAAACGGCCCGGTGCCCACCGGCTGGCGATCCATCTGCTCCTGGCGATCGGCTTTTGTCAGCAAACTGGCATACTCAGCCGAAAGAACCGGTGCGTAATGGGTGGCAATGTGCCAGAGAAAAGAGGCGTCCGGGTTATGCAGGCGGATCTCTACCGTATCTTTGTCCAGCTTCTTCACACTTTTGACAGCATCAGGAAATTGCAGGCTGTCGAAGTAGGGATAGTTGCCGCCGTTGACATTATGCCAGGCGGAATGGCGGTCAAAAATTCGCTGAAAGCTGAAGACCACATCATCGGCATTCAGCGCACGGGTAGGGGAAAACCATGCCGTCTTCTGGAAATGCACATTATGCCGGAGATGAAACCGGTAGGTTGCGCCATTATCCAGCACTTCCCAGCTTTCAGCCAGCTCAGGGATTAGCCGGTAGGTATAGGGGTCTACATCCAGCAGACGGTCATAAAGCTGGGCCGCCAGCGTATCAACCACCAGTCCACCGCTCGCCATCTGCGGATTAAAGGTGGCAATCGCGCCGTTAACGCAATAGACGAAGCCGCTCTGGCGAATATCGCCGGGCGTGTCGGACCAGGCTGAGGCGCTGAACAGGCTAAAGCTGAGTAAAAGCGAGGAGAATAGTGTGCGCATAATTTATCTGAATATCAGGCAATAGTGAGAGTGTACCGCACTCTGCGGTCCGGCCCAAAATTTGCCGAGTTAAGCGATCTTTTTTCTGGCTAAAAGCGGCACCGTCCTTCCCCCGGCAACCGCCGCGTTGTGCATAATACGCCCAGGGTTGTTATGGTAATGAGAAAAATTCTCAACAAACCGCTTTACAGTTGGTGCTGAGAATGATTATTATTCCCCTGCACTTCAACGGTGGCTCTACCGGAGAAGAGCACGACATTGCTCACATTGCTTCCAGTATTTTTTTAGCCCGCCTCGCGCGGGCTTTTTTTTGCCTGTTTTAATTATCCCCGGCTACACCATGCTTTTTCAGCATCGCCCGCAGCTGGTGATAAGTGACGCCAAGCAATTCTGCGGCGCGGCGTTGATTAAACCTCGCCTGAGCCAGACTTTTCTCCAGCAGCTCTTTTTCCTGTTCGTTCTGCCAGCGGCGCAGATCGAGCGGCAAAGTGGGCAGGGAAGGCGCTGGCAGAGCCTCTCTCTCAGCAGCAGGCTGCTGGCGCTGGAAAGGGTTGATGATAATGCTGTCCAGCTCCTGATCGCTATCGGTGTGACGATAAACGGAGCGTTCCACTACGTTTTTGAGTTCCCGGACGTTGCCAGGCCAGTGGTAATCAAGCAGGACCTGCTTTGCCTCTGCGGAAAAACCGGCAAAAAGTTGCAGCCCCAGTTCCCGGCACATCTGAATAGCGAAATGCTCTGCCATCACCAGTATATCGCTCCGGCGTTCACGCAGAGGGGGCAACTGAACGACGTCGAAAGCCAGGCGGTCGAGCAGATCGGCACGGAATTTCCCCTGCTGCGCCAGCAGCGGTAAATCATCATTAGTGGCGCAAACCAGCCGCACGCTGACCTGAAGCGGCTGGCTTCCACCCACGCGCTCAAGGTGGCCATATTCAATAACCCGCAGAAGCTTTTCCTGCACCAGCATGGGAGCAGTCGCCAGTTCATCAAGAAATAATGTGCCGCCATCTGCCCGCTCAAACCTTCCCAGATGGCGCTTCTGCGCGCCGGTAAAAGCGCCCGCCTCATGGCCAAACAGCTCAGAGTCGAGCAGATTTTCATTCAGTGCGGCACAGTTGAGCGAAATAAACGGACCCTGCCAGCGTTCGGAAAGATAATGCAGGCGGCTGGCGATCAGCTCTTTTCCTGTGCCGCGCTCGCCAGTGACCAGCACTGGCTTGTTCAGCGGTGCCAGCCGGGAAACCTGTTCCAGAACTTCCAGGAAATTATTCGACTCACCAAGCAGGGTATCGTTATTTTCACTCATGAAATTCACCAGAAGTTAGTTATTTACGCCACCTTAGCCAATTATCCGCCGGGTGTAAATAAAAGGAATTCAATAAAATCAGCAAGATAAAAGTTGGCACGCATTTTGGATTGTATTTACCGTAGCCGCAACTGTTGCGCACATTTTAATAACATCCAGAGGACACTGATTATGGGTATCTTTTCTCGCTTTGCCGACATCGTAAACGCCAATATTAATTCGCTGCTGGAGAAGGCAGAAGATCCACAGAAGCTGGTGCGTCTGATGATCCAGGAAATGGAAGACACGCTGGTGGAAGTTCGCTCTACCTCCGCCCGTGCGCTGGCTGAAAAGAAACAGCTGGTGCGCCGCATCGACCAGGCTGAACTACAGCAGGCAGAGTGGCAGGAAAAAGCTGAACTGGCGCTGCGTAAAGAGAAAGACGATCTCGCGCGGGCTGCGCTGATTGAAAAACAGAAACTGACCGATCTGATCGCTTCCCTGAAACGGGAAGTTGAGCAGGTAGAAGAGACGCTGACGCGGATGAAGGGCGAAATTGGTGAGTTAGAGAAAAAACTCAGCGAAACCCGCGCCCGCCAGCAGGCGCTGACCTTACGTCATCAGGCCGCCTCTTCTTCACGCGATGTCCGTCGCCAACTGGACAGCGGCAAAATTGATGAAGCGATGGCGCGTTTTGAGTCGTTTGAACGCCGTATCGATCATATGGAAGCGGAAGCAGAGAGCCAGAGCTTTGGTAAAAAGAAAACGCTGGATCAGGAATTTGCCGATCTGCAGGCCGACGATGAAATCGGTGAGCAGCTGGCGGCGTTAAAAGCCAAAATGAACCGCAGCGAGTAATATCTGCGTCTGGCATCCCGCAGGGATGCCCGTTCCTGACCCACTCAGGTAGCTATTTCAAGGAGAATGAATGAGCGCGTTATTTCTGGCCATACCCCTGACCATCTTCGTGCTGTTTGTGGCGCCGATCTGGTTATGGCTTCATTACAGTAACCGTCAGAACGGCGGAGCTGAACTGTCGCAAAGCGAACTGCAACGCCTGCAGCATCTGACCCAGGATGCCAGACGGATGCGCGAGCGTATTCAGGCGCTGGAAGAGATCCTGGATGCTGAGCATCCGAACTGGAGGCAGCCATGAGCGGAGTGACCATTAAAGGCAAAAAACTTTACTGCATCCCGGCGCGGGGAAAAGTGAAGGGCGTTTGTGCCGGGATAGCGGATTATCTCGATATTCCGGTCCGGCTGGTCAGGGTTATTGTGGTGTTGTCGATGTTCTTTGGTCTTTTTATGTTCACGCTGATTGCCTATTTTGGCCTGGCTTTTGTGCTGGATGAAATGCCCGATAATTTACAAAAGGGTGAAAAAGCGCCCACTGCCCACGAACTGCTGGATAAACTCAGCCGGGAGTTGAACGGTGGCGAAACCAGTCTGCGGAACATGGAGCGTTACGTGACCTCCGAAACGTTCAGCGTTCGCAGCCGTTTCCGTCAGCTGTAATTTCTCTGAGCAGGCCCGCAGGCGGGCCGCTCACCTACTTCAGGAGTCACTCTTATGCCTCACTGGCAGACTGCTTTAAAACGTAACGCCGTGCCGACGCTGAAGAAGGCAGGGAAATTTGTGCTGATTAGTGCCATGACCTATGGCCCGGGCGGCGTGGCTGGCTGGGCGGTGAAATCAGTTGCGCATCGGCCGCTCAAGCTGTTTCTGGCCTGGGCGCTGGAGCCGCTGTTACGGCGTGCGCTGCGCGGTATGTCCGCGCGGTGGAATAAACCTTAACAACTTCTTTTTGCTGTAATTTGCTACAATTGCCCTCTTGTTAACTGCATTAAACAGAATAATAAAAGGTGCCGACACCCCATGAAACGACTTCAAAATGAATTGCTGTCGCTGGTGAATCGGGGCGCGGACCGCCATCTTCGCCTTGCTGTCACTGGCCTCAGCCGCAGCGGAAAAACCGCATTTATTACCTCCCTGGTAAATCAACTCCTTCACGTCAATTCCGGTGCCCGACTGCCAATGTTCTCTGCGGTTCGCGAGGAACGCCTGCTGGGCGTAAAGCGCGTGCCGCAGCGGGATATGGGCATTCAGCGCTTTACCTATGACGAGGGGCTTTCGCAGCTCTATGGCTCGCCGCCAGACTGGCCAACGCCGACCCGTGGCGTCAGCGAGATGCGCCTGGCGCTACGCTACCGCTCCCGTGAATCGCTGCTCCGCCATTTTAAAGAGACTTCCACGCTCTATCTGGAGATTGTCGATTATCCTGGTGAATGGCTGCTGGATTTACCGATGCTGGCGCAGGACTATCTGGGCTGGTCACGCCAGATGACCGGTCTGCTGCAGGGTGATCGTGCAATCTGGTCTGAACGCTGGCGAAAACTCTGTGAAGGGCTGGATCCACTGGCCCCGGCAGATGAGAACCGCTTAGGTGAGATCGCCGCCGCCTGGACCGACTATCTGCAAAAATGTAAGCAGGAAGGCCTGCACTTTATTCAGCCGGGACGGTTTGTGCTGCCTGGTGATATGGCAGGCGCCCCCGCGCTGCAGTTTTTCCCCTGGCCGGAGATTGCAGAGGGCAGTGAAAGTCGCCTGGCTCAGGCGGACGCTAACAGCAACATCGGTATGCTGCGGGCAAGGTTCAACTACTACTGTCAGCACGTGGTGAAGGGGTTCTACAAAAATTATTTCCTGCGTTTTGACCGCCAGATTGTGCTGGTGGACTGCCTGCAACCGCTGAACAGTGGCCCGCAGGCGTTCAACGATATGCGCCTGGCGCTGACGCAGCTGATGCAAAGTTTCTCCTACGGACAGCGCACGCTGTTCCGCCGCCTTTTTTCGCCGGTCATCGATAAACTGCTGTTTGCTGCCACCAAGTCGGACCACGTTACGGCGGATCAGCACGCTAATCTGGTTTCGCTGTTGCAACAGCTGGTGCAGGACGCCTGGCAACACGCAGCCTTTGAAGGCATTACCATGGATTGCCTGGGCCTGGCTTCCGTGCAGGCCACACAAAGCGGGCTGGTGGATCATCAGGGAGAAAAGATCCCAGCTCTGCGGGGCCATCGCCTTGCGGATAATGAGCCGCTGACCGTCTATCCTGGCGAAGTGCCGCCTCGCCTGCCTGGCAGCGCCTTCTGGCAGCAGCAGGGATTCCACTTTGAGCAATTCCGGCCGCAGGATCTGGATGTTGACCGTCCGCTGCCACATATTCGTCTTGATGCGGCGCTGGAGTTTTTACTGGGAGATAAACTGCGATGACTACCCCCATCAAACCGCGAATCGACTTCGCAAAACCGCTGGAAGCGGAAAACATTCCTGCCCTGAAAGCCGCGCAGGCTTTTGAACAACAGAATGCTGTGTTTATCCCCGAGGAGCCAGAACTGCAGCCGGAAGAGGAGGGCGAGGGTGAACGCGTGGTCGAGGCAGCGCTAAGGCCGAAACGCAGCCTGTGGCGTAAAATGGTTAAGCTTGGCCTCGCCGTGATGGGCGTCAGCGTGGTGGCGCAGGGCGTACAGTGGGCGCATACCGCCTGGCTGCAACAGGACTGGATAGCCATGGGCGGCTGCGCGGCTGGCGGACTGATTGTCTTTGCGGGTGCCGGTTCGCTGGCTGCCGAATGGCGCCGGCTTTACCGGCTGCGTGAGCGTGCTGAAGAGCGGGACGTCGCGCGCGAGTTGCTGCAGAGTCACGGAATGGGCAGAGGAAGGGAGTTCTGCGAAAAGCTGGCGAAGCAGGCGGGGCTTGAGCCGGGCCATCCGGCGCTGCAGCGCTGGCAGGCTTCGCTGCATGAAACCCATAATGACCGCGAAATTGTCGGACTTTATGCCCAGCTGGTGCAGCCTGCCCTGGACCGTCAGGCGCGGCGTGAAATTGGCCGCAGCGCGGCAGAATCCACCCTGATGATTGCTGTGAGTCCACTGGCGCTGGTGGATATGGCTTTTATCGCCTGGCGCAACCTGCGGCTGATAAACCGTATAGCGGCCATCTACGGCATTGAGTTAGGTTACTTCAGCCGTATTCGTCTTTTCCGTCTGGTGATGCTTAACATCGCTTTCGCCGGTGCCAGTGAGCTGGTGCGGGAAGTTGGCATGGACTGGATGTCCCAGGATCTGGCCGCGCGCTTCTCGGCCCGTGCCGCACAGGGTATTGGTGCGGGGCTGCTGACAGCGCGTCTGGGGATCAAGACCATGGAATTATGCCGTCCCTTGCCCTGGATTGAAGGTGACAAACCCCGGTTGGGCGATTTCCGGCGCGATTTAATCGTCCAACTGAAAGAAACGCTGCAGAAAACCCCGGCCCCTGCGGATAAATAGCCGGAAATTTGTGCACCAGCTAGGGAAATTGCCGGGTTGGTGCGCATTCAGCACGCTTCCTGTCAACTTTTCCTTCCAGAGCACTTCTGGCGCTCTCGGTGATAGCGTATTATCACCCTACGCCCGAAATGAACGAAGGTTGCCCCGCTATGCGTCTGGAAGTTTTTTGCCAGGACCGACTTGGTCTTACCCGCGAACTGCTCGATTTACTGGTTGAACGCAGCATCGATCTGCGCGGAATTGAAATCGCCCCCATCGGGCGGATCTACCTCAACTTCAGCCCGGTTGAATTTGACCAGTTCAGCCAGCTGATGGCGGAAATCCGCCGTATTCCCAGCGTAACGGATGTCAGAACCGTGGCCTTTCTTCCCTCCGAACGCGAACATCGTGCGCTGAGCGCTTTGCTGGTGGCGTTACCGGAACCCGTTTTTTCAATTGATATGAAAGGCAAAGTGGAGCTGGCTAATCCGGCGGCTCAGCTTCTGTTCTCGCTAAACGAAGAGAAAATGCGCAGCTTTGGCGCGGGGACGTTAATCAGCGGTTTTAATTTCCAGCGCTGGCTGGAGAGCGAGCGTATTGAAGCTCAGGCTCACCATGTGGTTATCCAGGGGCGTGACTTCTTAATGGAAATTACCCCGATCTATGCGGCAGGAGAGCAGGAACAGGCGCACAATCCGGTTGGCGCAGTGGTGATGCTGAAATCTACCGCCAGAATGGGACAACAGCTGCAAAACCTGGTCGTTAACGATGACAGCGATTTCCAGCACATCGTGGCGGTGAACCCGAAGATGCGTCAGGTAGTGGAGCAGGCGCGTAAGCTGGCGATGCTTGATGCGCCGCTGCTGATCGTCGGCGATACCGGTACGGGAAAAGATATGCTGGCGAGGGCCTGCCATCTGCGCAGCGCCCGCGGCAAAAAGCCGTTCCTGGCCCTTAACTGCGCATCACTGCCGGATGATGTGGCGGAGAGCGAGCTGTTTGGTCACGCGGCGGGCGCGTACCCGAATGCGCTGGAAGGCAAAAAAGGCTTCTTCGAGCAGGCCAGCGGCGGGTCTGTGCTGCTGGATGAGATTGGTGAGATGACGCCACGGATGCAAACTAAGCTGCTGCGCTTCCTGAACGACGGAACATTCCGCCGGGTGGGGGAAGAGCATGAGGTGCATGTGGATGTGCGGGTGATCTGCGCCACGCAAAAAAATCTTACCGAAATGGTTCAGCGGGGGGAGTTTCGTGAAGATCTCTTTTACCGTCTGAACGTACTGACGCTGAATCTGCCGCCGCTTCGCGATCGGCCACAGGATATTTTACCGCTGACCGAAATGTTCGTGGCGCGCTTTGCCGATGAACAGGGGCTGGTGCGGCCTAAACTCTCTCCGCAGCTGAATGCTTTTCTGAGTCGCTATACCTGGCCGGGCAATGTCCGCCAGTTGAAAAACACGCTCTATCGGGCGCTGACGCAGCTGGAGGGCAATGAGCTGCGCCCTCAGGACATTACGCTGCCAGAGTTTGCGCTGGATATACCGCTGGGCGAAGAGGTGATGGAGGGGTCGCTGGATGAGATCACCAGCCGGTTTGAACGATCGATTCTCAGCCGCCTTTATCTTTCTTACCCCAGTACGCGCAAACTGGCGAAACGTCTTGGCGTTTCCCATACTGCTATTGCCAATAAGCTGCGTGAATATGGTCTGAGCCAGAAGAAAGTAGACGACGAAGCGAAATAGAAAAAGGGCGGAACCTGGTTCCGCCCTTGCTACAGAGCTATTCAGGGCGAAAGCGCCCCTCTACGCTGCTATTTTAAGGCAGCCAGCGCCGCCTCATAATCAGGCTCAGTGGTGATCTCTTCCACCAGTTGGCTGTAAAGAACGTTATCTTTCTCATCCAGCACCACAACAGCGCGTGCTGCCAGGCCTTTTAACGGGCCATCTGCAATCGCCACGCCATAATCCTGTTTGAAATCGCTGCCGCGCAGGGTGGAGAGCGTGACCACGTTACTCAATCCGTCTGAACCACAAAAGCGGGACTGGGCAAAGGGCAAATCTGAGGAGATGCAGAGCACCACGGCATTGTTCATTTCGCCGGCGAGCTGGTTGAATTTGCGGACGGAAGCAGCGCAAACGCCGGTATCAATGCTTGGAAAAATGTTTAACACTTTACGCTTACCGGCATAGTTAGTAAGCGATACTTCTGAAAGATCTTTGGCGACCAGTGTAAAAGGCTTAGCGGCCTCGCCTGGTACAGGAAGCTGACCGGCGACGGCAACAGGGTTGCCCTGAAAATTAACTGTCTGAGACATAGGTTTTCCTTATAAGCGCAGTAAACACTGCATTGAGTGTATGTCATGCTGACAGACACAGACAGTAAAACCTCCATAAAGCGCTACGCATTGCCAAAACCCGTTTCTCAAGTCTATGTTGTGGGTGTGCTTTTCTTTCTTTTCGCTACTAAGGATTTGTTGATGAGAGCTGTAAAGGTTTATCCGGAAGCCTGGCCGCTGCACACCGCTTTTGTTATCGCCCGCGGCATAAGAAGTGAGGCTGGTGTGGTAGTGGTTGAGCTGGAAGAAGAGGGCATTCGTGGCGTGGGGGAATGTACGCCTTATCCACGTTATGGTGAAACAGAAGCCTCGGTGCTCGCACAAATTACCACGCTGTTTAACCAGCTTGAACAGGGAATGAGCCGTGAAGAGCTGCAACAGGCGCTTCCGGCCGGTGCCGCCCGTAATGCCATCGATTCCGCTCTTTGGGATCTACAGAGCAGAAAGCAGGCAACCGATCTGTGGCATCTCACTGCCACCAGCCAGCCCCCGGTTATTGAGATGGCGCAGACGGTGAGTATCGATACGCCAGAAATGATGGCCAGCTCCGCGCTGGCGCTGTGGGAAAATGGCGCCAGGTTAATCAAGATCAAACTCGATAACACATCGATCACGGAAAGACTGGTCGCAGTGAGAACTGCCGTACCGGACGCGACGCTTATCGTGGATGCCAACGAATCCTGGCATGGCGAAGGGCTGGCCGCACGCTGCCAGCTGCTGGCTGACCTGGGCGTGGTGATGCTGGAGCAGCCTCTGCCCGCAGGCGATGACGCGATGCTGGCGAATTTCATTCATCCTCTGCCCATCTGTGCAGATGAAAGCTGCCACACGCGCGCCAGCCTGCCAGCGCTGAAAGGCCGCTATGAAATGGTGAATATTAAACTGGATAAAACCGGCGGGCTGACCGAAGCGCTGGCGTTAGCGCAGGCTGCCCGGTCAGCGGGGTTTGAGGTTATGCTCGGGTGCATGCTCTGTACTTCAAGGGCGATTGCTGCCGCACTGCCTTTAGTGAATTCGGCACGCTTTGTCGATCTCGACGGGCCAACATGGCTGGCGGTGGATGTGGACCCGGCGCTACCGTTCAGCTGTGGAAAAATTACCTTTTCAGGGCTGCCAGTTCAGTAAATCCACCATCGCGCCCAGGTACTTCTCCGTTGCCTCGTCAGCGGAGATGGGCGGAAGCTCTGCGGTGATCACCGGGATAGCCAGGTCAGCACACCAACTGCCAAACGAGCCGGGGGTGGCGTAACCCACGGAGGTCACCAGCGGCAACTCCATTTTCTTCGCCAGCCAGTGCCCCAGCGGCGTGGTTTGCGGATCTTCTATACAGGCCAGCGGCTCGTGGAAAGTCACAATCCAGCCCGGCTTCAGCGCGTGGATCAGATTGCATAACGCCTGCGTTTCCGGCTCTGAACAAGACTTTTCACCGGTAGAGAGCCGGACATCCCGTTCTTCCGCCACGCTATTCCAGCGGTAGACCGTTTCACCGGGCTGCCAGTTAGCCGAAGGGAAGTTGCGGTTTAAATCAACACCACGGGCATTAGCCCGCAAGCCCAGCTGGCAACCGTCCGGGTTCACCGCCAGCACCACGTGATGACGCCGATGGGATTCAAGTAGCGTGCGCATGGCGCAGGAAAGAGTGACCACCGCAGCAGTCTCGTCACCGTGCGTGCCTGCCAGAATCAATCCACTCTCTTCATCCGCAGCAGGAGCGGGAAACCATAACAGCGGTGCGCCCAACACCGAGGCGCCGTAGACTTTGCTTACTGCATCAAGTTTGCCGCGTAAGGGGCGCGGATGGACTGGTGACATGCTCGTTCACTCCTGAAGGGTTTTTCTAAAGCTAGCCTAAAAGCGGGATGAACAAAAGCTGTGCCTGCGTCACGTTATGGCATGCCGGTTGAAAAATGCTATATATTTATCAAATCTTTGCGTTAAAGTGCCGAATATTGCTCCGTTTCTCGCCCTGTTGAGGTCTCCTGATGAACAACTTCCGTTTTACGCTGGGTTTACTGGCGCTATCCGTCACCGCTTCCCTCTCTGCTGCGGTGGTTCCTCCCGGAACGGCTCTGGCGGAAAAACAGGAAATTGTCCGTCATATCAAGGATGAACCGGCCTCGCTGGATCCCGCCAAAGCGGTGGGATTGCCTGAAATACAGGTGATCCGCGATCTGTTTGAAGGGCTGACCAGTCAGGATGCCAAAGGGAATATTATTCCCGGCGTGGCCACGCAGTGGCAGACTACTGACAATAAAACCTGGATATTCACGCTGCGCAAAGAGGCAAAATGGTCGAACGGTCTTCCCGTTACGGCGAACGATTTCGTTTACAGCTGGCGTCGGCTGGTGGACCCGACTGTAGGTTCGACCTTTGCCTGGTTTGCAGAGCTGGCGGGAATTCAGAACGCTGGTGCGATTACGAAAGGCGAGATGAAGCCAGATAAACTTGGCGTGACGGCGCTGGATGACCACCGCCTGAAGGTGACGCTGGATAAGCCTGTTCCCTGGTTCGTCAGCCTTACCGCCAATTTCAGCCTTTATCCGGTGCCGGAAAAAGTGCTTGAAACCTCAGGCAAGGAGTGGACGCAGCCGGGCAACCTGGTGGGCAACGGTGCCTACAAGCTTCAGGAGCGTGTGGTGAATGAAAAACTGGTGTTAGTGCGCAATGAAAACTATTGGGATAATGCCCACAGCGTGCTGACAAAAGTGACCTTTCTGCCGATCAACGAAGAGTCGAGCGCCACTAAACGCTATCGCGCCAATGATATTGATATCACTGAATCCTTCCCGAAAAATATGTACAGCATGTTGAAAAAAGATCTGCCCGGAGAGGTCTACACACCCGATCAGCTGGGCACCTACTATTACGCTTTTAATACCACCAAAGGCGCCACCGCTGATGTGCGGGTTCGTCAGGCGCTCTCCTGGAGCATAGACCGCAAAATTATCGCGGAGAAAGTTCTGGGCACAGGCGAAAAGCCCGCCTGGCACTTTACGGCAGATGTGACCGCAGGCTTTACGCCTAAGCCTGGCTTCCTGCAGCAGCACTCCCAGCAGGAGCTTAATTTGCAGGCCAGAGCACTTCTGGCGGCGGCAGGTTACGGCCCGACTCATCCGCTGAATTTAACGCTGCTCTACAACAGCTCTGAAAATAATCAGAAGATTGCCATCGCGGTCGCCTCTATGTGGAAAAAAAATCTGGGCGTCACCGTTAAGTTGCAAAATCAGGAGTGGAAAACCTATATCGACAGCCGTAACAGCGGCAATTTTGACGTGATCCGTGCTTCCTGGGTGGGCGATTATAACGAGCCTTCAACCTTTCTGAGCCTGCTGACCTCCTCACACAGCGGTAACATCGCCAGATTCAAAAGCCCGGAATATGATGCGATTATGGATAAAGCCAGCCGGGAAACAAATGCGGAAGCGCGCAATGAAGATTACAACCGTGCAGAACAGATCATTGCGGCAAAGGTGCCGATTGCGCCGATCTATCAGTATACCAATGGCCGTCTGATTAAGCCGTGGGTAAAAGGTTACCCGATAACCAATGCGGAAGATGTGGCTTACAGTCGCTCTCTTTACATCATCAAACATTGAGGGTCTATCCGCTCTCAATGGTAATGTAACGCTCATGACTGAACTTACTTTTTAATAGATCTGCCGGGGAGAAACCGGCAGGTTTGGCGCTCTTATCCACTCCTCGCCATTGCATCTGCCGGGTGCTTCAGCCCCTGGGTAATTGAGCAATAAGCCAGCAAAGTGCCTGACTGCTTGCCGCATCGATCCCGTGATCTCTCAGGGATAATGGCTGATATCCTCATATTTCAGAACAGGTGCTTTATGCTGAAGTTCGTTTGCCTGGTTGCCACCACGCTGCTTCTTTCTGGCTGCGCGTTAAAACAGTATCCCACTTCTCCTCCCGTCAGTCAGGTTCAGGCTACCACGCTGGACTGTTCCGGCGTGGGGGCGGAAATCGCTAATCAGAATCGGGTTCAGGCGCAAATTAATAAAACCGGCGAGTTTGATGGCCTGACCGTTCTGGGTGTTATTGGTGATTTCGGCATTGGTAACGGCGTAGCGAAGGGGCTTGCCCAGAAGCATGCAGATGAGCGGATGATGCAGCTCAAGGCGCTGGCGAAGACGAAATGCGTAAGCGCATAAAAAAGTTTACGCGTCGTATCACAATTCTCTTTTCAGGATCTTGAACTCAAATCACGAAGCATTACCGTAAACTCTGGATTGTTACTGCTGCGGCAGGCAAAACCTGAGCATTAATAAACCGATGCTCAGGTTTTTCTATTTATGGGCCTGGATATGGAAATATGCAAAATTCTCAATAATAACGTGGCGATTATTCACGATGTGCAGGGGAAAGAGCAGGTGGTTATGGGGCGTGGACTTGCCTTTCAAAAACGTGCGGGCGACAGCATTGATCCCGCAGCGGTAGAAAAAGTATTCTCTTTGCAGAATCAGGTGCTGACGGGCCGGATGTCGGAGCTGCTTGCTGAAATTCCTCAGGCGGTCACCACCACCAGCGAATGTATTATTGCACTGGCAGAAAAAGAACTTGGTGGCAATCTGCATGAAAGTCTGGTGATTGGCCTGACCGATCATATCAATTTCGCCCTCCAACGACATAAGGAAAATATCCCTCTGCGCAATGTGCTGCGCTGGGAAATTCGCTGCCTTTATCCTAAGGAATATGCCGTGGGATTGAGCGCGCTGGATATCATTTGTCGGTGTTTAGGCCCCCGTCTTGAAGAGGATGAAGCGGGTTTTATTGCGCTTCATTTGGTGAGTGCTCAGCTGAGTAATATGCCCGATGTCCTGTATATCACCCGTTTTATGCAGCAGATCCTGGATATCGTAAAGTATTACCTGCAAATTGAATACCAGCCTGATTCACTCAGCTATATCCGATTCGTCACCCATCTGAAATTTTTTGCTCAGCGAATGCTCAGCAAACGGGCGGTATCCAGTGACGAAGATCCATTGCATGAAGTGGTGCGTAATCGCTATCCACGGGCTTATCGTTGTGCAGAAAAAATAGATCGTCATATTGTGAAAAATTATGCTTACAGGCCTGGCCCTGAAGAGCGCATGTTTTTGACCATTCATATTGAACAGGTCAGAAAAGAGACACTGGCGATTGAAGAGCTTGAGGATGAGGTCTGAAAAGGCATGGCAGCAGAGAAGTTGCCATGCCGGATCAAACGTCAGAATGTAATTACCGTTTTTAATCCTGTTACCCAGGCATTCTGTGTTTGCTTCACTCCTCCGGGTCGATGCCAGAATTGAAGACCAGGCTGAATCTGTAGCCAGTTGGCAGCGTGCAGACGATAGTAAAGTTCCGCATTGACAGAATGCCCCTGAAGCGGGTGATAAAGCGGGTTACTGTATTCGTCCGTGGCCTGGACATCATTCAAATACTGCTGGTTATGACGGGCGCTTTTACTCATTTTAATCCAGCTCACGCCCAGCCCGAGCCAGTCTTCAGGACGTACATCCAGTAAGCCATGATAGCGAAATGCACCCGCAACGGTGAGAAATAAAGGATTGCTGCGCGCGTCGGCAACCCCCAGGCTCAGGGAGCCACTGAGACCGCGGGTCGCATCATCCTGGTGTCGGGTCAACTGTTGGTTGAACCCGCTGTAGAAAAACCAGGTACGGTTATGGATGCGGTAACCTTTCGGGTCGGTGGCGCCAGCCTCCATTGATTTGCCGGCAAACAGATCTTGCTGTGCGGCATTGGTAAAAAGCATCCCAAGATTATAGATCCCTGGTAAGCCGCTGAGGTGGGTCTTCAGTTCAAGCTCTACCGGCAGCAGGATACCTTTGCTGCCCTTTGTTGATCCGCGCCATGCATGACTTCGGGCCGGTGCATCAGGATTTTGTTCCATAATCCCGCTTTTAAAAGTCAGCCCATCGGTAAGCTTATATTGTAACGTTGTCCCCCAGTAATGGACGTTCCAGTTATACCAGGTCAACGAATTTGCAGATTTTGCACCGCATTGTGAAAGCATCTGAAAATCGCAGGGAATGATTTGATCAAAATCCTGTACCTTGTTCATCAGTCCGATGCGCCAGTGCAACCTCTGGCCGTAAAAACTTCGGGAGAATGTCAGCCAACCCAGCCGTGTAATTGAACCACCTCCTGCACTTTCTTGCGTACTGTCATTAATACCCACACGCGTATCCTGCAGACGTTTTGTCGTGAGGTTGTCATCATGATTACGGTTTACAATGTTTCCTTCAATTTTCGCATCGGATATTCCGCTAAGAGCTTCAAGGTCTTGCTGGAATGTCAGGGAAAACTGATCGATATAGGCCTTATGCTTATCAGAGTTATATCCACCGGCATTATTGACAGCTAACTGGCTTAAATAACCGGCATTAAAATAAAACCCGTAATTTTCCAGTCCCGATCGTAATCCTGCTATGTCACCCAAAAGCCCCGGCTCGGGGGGCGTAAAGCCTAACGTTATCCCTTCCCAGGATTGTGAGAACGCGTTTTCTGCACCGGAAAAAAGTAGCAGGGCAGTAAATATAGAAAGGTAAGTTCTTTTTTTAAATGTGAATACAATCCGTGTCATCAGTCACTCCCTGAGAACATTAAGATGGAATTCATTCGGATCTGAATGAAATTTTCACAGGTTATTTTCTGAATAATCAGGACAGGGAAAGGAAATTAATATTCCCTGTCCTGGAGGGCTATTTTAAAGATGCGCCCTGGGATTTAATTACGTCCTGATACCAGAAAAAACTTTTTTTACGTGTTCGGGCTAATGTCCCCTGGCCCTCATCATTGCGGTCAACGTAAATAAAGCCATAGCGCTTGCTGAACTCAGCTCTGGATGCGCTGACAAGGTCAATTGGCCCCCAGCTGGTATAACCTAATACCTCAACGCCATCGGCAATGGCCTCACCGACCTGCACCAGATGATCGTTAAGGTAGGCAATACGATAGTCGTCATTAATGCTGCCATCGGCTTCTACGCGATCCCGGGCGCCCAACCCATTTTCTACAATGAAAAGCGGTTTTTGATAGCGGTCATAAAGCTCGTTCATCAATAAACGCAATCCCTGTGGATCTATCTGCCAGCCCCATTCTGAGCTGGGGAGATACGGATTGGGCACCATATCAAGAATATTTCCGCGCTTAACATCCTGGTCTTTGTCGGCCGTTACGCAGCCGGTCATGTAATAACTGAAAGAGATGAAATCAATCGGCGCGCGCAGGTCATGCTTATCCTGCTCCTCTATAGCCAGCTCAATACCATTCTCGCTAAAAAAACGCTGCATATAAGCCGGATAATATCCCCGAACCTGTACGTCGCCAAAAAAGAGCCACTCCCGGTTCTTTTGCAACGTTTCGATCATGTCTGCGGGTTTACAACTGAGTGGATAGAGCAAGCCTCCCAGTAACATATTGCCGATTTTCCCATCAGGAACAATCTGGTGACAGGCTTTGGTTGCCCTGGCACCAGCCACCAACTGGTGGTGAATAGCCTGATAAATCGTCTGTTTGTTACTGTTTTCAGGCAGCCCCACGCCGGTAAAAGGCGCATGCAACGACATATTGATTTCATTGAAGGTCAGCCAGTATTTCACCTTATCTTTGTAGCGTTCTAAGACCGTGCGGGCGTAATGTTCAAAAAAACCGATAGTTTTACGACTCCCCCAGCCTCCATAGTTTTTTACCAGACCATAGGGCATCTCGTAATGTGAAAGGGTGACCATGGGCATAATGTTATATTTCTTCATCTCATCGAACAGTCGATCGTAAAAAGCCAGGCCCGCTTCACAAGGTAAGGTCTCATCACCCTGAGGGAAAATACGGGTCCAGGCTATGGAGGTGCGTAATACGGTAAAGCCCATCTCAGCAAAAAGTCTGATGTCTTCGGGGTAGCGATGATAAAAATCGATCGCCATATCTTTAATATTAAAATCTCCAGGTTTACGCTCTACGCGCTGGCCAAAAATACCCTGAGGCTGGAGATCGGAAGTGGAAATCCCTTTGCCATCCTCCTGCCAGGCGCCTTCAACCTGGTTGGCAGCAATGGCCCCGCCCCATAAGAATGTATCTGGAAAACGTGGTGTCATGATTCTCTCCTTGTCAGGACAAATGAATTAAACAACCAGGGTCAGTAAGGAAACATTTTCCTGCACATCTCTCTGCTGGTTGCTGGATAAAACTTCCTGATAATCATCGCTGTTGCTGATTATCACAGGTGTGGTCAGGTTATAACCTGCCTGGATCAGGGCTTCCAGATCAAACTCAATCAGAAGATCGCCACGGCGAATTTGTTGCCCCTGTTTAATATGGGAGATGAAATGTTTACCGTTCAGCTGGACGGTATCCAGGCCAATGTGGATTAAAATTTCCGCTCCGTTATCGGCTATTAAGCCAACGGCATGCCCCGTTTTAAACAGCGAGGCAACGCTACCGTCAACTGGTGATATCACACGTCCCCGTACAGGGATGATGCCAATGCCCTTGCCCAAAAGGCCACTGGCGAAGGTTTCATCAGCAACTTCTTCAAGCGGAATGACCCGGCCTGCCATAGGGCTGTATATAGTCAAGGTGGTCAGCAAGGGACTTTGGGATTTCTTACTGTTGGGCAAGGGTGAAGGACTTTTCGCCGGTATAGTCTCTTTCATACCAAAGAAGTATGTGGCCATTGCCGGGAAGCTGAGCGCCAGCAGCGAGCCGACAGCGGCAGCGATGACGGTGCCGTCAATGCCGCTGTTGGGCACGCTCTGGAACAGAGTAAATACACTGGCGAGGCCAAAAGAGTAGACGTTTGTTTGATAAAATCCGATAAGCCCAGCGCCCAGCGCGCCACCGATACAGCCAAAAATAAACGGACGACTGCGGGGCAGGGTAATACCATAAACGGCGGGTTCAGTAATGCCAAACAGACTGGCGCTGAAGGCAGAGGCCGCCATTCCCTTTAATTTCACGTCACGAGTACGCAGCATCACACCCAGCGTGGCGCCAGCCTGGCCCAGCACGGCGGCCAGTAGCAGCGG
Organism: Erwinia sp. MMLR14_017; assembly: GCF_033657285.1. NCBI lineage: Bacteria > Pseudomonadati > Pseudomonadota > Gammaproteobacteria > Enterobacterales > Erwiniaceae > Erwinia > Erwinia sp. MMLR14_017. The sequence goes on along the minus strand of NZ_JAWVWP010000005.1, from coordinate 95,229 downwards.
CAGCATTGAATCTTGACCATAGACACTCAGGTTATTGATCATCAGTGGCACCAGCCCCCAGTGCAGACCAAAGATAACAAAGACCTGCCAGAATCCCCCGACGAACAGGCCAGCAAACAAGGGGCTTAATCCATAAACCCACCGATAGCCGTTTGCAAGCAAATGACTGAGCGAGGTCGCAACCGGCCCAATCAACAAGAAACTAAGCGGCACCACGACTGCAAGGCAAATGAGAGGAGTGGTAAAGTTGCGGATCGCGTCGGGGAGACGCGGGCTAAGAATACGTTCAATAAAACAGGAGACCCAGGCAGCAAGAATGATCGGAATAACGGAAGATGCGTAATTGATCATAATTACCGGGATGCCAAAGAAATATAAGGAAGCCTGCCTCGCCTGTTCCTGGCTAAACGCTTCAAGCATCACAGGGTGAACAAGCGCAGCACCGATAGCCATACAGACAAAAGGGTTACCGCCAAATTTTTTTCCAGAACAGTAACCCAACACCACGGGCAGAAAATAGAACAACGCGTCGCTGGCTACGAACAGCAATTTATAACTACCGCTTTGCTCCTGCAGGAGACGAAGCGCGAGCGCCAGAGCCAGTAGCCCTTTCAGCACCCCGGAAGCGGCCATTACGCCAAGAAAAGGGGTAAAAATGCCTGAGACGATATCTATGAAACGGGCAAACAGCGTCTGTTTTTCCTGAGGCTCATCTGAACGCTCGACTTCCTCTAATCCACCTGCGCTTAAGAGTGCCTTGTATACCTCCCCAACCTGGTTGCCAATAACCACCTGATATTGACCGCCGCTCTCTACCACGGCGATGATATCGCTATTCTGATTCAGTGCCTGGGTATCGGCCTTTGAGGTTGATTTGAGCTTAAAACGCAGGCGGGTAGCACAATGCACCAGCGACTGAATATTTTCTCTGCCGCCGACTCCCTGAAGAATTGATTGAGCAACTGATTGATAATTCATTACTTATACTCCATGTAATCCGTAATAGTTTTATTGCTGGCTGGATCAGAACCAAAAAAAAACCTAAACCGCTTCTTTCTGCCCTCTGGAGGGTGGAAAAAGCGGTTTAGGTTTTGCCTGTTAAACAGTCACAATCCTGATTTGCTGACAAAATACTTCACTATTTTCTGGAAAATGACAAGGAAGAGCCAAAACAGGATAACGGAATCGTGAACTTGATCTTGTTTCAGTCATACCCTGTCAGGGTTTGTAACCGTTCTGAGTAAGAAGGTAGTATTGCATCATAGTGGCAGCAGGCTAGACTGTATCACATTGATTATACTGAACGCGGAGCAGGTGTGGACGTTATTGCAGGCAAAGCTTTACACATTTCAGACGCCATTATTTCCTGCCAGCTGGATGGGAAGGGCGGCTTAATTCCTATTGATGACAAAGATGTCATTAATTGCGATCGACCCTGCTGGCTGCATCTCAACTACACCCATCGTGAAAGTGCAGACTGGCTGACCAGCACGCCGCTGCTACCCGATTCAGTGCGCGATGCGCTGGGCGGCGACAGCATGCGCCCCCGCGTCAGCCGTCTGGGCGATGGCACCATGATTACGCTGCGCAGTGTCAATCTGAATAGCGAGTCGCGCCCCGATCAGCTGGTGGTGATCCGGGTTTTCATTAACGACAAACTGATAGTCTCTACGCGCCAGCGTAAAGTGTTTGCGATTGATGAAGTGCTGACGGATCTGCAAAACGGCAACGGGCCGGTTAACGGCGGAAGCTGGCTGGTGGAGGTCTGTGACGCCCTTAACGACCATACCAGTGAATTTATTGAAGAGCTGCACGACAAAATTATCGATCTGGAAGATGCCGTGGTGGATCAGCAGGTGCCGCCGCGCGGCGAACTCGCTCTGATCCGTAAACAGCTTATTATCATGCGTCGTTACATGGCGCCACAGCGGGATGTCTTTTCGCGGATAGCCAGCGAGCGGCTGCCGTGGATGAGCGATGATGATCGCCGCCGTATGCAGGACGTGGCAGACCGGTTGGGCAGAGGGCTTGATGACCTGGATGCCAGCGTGGCGAGAACCGCAGTGCTGGCTGATGAAATCAGCACGGTAATGGCTGAGGCGATGAACCGCCGGACCTATACCATGTCGCTTTTGGCGATGGTTTTTCTGCCCACCACCTTTCTCACCGGGTTGTTTGGCGTGAACCTGGGCGGCATCCCTGGCGGAAACTGGCGGTATGGCTTTGGTACATTCTGCTTTCTGCTCGTCGCGCTGGTGCTTGGTGTTGCATGGTGGTTAAGGCGACGTAAATGGTTGTGAGCAAAGCAAGAAAGAGTAAAAAAACCTTTCCTGAAACTGACCAAAATCAATATTTCCAGGGCCGTAATGCGGGAAACTCTTTTCCGCAGGTGAATGCAACGTCAAGCGATGGGCGTTGCGCTCCACATTGTCTTACTTCCTTTTTTTGAATTACTGCATAGCACATTTGATTCGTAACAGCCGGGGTTTCCCGGCTTTTTTTTGTCCATTTGCCAGCGATGGCTCAGGTGCCTATGCTTTAGATTCATGCTTTATCTGAGGAGGAAGAGATGTTAACTGCCAATATAATGGATATCACGCGGGCTTCTGACCCCATCCCCACCGATCCGCTTCCGATTCCAGATCCGATTCCTACGCCGCAGCCGATGCCCGATCCACCGCCTGGCGATCCGGATCCGATTCTCGACCCGCCGCCTCATATGTAGTCGTTATCTTACGGTGGTGTTAACACCCTGACGGCCAAAAAGGGGATACGTCCCCTTTATTCCTCCCATCACTGCCAGCATTGCCTTACTCCCTTCAGGCTGGCCGCCAGCGCCGGACATTTCAACCTGTCGTAAAAACCCGTATACTCCCCGGCAATACAGGGTTAAACAAGCCATCTACATCACCTGGCGGTACGAGAAGTAGCTATGAATCAGACAGATACAAGAAAAGAATCGCTTGAATACAATAAACTGCAGAAACGTCTGCGGAGAAATGTCGGCAACGCCATCATCGACTACAACATGATAGAAGAGAATGATGTGGTGATGGCCTGCATGAGCGGTGGCAAAGACTCCTTCGCTATGCTCGATATTCTGCTGAATCTGAAGAAGGTTGCTCCGATCCATTTCGATGTGGTTGCCGTAAACCTTGATCAGAAGCAGCCAGGCTTCCCTGAGCACATTCTTCCTGACTATTTTGAACGTCTGAATATTCCTTACTACATCGTGGATAAAGACACCTATTCGGTGGTGAAAGAGAAGATCCCCGAGGGGAAAACTACTTGTGGCCTCTGCTCAAGGCTGCGCCGTGGAACGCTCTACTCCTTTGCTGAACGTATTGGTGCCACCAAAATTGCGCTGGGCCATCACCTGGACGATATTGTGGAAACGCTGTTTCTGAATATTTTCCACGGTGCGCGCATGAAAGCGATGCCGCCGAAACTGCGCTCTGACGATGGCCGCAATGTGGTGATACGTCCGTTGACCTATTGTCGCGAAAAAGATCTGATCGCCTATGCGGAACATAAAGCCTTCCCTATAATTCCCTGCAATCTTTGCGGCTCCCAGGAGAATCTGCAGCGTCAGGCAATCAAAGCGATGCTGAGCGAATGGGACAAAAAAGAGCCGGGCCGCGTGGAAAGCGTGTTTAAATCCATTCAGAACGTCAGCCCCAGCCAGCTTGCGGACCGCAACCTGTTCGATTTCGTTAACCTGCCGCTGGAGAGAGAAGGTGAGCGGGAAGAGTATGCCTTTACGGAAGCTACGGTCTCTTCCAGCAATATCGATAAAGCCCTGTATATCGACGTAACCAATCTTTAGCCCTGTCTCACCGGCTGGCATTGGGCCATGCCGGTGTTCCCGTTAATTGCCCGGCAGTAACGGGGAACCATGGTTTCTGCTACACTCAGCGCCATTCCGCCCGCCGGTTTTATCAGAGAGTAATTTGTGACTGCTTTTTCAACCCTGACATCGCTGCCAGCCAGCCAGATCGACAATCTCAACGAGCTGGGCTACCACACCATGACCCCAATCCAGGCTGCTTCTTTGCCCGCCATTTTGGAAGGGAAAGACGTTCGCGCCCAGGCGAAGACCGGCAGCGGCAAAACCGCAGCATTCGGTCTTGGCGTGCTGCACCGCATTGATGTCAGCCAGTTTGTCACGCAGTCGCTGGTGCTTTGTCCGACGCGTGAGCTGGCCGATCAGGTAGCAAAAGAGCTGCGTCGTCTGGCGCGCTTCACCGCGAATATTAAAATTTTAACCTTGTGTGGGGGTCAGCCTGTGGGTGCTCAGCGTGACTCGCTGGTGCATGCGCCGCATATTGTGGTGGGGACTCCTGGTCGTATTCTTGATCATCTGAAACGTGAAACGTTGCAGTTGGGTCAGATTACCACTCTGGTGTTGGATGAAGCGGATCGGATGCTGGAAATGGGCTTCCGCGAAGATATCGATGCGATTATTCGTCATTGCCCGCCGTCACGCCAGACGCTGTTGTTCTCTGCAACCTGGCCGCAGGATATTGCGCAAATCAGCCAGTCGGTGCAACGTGACCCTGTCACCGTTGAAACCGATGTGGTCTCCGATCTTCCCGCCATTGAACAGCGCTTTTATGAAGCGGGTCCGCGTGAAAAGCTGACGGCGCTTATCGGCTTGCTCAGCGATCGTAAACCGACTTCATGCGTGGTGTTCTGCAATACCCGGCGGGAGTGCGATGACGTTGCTTATGCTCTGGAAAAAGAGAATATCAGCGCGCTGGCGCTGCATGGCGATTTAGAGCAGCGTGACCGCGATCAGGTGCTTATCCGCTTCGCTAACGGCAGCTGTCGCGTATTGGTGGCAACTGATGTTGCTGCACGTGGTCTTGATATTAAAGCGCTGGCGATGGTGGTGAATTACCAGCTCTCGTTTGATCCGGAAGTGCATGTGCATCGTATTGGGCGTACTGCCCGCGCGGGAGCGGAAGGGATCGCCATCAGTCTGGTTGCACCCGACGAGATGAGCCGTGCCCATGCGCTGGAAGATTATCTGCAGAAGAAGCTGAGCTGGCACAGCGTCACGGAGCTGAAGTCTGTGGCTTCGCAGCCGCTGCTGGCGGAAATGGTCACCCTGAGCCTGGACGGCGGTAAAAAAGCCAAAATCCGCCCGGGAGATATTCTCGGTGCATTGACTGGTGAAGCGGGATTAAGCAGTGAAATGATCGGTAAGATTGATATCGCACCCACTCAGGCTTACGTGGCTATCCGCCAGGAGAGCGCCCGTCAGGTGATGAAGCAGCTGCAGCAGGTCAAAATCAAAGGGAAATCGTGCCGCGCACGGTTAGTGAAATAACCCCAGCGATAGCAGAAAAAGAAAAGGCCAGCTAGTCTGGCCTTTTTTATCAGAACACTCAGATTTTATGGACTTCCGGCGCTCTGGCCAGCAGAGGTTCTGCATCAGCCATCAGCGTCTGGAAATGCGGCTGACCGCCATGGATCTCAACCGCTTCGGCATTGCGCCAGGTTTCGTGAAACAGAAAGACATTACCATCCTCCACGCTGCGGTAGAGGTCATAATGCAGGCAGCCCGCTTCCTCACGGGCAGGCTTCACGCCGTGGTTCAGCACTTTCTTTAACTCATCAGCCTTACCGGGCCTGGCGGTAAACTTCGCCACAATAAGAATCGTTTTATCGCTCATCGACTTCTCCCTCTCGTTTCTGCATATCCAGGCCGAAGATCGGCCCTGTAACCGGGCAGGATAGCGTCAGCGTCAGACCGTCCGGGCTGTAAGCGCCAGAACGAGCCTTTCGTTGCACCTCACTTATGGCATCATGCCATAAACGCCAGATCACTTCAGGTAGTCTCTTCTCTCAGAGGGATAAAAATGGCGCGAATAAGATAACCCTGCCTCTCGCAGCAGGGAAAAAATATCATGGACATCCATAGTACGTGACAACGTCACAGCCACATGACTGATAACCCGTTATGTGTGGCTGAGTAGCGCAAGGTAAGCAGAACGACTTAACTTTATGAAAGAGAGGTGTTTTACTGACTACTTTTCGCAGAGAAAAAAATGAGACGGCAGGCTATTGCTATTTTTGGGCTTTTTAATTTGGTAAATATTCGTGACAGCTCTCGACCCGCCTTAGTTCGTAGCCTATGCTGGCTTTCTGCATAATTACCGTTCCCGGAGAAGAGATGAAAGCAGCGACCTTTCTGCTTGTGGGTTGTGCGCTGTTGCTGTCCGCCTGCAGCAGCAGTGAAACCGACAACGAACCGCCGCAACAGGCAACCAGCGCCCACGTGCCGCCGCGTGTTGTGATGTCAGATTTAGCCGCCAGCACTTGCGCCAGTGCGGGGGGAACGTTAGCGCTGTCCCGCCAGCTGGATGGCAGTGCAGTGGGCATGTGTCAGTTAGCCAATGGCCGTCGCTGTGGTGAAAGCGCACTGGCTGGCGGTACCTGCGCCCGATAAACCGGCCGGCAGAAGAATAACCGGCCAGCATTCTGCAAATTATGCAGTCAGTTCGTTCTGGCAGGGTTGTCCGGTTGTTAATTGTTTAAGATTTTCCAGCGTCGTTTCAGCAATGCTGGTCAGTGCTTCCGCCGTCAGGAAAGCCTGATGCCCGGTAAACAGCACGTTGTGGCAGGCTGAAAGGCGACGGAAAACATCATCCTGAATCACATCGTTCGATTTATCTTCAAAGAAGAGATCCCGCTCGTTTTCGTAGACATCCATTCCCAGTGAGCCAATTTTTTGCAGCTTTAGCGCGTCAATTGCCGCCTGGGAATCTATCAGGGCGCCCCGGCTGGTATTAATAATCATCACGCCATCTTTCATCTGTTCGAACGCGGCCATATTTAACAAATGGTGGTTTTCCGGCGTGAGCGGGCAGTGCAAAGAGATCACATCGGACTCTCTGAACAGGGTATGAATATCGACATATTCAGCGCCCAGTTCCAGCGCGGCGGGGTTAGGATAAGGATCAAATGCCAGCAGGCGCATGCCAAACCCCTTGAGGATACGCAGCGTGGCAAGACCAATTTTTCCGGTTCCTACCACGCCAGCGGTGCGGCCATGCATATTAAACCCAATTAATCCTTCCAGAGAGAAGTTGGCGTCACGGGTACGCTGATAAGCACGATGAATGCGACGGTTAAGGGTCATCATCATGCCCACGGTATGCTCTGCCACGGCCTCAGGCGAATAGGCTGGCACGCGAACCACTTTGATGCCCAGCTCTTTAGCAGCCACAAGATCGACATTATTGAAGCCAGCGCAGCGCAGGGCGATAAATTTTATCCCCAGTTCGGCCAGCTCTTCCAGCACTACCCGGCTGGCGTCATCGTTAACAAAAATGCAGATGCCGTCGCAGTTCACGGCGTTTTTCGCCGTGCGTTCGGTCAGCAGAAAGTCGAAGAACTCCAGTTCAAAACCATACTGCTCATTGACCTGCTCAAGGTATTTCCGGTCATACTGTTTGGTACTGTATACCGCAAGTTTCATGTTCTCTCTCCTGTGACCCTAAGGGAATGCTACTTCCATCATAGTAACAATAATTCTTAACAAGCGGCGACTTGCTGGCTGTCGCCGCGCAGATTTGCGCATAATCATGATTATCGGTTAAAAACTTCTCCACCGGGGGATTCCATGCCATCATTTCATTCTATGCTCTTCACGGATGGAACAGAATGTTGACTGGCCTCTCACGTGGCTGGAGAGTCGTCACTGCGATAATAGCAATCGTGGTGCTGTCGCTCGCCGCTTTGCTGCTGACTGTGCCTCACTGGCTGCCCCGGCTGGTTGGGTTGTGGTTGCCTGCCAACACCTCTCTGGTGATGACGGGGAGTCCGCAATGGCAATCGGGTAAACTGACGCTGCCGGACCTGCGGTACCTTGTGGCAGAGTGCGATCTGGCCGACATACACGATCTCTCATTAGGGCGTAAAGCGGGTCGTTGGGCGCTACAGGCTGGCAGCGTGGCCATTGAGAGCAGCTGTGCCAGCAAGCTCCCGGCCAGCGAACAGCCTGGTACGCCGCGCACCCTGGCCGACTGGCAGGCAATGCTGCCCGCTGCGGATATTGCCATCACTCATCTTACTATTTCCCCCTGGCAAAGCTGGGCTGGTGCGCTCGATCTGAGCACCGATAATCAGCAACAAACGCTTCACTATCGCAGCCAGAATCTGGTGCTGGACGCGCAGCTTAATGGTCAGACGCTGGCGCTGAACAGGCTAACCCTTAACCTGCCGGGTGTTCCTGACCCTGTTAATATTGCCGGGACGTTACGCTTACCCACTGTTCCCAACGCGTTACCTGATAGCGGTAAACTGAACGGGAAAATGACCCTGCAGGGTGTTCCTGCACCTTTGAACGTTAACCTGGAGTGGCAACAGCAAACGGGAGAACTGGTTATCCATCAGCAGGGGGATGAGACGCCGCTGGTCAGCCTGCCGTGGCAGATCTCTGAGCAACAGATCCTGATCCAGCAGGGCCAGTGGCGCTGGCCCTATGCGTCCCAGCCTCTCTCCGGCGGCGTTACCCTGGCTCTGAAAAACTGGCAGCATGGCATCCCGGCAGCAGAGATAACCGGGCGACTGAACGTACTCACACAGGGCCGTGGGGGAAAAGGAAACGTTGTGCTTTCACTGGGTCCGGGCCATCTTGACTGGCAGAAGAGCCAGCTACCCTTTCGTCTGACCGGTGAGAGCAAACTCGCTTTACTGCAATTTTATGCCGGTCTGCCCGGCGAGCTGCAAGGCCCGCTGCTGGACCCGGTAGTGCAACTCAAGCCTGGCGCGTTGCTGCGGCTGCGTGGTCGCCTGCTCTCCACGCTGGAGGTCGATGAAGCCCGCTGGCCGCTGGCGGGGGTGACGCTCTCTTCGGCGGGAATTACTGGCCGTCTGCAGGCAATCCTGACGGCTCACGATCCGCAGTGGGGCCGTTTCAGACTGCATCTGGATGGTCGCGCTACTGATTTCTGGCCCGATAAAGGCAAATGGGGCTGGCGCTACTGGGGCGAGGGGTATATGGCGCCGCTTGCGGCCAAATGGGATGTTAATGGCCGGGGCCGTTGGGAAGGGCCGCTGATTGAGCTTTCATCTCTTTCAACAGGCTTTGACCAGATAAGTTACGGCAGCGTTAACGTCCGGGCGCCACGGCTGAGTCTGGCAGAGCCGGTCCACTGGCAACGCGAGAGCGAAAAACCGGAGTTTGCGGGCAAATTCCGGCTGGATGCGCAGCAAACCACCTTCAGCAACGGCGGTTTTTTACCGCCCGCCACCCTCAGCCTTAACCTGAAAGGGCGCGATCCTGCCGCGTTTCTTTATAGCGGCACGCTTCAGGCTCAGGAGATTGGCCCGGTGCGTCTGCAGGGACGTTGGGATGGGGTGCGCCTGCGTGGTCAGGGCTGGTGGCCGGAACAGTCGCTTAGCGTTTTCCAGCCGCTGCTGAGTGATGACCTCAAAATGAAAATTCAGGGTGGCAAGCTCAAAGCGCAGGTCGCCTTTTCCGCCGCCGCCGATCAGGGATTCGAAGCTGGCGGGCACTGGGTGGTCAGTGAGGGCAGCGTGTGGATGCCGGACAATGAAATTAACGGTATTGATTTCTCGCTGCCGTTCCGGCTCCGGGCGCACCAGTGGTATTTCGGCGCAAAAGGGCCGGTTTCGCTGCGTATCAAAGAGGTGAAGAATCAGTTTGCGCTAAAGGATATCACTGCTGATCTACAGGGCTGGTATCCATGGAACGCCAGAGAGCCACTGCGGCTCAGCAACGTCTCCGTCGATGTGCTGGGTGGGCAACTCAGTATGGAGAGTCTGCAAATGCCCCAGAGAGAAGCGGCGACATTGCGTCTGCACAATATCAGCATGAGTGAGCTGGTGACGGCGGTGAAACCCAAACAGATCGCGATGTCCGGGCATATCAACGGCGCGATGCCGCTGTGGCTGACCAATTCACGCTGGCTGATTAAAGATGGCTGGATCGCCAATAACGGGCCGCTTACCGTCCGGCTGGATAAAGATTTTGCGGATGCCATCGCCAGTAACAACATTGCCGCCGGTGCTGCGATGGACTGGCTGCGATATATGGAGATCTCTCGCAGCTGGGCGACGATAGATATTGATAATCTTGGGGCGATGACCATGAAGGCGCAGGTCAACGGCACCAGCCGCTTCAGTGATAAAAACCAGCGCGTGTCGCTGAATTACACGCAGCAGGAAAACCTTTTTCAGCTCTGGCGCAGCCTGCGCTTTGGCGATAATTTGCAATCCTGGGTGGAACAAAATGCCACGCTGCCGACGCAAAAGGAAACGACTGATGAAACGCATTAGCCTGCTGATGCCTGCTGGCATATTGCTGCTGAGCGGCTGTGTACCGCGTATTGAAGTAGCGGCGCCGAAAGAGCCGATCACCATCAATATGAACGTGAAGATTGAACATGAGATCCATATCAAAGTTGATAAGGATGTCGAGGCGCTGTTAAAGAACCAGAGCGGTCTGTTCTGAGGAGCTCAGCATGAAATTAAAAAGCCTCCTGCTGGCGCTGCTGTTACTCTCTCCGGCAGCACTGGCACTGACCCTGGATGAGGCGCGTGGTCAGGGTCGGGTAGGTGAAACGCTAACGGGCTATATAGCGCCGCTGAAGCAGGACCAGGAGACGCTGGAGCTGGTAGAGCGCATTAATCAGGGGCGTAAGCAGCAGTATCAGACGCTGGCACAGCGAAATAATATGACCACTGCGGCGGTCGCCAGGATAGCAGGGCAAAAGCTGGTTGAACGCGCAGCGGCCGGGGAATATGTGCGGGGCATTAACGGGCAGTGGTTGCAAAAAGGGCAATAAAAAAGCAGCCCTCTGGGCTGCTTCTCTGAAAAGTTAGCGTTAAGCTGCAACGATCTGCTTCAGAACGTCTTTTGCATCATTAGCTGCTTTGGTCGCCACTTCCGGACCGTAAGCAATGCCTTCAGCGAAGACAAAATGCACGTCGGACATACCCAGGAAGCCCAGGAACAGCTTCAGGTATGGGGTCAGCAGATCGCTTGGGGTATCTTTATGGATGCCGCCACGGCTGGAGATCACCACAACTTTCTTACCGGTGATCAGGCCTTCAGGGCCGTTTTCACTGTAACGGAAGGTCACGCCAGCACGGGCAACCAGGTCAAAGTAGTTTTTCAACTGGGTTGGGATATTGAAATTGTACATCGGCGCCGTCATAACAATGGTGTCATGAGCCTGAAGTTCTGCAATCAGCTCGTTGGAGAGATCCAGCGCTTCCTGCTGACGAGGAGTGAGTGTGGCATCTGAAGGACGCAGCGCGCCAACCAACTCGCCATCCAGAACCGGGATTGGGTTTGCAGCCAGGTCACGTACGGTAATTTCATCGCTGCCGTGCGCCGCTTTCCACTCTTCAATAAAGTGGTCGGCCAGCTGATTTGACTGAGAATAACCGGCAAGAATACTGGATTTCAGAACTAAAACTTTGCTCATGTTAATTTCCTGTTTGGGATGCGAAAGGTGTTCCGCTCAATGCTTTACACTCTAGGGATAATTGATTCCCAGTGATAGTGCAATATTCTGAGGCCTATGTTCGAAATTACTGAACAAGCTTACCCGTGCAGAGCCAGAGCTAAGTGTTTGTCTGTGCTACAATAGGCAAAATTTTTATCCCCATCGTCTGCCGCACGCCCGGCAGTTAGCGAGTTTTGAATTTTATGTCGATAACACCGCAATCGCCCCTTGCCACGCTCTTTCCCCGTCTGGACGCCGTTATGCTGCGCGATCGCCAGCGGTTGCTGAAGCGCCTGAACGGAGCTAAAAAAGCCAGGCCAGCCGCCTTAGAGGCTATTGCTGACGAGCTGGCAGCAGAAATTACCCTGGCTGAACAGCGGGTAGCGCAGCGTCGTGCGGCAACGCCTGTGATTCGTTATCCGGAAAACCTGCCGGTCAGCCAGAAGAAACAGGATATTGCCAACGCCATTCGTGATAATCAGGTGGTGATTGTTGCCGGTGAAACTGGCTCAGGTAAAACCACTCAATTACCCAAAATTTGTCTTGAACTGGGCAGAGGCATCACCGGGCTGATTGGCCATACTCAGCCGCGCCGCCTGGCTGCCCGCACGGTGGCCGATCGCATTGCCGATGAGCTGGAGACCAGCCTTGGCGGCTGCATTGGTTATAAAGTCCGTTTTAACGACCAGGTCAGTGAAACCACCCAGGTTAAGCTGATGACCGACGGTATTCTGCTGGCCGAAATCCAGCAGGACCGGCTGCTGATGCAGTACGACACCATCATTATCGATGAAGCGCACGAACGCAGCCTGAATATCGATTTCCTGCTGGGCTACCTGCGGGAGCTGTTACCGCGTCGCCCGGATTTAAAAGTGATCATCACCTCCGCGACCATAGATCCACAGCGCTTCTCAAAACACTTTAACAATGCGCCGGTGATTGAAGTTTCCGGCAGAACTTATCCGGTTGAGGTGCGCTACCGGCCGGTGGTGGAAGAGGCTGATGATACCGATCGCGATCAGCTACAGGCGATTTTTGATGCGGTAGACGAGCTGGGTAAAGAGAGCCGTGGCGATATTCTGATCTTTATGAGCGGCGAACGCGAAATTCGCGATACTGCCGATGCGCTCAACCGTCGCGATCTGGCTCACACGGAGGTTCTGCCGCTCTACGCCCGTTTGTCGAACGCCGAACAAAACCGCGTATTCCAGTCCCACGCCGGCAGGCGTATCGTGCTGGCTACCAACGTGGCAGAGACCTCGCTGACCGTGCCGGGCATCAAGTATGTTATCGATCCGGGGACGGCGCGCATCAGTCGCTACAGTTTCCGCACCAAGGTGCAGCGCCTGCCCATTGAACCGGTTTCCCAGGCTTCAGCTAATCAGCGTAAAGGGCGCTGCGGCCGTGTTTCTGAAGGGATCTGTATTCGTCTCTATTCAGAAGAGGATTTCAACAATCGTCCGGCGTTTACCGACCCGGAAATTCTGCGCACTAATCTGGCTTCGGTTATTCTGCAAATGACCGCGCTGGGGCTGGGCGATATCAGCGCGTTCCCCTTTGTAGAGGCGCCAGATAAGCGCAATATTCAGGATGGCGTCAAGCTGCTGGAAGAGCTGGGCGCCATTACCCAAAGCGAAAATCAGCACTACAAGTTAACCGCGTCGGGCCGATCGCTGGCACAGCTACCGGTAGATCCCCGTCTGGCTAAAATGGTGCTGGAGGCTCAGCGCTACGCCTGTACGCGGGAGGTGATGATTATTACTGCGGCCCTCTCTATTCAGGACCCGCGCGAGCGTCCGGCAGAGAAAAAACAGGCCTCTGATGAAAAACATGCCCGCTTTGCGGATAAAGAGTCCGATTTCCTGTCGTTCGTGAACCTGTGGAACTATCTGCAGGAGCAGCAAAAGGCGCTCTCCTCCAGCCAGTTCCGCCGCCTCTGCAAGATGGAATACCTTAATTATCTGCGCGTGCGTGAATGGCAGGATATCTATACTCAGCTGCGTCAGGTCGTGCGTGAGCAGGGAATTCCGCTTAACAGTGAACCAGCGGATTTCCGTGGTGTGCACACGGCGCTGCTTACCGGACTGCTCTCCCATATCGGGCAAAAAGATGCCGATAAGCAGGAATATACCGGCGCGCGTAACGCCCGTTTTGCTATTTTTCCGGGGTCCGGGCTGTTTAAGAAACCGCCTAAATGGACCATCGTGGCGGAACTGGTCGAGACCAGTCGGTTGTGGGGGCGCATTGCCGCCCGTATCGATCCGGAATGGATTGAGCCGGTCGCCCAGCATCTGATTAAGCGCAGCTACAGCGAACCACACTGGGAAAAAGCTCAGGGCGCGGTAATGGCCAGTGAAAAAGTGACGCTGTATGGTCTGCCCATCGTTGCCGCCCGCAAAGTCAATTACAGCCACATCGATCCGGTTTTATCCCGCGAGCTGTTTATCCGCCATGCGCTGGTGGAAGGCGACTGGCAGACTCGCCACGCATTTTTCCGCGCCAACCTTAAACTGCGTGAGGAAGTGGAAGAGCTGGAGCATAAATCCCGCCGTCGCGACATTCTGGTGGACGATGAGACGCTGTTTACCTTTTACGATCGGCGTATTCCGACAGAAATTGTCTCAGCACGCCATTTCGACAGCTGGTGGAAGCAGGCGAGCCGTGAAGAGCCGGAGCGGCTGAATTTCGCTAAAGAGATGCTGATTAAAGAGGGCGCTAACGATGTCAGCAAGCTCGATTATCCGAACTTCTGGCAGCAGGGAAATCTTAAACTGCGTCTGAGTTATCAGTTCGAGCCGGGAACGGATGCGGATGGGGTGACGGTGCATATTCCGCTACCCTTGCTGAATCAGGTGGAAGAAGGCGGCTTTGAGTGGCAGATCCCCGGCCTGCGCCGTGAGTTGATTATTGCCCTGATCAAATCCCTGCCGAAACCGGTTCGCCGTAATCTGGTACCCGCACCTAACTATGCTGAAGCGTTTTTAGGCCGCGTGACGCCGCTGGCATTGCCGCTGCTGGAAGCGCTGGAGCGCGAGTTCCGCCGCATGACCGGCATCACTATTGACCGCGAGGCCTGGCAGTGGGATCAGGTGCCCGATCACCTTAAAATCACCTTCCGGGTAGTGGATGAAAACAACCGCAAGCTGAATGAGGGGCGCGACCTGGCCGCACTTAAGCTGCAGCTGAAAGGCAAGGTGCAGGAGACGCTGTCGCTGGTGGCGGACGATGGGCTGGAACAGAGTGGGCTGCATATCTGGAGCTTTGGCGATCTGCCCGATCATTTCGAACAGAAGCGGGGTAACTACAGCGTCAAGGCCTGGCCTGCGCTGGTGGATGAAAAGGATAGCGTAGCAATCCGGCTGTTTGATTCGGAGCACGAGCAGAGAAAAGCAATGTGGCGGGGGCAGCGTCGTCTGCTGCTGCTGAATATCCCTTCGCCAATTAAATATCTGCATGAAAAATTGCCGAACAAAGCCAAGCTGGGGTTATATTTTAACCCTTACGGCAAGGTGCTGGATCTGATTGATGACTGCATCGCCTGCGGCGTGGATAAGCTGATTGCTGAGCACGGCGGTCCAAGCTGGCAGGAAGCTGGTTTTGCAGCCCTGCACGAAAAAGTGCGGGCAGAGCTGAATGACACCGTGGTTGATATTGCGAAAAAGGTGGAGCAGATCCTGACGGCGGTCTTCAACATCAACAAGCGGCTGAAAGGGCGGGTGGATATGACCATGGCGCTGGCGCTCTCTGATATCAAAGCGCAGATGTCCGGGCTGGTCTACAAAGGGTTTGTGACCCAGAACGGCTGGAAGCGACTTTCCGATACGTTACGTTACCTGAACGCTATTGAACGCCGTCTGGAAAAGCTGCCGGTCGATCCGCACAGTGATCGTGCCAGGATGCTGAAGGTGGAGAACATACAGCAGGCATGGAATACCTGGTACAACAAGCTGCCGCCGGTTCGCCGTGAGGATGAAGATGTGAAAGATGTCCGCTGGATGATTGAAGAGCTGCGCGTCAGCTACTTCTCTCAGCAGCTTGGTACGCCTTATCCGGTTTCTGAGAAGCGCATCCAGCAGGCAATGGATGAGATCGTGGTGTGACCGAACGCTGAATTGTTGCTGATAAAAAGGGCAGCAGATTTATATCTGCTGCCCTTTTTTCATGCTGCGCCGGTAATCCGACGCGCTATGGTCACCTTCAGGCGGATTACGTCAGGGATTATTCCTGCGCTAACGCTTCCAGATTATCGCGAAACGCGGTGACGGCAATAGCGCGGTTATCCGCCTGATAACGATCTTTCGCCGCCGGGGCCGAGCTTTGCACCGCAATCAGCTGCCAGACGTTATCCACCTGCATCAGCAGCGGTGAGCCGCTATCGCCGGGTAACGTATCGCACTGATGTGACAGTACGCCTTTCTGCGCCCATCCGGTCACCAGACAGTTGCTGTGGGAATAGAGCGTTTCAAGGTGGTCCAGCGGGTAGCCCGCCTGGGTGACTTTGCGATCCTGTGCTTTCAGCGCGGCAGTTAAATCGCTGCGGCTGCCGTCGAACAGCGGGACCGGGGTAATACCTGATGGCGGATTATGTAATATCACCAGGCCATAATCGTAAGGGGCGGCGGAAGAGGGCACAATCCACCCGTCGCCATCTGCTTTCAGCTTATGGCCCAGCTCAGGATCGACACGCGTTTCAATATCATGAATTTCATAACGCCAGTGGCCTTTATTGTTTGCAATAAAGCGCAGGGCGATAGCGTTGTCGATTTTACCCGGCGGGGTCAGCAGGCAGTGGCCGGCAGTCAGCACCAGGTGGGCTGAAATCAGCGTGGCGCTACAGAGGTTGCCGCTGGCGGTTTCCAGCTGTCCAATCGCCTCCCAGGGCTGGCTGGCGGTATCAGCAACCGCTTTTCGGTCGTCGTGACCAAAGAAGAGCGTTTTGACATCAGCTTCGCTCGGACTTTCATCATCATCGTCAGCATGGGAATAAAAAGAAAAGGCTAAGCATCCAATTAAAAAAACAGCTGTCAGGCGCATGTTTCTCTCTGAGTGGAGAATGAAGAGTAAGGGTTAACCACGGCGTGATAATAACTATAGACGGATAGCGGTAAAAAAGGGAGTTTAATTTGGAATATCAGCACGCTACGCAAGTTAAAGATAAAAGCTGGCGGCAATAACCCCACAGACGATCATAAAGCCCAGGATAATTTCGAATAAATAGCGGCGTACCATCATCCGATCTCCAGGAAAGAAACACCCGGAATAATCCGGGTGTTTGAATTAAATCATGTTGAGGGGGGAGCCAGGCTCCCGCTTCATTAATTACGCCTTAGGCGCAGCGGCTTTCTTAGCCATTTTCTTGTGGTGTACTTTTTTAGCAGCCTGAGCTTTCTGCGCTACTGGTTTAGCTGCTTTCTTGTGGTGCATTTTTTTAGCAGCCTGAGCTTTCTGGGCTACTGGTTTAGCTGCTTTCTTGTGGTGCATTTTTTTAGCGGCCTGAGCTTTCTGTGCTACTGGTTTAGCTGCTTTTTTGTGGTGTACTTTTTTAGCGGCCTGAGCTTTCTGGGCTACTGGTTTAGCTGCTTTTTTGTGGTGCACTTTTTTAGCAGCCTGGGCTTTCTGATCTACAGATTTTTTGGCGGCTTTTTTGTGGTGCTTTTTAGCAGCCTGCGCTTTCTGTACGGTAGCTTTATGATGTTTCTTGTGGTGTGCAGTAGTGGTCGCTTTAGCCGGAGCTGCGGTAGTGGCAGACGCGGCTGGTGCAGCGGTGGTATCCGCAGCGAAAGCCATTGAAGAGATACCCATTGCAGCGGCTACAACCAGAGCAAATAATTTTTTCATTGCAAAACCCTCAAATGTTTAGTTCATGTATCAGCCCACTGCGGGGCCGGTAGAGCAACTATAGGGGAAGGCATGAGGGCTTTCAGTGAGTGATTGGTATCGGCGTGTAACGGATTGTACAACCGGGAAGAGCAGGCGGATTGCCTGCTCTGAGGGGGATCAATTACCGTTCAGGTAGCGGTTTTCCAGATGCTGGCGGAAATAAGCAGGGTTGAGATCTTCACCGGTCGCATTCTCGATCAGCTGACGGGTGCTGAAACGGCTGCCGTGCTGCCAGATGTTTTGCTGCAGCCACTCAAACACCGGCTCCAGGTTGCCCTCGCGCAGCAGTTCATTAACCTGCGGCAGCGCTTTTTTCACTCCCTGGAACAGCTGTGCGGCATACATTGCCCCCAGCGTGTAGGTCGGGAAATAGCCGAATGCACCATCGGTCCAGTGAATATCCTGCATACAGCCGTCGCGGTAGTTGCCGATGGTATCCAGCCCCAGCAGCGACTGCATTTTCTCCTGCCACAGGGCAGGAATGTCGTCGACCTCAATGTCACCGGCAATCAACGCACGTTCAATTTCATAGCGCAGAATAATATGGGCCGGATAGCTGACTTCGTCCGCATCGACGCGGATCAGGCCCGGCTTCACCCGCTGATTCAGAGCGATAAAGTTAGACTCTTCCAGCGCAGGGCCGTCGCCGATCAGCAGCTTAACCTGCGGCAGGATCAGGCTGAGGAAATCAGCGCTGCGTCCGAGCTGTTTTTCAAAGAACAGACTCTGGGATTCATGGATTGCCGTCGAACGCGCCAGGGAAACTGGCTGGCCTGCCCACTGCTTCGGCAGATTCTGCTCATAACGTGCGTGGCCCGTTTCGTGGATCACGCCCATCATGGCGCTGATAAATTCGTTCTCATTGTAACGCGTGGTAATGCGAACATCTTCCGGCACGCCGCCGCAGAAGGGATGCGCACTGACATCAAGCCGCCCGGCGTTGAAGTCAAAACCCAGTTGCTTCATGATCGCCAGGCCAAGCTGTTTTTGCGACTCCACGGCAAAAGGCCCCACCGGGACATCCACGGTCTCCTGCGCCTGTTTCTCAACGATACGTTGCAGTAAATCCGGCAGCCAGGCTTTGATGTCGCCAAAAGTTTTATCCAACTTCGCGCTGGTCATGCCCGGCTCGAAAATATCTAACAGCGCATCGTAGCGCGAACAGCCGTTGGCCTGAGCGCGGATTTCCGCCTCCTGGCGACTGAGTTTTACTACCTCTTTCAGATTCTCTGAAAACCCCTGCCAGTCATTGGCGGGGCGCTGCTGGCGCCAGGCGTGCTCGCAGCGCGAACCCGCCACCGACTTCGCTTCCACCAGCGAGGCGGGAAGCAGCGAGGCCTGCTGCCAGGCGCGACGCATCTCGAACAGGTTGGCGCGTTCAACGTCGTTTAAAGAAGCCTGTTCAGCTTCGTTCAGCCACTCTCCCACCTCTTTTGCCGTCAGGATTTCATGCTGCAACACGCTGAGTTCAGCAAGCGCAGCCCCACGGGCACTGCTGCCTCCGGGTGGCATCATGGTCATCATATCCCAGCCGGTAATAGCGGAAAGATGAGCAAAACGTGAAAGGCGGGTAAAGGTACGGGTTAAGTTAGCGTAGGCAGTTGACATGAGGCTCCCTGTAAAGTTTTTTGCGCTGTCAGGCAGCGCCTGTAGAGGATGATAAGGGTAAATCAACAGGCCAGCAAAAGCGAACGCTGGCACCGCCGAGCGGACTGGCATCTATTAACACATAACCATTAAAGGCCTGGGCGACAGAGTGAACAATCGCCAGACCAAGACCGCATCCGCCGGTGGCGCGGTCACGGCTGGGGTCGAGGCGTACAAAGGGTTCAAACACCCGTTCCCGCTCATTCAGAGGAATGCCTGGTCCGTCATCCTCCACCTGCAGACAGGCGATAGTGCCATCAAACCAAAGGCTGACGCGCAGCCGTTCACTGGCGTAGCGCAGCGCATTGTTCACCAGATTGTCCAGCACGCGCTCCATCAGGCGGGTATCGGCAACGCCTGTGTTATGCCGCTGCGGCATATCAAGTTCAATCGCGAAATCAGGGTGCAGGGTGCGGATATCGTCGAGCCGCTCCTGGAGCCATTCGGCCAGATCCAGAGTCTGAAGGTTAAGATCGACTTTTGGCCGATCAAGCCGCGCATAGGTCAGCAGCTCTTCGATCAGTGACTCAAGCTGGCCAATATCACGATTAAGGGCCGCGGCTTCAGCCTCTGTTAAGTTATCGCTCATCTCCAGCCGGTAGCGTAAACGCACTAACGGGGTTCGCAGCTCATGAGCAATCCCATCTATCAGCTGTTTTTTACTGGCCACCAGGGTGTTGATATTGTCCGCCATCTGGTTAAAGGCCACACCGAGCCGCAGCAGGCTCGATGCACTGTCAAAATGGATGCGCTCGTTAAGATGCCCCTGCCCAAATCGCTGCGCGGCCGTTTCCAGCCGCAGCATATCTTTCCAGTGCGGCCGCATCCAGATAAACACCGGCAGCGCCAGCGAAATGCCAATAAAGGCCAGCAGCACGATATCGAGAATGCGCATCTCATGCAGGAAAAACAGATAGGGGATTGGGCCTACCGCCAGCACATAATGGCTGCGGGGAATATGCTGAAGAAAGGTGTACTCATCGTCCAGCGCCACTATCTCTCCGGCGCGCAGGTGCCGCAGCGTAACGGCATCAAGCTGATATTTGCTCATCGGTTCAATATGAAGCTTAAACGAAAGATTCAGCTCCAGATTATCGATGGTCTTGTTCCAGTCGCGCGGCGGGATCTCGCGCAGTTCGCTACGCATCAGGTAAAGCGAGCTTTTCATCAGGTCGTCCATCGACTGACGTCCGGCCCGTTCGGCAGTGAATTTGTAGACCAGGCCAACCAGCATCGCCATCACCAGGAAGCAGACAAACAGCAGCAGATAAAACTGGATAAACAGTTTTTTCATTTGGCGTCCCAGGCATGGGGGGCAAAGAGGTAGCCTTTGTTGCGGATAGTTTTGATGCGATAAGGCTCGGTGGCGTTGTCGAGCAGTTTTTTACGCAGTCGGGAGATGGCCACGTCGATACTGCGATCCATGCCATCGTAGCTGACGCCGCGCAATGTTTTTAACAGCGCATCGCGATTCAGGATAGAGCCAGCGTGCGTCGCCAGCTCCCACAGCAGGTCAAAATCGGCGGTGGAAAGGGCAATGACCTCACTGCCAAGCGTGACCTGACGGTTGACCGGATCGATAGAGAGCGTGCCAAAACGGAGCGCATTCTGTCCTGCGACTTTAGGCGCAATCTCATCGCCCTGGCTGCTGCTGCCAGCCTGACGCAGATGCAGCCGTAAACGGGCCAGCAGCACAGCCGGCGGGGTGGTTTTCAGAATGTAGTCGTTAGCACCCATTTCAAGAGAGAGAATATGATTCATGTCGCTGTCCAGGGAGGTCAGCAGCACAATGGGGCCAGACCAGCTTTCACTGGCGCGCAAATCACGGCACAGCGTCATGCCATCTTTGCCGGGCAGCATAATATCCAGCATTACCAAATCTGGCAGAACAGCCGCAATCGTCGCTTCTGCACGATCGCCACGGCTCTCAACAATCACTTCTATATCATGACGATTCAGGTAGGCAGCAATCAGCTCGCCCACATCCTGGTCATCTTCAACGAATACAATTTTATTCATAGCGCTGTTTTTCTGGGGTGAGAGGGCAAGATTACTCTTTGTTAAACTTAACTACTATTACCCACCGCGAAATAACATCAGATGTATAGTATAAGCACCCTTATTTATGCCATTATAGCCGCCGGCCTGCCGTGGCAGCCCGGGAGGAGTAATCATCAGAGAAAGGAGAATAAGAGTGTCTGATAAAAAGCTGGCTTCTGCCGGGCACAGTGACTATATCTGCCTCAATTATATCGATTTCCTCGCCGCTTCCTGTAAAAAGCGCTGGAGCTTTGTCGACGCTATCTATGGCGTGATGCCTATCTTCGGCCTGGTCACCAGGAACTCCCGCAATTTACCCCAGGTGCCCTCAGAGCGGTTAAAAGTCCTCGCGTTGCAAATCATCTCTACTCAGGTCAGTGACGAAATTAACATCGCCCGACTGATAACGCTGGCTGAACAACAACATATCGAAAAGTTTGATATTCTGCTGCCCTATACGCTGTCAGAGCCGCAGCTTGACCTGGTGCGTCAGGAGTACGTTAAACCCCTTACTCTTCAGCAGCATGATGACCGCCTGACGGTCAGCATTCCGGCCTGGTCGCACTGACACAGCCTTACCCCTTTAGCATCCCGGCGTGGTTACACCCATCGCCAGAGTATGATGACCGTTTGACGGTCACCATCCCCGACTTTTCGCACTAACGCAGCAGTACCCACAGCGCCGGAGCCATTCCCGCCACCAGTAGAGCCATCGTGCCTTTCTCCAGCATGCTGAGTTTTTCCACACCTCGTCCACCCCGGCGCGCAAACAGGAACAGCAACACGCCTGGTGCGTAAAGCACCACGGAAAGCAGCAAATGCAGAGGCCCGGAGGCGTACAGCAGCCAAAGCCCGTATGCGCTGGCGCCGCAGGCGATAGCCATCACGCCAGGGCGTGCATGGGATTTGGCAACCTTAAACAGGTAGGCGCCCACCAGGAAATAGGGCACCAGAATCATTTCCGAGGCGATAGTCAGCAGCGTGTTGTAGTCAGAACCGGTGAGCCAGATGAGTACCAGACAGATTTGCACACTGCCATTGGTCAGCCACAGCGAGGCCGCGGGGGCGCCACGGGCATTTTGTCTGGCCAGCGAACGCGGAAAGGCCCCCTGTGCGGCGGCAAGCAGGGGCACTTCAGCTGCCATAATTGTCCAGCTCAGATAGGCACCACAAACCGAGACCACCAGGCCAACGGCAATAATCAAATCGCCCCAGGAGCCAACCAGACGCGTCATTAATCCAGCCATTGAGGGATTACGCATCTCTGCCAGTTCCGCGCGCGGCACAATTCCCAGCGAAAGTAGCGTGACCAGCAGATAAACGATCAGCGCCGCGATCACCGCCAGCATTGTCGCACGCCCCACATCCCGTTTGTTGCGGGCGCGGGCCGATACCACCACGGCACCCTCGACGCCTATAAACACCCATAACGTTATCAGCATGGTGTCTTTAACCTGCTGCCACACAGGTTTACCCAGCGCCACTCCGGTGAAATCAAAATGAAAACGGTCGTAGTTAAATGCCAGTATTGCCAGCACCACAAACAAGCCCAGAGGGAGAAGTTTACCCAGCGTTGCCACTATATTAATGCTGGCTGCGGTTTGCACTCCCCGCAATACCAGCCAGTGAACCAGCCACAGCAGCAGAGAGGCCCCCAGCATCGCCTGCCAGGTATTGCCATCACCAAACACCACATGACCCGGGGAGTCGGTAAAGAAGCTCAGCGCAGAAAAAACGATAACCAGGTAGGAGACGTTAGCAATGACCGCGCACAGCCAGTAGCCCCAGGCGGAACAGAAGCCGACAAGCTCACCGAACCCGGCTCTGGCATAGGTATAAATGCCGCCGTCCAGCTCTGGCTTCAGCCGGGTCAGCAGCAGCAAAGCGAGCGAGAGCAGAATAATACCGCCTCCCGTAATGGCCCAGCCAATCAGCAAGGCAGCCGGGCTGGCAACCATGGCCATATTTTGCGGCAGACTGAATACGCCTGCGCCGAGCATTGAACTGAGCACCAGTGCGGTGAGGGCGGCAAGGCCTAATTTTTTGTCCAAAGAAAGGTCCCAATAGCAGAATAAAAAACCAAACCAATGGTAAACCTTCGCTTTTCATGCCGGAAAAGTGCGACTGAGATGAAGGAATACCCTGAAGTCGGCGGAGATTCTACGGAGTGAGAACAGGAGATGCAATGCGATTAGCGAGGATTGTGAGTGGTTATGCAAAATAACCGCCTTCACTATGCAAAAAAGCAGGGACGGCAGGCGCCGTCCCGGAAGAATTACTTAAAGAGGTCTGCGGAGACGGTAAGGTTACCACCGCTCTGATTAGACCATTGGCGGGTGACGTGGTAGTACTTCGCGCCTTTTTTAATCGCGGCCTGACCTACTGCCTCAGACACCTCTGTTGGCGTACCAAAGTGGCCGGTAAAGGTTACGCTGTCAAACGGCTGCATCTGTGCCGCCGTAATGGCGTTAACTTCCTGAACGCTTTTACCATCCGGCGTTTTAATGGTGTAACGCTGGCCCGTGGAGGATTGCGTTTCAAAGAAACGACCTACGTTAGCGCTTGGGGTTTCTGAAGAAGCAACGCCGGGGATCTGAACGGCTTTAGCCGCAGCGCCGCCGGTAGCCAGCGCCGCTTTACCCGCCTGGGAATCAGCCGGGATCAGATCGGGAGACTGAACTTTACGCTCTGGCGCATCCGCTTTGTAAACGTAAGCGGTGATGTACTGATTACCGCCGCTGTTGGCATCGATCTGGCGAATAATAAAGAAGGAGGCCGCCTCTTTCGCTTTTGCCGCTTTGGTAATAGCATCATTCACTTCTGGCTGACTACGGTAGAAACCACTTATCGAGACCGTATCGAAGGGTTCAAGTTTGTAGGCTTCTGCCTTCTTTAATTCCCGGATGCCATTGATGATACGGTCATCCGAAGGAGCCGCTTTGGGCGCATCCGCGTGATAGAGATCTGCCACTACGCGCCAGTTCCCGCCGTTTCCGTTGGTATCGCTGATATTCTGAATGTAGTAAGAAGCCGCGCCCATTTCGTCGGCACGTTTTGACACCGCTGCGCTGGCGTCATTGATAGCATTGAAACGACCGGAAACCGCAATACGATCAAACGGTTTCATCGAGGCCGCTTTTTCCGGGGCCAGCTCCTGTGCCGCAAAAGCGGATAATGATGTCAGTGACAGCAGGGCTGATGCCAGAAGGGTGTTCTTCAGCTTCATAAAAATAATCCTTCGCCTTACGCAAAAAATGAGTACGAAAACGTGCTGGACTCTTGATGTGTAACAGATTAGCTACCGATTATTACATGTAATAATGCCTGCTGTCTCAGCCATTTTGAGTCATCTGTCGCGCTTCGTTTTGCCGGAGCGCTTAATGATATTAATAAATTGTTAAATTGCGCTGTTAGCCCGCCGCTTACCACTTAAGCTGGTTATTGATACCACTAATTAAGTTAATTCATTGTTAAATAGTGTCTTTTCTATTTCATTAATTGGTCAATACACTTTTTTAGCCAGCAGATTATGCGCTATTATCGAATAAATTCAGCCGCAACGTGCTGCTTTTGCTGCCTGCCTCTGAATTATTGTATGAAAAGCCGTGAACCGGCCCGCTGCGGCTGGATCGCAGCACATATTTTCAGTAGGTTATAAACAGTTTGAAACAGATCCTGTCGCGGTCATTCGGGCCGTGACAGTCAGGACCAACCATCAATTTACCTCTGATGAAAGGGAATATTATGCTAATTGGAATAACCAAAGAGCGCTTGCCCAACGAAGCCCGGGTTGCTGCCACGCCAAAAACGGTAGAGCAGCTACTGGGGCTTGGTTTTACCGTCGCCATAGAGCGCGACGCAGGGAAACTGGCGAGCTTTGATGATGCCGCCTATGTCGCAGCTGGCGCTACCCTGGTGGATACCGCCACCGTCTGGCAGTCAGACATCATTCTGAAGGTCAATGCACCCACTGAAGAAGAGATTGCGTTAACCAAAGAGGGCAGCACGCTGGTCAGCTTTATCTGGCCTGCGCAAAATCCCGATTTACTGGAAAAGCTGGCTGCCCGCAAGGTCACCGTGATGTCGATGGATGCGGTGCCCCGTATCTCGCGCGCGCAGTCACTTGATGCATTAAGTTCCATGGCCAACATTGCCGGTTATCGGGCGATTGTTGAGGCAGCCCATGAGTTTGGCCGCTTCTTTACCGGGCAAATCACCGCCGCAGGTAAGGTGCCGCCAGCAAAAGTGATGGTAATTGGCGCGGGCGTGGCTGGCCTTGCGGCAATCGGCGCAGCTGGCAGCCTTGGTGCCATTGTTCGTGCTTTTGATACCCGTCCGGAAGTCAAAGAGCAGGTCCAGAGCATGGGCGCCGAGTTCCTTGAACTCGATTTTGAGGAGGAAGCGGGCAGCGGCGACGGCTATGCAAAAGTGATGTCAGAAGCCTTTATCAAGGCAGAGATGGCGCTGTTTGCCGCCCAGGCAGAAGAGGTGGATATCATCGTCACCACCGCGCTGATCCCGGGTCGTCCCGCACCGAAGCTGATTACTGCCGATATGGTGGCTTCAATGAAGCCTGGCAGCGTGATTGTCGATCTGGCGGCACAAACCGGCGGCAACTGTGAACTCACGGTGGCCGACCAGGTGACCACTACCGACAACGGCGTAAAAATTATCGGCTATACCGATCTGCCAAGTCGTCTGCCTACCCAGTCGTCACAGCTGTACGGCACTAACCTGGTCAATCTGCTGAAGCTGCTCTGTAAAGAGAAAAACGGTGAAATCACCGTGGATTTCGATGATGTGGTTATTCGCGGCGTGACGGTCATTCGTGACGGCGAAGTCACCTGGCCAGCGCCACCGATTCAGGTGTCTGCTGCCCCTAAAGCGACGCCAGCAGCGGCGAAAACGGTTGAGAAAGAGGAGAAGAAACCCGTCTCTCCGTTCCGCAAATATGCGCTGTTTGCGTTGGCAGTTATCCTTTTTGGCTGGTTCGCCAATGCGGCTCCTGCCGCCTTCCTTTCTCACTTTACGGTGTTCGCGCTCTCCTGCGTAGTGGGTTACTACGTGGTCTGGAATGTCAGTCATGCCCTGCATACGCCACTGATGTCGGTAACCAATGCGATCTCCGGGATTATCGTGGTCGGCGCGGTGCTGCAAATCGGACACGGCGGCTGGGTCAGCTTCCTGTCGTTTATCGCGGTGCTGATTGCCAGTATCAATATTTTCGGTGGTTTCACCGTGACTCAGCGCATGCTGAAAATGTTTCGTAAGAACTAAGGGGTAATCAATGTCTGGCGGATTAGTGACTGCAGCATACATTGTTGCCGCAATTCTTTTTATATGCAGCCTGGCTGGGCTGTCAAAACATGAAACCTCTAAGCAGGGCAACCTGTTTGGCATGAGCGGGATGGCTATCGCGCTGGTGGCTACCCTGCTGGGACCGGACAGCGGCAACGTCGGCTGGG
This sequence comes from Erwinia sp. MMLR14_017, assembly GCF_033657285.1. Taxonomy (NCBI): domain Bacteria; kingdom Pseudomonadati; phylum Pseudomonadota; class Gammaproteobacteria; order Enterobacterales; family Erwiniaceae; genus Erwinia; species Erwinia sp. MMLR14_017. Next base: position 68,711 of record NZ_JAWVWP010000005.1, on the reverse strand, counting down.
TACTGGTGGCGATGGTGATTGGTGGCGCCATCGGCACCCGGCTGGCGAAAAAGGTCGAAATGACCGAAATGCCTGAGCTGGTTGCCGTACTGCACAGCTTTGTTGGCCTGGCTGCGGTGCTGGTGGGCTTCAACAGCTATCTCGACCATGCTCCTGGCCTGGACGCGGTACTGGAAAATATCCACCTTACCGAAGTGTTTGTAGGAATCTTCATTGGCGCGGTGACCTTCACCGGATCGCTGGTGGCATTTGGCAAGCTGCGCGGGAAGATCTCTTCCCGTCCGCTGATGCTGCCGCATCGTCATAAGCTCAATCTGCTCGCGCTGGTTGTCTCACTCTGCCTGCTGATCGCCTTTGTCCGCACTGACAGCGTTGGCGTACAGGTCTTTGCTCTGCTGATTATGACGCTGATTGCGCTGGCCTTTGGTTGGCATCTGGTCGCTTCAATTGGCGGCGCAGACATGCCGGTAGTGGTCTCTATGCTGAACTCCTATTCAGGCTGGGCAGCGGCGGCGGCAGGCTTTATGCTCAGCAACGATCTGCTGATCGTGACCGGCGCGCTGGTGGGGTCAAGCGGGGCAATTCTCTCTTACATCATGTGTAAGGCGATGAACCGCTCATTTATCAGCGTGATCGCGGGCGGCTTTGGCACCGACAGCAGTTCAACCGGTGAAACTGATGAAGCGGGCGAGCATCGCGAGATTGATGCGCAGGCAACGGCAGAGCTGCTGAAAAACTCCAGCACGGTGATCATCACGCCGGGCTACGGCATGGCGGTGGCGCAGGCTCAGTATCCGGTGGCCGAAATTACCGAGAAGCTGCGCGCACGTGGCATCAAGGTTCGCTTTGGCATCCATCCCGTAGCCGGTCGTCTGCCAGGACACATGAACGTCCTGCTCGCTGAGGCGCGCGTTCCTTACGATATCGTGCTGGAAATGGATGAAATCAATGAAGATTTCAGCGACACAGATACGGTACTGGTGATCGGCGCAAATGATACGGTTAACCCGGCCGCGCAGGAAGATCCTCGCAGTCCAATCGCTGGCATGCCGGTGCTGGAAGTGTGGAAAGCGCAGAACGTCGTGGTGTTTAAGCGTTCGATGAATACCGGTTATGCCGGTGTGCAAAATCCGCTGTTCTTCAAAGAGAACACGCAGATGCTGTTTGGCGATGCGAAAGCAACCGTCGATGCAATTCTGAAAGCGTTATAAGCATAAACCCCACCCTAGGTGGGGTTTATTATTGAAGAGGGCCAGCTAAGCTGGCCTTTTTATTTTCTGCAGTCAGGCTCAGTCGTCTTCGTCATCATCCAGTTCAACCGGAGAGACAAATCCGTCTGGTTTGATCGCCAGCAGATCGCAACGCAGATGGTCAATAACCTGTTCGGCGGTATTGCCCAGGAAAGCTGCCGAAAGGCCTGTTCGCCCTATAGTCCCTAATACCACCACGCCTGCATCCAGATGCTCCGCCAGGTTGGGAATAACCTCTTCAGGAAGCCCTTTGTCCACATGGGTGAATTTTTCGTCGATACTGAATTTCTGCCGTAACGCTTTCATCGCCAGCAGATGCTGACCGCGGATGGCATCGTTATAGACGCTGGGATCAAAGTCGGGCAGTTCAATGGCGATATTGATTGGCGTAATCGGGTAAGCCCCGACCAGATGCACTTCCGTATGATTAACCAAATTAGCCATCTCCAGCGTTTCTTTCACCAGTTTGGTATTCAGCGGGTCGTGATGCGGCTCTTCACTGGCCAGATTTACGGCGACAACGGCGCGACCGCCTTCCGGCCAGGGTTGGTCTTTCACCATCCAGACCGGGCAGGGGCATTTGCGCAGCAGGTGCCAGTCGGTTGGGGTGAAGACCACCGACTGCAAGCGGTCATGCTGGTGCGCCATTTTCAGCACCAGGTCATAACGGCCATTCAGGACTTCCTGAATAATCGCCTCATAGGGACGGTTATGCCAGATAACCTTGATATCAATCTCTACGCCCGCTTCCAGATAAGCCTGAGCCTGGTCGCGGATCCACTCGGTGCGCTGACTTACCACCCCTTTACGCATGGTGGTACGCTCGTCCGGTGAAAGCAGGGTCGTCATCTCATAGGAAAAGTCATAAATAGGCAGGAAGGCTGTGATCCGGCCACCAAGGCGCTGGTTCAGATAAACAGCACGGCGGAGCGCTGGCTGGTCATCCTGCTGCGGATCGACAGCCACGAGAATATTTTGATATTTAGCCATAATGGGATCTCCAAACGCTGGTTAGCTTAAAGATAGCCCAATCAGAGGCCGCGCAGAAGGAAAAAGTTATAGCGGGATCAATATTATAACTAATAATAAGCAGACTATTTACGGCAGTACAGTGGGTAAGGAGAGGGGAAAGAGAACCGGGATGGCAGGGCAGAATTTATCATCGGGATTTTAAAAAAATTACCGGTGAGCGCATGAAGGAGGCAGGAAGAAACCGGGTTACGCTGTTAACCGGGTTAACAGCGTAACCCGGTTAACAGGGATCAGGCGATGGCGCGGCTCTGTCCGGCCAGTTGCGACAGCACATCGTGATCTTCAATAGTGATGTACTTGCCTTTCACCGCCAGCATTCCGCTTTTCTGGAAACGGCCCAGCAGACGGCTGATGGTTTCAACCGTTAAGCCAAGATAATTGCCGATATCCCCACGGGTCATGGTCAGCCTGAATTCACGCGGTGAAAAACCGCGTTCGGCAAAGCGACGGGAGAGGCCATAAATAAAGGCCGCCAGGCGCTCTTCCGCATTTTTCTTGGAAAGTAGCAGGATCATCTCCTGGTCTCCCTTAATCTCGCCGCTCATCAAGCGCATCATCTGCTGACGCAGGCTCGGCATTTTGCCTGAGAGATCGTCAAGGGTTTCAAACGGGATTTCGCAAACCATCGCCGTTTCCAGCGCCTGAGAGAAACTCGGGTGCTGACCGCCGTTAATGGCATCGAACCCTACCAGGTCACCGGCCAGGTGGAAACCTGTAATCTGCTCATCACCCTGTTCGGTAATCGTGTAGCTCTTGATGGTCCCGGAACGGATGGCGTACAACGACTTCAGTTCATCCCCAGCTTTGAACAGCGTCTGGCCTTTCTGGATCGGCTTTTTGCGTTCGATAATATTATCCAGCTGATCAAGCTCATGCTCGTTCAGCGTGAAGGGAATACAGAGCTGGCTGATGCTGCAATCCTGACAGTGAATCGCACAACCGCCAGACTGAATACGTCTGTTGATAACACGCTTTTCTGGGATCATAGTGATACGCTCGACTGATTATTGATTGGGGTCAATTTTACAATTTTTTGTTAACGAAGGGAACTGATCCGAGCAGTTTTAGGCACATAAAGAGCAGGGATGCTGTTCTGCTACCAGCATCCCGTTGAAAGTATTGACTTTAGTGGGTTTTATGAATTGTTATCCGCAGTAATCACCGCAGGGCGGGACTTTATTTTATCTTTTGTTGCAATACGGGCAGGTTGCTCTACTTTGATGATCAGCGTCAGGATCCCCGCTACCAGATATAAGCCGGTATAGGTCCAGACAACCCCGACGATATCAAAGAACGGCAGAACCAGTGAAGCGATGGCTGGCGCAAGGAAGTTACTCAAACCGGCGGAAAGATTATAAATGGAAATAGCCGCGCCTTTGTGTTCAGGCTCCAGCACCGGAAAAACAGCCGTCATAGGTACAAAGGCCGCCACCGTTATTCCCAGCATCACCGCAGGTATCATGGCAATCCAGTAATTATGCCCGAAGGTCACCGGCAGATAATAAAACGCCAGGCTGGAGAGGGCGCAGCCCAGGCAGCCAAACCACCGTACCTGACGTATCCAGCCGATATATTCGCCCAGCACGCCCCACATGATGTTGGTGAAAATGGTGACAAAGAAGAAGACTGCCCAGATTTGCAGCCATTCCGACATGGTAAAGCCAAGGCGGCCAACAAACAGCATCGGCATCACTACCGCGAAGCCAAACAGCGACAGCGTATTAATGATCCTGATTAGACAGGCGAGGAAGATATTGCGATTAGTAAAGAGGATGGTGACCGCTCTGGAAAGCTCGGTAAACTTCTCTCTGGTCGTCAGGTTAGCCTTTTCGCTCTCCCCACCCACATTACGCAACAGCGTCATGGCCATCACACCTCCCACCACCACCCACGCAATCGCAAACCAGAGCGTGCCGGTTTCGCCAATCCAGGGAATGGTAAAGCTGGGCAGATAGCTCCCTATGCAGCCAATGCCGACAGAGTACATGGCCCAGAACCAGCCCATAGCCGATGAGAGCTGATGTTTCGGCACGTTCTGCACCACCAGCATCACGAAAGAGTAGATAAAGAGGGGATAAGCCAGCCCGCGAATACCGTAAAACAGCAGCATCAGCGGATAGTTACGCATGCCCAGTCCCAGCGTCATAAACAGGATATGCATCACCACCCACAGGATAAACCCAATCCTCATGGCACGCTGAGGGGTAATAATTTCCGCTACCACGCCGGAACTCCAGGCTGCCAGCGCCGCGGCACCACCATAAATCGTAAATACCAGCGCAGATTCAGCTGGGGTAAACCCTAAATCCGTAATGTGTTTTGACAGAAATGCCATTTCAAACCCATCACCACTCATAAACATGGCGATAGCGATATAGCCCCAGATTAAAGGGATGGGGAGACCGAACCAGTTTGTTGCTGATTTCATCTTATTTCCTTAACAGCAGCCGGACGACAGTTGTCGCCGGACAGGGTTAAAAGCCGAGTGCGCGAGCCTCAAGCTGTTGTTGGTAAAGCAGCCGGAACCAGGCGAGTCGTTTTTGCAGCAAGTGATGGCGACCGGCATCAGGGAGATAGCGCTGGAGCACCGGCGGTTTCTGGCAAACCTCAGCCTCATCTCCGCCAACCGCCAGCCATCCCAGCCTGGCGGCACCGAGCGCGCCGCCCGCTTCGCCGCCCTGATGGGTAACGATGGGCATGTTGAGTACGTCGGCTATCAGCTGAGCCCACCAGGGACTGCGAGCGCCACCGCCAATTAGTGAGCAGCATTCCAGCGAGGTTCCTGCTTCCTCCAGCGCTTTCAGCCCGTCAGCTATGCCGAAGGTCACCCCCTCCAGTACGGCATAAGCCAGCAAGGCGCGCTGGGTAGTGTGCGTTAATCCATGAAAGGCACCTGTTGCCTGCGGATCGTTGTGCGGCGTCCTTTCCCCCGAGAGATAGGGCAGGAATAGCGGGGCGCTGTGACAGTCAGCCTGGCTTAGCGTTGCCACTTCCGAGAGAAGCGTGGTTTCCGATGCGCCAAGCAAATCACACAGCCAGCGCAGGCCGCTGGCGGCAGTCAGCATCACGCTCATCTGATGCCAGCGGTGGGGTAACGCATGGCAGAAAGCATGTACCGCCGATGATGGGTTGGGGCGAAAGCTGTCGTTGACGGTAAACAGCACGCCCGAGGTTCCCAGAGAGATAAAAGCGTCCCCCGGCGCCACTGCCCCAATTCCCACAGCGCTGGCCGCATTGTCACCGCCGCCACCGGCAATAATCACTTTCTCGCTCAATCCCCACTGACGAGCCAGTTCCGCCCGGAGCTTGCCGGCAGGTTCGGAACCTTCAACCAGCCCCGGCATCTGGGCGCGGGTCAGGCCGCAGGAGGATAACAGGCTGTCAGACCAGTCACGCTTCGCCACATCCAGCCAGAGTGTGCCTGCCGCATCGGACATATCGCTCAGCTTCTCACCGCTCATTTTCCAGCGCAGATAATCTTTTGGCAGCAGGACGCAGGCCGTTTGTTGGAAAATCTCTGGCTCATGTCGAGCCACCCAGAGCAATTTGGGTGCCGTGAAGCCGGGCATCGCCAGATTGCCGGTAACGCTGTGCAAATCGGTCGCCAGCGCGGTGAGTTCACGACACTCAGCCGCGCTGCGCATGTCATTCCACAAAATGCAGGGACGCAGTACCCTGTCCTGATTATCGAGCAGGACGGCACCGTGCATCTGCCCCGAAAGACCAATGGCGCGGATTTCGCCCCAACCGTTGCCGACCTTTTGCCGTAATTCCGTTATGGCCTGCTGCAATGCCTGCCACCATTCGGCAGGATCCTGTTCACACCAGTGAGGATGAGGGCGCTGCAGAGTCAGTTTTGCCCCTGCCGTAGCGAGGATGCCACCCTGCGCATCAATCACCAGCGCTTTGATTTCCGATGTCCCGGCATCAATTCCAAGGTACATAACGACTCCTTATTCAGTGACGGGTTGAGGGTGTTTTGCCCAGCTTTGCAGGCTGGCAACGGCGCTGTGCAACAGTTGAGCAAAGTCGCTGCTGGATGCCAGTGAGCCAAACAGAGCGCTGTTTGCGGCAAACCGCGCCAGCGCATCTTTCTGGCTTAGCAAGGCGTGCAGGGCTTCAGCATCCAGCGCGCCATCCTGATAGTGATAAGGAAGCTCGCCCTGGTGCCAGCGCTGTAAAAAGAGGAAAAACAGGGCAGGCAGCAGCGTCGTTGCTCTCGGGGTCTCTCCGCGCTGGTAGCTTTCAATCAGGGTCGGAGTAATAAAACCTGGGATTTTAGATAGCCCGTCTGCCGCCACGCGTTGGTTAGTATCCCGAATATAGGGATTGGCAAAGCGCGCCAGCACCACATCGCGATAGGCTTCGAGATCCAGCGGGCTGGGCATTAGCGAAGGGATAACGTCCTGGGTGACATACTCCCAGGCCATCTCTTTAATCTCCTGAGTTTGCGTACTCTGATGAATATAGTCCTGCCCGACCAGCGTCCCGGCCCAGGCGATGCAGCTGTGACTGGCGTTCAGTATGCGGATTTTGGCTTCCTCCCACGGCAGCACCGACGCCACCATCTCCACGCCTACATTTTCCAGCGCGGGTCGTCCTGCGGCGAAATCATCCTCGATCACCCACTGAATAAAGGCTTCGGCCATCACCGGGGCTTTATCTGCAAATCCTGTAGCGGCCAGCACGCGTGGCGCGATGTCGGCCGTAGGGCGTGGCGTGATCCGGTCAACCATCGTATTTGGGGAAGTAGTGTGCGTGGTTACCCAGGCATGCAGGGCTTCTTCCTTACGCAGCTGTAAAAAGGTCAGAAAACCCTGGCGGAAGCGCTCACCGTTGTGACGTAAATTATCGCAGTTCAACAGCGTCACGGGTTCGCCATGCGCCTGCATTCGTGCCTTTAATACACGGGTAAGCGCGCCATAAATTGTTCGGACTTCCCCGTCAATATCCGCTTTAATATCGGGATGAACAGCATCAAGCTGATGCTCTGTATCTAAATAGTAGCCGCTCTCGGTAACGGTAAAAGCGATCACTCTGGTGCGGGGATCGGCACCCTGGGTAATCAAACCTTGCAGCTCTGCATCCCACGGGATCAGCTTTTTGACAGAGGTGATTTTTTCATAACTCCGTTCGCCTTCCGGTGTTACCGTTTCCAGCGTATATTCGCCGTTTTGCTCAGCAAGAGCGGTGAGCAGGGGCACTGCGTCATCGCGAATATTGCTTAAGGCAATCTCCCACCGGTTATCGCCTGCCTTCAGCAAACGGTGAAGATACCAGGCCTGATGGGCGCGGTGGAACGATCCTGCGCCAATATGCAGCCAGACAGAGGGGGCGGTTAAATTCATCATTATCTCCTGGTTTGGGCTTTTGCTCTCGATGAGAGCTTTTGCCTGATATGACTATAGCCTGGGGATCTCCGGGCCGGGTGTCTGCGGGAGAGATCACAAAAATTGCTTTTGCCCACCATTCGGGCAATTATTCGGACCAGGATGAGTAAAACGCGGGGAAAAGAGCAATGAGCAAACATAATAAGAAACTGGACCAGGCTGCACGGGCCGCCTGGATGTATTACGTAGCGGGCGAGACGCAGCATGATATCGCCGACAAACTCGGTGTTTCGCGCCAGGTCGCGCAGCGCCTGGTAGCGCTGGCGGTGGAAGAGGGGCTGGTCAGCGTAAACATTACGCATCCGGTGGCTGACTGTATGACGCTGGCGGAGCAGCTTAAAGCGCGTTTCCAGCTGCAACTCTGCCAGGTTGTGCCTTCCTCGGGCGTTGAATCGGCTGGTTTGCAGCAGATGATTGCGGTAGCTGGGGCAGAGGTAATGGCGCAAACCCTGAAGCAGGAGCAGCCGCAGATAATTGCCGTGGGATCGGGGCGGACGCTTCGCGCCACCATTGATGAGTTGCCGGAGTTCGAACGCCCACAGCACAGCTGTGTCTCACTGATTGGCGCCATAGCCAGCGACGGCTCCTGTACCCGTTATGATGTGCCGCTGTGGATGGCTGAAAAAACTCAGGGCCGCTATTTTATTCTGCCTGCACCGCTTTATGCCGACAGCGCGGAGGATCGTGCGCTCTGGTGCCATCACCGCATCTACCGTACCGTCACGGATAAGGCCGCACAGGCTGACGTGATGTTTGTCGGCATCGGTCAGGTTGCAGCAGGGTGCCCGCTTAATGCGGACGGATTCATCAGCGACAATCAGGTAAGCCAACTGGTGAAGCAGCATGTGGTGGCTGAAATGCTGGGCCATTTTATTGGCGAGGATGGCGAGCGCGTGCGCAGTGAACTGGATGAGAGGCTAACCAGCGTCGAACTCACGGCGCAAACGCAACGTAGCGTTATCGCCTTCGCTGGCGGAGCAGAAAAACATCGGGCGATTGCGGCAGCTCTTCGTGGCGGCTGGATGTCGGGACTGGTTACCGATGAGGCAAGCGCGCGTTTTGCTCTTGGGCTAAATAATTAAGAGGATCGCATCCCGGCGCGGTTTTGCTAAACTAGCCGGGTAACTCGCTTTCCTCTTTTCCAGTTCAACGGGGGACCTGCATGATGGAATTTGACGATTGGGATTTGTTCAAAGATGCCATGGAAGACGTCACACCGCTTAAGGATTGCGCTAACGTACACTGGCTGAAATCCCCCGCAACGAAACCGGTCCGCGCTACCCTGCATGACCTGCAGTTGGATAATCCTCTGACCACGGGGTATCTCACCATTGTACCCCTTACCACGCCGCTGGAGTTCAAAGCAGAAGGCATTCAACAGGGCGTCCTGGAGAAGCTGCGCATGGGGAAATATGCCCAAAACGCCACGCTTAATCTTATCAGACAGCCCGTGGAAAGCTGTCGGCAGCAGCTCTTTAACTTTATGCTGCAGGCCGAGCAGGAGAATTATCGCAACCTGCTGATTGTGCATGGTAAAGGCCGTGAAGAGGGGTCACATGCGAATATTGTGCGCAGCTATCTTGACCGCTGGCTGCAGCAGTTTGAGCAGGTGCAGGCCTATTGCACTGCCCAACCTCATCATGGCGGCAGCGGAGCATGCTACGTTGGGTTGCGTAAAAGTGAGCAGGCGCGACTGGAGAACAGGGAACGTCACGCCAAGCACAGTCGCTGAACGCGGCTAGCCGGAATGAGATTTTCGCGCAGTAGCCATAAACACTTGCGCACACAGGCTTAATGGCGCGCCGGAGCGGGTAATAATACCAACTGACTCGCCCGGTCCGTGTGCGGCTATGGGCAGGGCAGCAAGGGAATTATGCAGCAAATCCTCCTTAATCGCGCCTGAAGGCACAAACCAGACGTAGTTGTAGCGGAGCGCAAGCTGTCGGGCCAGTGAAGTGGCGGAAGTTTCCACCAGCGTGGAAGGCAACCGGCAACCGTGCTCTTTTATCATCTCGTCGGCCAGCCTTCGTGGCGCCGTGCCCTCCGGAGAGATCACCACCGGCCACGACAGAGCTTTCGACAGCGTGACGTTGTCACTCAAGAGGGGATGTCCTGGCCGTACTACCAACCGCAGCGACTCCATAAACAGCAGTTCATAGCTTAATCCTGCCATCATATCGGGGTCGGCCATCCGGCCAATGCCAACGTCAAATTCACCCGCCCTGAGTCCGGCAAGCAGCACATTGTTGTGCAGGGTCGCTACCTGGACAATAGCCTGCGGCTGTAACTGATGAAAGCGGTCCAGGATCGAAGGCAGCATACCCAACGCCACCGTAGTCAGCACGCCGGTGCGTAGCACTGCAGGTTCATCAAGTTCTGAAGGCGTAAAGGATTGTCCGGCATGGTTAAGGGCATCCAGCACCCGCACGGCATGGGTCAGAAATTGTTCGCCCATGGTGGTTAACTGGGCGCCCAGGCGGCCTCGCTCAAATAATCTGGCACCCGCCAGCTCTTCCAGTTCGTTCAGCGTCTTAGAGAGGGCTGGCTGACTGAGAGAGAGCGTTTCGGCGGCACGCCCCAGCGTCCCTTGCTGAGCAACGGCGACAAAGGTGTGCAGATGGCGCAGGCGAATGCGCTGATTAAACTGGTAATTTTTATCCATACCCCAGCGTAAGCAGTGGGCCGGTGAACAGGCAAGCCGCACAGAAGAAATCTGTTAACCTTATTGCAAAATTTATTTAACATTCACCGCTTTTGCACAGTTTTCCATCACTTTTAAGGCCTCTCTGAGCAGATAACCATCAGCACTGATTATCTAAACGCCTTTAAGAATGCTGCATAAGCACGCTTTCCGGCATGCAGCGCGAATTAGTCAGGTGCGGTGACGGACAATCCGTTATTATATCGCACACTTTTTTCAGGACAAAGAGGCCAGCGCCGCGACAGACTGGCTTATGGAGCGCTTACGTGGAGAATACCGCTGCGATTGATGTGCGTGCCTTGATTAATCAGGGCAGCGTCAGCCGTTACCAGCAACGTATTATTGCCCTGTGCTTTGCCGTGGTGGCCATGGATGGCATGGATATCGCCCTGATGGGCTTTATTGCGCCCGCGCTGAAAAGCGACTGGGGCGTTACAACCCATCAGTTAGGCATAGTGATCAGCGCAGCGTTGATTGGCCTTGCCTCCGGCGCGATGGTGGCTGGTCCGCTGGCAGACCGTTTTGGCCGCCGTGTGGTGATTATCAGCAGCGTATTCTTCTTTGGTCTCTGGACGCTGGTCACCGCGTTGTCACAAAACAGCGAGCAGATGATGCTGTTTCGCTTCCTGACCGGACTGGGCCTGGGGGCAGCAATGCCGAACGTCAGTACGCTGGTTGCCGAATATTCCCCGGAACGTAAACGCGCTTTCATTATTACCGTGGTTTTCTGTGGCTTCACCTTTGGCGCGGCAGGGGGCGGTTTTGCCGCCTCCTGGCTTATTCCAGCCTTTGGCTGGCATTCCGTGTTGATTATGGGCGGATTGCTGCCGCTGCTGATTGTACCGGTATTGCTGAGAGGGCTGCCCGAATCCGTTCGCTTTCTGATTTCCCGCCAGGCACCCAGCGAGCAGATCCGTAAAATTGTCGCCAGAATGTCGCCGGACTATCCCCTCGCCGGACGCGAATTTGTTATGCCGCTAAAGGCGCAGAGCCAGGGTTCCGCCAGGCTGGTGCTGAGTCGTCCCTACCTCCTGGGCAGCACCTTGTTATGGGGTGCCTATTTTATGGGGCTGTTTCTGGTCTATCTGATTGGCAGCTGGCTGCCCAGTTTGATCAAAAACATGGGAATGACGGTGACACAGGCGGCGCTGGTGACCGCAATGTATCAGGCGGGCGGCACGGTTGGATCGCTGTTTGCCGGCTGGATGATGGACCGCTTTAATGCCAATCTGGCGCTGGCCGCCATCTATTTTATCGGGGCTATTGCCACCGTCGCGATAGGTTTTGCCCCTGCGCATACGCTGATCCTGAGCCTGGTGGCCTTCAGCAGCGGGTTTTGCCTGAACGGTGCTAATACCGGAATGAATGCGCTCTCTGCCAGCTACTATCCCACGCACGCACGGGCAACCGGCTCAAGCTGGATGCATGGCATGGGCCGAATCGGCGCGATCCTCAGCGCATTTGCCGGTGCGCAAATGCTGGCAATGGGCTGGGATATTACCGATGTCTTCTTAAGTCTGGCGATCCCCGCCGTACTGACCTCACTTCTGCTACTGACAAAATACCGCTATGGCTACCGGCGTTAGGCTGACCTCTGTCGCGATCACACTTTATCAATAATTTTCTCCGTAGCTGTTACTTTCCAGTACTCTGACAGCAACAGGCTATCGGGAGGCAAAAAATGGAAAGTGCATGGGTTTCCGCCAACGCTATTCGCGCCAGCTTTGCCAGCGCGATGTCGGCGATGTATCAGCAGGAAGTGCCGCAGTATGGAACCTTGCTGAGGCTGGTGGCGCAGGTAAATAAAGAGGTGCTGGAGCAGGAGCCGCAGCTGAAACAGCAGTTGGTTCGCGATAATGAACTCGCCCGGCTCGACGTTGAACGCCACGGCGCTATTCGCGTGGGGACAGCAGCAGAGCTGGTGATGCTGAGGCGAGTGTTTGCCATTATGGGCATGTATCCGGTGGGCTATTACGATCTCTCTCAGGCTGGTGTGCCGGTACACTCAACGGCATTTCGTCCGCTGGATGATGAGGCGCTTAACGCCAACCCTTTCCGGTTGTTTACCTCGTTGCTGCGACTGGAACTGATTGACGATCCGGCGCTGCGTCAGCAGGCGGCAGAGATTCTGGCGGCGCGCGATATCTTCACCCCGCGCTGTCGGGAACTGGTCAGCCTTTGCGAAAAGCAGGGCGGTCTTGACGCCCGGCAGGCAGAAAGCTTTATCGGGGAAGCGCTGGAAACGTTTCGCTGGCATCAGCAGACTACGGTGGATGGCAAAACGTATCAGGCGTTGCTGGCGCAGCACAGACTGATAGCGGACGTGGTTTGCTTCCCTGGCTGTCATATCAACCACCTGACGCCGCGCACGCTGGATATCGATCGGGTGCAGGCGTTGATGCCTGAAGCGGGCATCACCCCCAAAATGATTATCGAAGGGCCGCCTCGCCGTCGCGTGCCCATTTTGCTGCGGCAGACCAGCTTTAAAGCGCTGGATGAACCCGTCAGGTTTCAGGATGGTCCGGGCACGCATACGGCCCGCTTTGGTGAAATTGAGCAGCGTGGGGTTGCGCTGACCGCTAAAGGACGCGCGCTCTACGATCGGCTTTTGGCACAGAGTGAAACCGGCGCGGATAATCTCACGCATCAGCAGCTTCTGAAGGCCACTTTTCAGGATTTCCCGGACGATGCTAATTTGTTACGCCAGGAGCAGCTGGCGTGGTTCACTTACCGGCTGACCGACAAGGGCCGCGCAGACCCTGAACGGCTCAGGCAACCGCAGTCGGTAGAAGCCTTGCTTGCCGAAGGATTAATTGAAGCGACGCCGATGATTTACGAAGATTTCCTGCCGGTCAGCGCCGCAGGGATTTTCCAGTCCAATCTGGGCAGCGACGCCAGGCCGCGCAGCCAGGGGCAAAGCAGTCAGGCAGAGTTCGAAAAGGCGTTAGGGGCAAAAATCCAGGACGAAATCGCCTTGTATGCGCAGCGGCAGGCCGCAAGCCTGGCCCGATGCGGCGTAAGCGTGCAGTAAATTAAGGGGCACAGCCTGTGCCCCCGATTTTTATTGCAGGCGGGGATTGCGGATTAAGGCGTATTTTCCCGCCCCGGAAAACATGATTGCCAGCGCACCAAACAGATAAAGCGCTTCTCCCTCCAGTGCCCAGGCTCCCACGTTTGTGCGGTCCCAAAATGCGCCGGTTTTGACCAGTAACGTAGCCACCACCAGGTTCACCGCAATGATAAATGCCGCAGGGCGGGTGAGCAGACCAATAATGATCATCAGCGGGGCGATAACTTCCCCGATATAAGCCCCATAAGCTACAAAGCCCGGTATACCGTGCGCTTTAAGCAGCGTGGCAATCCAGCCTGTGCCATGTATAACTTTAAACTCACCGTGAAACAGCAGCAAAATGCCAAAGGCCAGGCGCAGCAGCAGCTTACCCAAGTCCGGATGGTCAGCGAGGCGTGAAAAACCACTATTCAGGGCCGCAAACATGATCAAATCCTTAATAATAAATGGGTAACAAATAGCCAGCAAAAACTGACCGGCTCGCCAGGGAGAAGAGAAGTTTTCTCGCCAGCGTCTCTTTCTGCTGGCGATCAGCATAATCCGCAAATGGCCTGAATGATTGGACTTTCGTCTCACTGCTGCAAATAATGATCGGCAGATACTTCAGGATGAGATGATGAAACACGATCGTTTGTTAAGGACTGCTACTGCAGAAGGCGCTCTTCGCGGGAGTCTTGAAGAGGGTGTTTTTGTCTTCCGGGGCGTTCCTTATGCTGCTCCGCCCGTTGGTGAATTACGCTGGAAACCGCCAAAACCGGTCAGGCCGTGGCAGGGGGAGCGTGATGCCACCGCCTGGGGAAGCGCAAGCTGGCAAAACCGTGACTATTGTATCGCGGTGGGAGGCGGCGATCCCGGCGCATTCAGCGAGGACTGCCTCTATCTTAATGTCTGGACGCCCGATCTGGAACCAGCCCGCCCGATGCCCGTTATGGTGTGGATCCACGGCGGAGGCTTTACTTTGGGTGCGGGCAGCCTGACTCCCTATGTCGGTTTACCGCTGGCTTCGCGCGGCGTGGTGGTGGTCACCCTCAACTACCGTCTGGGACATCTGGGTTTCTTTGCTCATCCGGCACTGGATAAAGAGTATCGTGAGGGGGAGATCGTCAATAATTTCGCCCTGCTTGATCAGATAGCTGCCCTGCAATGGGTCCAGCGTAACATCGCCAACTTTGGCGGCGACAGCAGCAACGTCACCATTATGGGGGAGTCATCCGGCGCTCGCAGCGTATTGTCCCTGTTTTCCTCTCCGCTGGCGGCCGGGCTTTTCCATAAAGGAATTGCGCAAAGCGCCTATACGCTGCCAGATATTCCCCGTGAGAAAGCGTCAGAGAGAGGCGTGCGGCTGGCCAGCCATTTCAATCTGCACAACGCGACGGCAGAACAGCTCCGCGCTTTGCCCGCAGATGCCTTCTGGTCGCTTGACGCCTCCCTGACTAACGGGCCAGTCGCTATCTTCGGCGACTGCGTTCTGCCTGAGCCTGTGCTCAGCGTCTTTACCGGGGCGAAACAGCTCCGGCTCCCTCTGCTCATCGGCAGCAACAGTGACGAAGCCAGCGTCCTGAGCTACTTCGGTGTGGATCCGGCGACAGTGATTGAGCAGGTCAGGAAAACGCAGCGAGTGGGATTCCGGCTGAAAATGATCCGTCTGCTCTATGATGGCGTTTACGACGATGCCGAGCTGGGCCGCCTGGTGGCCCGCGATATGACATTCACCACAATGGGTTACATTGCAGCGCTGGCGCAGTACCGCAACGGTATGCCCGCCTGGCGCTATTACTTTGACTATGTTTCTGAGAATGCGCGCGACATCTACCTGAACGGCACCTGGCATGGCAATGAAATCCCTTATGTACTGGACACGCTTGATGCGCTGAATGCGGAGAACAATGCCCGACCCTTCACGGAAAATGACCGTAACTTTGCAAAACTGGTCAGCGAATACTGGTTGAATTTCGCCCGTCACGCGAGTGAGTTCTCCCACGATCTGGAAGGCGAAGTCAGCTGGCCGGCGTGGCGTCCGTGGCAAGATAAAGTGATGCGGTTTGGCGAAAAGGGCCAGGCGGTGGTGAAGCTGGAAAAACGCTTTATGCGGCGACGTACGCAGCTGTTTCGTCTGTTAATGAAAGGTATGGTGCGGTTAAAAGAGTAATTGCTTAACAAAATAATTTTCCCGGTAAAATAGATCCTGGCAGCGGGTTGCTGAAATCAGTAACATAAGCAAAGAGTTAAGTAAAATGAGCAAGTTTGTAACGTTCTGAATAGCAACCAATAATTTCTCAGGGTTTACCACTTCGTGCCGATAACTCCGGATAAGCGCCCGATCCAAAAGGCGATGTTATCCGGTCTGATACCGTTACGGAGTAGTTATGAACTTGTTAAGAAATTTTACCATCCGCAGCGTGATGCTCTGGGTCCTTGGGCTGTTTTGCCTGATGTGGTCCGCCGTAGGCATGTACAGCGTCTATTCCCTGAATGCCCTCGGCAAAGGCAATGAGGTCGATCGTGAACTGGTTAATCAAATGACCACCCTGAGTAAAGGGAACGATCAATATTTCCGCTTTATCACCCGTCTGACCCGCGCGGTGGAATCACGACAGGCTGGCAGCGCCTCGGCGGCGGCAGATATGGCCTCGGTGCAGAAAGCGCTTGATAACATGGCGAAGCTGCTCGATGACTTTAAAGCCCAGGCCCCAGGCCCGATGGACGTCAGCTATTCTGGCGACGTTATTGCCAGCTGGCAGAAACTGCTCGATCAGGGCGTACTGCCACAAATGCAGCTGGCTCAGCAGGGAAACATGGATAATTTCCGTCGCCATGCCACCACCGTAACGCCGCCGCTGAGCCGTGAATTCGGCTCCTCCGTCGACAAATTCAATCTGGCAGCGGGCGCAAAACTGGACGCCACCCGCGTCAACGTCGACCATCTCACCGATATGACTAAAATCGTCATCGTGGTGGCGGTGATTATTGGCCTGTTTATCCTGCTGTTTACCGACCGTTATCTGGTCAAAATGCTGGTGCGTCCGCTGGACAGCATGCGCGAACAGTTCCGCCTGATTGCGGAAGGCGACCTCAGCCATCCTCTGCAGGATATCGGCCGTAACTGCGTGGGTAAACTGGTTCCCCTGTTAAGCGCCATGCAGGACAGCCTGCGGGAAGCCGTGAGCGCCATTCGCAGCGGCACCGACAACATCTATCGCGGCGCTGCCGAAATCTCATCAGGCAATAACGATCTGGCATCACGTACCGAAGAGCAGGCTGCGGCGCTGGAGCAAACGGCCGCCAGCATGGAGCAACTCACCGCCACCGTGAAATTTAATGCCGACAACGCCCGTCAGGCCAGCGAGCTGGCGCAGTCAGCTTCCGTGACCGCCAGTAAAGGCGGCAAGCTGGTGGGCGATGTGGTCACCACGATGCAGGGGATTGCCGGCAGCTCGAACAAGATTGCCGAAATCACCAGCGTGATTAACAGCATTGCTTTCCAGACCAACATCCTGGCGCTTAACGCTGCGGTTGAAGCTGCACGGGCTGGCGAACAGGGTCGCGGGTTTGCTGTAGTAGCCAGCGAAGTGCGTAACCTCGCGCAGCGAAGTGCCGGTGCAGCGAAAGAGATTGAAACGCTGATAGCGGATTCCGTTATGCGCGCCAGCAACGGCTCGCGGCTGGTGGGCGAAGCGGGCAGCACGATGGATGAGATCCTGAAAGCGGTAGGCGAAGTGACGGAAATCATGAAACAGATCGCTTCCGCCTCTGAAGAGCAGAGCAAAGGCATCTCTCAGGTCGGCATCGCCATTACCGAAATGGATAGCGTGACGCAGCAGAACGCCTCGCTGGTGGAGCAGGTCTCCGCTGCGGCCAGCTCGCTTGAGCGGCAGACCGAAGAGCTGACGCTCTCTGTATCGAAGTTCCGCCTCTCGCCAACGGCCACGGCCACGCCAAAAGCGCCAGCCCGGTCAGTACAAACGGCTGCCCGTCCGCTGATGGCTAAGCCTGCCGCCGCATCTGCGGACGAGTGGGTTTCTTTCTAAGCCGGCTGACAGAGCCACGCCACCAAAGCAGCAAGCTGCGGTGGCGCTTCTTCAGGCGGGCGCTGGATCAGGCTGTAGACCGCGCCCGTTTTCACCTTTTCCTTAAAAGGGGCGATCAGCCGCTTCATGGCGAGATCCGCCTCGATAAGCGTTACATCCGCTACCGTCACGCCAAATCCCTGAATAGCGGCACTGATGGCTAAATCCATCGTATCAAAATGCTGGTTACGCTTCATGGTCACCTCTGCCTGCTGCTGCGCCAGCCAGAGCTGCCAGTCGCGGCCATCCGCCGTAGGATGCAAAAAGGTGAACCCTGATAACTCCGCTGCCGTGATTAATTTTTTGTCCTGCGAAGTGGGGGCCATCACCGGCGTTAACGCTTCATCAAACAGATGCCGGCTACCGGATGGGGCGCTGCCGTATAAAATGGCCACGTCATGATTATCCAGCTGGCTGCTGTGGTCGACGGTGGTGGTGAGCGAAACATGGAGATCGGGCTGAGCCTGTTCCAGAGCCACCAGCTTCGGCACCAGCCAGCGCATGGCGCAGGTAGGCGCCTTCAGGCGGATCGCCCCGTGCGTTTTGCTGGCCTGTTCGGCTGCCTGCATCATCTGCTCAAATGCGGTTTTCATTGCCGGTAACAGCGCTGCGCCCTGGTCAGTCAGCGTTAATCCTCTGGCATGACGCTCGAAAAGTGCAAAGCCCAGCCAGCTCTCCAGCGAGGCGATTTTACGGCTCACCGCGCCCTGAGTAATACAGAGCTCTCCCGCTGCACGGGTCAGGTTCAGGTGACGGGCAGTAACAATAAAGGCATGGATGGCATTAAGGGGAAGCGTACGCCGTGACATTGTTACCCTCTGAGCTATGTTTAAAAGTCATGGCTATTATGACAACAATTCGCTTGTCGGCTCAAGGTCGCTCACGTTGAATAGGCTAATCGCGCCATTCATCCTCACCGGAGAGAGCATGCCCATTAAATCCAGCGTACAACAACGCTCAAAATTACCGGACGTTGGCACCACCATTTTTTCTGTTATCGGGCAGCTGTCTGCTCAGCATAATGCCATCAACCTGTCGCAGGGAGCGCCTAATTTCCCCTGTGATGCGGCGCTGATTAACGGCGTAACCCAGGCGATGGAGCAGGGCCACAACCAGTACGCCCCGATGACCGGTTTGGCCGCGCTGAAGGAAGTGCTCGCCAGCAAGGTAGAGACTCTTTATGGCCAGCGGTACGATGCGGCAAGCGAAGTGCTGATTACCGGTAGCGCAAGCCAGGGGATCTATGCAGCCATTGGCGGCCTGGTTCATCCGGGAGATGAAGTGATCTTTTTTGAACCCGCCTTTGACAGCTATGCGCCGGTGGTGCGTCTGCAGGGCGGCGTGCCGGTGGGCCTGAAGCTCCAGGTACCCGACTTCGCCATCAACTGGGATGAAGTGCGTGCCGCAGTAACCTCCCGCACGCGTATGATCATTATTAACACACCCCATAATCCCAGCGCGCAGGTTCTCTCACGCGCCGATCTCGACGAACTGGCGGCAATTACCCGCAATACCAATATTGTGGTGCTCTCAGATGAGGTGTATGAACATATCCTGTTTGACGGGCGGCAGCATCAGGGGATGGCGACCCATGCTGAGCTGGCGCAGCGCAGCATTATCATCTCCTCCTTTGGCAAAACCTTTCACGTGACCGGCTGGCGAGTGGGCTACTGCCTGGCGCCGGCTGAACTGATGGATGAGCTGGTTAAGGTTCATCAGTTCATGATGTATTCCGCCGACACACCGATGCAGTTCGCTTTTGCAGACTATCTGCGTGAGCCAGCTAATTATCTGGGCTTGGGCGAATTTTATCAGCGCAAACGCGACACGCTGGCGGAACTGCTAGAGGAGTCGCCGTTCCGCCTGCTGCCTTCAGCCGGATCGTTTTTTATGTTAGCCAGTTATGCAGATTTCAGTGACGAATCAGACAGCGAAATGGTAAAACGTCTGATTGTTGATCACGGTGTAGCAACTATCCCGCTTTCGGCGTTCTACACGGATGGAACCGACAATAAATTGATCCGTCTCTCTTTCGCAAAAGACGAAGCCACACTTGCGGCGGGCGCACGGGCGCTTTGCCAGGTGAAAGCTCGCTAAAATACTCCTGAGGGGAAGTTGATGAAGAAACTGAATGCACTGTTTGTGGCGGTTGGGCTGTTCTCATCCATGTCGGTGATGGCGCAGGAAACGCTGCGCTACGGACTGGAGTCTCAGTATCCACCTTTTGAAAGCCGCAATGCGTCAGGCGATCTGGAAGGATTTGATATCGAACTGGGGAAAGCGATTTGCCAGGTAGGCAATTTCAAATGCAGTTGGGTAGAGAGCAGCTTTGATGCGCTGATCCCGGCGCTTGCCGCCAGGAAATTTGATGCCATTAACTCGGCAATGAACATCACCGAAGCGCGCATGAAAAGCATTGGCTTCACTAAGCCAGTCTATCGTATTCCGAGCCAGCTGATTGGCAAAACTGGTTCCGGTTTGCAGCCAACTATTGCATCGCTCAAGGGTAAAAATATCGGCGTTCTGCAGGGTTCTGTTCAGGAAACCTTTGCCAAAAAGCATTGGGAGCCTCAGGGTGTGACGGTGACGCCTTACCAGGATCAGAATCAGGTCTATAACGACATGGTCGCAGGCCGTCTTGACGGGACGCTGGTCATGTCGGCAGCGGGTCAGTCCGGCTTCCTGGCGAAACCACAGGGTAAGGGATTTTCCTTCGCGGGCGACCCGGTGGAAGACACCCAGGTGCTGGGCGTAGGGATCGGTTTTGGTCTGCGTAAAGATGATGCGAAGCTGAAAGAGGCGCTGGATGCCGCTATCACTAAAGTGCAGGCAGACGGCACCGTAACTAAGCTGGCAGCCAAATTCTTCCCTGGCATTGATGTGGCGGTGAAAGAGTAACAGGGTTAAATCCCGGCCTTTCAGCACGCCGGACGATGAACAAATGGGCGAATTTATTCGCCCATTTTTATTGCTTTTACTTTGCTGCCAGCAGGCAGAGCTTTTCTGCAACCAGGTAGGACTTCACAAACGAAGGGATCGGCAGGAATTCAAATTTCGAATGGAAATTATGCGCGCCGGTAAAGAAGTTTGGCGTCAGCAGGCCTTTTGCCGAGAGCGCAGCCCCATCGGTTCCGCCACGCATCGGCGTCACTTTTGGCGTAATATCTAACTCTTCCAGCGCCGCAAAGATCAGCTCTATTGCGCGCCGATCTTCACCAATCGCATTACTGATATTGCTGTAGGTATCTGTGAGGGTGAACTCAACCTTGCCCGTAGGATACTGCTCGCGGATTTTGGCAGCCACGTCGGCAATTTTCTGCTTACGCTGTGCAAAAGAAGCCAGATCGAAATCGCGAATTGAAGCTTTCAGCCGTGTCTCGTTGGCGTTGGCGGTCATCTCATTAAACCAGACATAACCTTCGCGTCCTTCCGTATGCTCCGGCGTCTCCATCCGGTCAAAGTAGCTGACAAAATCGAGCGCCATTAATAGCGGATTAACCAGCACCCCTTTCCCGGACATCGGGTGGGCAGTGACGCCGGTCAGACGAATATCGGCTGAAGCTGCGTTAAAATTCTCATACACCACTTCGCCCAGCTCACAGCAGTCGATGGTGTAAGCAAAATCAACATTAAAGCGCGTTTTCAGATCCAGCGCTTTGGCGCCGCGCAGCCCAATCTCCTCATCCGGCACGAAAGCGACCACGATATCGCCATGGGGCGTTTCGTGCGTCAGGTTTTCCATCAGCGTCATCACGACCGTCACCGCCGCCTTGTTATCTGCTCCCAGCACGCTGGTGCCATCGCTGAATATTATCTCCTGCCCGTGGTAGGCGTTGATTTCAGGATGCTCTGCGGTACGCAGCCAGATATCCTCCTGCTGATTCAGGCAGAGATCCTGGCCTTCAAAACGCAAAGTCTGTGGATGGATATGGGGAGAGAGCCCAACGTCCACGGTATCGATATGGGTGATAAAACCGATGCGCGGTGCGGAAGGGCGATTGCCCGGCTTAACCGCAGTTACGGTGGCGAACTCATCAATCACCACATCCTGTAACCCCATTTCACGCAGCTCTTCTGCCAGCATTTTCGCCATGGCGTGCTGCTCTGGCGTGCTCGGCAGCAACTGAGAGGCGGCATCGCTCTGGCTGGTGACGGCAAGGTAGCGGTAAAAACGTGTGCTGAGCTGGCTGGCCAGTTCCTGGTTCATCCTGTCTTCCTGTTTCTGAGGGAAAGCGTACTGATTTATCATAATTATCAGAGTGGCGGAGCCAGGTCAAAGAGGGAAGTGTGATGACGTGCGGTGGGGAAGGTAGTGGTCAGGGATTAACCAGTCGGACGCCTCTCCCCAGCGAACTGCTGAGAAGTCACTATACTGAAAGTTCATAATAAACAAACAGGAGGACAGTCATGACCATTCATAAGAAAGGGCAGGCGCATTGGGAAGGCGATATCAAGCAGGGTAAAGGCACAATCAGCACCGAAAGCGGCGTGCTGAAAGAGCAGCCCTACGGATTTAACACCCGTTTTGAAGGCAAACCAGGCACTAACCCGGAAGAGTTGATTGGCGCAGCTCACTCAGCCTGTTTTTCAATGGCGCTCTCTCTGATGTTAGGCAACGCAGGCTTTGTGCCTGAAAGCATCGATACTGTGGCCGATGTTTCGCTGGACAAAGTGGGTGAAGGCTTCAAAATCACCAAAATCGCTCTGCAAAGCGAAATCAAGCTGCCTGGTATCGACAGCAGCAAATTTGATGAAATCATCAATCAGGCTAAAGCTGGCTGCCCGGTCTCTCAGCTGATGAACGCTGAAATTACGCTGGATTATAAACTGAACTGATCTTCAGATGGCGTATAAATATTTCCCTGCCGCCCGGCGGGGAAACCTTTCTGTTATCCCTCCCGGAAATGTACCTGCTATTTTTTTACCACACTAAACAACTCGCTGAAATATAACCAAAAGTGATGAATAAAAAAACAGCATAACGCTGGTTCTCTCCACCGTTAGCGATTAGATTGTTGGAACCAGGAAAAAACAATCAGCAACACTCTAACGAGGATGGAAATGAAAAAAACATTTTTAAGGACGGCTATTGCTGCGTTAACGCTGACGGTAGCGACAGGTGCCGCAGCGAAAACATTGGTGTTCTGTTCGGAAGGGTCGCCGGAAAATTTTAACCCCCAGCTCTATACCTCTGGTACCAGTGTGGATGCCAGCGCTGTCCCTATTTATAATCGTCTGGTGGACTTCAAAGTGGGTACTACCGAACTGGTTCCCAGCCTGGCGGAAAGTTGGGAAATCAGTCCCGATGGCAAAACCTATACCTTCCATCTGCGTAAAGGGGTGAAGTTTCAGAGTAATAAGGCGTTTAAGCCCACGCGCGACTTTAACGCGGATGACGTCATTTTCTCCTTTATGCGGCAAAAAGATACCAAAAATCCTTACCACAACGTTTCCAGTGGGACCTATGCTAATTTCGAAAGTCTGGAATTTGGCTCGCTGATCACCGATATCACTAAGGTAGACGATAATACGGTACGCTTTACTCTGGCCCATGCCGAAGCGCCGTTTCTCGCCGATTTAGGCTGGTACTTTGCTTCCATCCTCTCCGCTGAATATGCTGATGCCATGCTGAAAGCCGGCACGCCGGAAAAAGTTGACCAGGTACCAATCGGTACAGGGCCTTTCGAGCTGGCGCAGTATCAGAAAGACTCCCGTATTTTGTTTAAGGCCTTCCCGCAATACTGGCAGGGAAAAGCGAAGCTGGACCGGCTGGTATTTTCCATTACGCCTGACGCTTCCGTGCGTTATGCCAAGCTGGAAAAGAATGAGTGTCAGGTGATGCCTTTCCCAAATCCTGCCGACCTGCCTCGTATGAAGGAAAATAAAGATCTTACGCTGATGCAAAAAGCGGGTCTGAATACCGGCTTCCTTGCCTTTAACACCCAGAAGCCGCCGCTGGATAACGTCAAGGTTCGCCAGGCGCTGACCATGGCCATCAACAAACCGGCGATTATCCAGGCTGTGTTCCAGGGCACCGGAACGGTAGCTAAAAACCTGCTGCCGCCTGGCGTCTGGAGCGCTGACAAGGATCTCAAAGATTATGATTACGATCCGGAAAAAGCGAAAACGTTACTGAAAGAGGCTGGTCTGAAGCCAGGAACCGCTATCGATCTGTGGGCGATGCCGGTTCAGCGGCCCTATAATCCTAATGCGCGACGTATGGCCGAAATGATTCAGGCTGACTGGGCCAAAGTGGGTATTAAAGCCAATATCGTCAGCTTCGAATGGGGTGAATACCTTAAGCGGGTGAAAAATGGCGAGCATCAGGCCGCCCTGATGGGCTGGACAACAGCGACAGGCGATCCTGATAATTTCTTTGGACCTCTCTTCAGTTGCACCTCAGCTAATGGCGGCTCGAACTCATCGAAATGGTGCTATAAGCCGTTTGATAATCTCATCACTCAGGCCCGTGCGGAGCAGGATCATAACAAGCGCGTCGATATGTACCGCGAGGCTCAGCAAATCATGCACGATCAGGCACCTGCGGTAATGATTGCGCATTCAACAATCTTCGAACCGGTGAGGAAAGAGGTCACAGGTTATGAGATCGATCCGTTTGGTAAACACATCTTCTACCAGGTGGATATTAAGTAAGGCGTCGGCCCTCTTTCCCGGAGGGCCTCAAAAACCATACTCGCGGGAAAATCGTTGGTTTTCCTGCTGCAACTGCTCACTGACAAAGGTCAGGAACAGATTCAGTGCCGCCGAACGCTGGCGGCCATTTACCGTCTGCACCTGCAGCGTGCGTTGCGTAAGCTGATCGATGCCCATTGAACGCAGCGTCAGCCCATGCTCTCTGGCCTGATAGAGCACGGTGAACTGGCTACAAATGGTCACGGCCAGGGGATTTTGCTGCAGAAAGGTATAGAGCGTACTGAAGTTATTGCAGGTAATGGCCGGTTCAATAAAGGTTCCGCTCATCTGACAGGAAAGATCGAACAGCTGCCGCACGGTAGTGCCCTGGTCGGGCAGCGCAACCGGGAACGCCGACAGATCGCTTAGCGTAAATTCGCGTTCTGCCAGCGGATGCGTGTTGTGCATGACAATAAATACCGGTGCCGGAAAAGAAGCCACCACATCGACGCCCCGTTCCGGATGAAGGCTGAACTGGAAGGCGACGTCGCACTCTCCCTGTCTCAGGATCTCCGCCACCTCCAGCGCGCTGCATACAGTCAGCGTAAAGCTCACCGCGGGATTAAGCTGACGGAATTGCGAGAACAGGGTCGGTAACAACCCAAAAGCCATGCCGTCAGTACAGACAACCCGCAAAGCGGTTCGTCTGACCGCTTTTAATCCTTTGATCTCAGCCAGCGCATGTTCCCTGTCCAGAAGAGCACGGCGAACATGGTTTTCAAATATTTTCCCGGCATCATTCAGCACCATTCCCCGTGCGTGGCGCTCGAATAAAGGCGCACCAATCTCATTCTCAAGACGCTGGATCTGGCGACTGATAGCGGAGACAGCGACATAGAGCTGCTGGCTGGCGGCGCTTAATGAACCGGTGTTGGCTACCGCCAGAAAATAGCGGATTTCTGCGCTCTGCATGATGTTGCCTCTTTCTGGTGCATGCTGCCTGGATGTGCAATTTTGCTTTGCTCTGTAAGCAAAGCTTGTTTGATATTTTGATAATTGTGGCAAGGCGCGATTTTAGCTTAGATGGGTTGCATAACAAAACAGCAAACACAACGGGCAGGGTTATGACAGGACAACAGGCAGTGGCGCAGGCGACGGCATATTTTGACAGCGGGGAGTTTAAGCAGGTGCTGGCGCGGCGCGTGGCTATTCGTTCGGAAAGCCAGCGGGACGATCGCGATAACGAACTACAACGTTATTTTACTGAAGAAATTTCTCCGGCAATGCGTGCAATGGGTTTCACCCTCACAGAACTGGCTAACCCCAAAGCAGAGGCGCGGCCCTTTTTGCTGGCGACACGCATCGAAGATACAGCGCTGCCCACGCTGCTTTGCTATGGGCATGGCGATGTGGTCTTTGGCGATGATGAAAACTGGCGTGACGGGTTGAACCCCTGGCAACTGAGCGAAGAGGGCGATCGCTGGTATGGGCGTGGAAGCGCCGATAACAAAGGTCAGCACTCGGTAAATATCGCCGCCCTGGAGCAGATTTTTGCCGTGCGCGGCGGTGAGTTGGGTTTCAACTGCAAATTCCTTTTTGAGATGGGCGAAGAGATCAGTTCGCCCGGGCTGGCGCAAATTTGTGAAGCGAACCGCTCCCTGCTGAATGCCGATATTTTTATCGCTTCTGATGGCCCGCGTCTGAATGCCGAACGTCCTACCTTATTTTTAGGCTCGCGCGGCGCTGTTAACGTCAGGCTGAGCATTCATGCCCGCGATCGTGATTACCATTCCGGGAACTGGGGAGGGCTACTGAGTAATCCCGGTACGCAGCTTGCCAGTGCGGTGGCCTGCCTGGTCAATCAGCACGGTCAGCTACAGGTGACGGCCCTGAAGCCGCCAGCCATTTCTGCCCAGGTCCGTCAGATTCTCAGTGATATTAACGTTGAGGAGAGCAGCGATGGACCGCACATTGATGCTGAATGGGGCGAAGCTGGCTTAACGCCAACGGAACGTTTATATGGCTGGAACACGCTGGAAGTATTGTCGTTTTTAACCGGTAATCCTGACCGCCCGATGAACGCTATTCCAGGCAAAGCCACGGTTGTCTGCCAACTGCGCTTTGTGGTGGAGACAGACTGGGAAAATATTGCGCAGCATCTGCGGGAGCATCTCGACAGTCATGGATTTCAGCAGGTTGAAATTGAAGTCCTGCGCGGTTCGCCTGCTACACGACTCGATCCCTGCAATCCGTTGGTAGAGTGGGCTCTTGCTACAATGGCGACCACCAGCGGCAAGAAACCCGCACTGCTGCCCAATCTGGGCGGTTCGCTGCCCAACGATGTTTTTGCCCATATTCTCGGACTGCCCACTTTATGGATACCGCACTCCTATCCAGCCTGTGGTCAGCATGCTGTTGATGAGCACATGCTGAAATCAGTCGCTCGTGAAGGGCTACAGATGATGACACAGCTGTTCTGGGAGCTGGGTGAAAAAGGGGGCCAACTCATAGCCAGCCATCAGCTTTACCAGCAGCAGAAGGAGCAGCAATGAGCACGTTAACTTCTGCGCAAACACCGGTGGCAGCTGCGCCAAATCTCTGTAAAACGTTGTTTGCTACCTGCGTGGGCAATGCGCTTGAGTGGTTTGATATTGCCGTGTACGGTTTCTTTGCCACCTATATTGCGCACGCTTTTTTCCCTACGCAGGATCCTGCTGTCTCAATGTTGCTGACCTTCGGTAGCTTTGGCGTCTCGTTTTTAATCAGGCCATTAGGGGCTATCGTACTGGGTGATTATGCTGACCGCGTGGGCAGAAAAAAAGCGCTGATGCTCTCGATTACGCTGATGATGGTCGGGGGATGCATGATTGTGGTGATGCCTTCCTATGGCACCATTGGACTGGTTGCTCCTGTACTGATCCTGCTGGCTCGTCTGATTCAGGGGTTTTCAGCGGGCGGCGAATTTGGCAGCTCCACCGCTTTTCTGGTCGAACATTTCCCTCATCGTCGCGCCTTTATTGCCAGCTGGCAATTTGCGACGCAAGGGGCAAGCACGCTGCTGGCGTCTGCTTTTGGGCTGGGGCTGACGCACTGGCTCAGTGAGACGCAAATTCAGGAGTGGGGATGGCGCATTCCGTTTGCTTTTGGCCTGCTGATTGGCCCGGTGGGTCTCTATATCCGTCGCCATGTGCACGAGCCAGCCAGCTTTATCGCGCAGGAAAAATCCCACTCACCGCTCAGGTTGCTGGCTGGCAAGCAAAAAAGCCTGCTGCTTCTGGCGATGGGTCTGATGGTGATCTCCACCGGCATCAACTATATGCTGAATTATGTCCCTACTTATGCGACAAAAAGCCTGCATCTTTCCGGGACGGCTGCTTTCAGTGCGACATTACTGGCTGGCGTCATACTGACAGTGGTCACGCCGTTGATGGGGTTATGGGCGGAGAAAATAGGGCGCAGACCGCTGATGTGGACATCGCTGGGATTACTGATCCTGACTATCTATCCGGCATTCCTGCTGGTGGTGAACCACCCAACTTCCGGCATGCTGCTGTTGCTGGTGGGGTGGATGGCGCTACTTAAATCGATCTATTTTTCTACCGTGCCTTCAATGATGGCCGATCTGTTTCCGGTTAACACCCGCGCCAGCGGAATGGCTATCAGTTATAACGTAGCCGTGACGATATTTGGCGGGTTCGCCCCGTTGATCTGTACGCTGTTAATCGCCTCCACCGGTAGCAGCCTGGCGCCGAGTTATTATCTGATGGCGTTAGCTCTGGTCAGCGGCTGGTCATTATTTAAAAGCCAGTTCCGGTTGCAACACTGATCTCCGCTGAGAGATTGTCACGATCGCTTAATGTGACGGCGTCATTCAGTGAAGTATCATCAATCCCTCAAGCCCCTTTAGCGCAAGCAAAGGGGCTTTTTTGTGGATTTTTAACCAGCTTTAACCCGAAGAAACATTGAAGCCCGCCGTTCTATCAGCCAGTAGATCAGGTATCCCATACTGAGAGAAGCCATAACTAACACCAGCAGCGCAAAATAGAGTGTTATCTGACCGTTTTCGCCTGGCAGCAGGAGATGTAATATTTTTTCCAGCGCGCCCATTAACAGGCGATGACATACAAAGATTGAATAAGAAGCTACTCCCACTGCGCTTAATATTTTGCTGACGGGAGAGTTACTGACAAAACGGAAGCTGAAGAAGGTCAGAATAAAGAAGCTGAATGTCAAAATAATCAGTTGAGCGAGTCCGTGCATAAAGATTGTGGCTACCATCGCCAGGAAACTCACCATCAGTAAAGAATATCCGGTGTGGTACCAGGGGGTGGAAAGCCGTGGCTGTAGCGCAAAGCAGAGAACGCCGCTGAGAAAATAAAGCATAACGGGATTAGTATAAAACTGGACCCACAGATTTTCACTCTGCAGCGTGATACTGGCGGCAGCAAGCACAATGATGCTGAGGAAGATAAATGTCAGGCCCGAGCGGCGGGTAAGAAGTAAGCCTACGGAAAAAATCATATAAAATAGCACCTGATAGCAGAATATCCAGCCTGCGGAGATCACTGGCGTCAACAAATGCAGCTCTTTTATATAGACAGAAGGAATGAAAAGAAGAGAGAGAAGATTATCGGCAGGTTCCACTTTCGTCGACGGGAACCAGGCTGGATGAATAATCCAAAACACGATCGTTATCAAGGTAAATAAATAATAGACGGGTAGTATCTTCACCAGTCTGCCTTTAATAAAAGCCATGACTTTCCCTTCACCAAAGTCATTCCAGTGAAGGCTGGCAACCAGATAGCCACTGGTCATAAAAAAAAGGAAAACGCCAAGCTGACCCAGCGAAGATGCGTAGCCGCCCAAAGCTGAAAATCTGGCCGGACTTAATTGCGTAACAAAGCTTTCGGCATTACTGATAACAATAAGCAGACAGGCGACAGCCTGCAGCCATGTAGAGGCGAGTAAATTATTTTTCATGTAAATGACCCTGGTGCTGTGTGGGAAACCCCTCACCGCAGGCGGTGAGGGGGAGGGAGCATATCCATCTGATAATTTTTTAGAAGAATTTAATTATTGGGCCTGTTTAAGGCCTCTTTGTAATAAGGCTGCTGTGTGAGTCTTTCTTTCGACACATAAGCACAATCGTGCTCTGTGTGAGGTAATACATTAACCCGGTTGATTCATTTATTACCATATGTAAAATGCATCTTCAGAGAGTTTCAGAATTTCCTGTACCTGTTGCTTTAATTAATTTTGGTTAAGATCGCAAAGTATTTAATGGCGCTAATAAATCACTTTTTTGCTCTGCGCCATAACCCTATAGTTATTCGCAAGTTAGCCTGAGACCTGGTTTTTTTGCTTGAGGAATTGATTAGTCGTCAGGGTAAACCTGAAAGCTTTCACAACCGTAAATCAATATTGATAAGCAATAATGAACTATCGACTTATTCCTGGAGTCCGGCATTAGAGGACTGAATGTCCGCGGTACGGCGGTTATAACCCGTTACAGCCGGCAAAAAAAGGCCGGCTGCATTATTACTGGAAAGAGAACCTGAATTAATGAGACTGCAAATAAGCAACATGGGTTTGCAAATACTCTTCCAGCCCGTGACGCCCGTCAGCCCCTCCAATACCAGACTTGCGCCAACCGGCGTGGAAACCTTGCATGGCTTCAAAATTCTCCCGGTTAACATAGGTTTCACCAAATTTAAGCTCTCTCAGCGCCTTCATCGTGGTGTTCAAATCGCGAGTGAACAGTGATGACGTAAGGCCATATTCACTGTCATTCGCCAGAGCAATGGCTTCTTCAAGCGTGGCGAAGGGGATCACCGGCAGAACCGGACCAAAAGTTTCCTCCTGCACAATCGCCATATCCTGACTGACGTTAGTCAGCAGCGTGGGGGCAAAAAAGAATCCGCGTTCGCCAAGACGTTTACCGCCAGTCTCGATCCTGGCGCCCTGTTTAACCGCCAGCGCAATCTTCTGTTCCAGGCGAGCAAGGGCATCGGCGGAGATCAGCGGTCCCATATCAAGGTCCGTTTTCACCGCCGGATCGCCACTGGTTACCTGTTCAAACGCGGTTATCAGCCGGGCGACCACTTCCTTATAAACGTCCTGCTGGACATACAGCCGCTCTGCGCAGTTACAGACCTGCCCGGTATTAATCATTCTCGAACTTACAATAGCTTTTACCGCCAGATCTAAATCAGCATCCTTCATTACTATGGCCGGCGCTTTGCCGCCCAACTCCAGAGAAACTTTAGTGATATTAGGTGCCGCAGCATTGAGAGTGGCAATACCAGCATTTACGCTTCCCGTCAGACTGACCAGACCGACTTTAGGATTAGCCGCCAGCGCCTGTCCCACTTCAGGGCCGTAACCCGTTACCAAGTTAAAAACCCCTGGCGGTAAACCGATCTCATCAACAATTTCTGCGAAAATAATCGCATTATTCGGCGTTAATTCACTGGGTTTGATCACAATTGTGTTGCCAGTAATTAACGCTGGTGCCGCTTTGCGGGCAATCAGGAAAAAAGGAAAATTCCACGGGAGAATACCGATGGTGACACCAATGGCTTTTTTAAACACCATAATGGTTTCGTTGACCCGATCGCTCTGGACGATTTCCCCTTCGTAACGCCGTGCCCATTCCGCCATGTAATCAAGATAATCAGCAGTAAACAGCACTTCGGTTTTTGCTAACTGTTGGGTCTTGCCTCCTTCAGCAACGATTGTGGCGGTGATTTCCGCTTCACGCTGGCGAATGCCTTGCGAGATTTTTCGCAACCAGACACCACGCTCTACGGCCGGTAACGCTTCCCATGCCGGTTGAGCCGCTTGTGCCGCATCAACAGCCCGATCGGCATCTTCACGACTCCCTTCCGGGATCTGAGAAAGCCTCTGTTCTGTAGCCGGGTTGATCACATCAATCCAGCGGCCGCTGCGGTTTTCAACAAACTGACCATTGATATAGAAACGATGTTGGTGTGACGTCATAGTCTCTTCTCCGTAAAGGGTTTTTTAAGATTCGGTTAATGGAATGTTGCGCTATAAAATAGTGCCGCAGCCGTGGCAGAATGTCCTTTCTGTGACTGCCAACGCATCGGGAGGAGATGGCAGAAATGAGAAGAACGCAGGGATTCGGGTCTGAAATGAGGGAGGAGGCAATGCAAGAGGGGGCAGGAACCACTTTGACCACAAGTGGAAATTGTGATCGCGGTCAGTGTGAGGTGCACTATTTTGCCAGATTTGCCCCAGCCGGGGCAGCCAGCCTAAGGTGCCGCCTGTTCATTCCTTCGTAGACTGCCTCTACCGGGAACCTCACCCTCCTACGAAGGAATATAATAATGAGTCAGGCAATCCTTTCAGGCATCCTGTGGCATCTGGTGGGCGCGGCCAGCGCCGCCTGCTTCTATGCTCCGTTTAAAAAAGTGCGTAACTGGTCATGGGAAACCATGTGGTCCGTAGGCGGTATCGCGTCGTGGATAATCCTCCCCTGGGCGGTCAGTGCCGTGTTGCTGCCAAACTTTTGGGGGTATTACAGCAGCTTTACGCTCTCTCAGCTGTTACCCGTATTTCTCTTTGGCGCCATGTGGGGCGTAGGGAACATCAACTACGGGCTGACGATGCGCTATCTGGGCATGTCGATGGGGATTGGTATCGCTATTGGCATCACCCTGGTGGTGGGAACCTTAATGACCCCTCTGCTACAGGGACGATTTGTTGAACTCTTCAGTTCAACCGGTGGCAGGTTAACGCTCCTCGGCGTGCTGGTTGCGCTGGCAGGAGTAGCCATTGTTTCACGTGCAGGCTTACTCAAAGAGCGCGCAATGGGCATTACCGCAGAAGAATTCAATCTGAAAAAAGGATTAGTTCTGGCGGTAATGTGCGGCATCTTCTCGGCGGGAATGTCATTCGCGATGAATGCTGCGAAGCCAATGCACGAGGCTGCCGCCGCGCTGGGAATTGATCCGCTCTACACGGCACTACCCAGCTATGTGGTGATTATGGGCGGAGGAGCGGTAATTAATCTCGGCTTCTGCTTTATCCGCCTGATGACCAAATCCTCCCTCTCTGTTAAAACCGACTTCTCCGTTGGGAAGTCACTGCTGATCAGTAACGTATTGCTCTCAGTACTTGGGGGAACAATGTGGTACCTGCAATTTTTCTTCTACGCATGGGGGCACGCACGTATTCCGGCACAGTATGACTTCATTAGCTGGATGCTGCATATGAGCTTCTATGTCTTGTGCGGCGGTCTGGTAGGGCTGGTATTAAAAGAGTGGAAAAACGTGGGGCGGCGGCCGGTCAGCGTTCTCTGTGGCGGCTGCTTTGTGATTATCATTGCGGCGAATATCGTTGGCATGGGCATGATGTCCTGACAAGAATATCCGTCAGGCTGAAAAGGCTCTGAAGAGAGGCACCACCCCAGGTGGTGCTTTTCAACGTTATGCCATTCCCCCGGTTGAGGGCTTGCCTGCGGGTTCTGTGTCAGAGTGGTGTGCGTGGGGTAAAGCTGAAATATCACTCCCCGTCGCGCACAACCTGAAGTCTGCGTACGTTAACCGGTTCGAACTGCAGCCGGAAAGCACTGGGCGTCAGGCCCGTTTCCCTGGTAAAAACCACCGAGAAATAGTTACTGTCATCGAAGCCGCATCTGGCCGCAACTTCACTAATCAAGAGGGGGGTGCTGCGTAATAAGTATTTAGCCTGGCATAATTGCAGCTGGCGGATGTAATGGCCCGGCGTCATGCCGGTTTGCTGTCTGAAAAGCTGCTTCAGCGCTCGTTCAGACAACCGGTGTTGATGACAAAATGCGCTCAGATCAAAACTCGTGGCAATCTGCCCCTGAATAGCTGACATCAAAAGATCAAGCTGCTCGCCTTCGGGAAGCTGGTTCACGCTCTCAGGGGAATATCGGTGACGTTGTAACGTCAAAATGAGTTGAAGAAACAGCGTTTCGGTGAGCTGGCGAGAGAGCTGATCGTTTTTACGGCTCTCCAGTCTCAGCTGCTGAATTACGCCTCGCGCCAGCGCCATTCCCCGGGTGGTAAGCCGCCATTTTGTGTCCTGATTGTCAGGCAGAAAGAGTTTCCAGTTCAGACCCAGGCTGAATCGTTCGGGACAAAAGATAATGTTATCCAGGATCAGCTCATTGACGGATTCAAAGCTGTGACAATCATCGGGGCGCAGATAGAAAAGATCGCCGCAGGTAATCAGCCAGGGTTTGTCATTCATGACATGAAGGCCGTTACCGCGCCAGACAATTACCAGCTCGCTAAACTCATGAACATGGGGAGGAAAGCAAAGTTGCGGCGCGCGGTCAGCCACCGCTATCGGCATCAGTTCAGACGGGAAATAGTCGGCTTTCGCCAGGCGCAGGGGGACAGGTACAGTCACGGTTCACCTCACAGGTCATTTTGCCTGATGGTACGCGGAGAGGTACCAAATTCGCGCTTAAAGAGTGTAGAAAAGTGATTGCTGTCACCAAAACCGCACTGGAAAGCGATATCGGTTATGCGCATCTCGCTATGTCGCAGCAGATGGCGGGCCTGAAGCAGGCGTAACCGGTTGAGGTAACGTTGCGGCGTGCTCCCGGTTTGCTGCTTCAACTGCCGGTGGAGCGTGCGAAGCGATAATGAAAACCGCGTCGCCAGCGCCTCCCAGTCAATTTCTTCATTAAAATGCTCTGAGAGCCAGTTCAGTAACCCTCGCATCCGCCCATCCTGATCGTCTGCAGGCAGCTCGCTGCAACCACGACGCAGCAGCACCAGCAGCTGCATAAAGCGCATCTCCTGTTCTGCCTGGCTTTCAAGGCAGGTGGTGTAGACAGGAAGCTGAATCTCATCAATCAGCTTTTTGGCCTGCGACAGCACTTTGCTGCCCACGCGCCAGTGAGAAGGGTAACCGCCTTCACGCTCCTGCGGCAGCAGATGCTGAAAACCGGTGACAAACCGAAAGGCTTCCGGCCCCCGATAGAGCACATTCGTCAGGATCAATCCCTCGGTATTCTCATACATATGGCGGTCATGATCCCGGACAAAGCAGACGCAGCCGCCACAAAGCGGCCTCGGCTCACCGTTAAAGATATGAACGCCAGCGCCCTGTTCAACAATCACAATTTCATGAAAATCTTCATGATGATGTTCCGGAAATGCCCCCTGAGGTGCGCGAGGCTCAATGGCTATCGGCCGTCCGCCGCTGGGGAAAAAATCGAAACTGTGTAAAACGGTCATGATCTGTCCTCATTGCCAGGTATCGACGGAGTTTACTGCCGGGTGAGGTGGGCGCACCTTGAATTTTCGACCCTATTTCGCGGCAATCAGGCTCATTTTTTAAGATGGGGGGAGAGGAATAACAGAATTGCGCGGCGTGTCACATCGGAGCCTGGCGAGAGCGATAACCGATTTTGTGAGCTGATTCACGTTCATCTTTGCCTTGTTGCCAGGGCCGAACGGCAGCTGGCATTTAGGGGAAGGTACAGGATCCTCAGACTCTTAGACTGTGGCTATCGAACTGACAGGAAGCCAATGCTATGAGCATGCGAAATTGTGTAGCCATCGACCTGGGAGCATCCAGCGGCCGCGTAATGCTGGCACGTTTTAACAGTGAAACGGGCAATCTCCAGTTGGAAGAGATTGCCCGTTGCGTGAATCAATTAATCGCCGTGGAGGGCCGTCAGTGCTGGGATTTAGACGCGCTGGAACACTTTATTCTCAGTTCGCTCAATAAGCTGGATGAACAGGGTATTGTGCCGGACAGTATCGGTATTGATACCTGGGGCGTGGATTACGTACTGCTGGACAAGCAGGGAAACCGGTTAGGTCTGCCCGTTTCCTATCGGGATGGCCGCACGCAGGGGATTATGCAGCAAGCCTGCTCACAACTCTCGCGTGAGTCCATTTATCAGCGTACGGGAATTCAGTTTCTGCCGTTCAATACGCTCTATCAGCTGCGCGCAATGACCAGCGCTGAGCCTGACTGGCTGGCTGAGGTCGGTCATGCGCTGTTGATCCCTGATTATTTCCATTATCGCCTGACCGGCAAACTGAACTGGGAATATACCAACGCAACCACCACCCAATTGCTAAATTTACGCAGCGGGGAGTGGGATGAAACGCTGCTGGAGTGGGCGGGCGCCAGGGCAAGCTGGTTTGGTCAGCCCACGCAACCGGGACATCACGTGGGGAAATGGATATCCGCCAAAGGCGACCCGGTGCCGGTCATTGCCGTTGCCACCCATGATACGGCAAGCGCCGTGCTCGCCGCTCCGGTGGCCGGAACCAATGCGGCCTGGCTCAGCTCCGGAACCTGGTCACTGATGGGCTTTGAAAGTGCCGAACCCTTTGCTAACGACGCCGCGCTGGCGATGAATATTACCAATGAAGGCGGGGCTGAAGGCCGCTATCGCGTACTGAAAAATATCATGGGGCTGTGGCTGCTTCAGCGGGTTTGCAGAGAACTCTCAATAGAAGATCTCTGTGGGCTGGTTGAAGAGGCTGAAAAGCAACCCGTCTGTCGGTCGTTGATCAACCCTAACGATGACCGTTTTATCAACCCGGTCAATATGGTGCGGGAAATCCAGGATGCCTGTGTCGGGCAGGGAATGCCTGCACCCGCAACGCCTGCCGCGCTAGCCCGCTGCATATTTGACAGTCTTGCGCTCTTTTATCGTCAGGTCTTGCATGAGTTGCAGGATCTGCGGGGAGCGGCGTTTAGCTGGCTGCATATCGTCGGCGGCGGTTGTCAAAACCCTTTACTCAATCAACTTTGTGCTGACGCCTGCGGTATTCCGGTTATTGCTGGTCCGGTCGAGGCTTCCACGCTGGGTAATATTGGCAGCCAGCTGATAGCCAGCGGAGACGTTCGGGATGTGGCGCACTTCAGGCAGCTGATAAAGCAAAATTTCACTTTAAAAACCTATACCCCTCACGCCAGTGACGCGTATCGCCGCAGCTGGCCATGCTTTCAGTCACTGACACACCAGGCTAAGGAGCTATGTATATGACCCGAGCGATCGAACAGGCATTTGAGCTGGCTAAGCAACGCTTTGCTGATATCGGTATTGACGTCAACGCTGCCATGGCGCAGTTGGATAAGCTGCCAGTTTCCATGCATTGCTGGCAGGGGGATGATGTTAAAGGGTTTGAGAACCCTCAGGGCGCGTTAACTGGCGGTATTCAGGCAACGGGTAATTACCCCGGAAAGGCGAGTACGGCGGC
Organism: Erwinia sp. MMLR14_017; assembly: GCF_033657285.1. NCBI lineage: Bacteria > Pseudomonadati > Pseudomonadota > Gammaproteobacteria > Enterobacterales > Erwiniaceae > Erwinia > Erwinia sp. MMLR14_017. The sequence continues at coordinate 32,344 of NZ_JAWVWP010000005.1, read as the reverse complement.
AGAACTGCGGGCCGATCTGGATCAGGCGATGGCGCTGATCCCTGGGCCGAAGCGCCTTAACCTTCACGCTATCTATCTGGAAAGCGACAGCCCCGTTGAGCGTACAGAGATCAAGCCTGCACACTTCAGCCAGTGGGTTGAATGGGCAAAAAAGAATGGCCTGGGGCTGGATTTCAATCCTACCTGTTTCTCTCATCCACTGAGTGAGGACGGTTTTACCCTCGCGCATGCAAATGCCGAAATCCGCCAGTTCTGGATTGAGCACTGTAAAGCGAGCCGCAAAGTTTCCGCGTCGTTTGGTGAAGCGCTCGGTACCCCTTCAATCATGAATATCTGGGTTCCGGATGGCATGAAAGATCAGACCATCGATCGTTTCGGCCCTCGCCAGCGTCTGATGAACTCGCTGGATGAGATTATCAAAGAGAACCTCAACCCGGCCCACCATATCGATGCAGTGGAAAGCAAACTATTTGGCATTGGTGCCGAGAGCTATACCGTAGGCTCTAATGAGTTTTGTCTGGGTTATGCCAGCAGCCGTCAGACTGCACTGACCCTGGATGCAGGGCATTTCCATCCAACCGAAGTGATTTCAGACAAAATTTCCACGGCGATGCTCTACGTCCCGCGTCTGCTGCTGCATGTCAGTCGGCCGGTTCGCTGGGACAGCGATCACGTCGTTATTCTTGATGATGAGACACAAGCCATCGCTAACGAAATCGTCCGTCAGAAGCTCTTTGACAAGGTACACATTGGTCTGGACTTCTTTGATGCCTCCATCAACCGCATTGCGGCCTGGGTTATTGGCACCCGCAATGCGAAAAAAGCGCTGTTGCGTGCTCTGCTGGAACCGGTAGATCAGTTGAAAAAGCTGGAGCTGGAAGGGGACTACACCAGCCGTCTGGCCCTGCTTGAAGAGCAGAAATCTCTGCCGTGGCAGGCTGTCTGGGAAGCCTACTGCCTGCGTCACGATGTCCCGGCCGGAGCTGGCTGGTTAGGCGCTGTCCGTCATTATGAACAACAAGTTCTCAGCAAACGTTAAGGACGTAACATGCAAAATATTCTGAATGCTTGGTTTGTACAGGGAATGGTAAAAGCGACCAGCGATATGTGGTTAAAAGGCTGGGATGAGCGCAATGGCGGCAATGTCAGCCTGCGCCTGCTGGATGAAGAAGTGCAACCCTACGCACAAGACTTCTACTTTCAACCCCGTACGGTAGAGCTGACCCAACCGGCCCCGGCACTCGCTAACTGCTGGTTCCTGGTGACAGGCTCAGGGAAATTTTTCCGTAACGTTCAGCTCGACCCTGCTGACAGTCTGGTGCTGCTGCGGGTCAGTGAGGATGGACGGGCTTACAGCATTTACTGGGGGTTGACCAACGGCGGGCTGCCTACCTCTGAACTGGCCTCACACTTTCAGTCTCACAGTGTGCGTATGCAGGTCACGCAAGGTGCTGACCGTGTGATTATGCACTGCCATGCGACCAATTTTATGTCCCTCAGCTATGTGGTGGAGCTTGATTCAGCATCCTTCACCCGCCTGCTGTGGGAAGGGAGCACAGAGTGCCTGGTCGTCTTCCCTGATGGCGTGGGGATTGTTCCCTGGATGGTGCCCGGCACCGACGGGATTGGCGAAAAAACCGCTGAACAGATGGCTTCGCACAGTCTGGTGATGTGGCCTTTTCACGGCATATTTGGGGCCGGGCCGACGCTGGACGAGACATTCGGTCTGATCGATACCGCTGAAAAGTCATCTGAGGTGGTGGTTAAAGTCCTGTCAATGGGCGGAATGAAGCAGAGCATCACCACACAGGAGCTAATCGCCCTGGGTGAGCGCTTTGGAGTAAAACCGTGGCAGGCTGCGCTGGAGGCAAAACATCCTCATGTTGCGTAAAGCTTTTGTTATGCAGGTTTATCCGGACAAACATCAGGAGTACCAGCAGCGGCACAATCCTATCTGGCCAGAGCTGGCGCAGACGCTGAAAGAGCACGGTGCGCACCATTACGCTATTTTTCTGGATGCGCCGCGTAACCTGCTGTTTGCCGTGGTAGAGATTGAGTCAGAGGAGCAATGGAATGCGGTGGCACAAACGGAGGTTTGTCAGCGTTGGTGGCAGTCGATGAGTGCACTGATGCCATCTAATCCCGATCACAGCCCGGTCAGTGCTGAACTGCTCCCCGTTTTTTACCTGGAATAGAAATCCACAGGGGCTAATTGCTTAGCCCCTGTGCTGGTTTATCGAATCCTGATCGGCTTATCCATTGATCCGCAGCTGAGGATAACGACGCATGCTCCAGGCACACCAGACAAGCGAGAGCAGGCCGATAGCACCACCGGCATAACCTATATTCTGCATACCCAAGTGTAAACTTACCTGATTACCAAGCAGCGCTCCGCCGCCAATACCCAGATTATAAATGCCCGAAAGCAGCGACATGGCTACGTCGGTAGCGTCTGGTGCCAGAGCCAGAACGCGAACCTGAACGGCCAGGCCGATAATCATCATCGACATGCCCCAGATAATACAAAGCGTAGAAATAGCCAGGCTCTGCGTAACGGCAACATACAAAGAGAGCATACAGAGCGTAATTAAAGCGATGGTTCCCAGCAAAAACGTTGCCGGGAATTTATTGCCTAACGTACTAAAGAGCACGCTACCCACAATTCCGGCAGCGCCAAATATCAACAGCAGGAAGGTGGTGAAATTACCACCCATTGACGCGACGCTCTGAATAAAGGGTTCAATATAGCTGTAGGCGGTATAATGTGCTGTTACCACCACCGCAATCAGTAAATAGAGCGAAACCAAAGCAGGGCGCTTGAATAACATCGGCACACTTTTTAAAGAGCCGGTGTGTTCACTTGGCAACTTCGGCAGTAATTTCGCGAGGCAAAGCATGGTTATCAAAGCCACGCCGCCTATCACGCCAAAGGTTATTCTCCAGCCCAGATACTGACCAATCAGGCGCCCAATCGGTAAACCCAGCACCATAGCCAGCGCGGTGCCGGTGGCGAGCATGCTCAACGCCTGCGTTTTTTTACCGGCAGGAGCGACGCGTATGGCCAGAGAAGCGGTGATAGACCAGAAAATGGCATGGGAGAGCGCAATACCGATACGGGAGAGTACCAGGATATTGAAACTCCATGCAAAAGTTGACAGCACGTGGCTGGCGACAAACAGCGAGAAGATAGCAATCAGCAGGAACCGCCGCTCAACCTGACGCGTTAACAGCATCATTGGCAGAGAGAGCAGTGCCACAACCCAGGCATAAATAGTCAGCATCAGCCCAACCTGGGCGGTATGCATAGAGAAACTGGCCGCTATGTCCGACAGCAGACCTACCGGAGCGAATTCAGTGGTGTTAAATATAAACGCAGCGATGGCTAACATGACAACGCGTAGCCACGCCGTTTTGCGTGAAACGGTATTAATAGATTGCATGGGAGTTAACGACTTGTTGGTGGAAAGTTAATTCCACCGCGGGCGGAATCCAGATCAAAGAGCGCATAGTTTGTTTTATTTAGCGGGCAGAAGAAATCGAAAAAATGCTCTTTTTTGTAAATCAGACAAACAGAACCTTTATCACCACTTCTTCCCCTTACTGACAGGTTATTTATGCTGAGATAAACCCATTTTTACAAGGTAACCTGTCGGCTGATGAGTATAGACAGATTTATTGAATGTTCCAGGCAATATAAAACTGAACCGCAGGAAAGTTGAGTGATTAATGGCCGCCTTATGCATGAAGTGCGTCAGGCGCGCTTTAAAAAAACAGCGGCCTGAGAAGGCCGCCAGAAGTCTTGTGAGACATTATTAAACAGAATGAGTTAACAGCCGGGTTGAACTGCCAGACGTTTACGCGTCATCACCGATCTGACGACCAGCAATAACATCAGCATCCACTCTGCGGCCAGCGTGATTAATATGGCCTCTTTATAACTTCCATGCTGTTGCAGCACCTGGCTGTAGACCGACCCCAGCAGCATTGGCCCAAGACCAAAGGCTGCCTGTTGTACGGTTGAAAGCATCGCGCTGCCAGCCCCCGCATGATCTTTGGGCACATCGGACAGCCCAATACGATAAAAACAGCTGACGATAAAAGATTGGCCAAGTCCGGTCAGTGCCGTAGCGGGGATCAGCGCAAGGATACCTACGTCCGGCCAGCCATTATTAAAGGTGAACATTAACGCCAGAAGTCCGGTCATCTGGATCCCACAACCGGTTAACAACGTTGCCAGCTTGCCGAGCTTTTCCACCACGCGCGTTGAAAACAGTGAGCCGAGGAAATAGGCCACTCCCAGGGCAATAAAAGCATTTCCGGACTGGAACGGCGTCATGCCAAGACCGGATTGCAGCGTTAACGCAACCGCAAACATAAATCCGCTCCAGCAGGAGAAAAACAGCACGGCGATGGAGAGGCCAAAGCGGACGCCGTTTAACCGCATCAGGCTCGGCGGCAGCAGCGGGGCGCCTTGTTGTTGCTCCAGTTTGACTTCTACCCGCCATAGACGGTTAAGCAGCAGTGGGAAAGCGGCAAGCAATAAGATACAGGGCCATGACCAGTGCAGCAGCGGCCCCAGGGCAAGCGCCACCAGTAAGCAGCCAATGGCGCTGGCCAGCAGCGAGGTGCCTGAAAGGTCAACAGAGACCTTTTCTGCCTTTTTTGTTTCCGGAATAGTTTTTGCCGCCAGCAGCACAATCATTATGCAAAGAGGAATATTAATCAGAAAAACGCTGCGCCAGCCGTAGCCACCGAAATTGGCAGCGATTAAGAATCCACCCAGCACCTGACCAATAATGAACGCCAGTCCGCCAATGCCACCATAGAGGCCTATCGCTCTGGCATGCTGTCGGCCATGCAGGCAGACGTGCAGCGTGGCAAGAATTTGCGGCACCACAAGCGCAGCGCCTATCCCCTGCAACCCTCTTGCAATGAGCAGCAGCCAGACTGAACTGGCGATGCCGCAGAGCAGAGATGCCACACCGAACAGCACTACGCCCAGGGTAAATACCCGGCGGCGGCCATAGTTGTCACCCAACCGACCACCCATCGCCAGGGTGACGGCAAAGGCTATGCCATAGACCGCCACAATAAGCTCAAGCTGGATGGGCGAGGCGTGTAGCGCGGTGGAGATCGCATCCAGCGCCACGTTAACAATGGAAAAATCGATCATTGGCAGCAGCTGTCCTGCCAGTAAAACCAGCAGGCCACCGCTACCCAGGGAAGGAACATCGGCACCGTTTTTCATCAGGTAACGCCTTGTCATAAGAGAGAATGAGGCATAGCATCAATGATTATTAAAACGGGTACCAGTGCTTACTTATCATAGTATAAATGCTACCTGTCTGGCCCGGAGGTCCTGTTATGCCTGAAATTCTACCTGTCCCACCCAGAGAAAATAATCGTCAGTTATTGGGCGCATTTTTACGCCGCAGGCGTGAGAGCCTGGACCCCGATCGTCTTGGTCTGCCGCGCATGCGTAATCGCCGCACGCCCGGTCTGCGCCGTGAGGAAGTGGCGCAACTGGCTGAAGTTGGTGTCACCTGGTATACATGGCTGGAGCAGGGCAGAGAGATTAAAGCTTCCACCAAAACTCTGACAGCCATCGCTCTGGCGTTACAGTGTAACGAGGCGGAGTCCCGGCATCTTTTTTCGCTGGCAGGACATCAGTATCCTTTACAGGCAGCGGCGAAAGGGTGCGCCAGAATCTCCGCGCAAGGGCAGATCATGCTGGATGCGTTATATCCATTGCCCGCGCTCATACAGTCAGTGCGTTTTGATATTCTTGGCTACAATGCCGCCTGGCAGAAGCTGATCAACGTGGATTTAGAGGTTATTCCTGCCGGGGATCGTAACTGTATTCTGCTGGCGTTCACCCACAAGGCCTGGCGGGATTCCATGCTGGACTGGGAGAGCGTGATGCCCCATATGGTCGGCAGATTCCGCGCGCAAATGGCTGACAATCTTGAAGATCCGCACTGGAAATCTATGGTTGATCGGCTGCTCTCCTGCTCTGAAGAGTTTCGTGACATCTGGCAGCGGTATGAAATTCGAGAATTTGAGAATCAGGTTAAACGCTTTTACCATCCTGAGGCAGGCGCATTAACCCTGCGGCAGAACAACTGGTTTTCCGCACCGAGAAATGGCGAAAGGCTGCTGGTTTATATTCCCGAGGATGAAAACAGCGCCCGGGCTTTAAGCCAGATCACCGGCGCTAACGTCTCCCCCGAACTATTGAACCCGGGCAGCTAATTTCTCTTCGCCTCTGTGATCTATTCATATCCTCTTACCCATTCACTGCAAATTTTTCACAGCAGTTAACTCTTTCTTCGTAGATTGCGCTACCCTGGAAGAGTTAAGGTTGCTGAAAAGCAGCCCCTTTTAGCTAACCATAAGGATGAGATGAGATGACTCAACGTCCCTCTGTTGCTGTATTGGGATTAGGCGCAATGGGCCATGCCTTTGCTGCTAATTTAATCAAAAAAGGCTTTACTACTTCCGGCTGGAACCGCACCAAAGCCCGTGGTGAGGACTTAATAAGTGCAGGGCTGAAGCTGGCCGACAACCCTGAAGAAGCGGTTAAAGAAGCTGATGTTGTGATAGCGATGCTGGCAGATGCTGAAACCACCGAAACGGTATTGGCTAAAGCGCAAAGCGCTTTGAAGCAGGGCGCGATCGTGGTGCAGATGGGCACCATTGGTGTGGAAGCTACGGAGAAGTTGATCGCCGCTTTTCAGCAGCAACGCCCGGACGTAGTGTTCCTTGATGCGCCGGTATCAGGCACTAAAACACCCGCTGAAAATGCCCAGATTGTGATCCTCGCCAGTGGCGATCGTGACCGTGCTGCTGATGCAGAAACCATCTTTGCTGCTATTTCAAAAGGGACAAAATGGCTGGGAGAAGCGGGTAAAGCTTCAAGGATGAAACTGGTGGTCAACGCCTGGCTGATCTCTATGGTCCAGGGCCTGTCAGAAAGCACCCAGATGGCTAAAGAATTTGGTTTCAGCCCGGACGATCTCTGGTCAGTACTGGAGGGCGGGCCGCTGGCCGTTCCCTACGTGAAAGGTAAGCTGGAGATGATTAAAGAGGGGACATACGACCCACAAATGCATCTGACCTGGGCATTAAAAGATGTCAATCTGGCGCTGGAGGCGGCTAAAAACAGCGAGCTTCCCGGCCTGAACCTGATCTCTGATATCTGGCAGCAAGCAGTTGATGCCGGATATGGCGAAAAAGATCTCTCTGTGGTCTATCGTTACCTGAGCGAGAAGTGAGCTTAAACAAATATAGCCGGTCAGTGACCGGCTTTGCCTTTGGAGATATGATGCAAAAATATTTTCTATAACGTAGCCCGCTTAAATCCAGGCTTGCCGGGCAACTTCCACTCTGAGCATACTCATCTGAATTATTATGCACAAAAAATAAGGCCCTATTTTCAATGGATTTCTGTTGGTAAGTTAAATTGGACGTAACCTCAATAATAAAAAACCTTTAATATTTTTATTTTCTAAATAATATTGTAAACGTTAAGAACTTTTTCGGCAATCTGCCGAGGTTATCGGGCTGCTATAGGTCCAGGTCAGCTGGAAACCGCATTTACATCACCGGTAATAAAAGCGGATGCCCTTACTACTCCGTCCACGAAGCCGGACCTGAGCAGAGTGACAATGGCAAGAATGAAAGATAACGCCAGTCATGCGAACCCTAAAATAAGTGTATTATAAATTACATTTGAATAACCAGAGGTGAAATCATTTTAGTATAAATGGATTTTCTTCTATTTACATCGCTCTACTAATAAGCAACCATATCAGGGATATTTAATTTTTTTAAATATCCCTTATATATATTTATATTCATTAAGAAGTTAAGGGAGATAAAATGAAAGAACTCAGCATTGCAGAAACACAAATGGTTTCAGGCGCAGCTTCAACCGGACTGTTGGATAGTATTGGCGGAGCAGTAATAGGGACGATTGCTGGCGCAATGGGTGTAGCGTGGTCTTGTTATAATATTTCCGCCAACACCAATGGCGTGTCCAGCGGCATTCTGGCACCGGCACAGGGTGTCATTGGTGGACTGTTTGGCGGGATCTGGGGTGCGGTCTTTGGCCTGGTAACAGGTGCAGGAGAGGGAATTACAGACTCGTTAGCTCGCGCAGATTCCGTCTGGACGAACATCCTGAACGCAGGTTAATAGCGCTTTGACCCTTCAGGGCAGCAACCGACATCTAAAGCATCTCTGGTTCCTGCCCATTTAATATAGCCTTGTCTGAAATCATTCCTCAGGTTTGTCGCTTTTCCTGAGCGGAAGCTTGCAAAAGAGAAGCCCCTCACCGGCAACGTTTTTACTCAGCGCTCTGTGTCTGGCTTGAAGTTCTGGTAGTGGAAAGGCCTTACGGGGGTAACGAAAAGCTGGCTTATCCAACCGCTGATAGTTTGCTGGCGCCCCAGAAAGGCCTGGTTTCACCAACATACGCCAAAGATTGCCGCTATTGCGGATAACGTCCGCCAACGTGCGGAACTTACCCGCATCATCGCTGCCAACGACTTGTGACCATAATCCCATATTTTTCATAATGATAAAGGGAATAGCAGTAATCGCTTAAGCCGATCCTTCTAAAAAGCAACAATATTTGTTATATTAATCGGGTACTGTTTTTATTAGTTGACTGATTTTTAATGCTTTTTAAGACCGCCGCTGAAACGGTGATGCACAGCTAAAAGCAAGGATCTGAACATGCTTGATATTCGTTTTCCTACAGCCTTACAAATGGTGCTCAGCGTAGCCCAGGCGGAGCGGGAAGGTAAACGCAGCACCAGCAAAATTCTGGCAATGGGCCTTGAGGCCAACCCCAGCTTCGTCCGCAAGATGATGGTGCCGCTGACCCGCGATGGCATTATTGTCTCCACGCTTGGCCGCACCGGCACTATTCGCCTGGGCCGTCCGGCTGAAGAGATCACATTGTGTGATATCTATCTCTCCGTACTGGAGGATAAGCCGCTGCTGGCAGGGCGTCCGGAAGTGCCTGCCCGCTGTCTGGTTAGCGCCAATACCTGCTGGTTCTTTAAAGAACTGGCGCGTGAAGCAGAGCAGGCTTCGCTCGACGTGCTGGCCAAACGCACGGTAGCGGATGCGCTGACCGAGATTTATGAGCGCGATCGCCGTAATCCAGAAGGAAGCTGCGAGGCATTTTTAGCCCGCGAAGCAGCAGATACATAAATCTGCTTATCTCCGCAAAAGGGCGGACAGCGAAAGTTGTCCGCCCTTTTTTGATCCTGAAGTAGTGTGCCCAGTTGATTTGGAATCGGGATTGCGAACAAAAAAATGGGAAGCAAATCGCTTCCCATTTTTTGTCTTTCTCCAGCCTTAACGCGCTAGTTAACTTCAGAGTCTTTTACTTTCAGCCTTCGAAAGCGGGTTCGCTCTCTACCACAGGCTCCTCTTTTTTCACCAGTTTACGCAGGGCAACATAGAAGACCGGGGTCAGGAACAGCCCGAACAGCGTCACGCCCAACATCCCGGCAAATACGGTGATCCCGGTCACGGTGCGAACTTCAGCCCCTGCGCCGTGACCCACCATCAGCGGAACAGTTCCGGCGATAAAGGCGATAGAGGTCATGACGATCGGACGCAGACGCAGGCGGCAGGATTCCAGCGCAGCCTGCACAATGGTGCGGCCCTGCATCTCCAGCTCGCGGGCAAATTCCACAATCAGAATGGCGTTCTTACAGGCCAGTCCCATCAGCACCACCAGTCCAACCTGCACAAACACGTTGTTATCGCCACCGGTCAGCCATACGCCAAACAGCGCAGAGAGCATGGTCATCGGCACAATCAGGATCACCGCCAGTGGCAGCGTCCAGCTTTCATAAAGCGCTGCGAGTACCAGGAACGCCAGCAGTACGGCCACCGGGAAGACGATGATCGCCGCGTTGCCCTGAGTTGACTGTTGATAGCTCAGGTCAGTCCACTGGATATTCATGCCGTTTGGCAGGATCTGGTCAGCAATGCCTTGCACCGCCTGCATCGCTTCAGCAGAGGAAAGCAGGCGCGGATCGGCATCGCCAATCAGGTCAGCTGCCGGGAAACCGTTGTAGCGGATCACCGGGTCCGGTCCATAAGTGGTGCCGATATGCACCATGCTGCCAATGGGTACCATCTCCCCGGCCGCATTACGGGTACGCAAATTGGCGATATCTTCAATGCTGTCACGGAACTGACCGTCAGCCTGCGCATAGACTTTCCAGGTACGGCCAAAGCGGTTGAAGTCGTTGACGTACGACGAGCCAAGATAGGTTTGTAAAGTGCCAAACAGATCGGTTAACGCCACGCCCTGCGCCTTAGCTTTATCACGATCCACCTGCGCGTCCAGCTGCGGCACGTTAGCCTGATAGGTCGAGATAGGGAAGTGTAAGCCCGGCGTTTGCATAATGGTGCCCGCCATCGCATTGGCAGCTTCCTGTAATGCGCCATATCCCAGACCAGCGCGATCCTGAATATAGAGTGAATAGCCTGCGCCCTGGCCCAGCCCTAAAATCGGCGGCGGCATAATTGAGAAAGTGAACCCTTCCTGAATCGTCGCCAGTTTAGCGTTGATCTCGGCATTAATTTCCGCCGCAGAACGTGTACGCTGGTCCAGCGGTTTGAGCGCGAAGAACACCGTGCCGGTATTTGGCGTATTGGTGAACTGCAACGCGTTCAGCCCTGGGAAAGCCACCGCATCCGCCACGCCTTCGGTATGCAACGCAATATCGCTCATCTGCCGGATCACTCTATCGGTGCGCTCCAGCGACGACCCTTCCGGCATCTTCACGCCACCGATCAGGTAGAGTTTGTCCTGGGTAGGAATAAACCCGGCGGGAACGGCTTTAAACATCACACCTGCGCCAATCAACAACAGAACATAGACGCCAAACACCGCACCGCGACGCTTAAGGATGCGCGAGACGCCGCCCTGATAGCGTTCGGAATTTTTGTTAAAGAACCGGTTAAACGGACGGAACAGCCAGCCAAACAGGGAGTCGATAATGCGTGTAGGACGATCTTTTGGCGCGCCGTGCGACTTCAACAGTAACGCCGCCAGCGCAGGCGAGAGCGTCAGCGAGTTAATTGCCGAAATTACGGTGGAAATAGCGATGGTGACGGCAAACTGCTTGTAGAACTGACCGGTTACCCCAGAGAGGAAGGCCATCGGCACAAATACCGCACAAAGCACCAGCGCGATAGCGATAATCGGACCTGATACCTCGCGCATCGCCTGATGCGCTGCAGCGCGCGGTTCCAGCCCCTCTTCGATATTGCGTTCGACGTTTTCCACCACCACGATCGCATCATCCACCACGATACCAATCGCCAGCACCAGTCCGAACAGGCTTAACGTGTTAAGCGAAAAGCCCAGCAGGTAGAGCACGGAGAAGGTCCCCACTACCGACACGGGAACCGCCAGCAGTGGGATCACGGAAGCACGCCAGGTTTGCAGGAACAGGATCACCACCAGCACCACCAGCAGGATCGCTTCCAGCAGCGTATGCAGCACGGAACTTATCGAATCACGCACAAAAATGGTTGGGTCGTAGGGTGCCTTCCACTCCACGCCATCGGGGAAGCGGGTCGCCAGCTCGGCCATTTTCGCCCGGACAGCATTGGAGAGGTCGATAGCGTTCGCGCCAGGTGCCTGGAAGATACCAATCCCTACCGCATCTTTGTTATTCAACTGGGAACGCAGCGCATAGCTTCCCGAACCCATCTCAATACGCGCCACGTCGCGCAACCGGACAATTTGTCCATCTTCGCCATTTTTAAGGATAATATTGCCAAATTCATCTTCACTGGTCAGGCGGCCCTGAGCATTGATCGACAGCAGGAAATCACTCTTGTTGGGCATAGGTTCTGCGCCCAGCTGTCCGGCAGAAACCTGAACGTTTTGCTCCTGAATGGCGGTTACCACATCGCCTGCCGTCATACCGCGCGCGGCCACTTTGGTCGGATCCAGCCAGATACGCATCGCGTACTCACCGGCACCAAAAATCTGCACCTGACCCACACCCGGCAGACGCGCCAGCTCATCCTTCACTTTCAGCTGCGCATAGTTTCGCAGGTAGAGCGAATCATAACGGCCTGAAGGAGAGTCCAGATGCACAACCAGCGTCATGGTTGGAGACTGCTTCTGCGTGGTGACGCCCTGACGACGGACATCCTCCGGCAGACGAGCTTCGGCCTGAGCAACGCGGTTTTGCACCTGAACCTGCGCCTGATCCGGATCGGTACCCGGACGGAAGGTGACGGTGGTCACCAGCACGCCGTCTGAACCTGCAATCGATTTCATGTACATCATGTTCTCGACGCCGTTAATGGCTTCTTCCAGCGGCGTTGCCACGGTTTCTGCGATGACCTTCGGGTTAGCGCCGGGGTATTCTGCCCGCACCTGCACGCTCGGCGGTACCACGTCCGGGTATTCACTGATTGGCAGCAACGGAATAGCAATCAGCCCGGAGACAAAGATCAGAATCGACAGCACGGCCGCAAATATCGGTCGGTCGATGAAAAATCTGGAAAAATCCATATCAGTTTCCGCAGCTTAAATTAAAGGGAGGCTGGTGCCATCGGCACCGTTTTGGCATTTACCGGCATCCCCGGCATAAACACTTTCTGAACGCCATCCACAATCACCCGATCGCCAGAGTGCAACCCTTGCTGGACGATACGCAGGCCGTTGGCTATCTGACCAGGCTGGATATCACGACGCTGCGCTTTGTTCTGGGCATCAATCACCCAAACATACTTACGGTCCTGATCGGTGAGCACCGCTTTGTCATTCACCAGCACGGCAGGGAAGTCAGCACGGCCAGGCAGCTGAACACGGGCAAACAAGCCGGGGGTATAGAGACGCTGGCTGTTATCCAGTAACGCGCGCATCCTGATGGTTCCGGTGCTGGCGGTCAGCTGGTTGTCGGTAAAGTCGACTTTGCCTTCATGCGGGTAGCCCTGTTCACCTACAAGACCAATTTTCACCGGCAAGGCATGATGGCTGTTCGCCGCACTCTCGCCCTGACGGCTCATTTGCTGATAACGCAGGAAGGTGGCTTCATCAACGTCGAAGTAAACGTAAACGGTATTCAGGGAAACCAGCGTGGTAAGGACACTGCTGCTGTCACCGGCGGTCACCAGATTGCCGGAGGTGATCATCGCCCGACTGGCGCGGCCATCAATAGGCGCGGTCACGCGGGTAAAATCCAGGTTTAGCCGCGCCATATCAACAGCAGCCTGTGCTGAGAGCACGCTGGCCTGTGCCTGGGTAGAGGCGGAACGCCGCTGTTCCCAGACCTCACGGGAAATGGCCTGGCTGCCAATCAGTTTCTCCGTCCTGCCCGATTCGCTACGCGCCAGCTGAGCCTGAGTACGCGCGCTGGCGAGATCGGCCTGCGCCCGTTCAAGCTCTGCCCGGTAAGTTCTGTCATCAATGGAGAACAGCACGTCGCCTTTTTTAACTTCCTGGCCTTCGGTGTAATTCACTTTATCGATATAACCGGTTACGCGGGGCCGGAGCTGAACGCTCTGCACCGCCTCAATCCGCCCGTTGAAGTTATCCCACTGGCTGACCGTTTGTTGCTGAACCTCTGCCACGCTCACCTGTGGGGCAGGTGGCGCGCTCTGTTCGGCCCCTTTGGAATCACATCCCATCAGCCAGAAAGCGGAGAGGAGCGGAAGCGCTATTGTGCGCAGGCGCATAGCGGTGAATGATCTCATGATGGTTAATCCCTGTTACAGATGCTGGACGACGTGAAAGTGCACGGCATAATGCATAAAATGCAACTATGTTAATTGCATTAAACAGGTTGGATTGTAAGAAGAGGGTCAATAAAGTGCAAGTATAATTGTTGCCTTTAGCATTTTTTTGTCAGTGAACGTAGCAAAATGTGAATAAAGGCGGAGAGGGCAGCGACAAGAGTGCCAGCGAACCGCATTTAATGCAACAATAAAACTTGCATTAATGGGGCGGGTGCTTTAGCGTATATGCATTCATTAAAGTTACCTTTTACCCTGCTGCGGGCAAGAGGTCAAGTCAGGCTAATAACAAAAAGCGCCAAAGGGGAAAGTAATGAGCCATGATGATTTTATTAACGATCTGGTAAAGTGGATCGATACTCACATTGAAGGGAAGATGGATTTGGATACCGTAGCTGACCGGGCTGGTTACTCCAAATGGCATCTGCAACGTATGTTTAAGCAGCATACTGGCTATGCTTTGGGTGAGTATATTCGTGCGCGCCGTCTGAAAAAATCCGCCGAACGCCTGGCGAACGGGGGCGAGCCGATCCTGGATGTCGCTATCTCTTTTGGATTTGACTCACAGCAGTCCTTTAATCGCAGCTTTAAACGCCAGTTCGGACAATCTCCGGGCGCATGGCGTCGTCAGGTTCAGGTCAGCGCCTGCGCACAATAGCCGGATCTTCTCTTCAATAGCGGGCGTTTAGCCCGCTGTGAATCTCAGCCTCTCTTCGTTTAATCCGCAAAACTCCGCCAACCCATTGTATACTGTCTGAATTGCGCTAACGTTTAAGACAGGAATTGTCATGCCGATGTGGAACCTGAACAAGCAGGGTATATGTGAAGCCGCCAGCTATCTGCTAGTTTTTGGTGCGCTGTTTCTGATTTTCCCCCTGCGTCTGCTGCCCTGTTTTCTGGCTGGGTTCATTGTTTATGAAACTATCCTGGCATTAACGCCGTGGGTAGAGCGTCTGGTCAAAGGGCCGCTGGCTCGCTGGATCATCATTTTTTTTCTGACGGTTATCATCCTGCTGGCGCTGGTGGGTGGCATCACCAAGCTGATTGGCTTCCTGCTGCATGATTTTCAAAATCCGGCAGCCTTTCACGCCGCGGCAAGTAAACTTCTGGAAGACGCGCAGCGTACTCTCTCGCCCGTTGTCAGCCACTATCTGCCTGCGGATATTGATGAGCTTCAGCATCAGGTAGTGACCTGGCTGCGGGAACATCTGGTAGTGGTACAAACCTTTGGACGGACAGCGGCGCACACCTTCGCCACAATGCTGATCGGCATGCTTTTAGGTGCCATTATCTCGCTGCGTATCAGTAGCCTGAATACGCTGGATGCCCCGTTGAAACATGCGCTATTGGAGAGGCTGACGGTGCTGGCCGCCTCCTTCCATAATGTGGTATTTGCGCAAATTAAAGTTTCGCTGGTTAATACTCTTCTCACCTGCGGCTTCCTTTTTGGCGTGTTACCGCTGTTTGGGCTGCATTTCCCTTTTGCAAAAACCGTGGTGGTCCTCACCTTTGTCGCCGGCCTGCTGCCGATCATTGGCAATTTGATCTCTAATACGGTCATTGTGCTGATTGGCCTCTCCATCTCTCTGGAAGCGGCAGTGATATCGCTGGTGTTTTTAATCCTGGTACACAAACTTGAGTATTTTATCAACGCGCAGATCTTTGGCACGCGTATCAACGCCAAGACCTGGGAAATCCTGCTGGCGATGCTGGTATTTGAGTCTGCTTTTGGGCTGGCAGGCGTGGTTGCCGCGCCGGTTTATTACGCTTATCTGAAAAGTGAACTGCGTCTTGCCAGACTGATTTAGAAGAAGCGGGACTGTGACAGTCCCGCCTTATTTTGCTTGAGCGGCCCGTAAGATCCCCACTTTAAAGCTCTGTAATGCCCATGCCAGAACCTGTTATGAAAGAGCGACAACGGCTACTGGCCCCGTTGTCACAACCCTCTACCGTTGCCGCAGAGTCGCAGGCGGAAAATCTACTGCAAAGCGTTACCGTCTTCAGGCTTGCGCCGCAAACATGAGAAACAGCCGCGTTCACCCGGCTTTTCTTCCCCTTAATCTCTTCAAGGCTTTACGTTGAATCACATCGATCTTATGGTAGAGAAAACGACTGAGGAATAAGTCTTACATGCCTGCGCTTTTGGATACCTTGTTTCACCAAATCCTGCTCTCCATGCCGCTTTTTATTCTTATCGCCCTGGGCTGGCTGCTGGTTCGCTGGCGTAAATGGCCAGAGAGCATCAGCGAAGCGCTAAACCGCGTGGTCTTTAAGATTGCGTTGCCGGCGATGCTGTTCAGGTTGATGAGCGATTTCAGCAAAAGCCCGCCAGTGGATGCCCGCCTGTTGATCGCTTTTTTTGGAGGCTGTTTGATCGTCTTTCTTCTTGGACGCATTATTGCGGCGCGCGTTTTTCGGCTCGATGGGATATCGGGTTCGGTATTTGCACTTGGCGGGATTTTCTCTAACAACGTGATGCTGGGCCTGCCGATTGCTACCGTAATGTTGGGAGAAAAAGCGATCCCCTCTGTAGCGCTGGTGCTGGTCTTTAACGGCCTGATTCTGTGGACGCTCGCTACGGTCTCGGTGGAGTGGTTCAGACATGGTTCGCTCAGCCTGACAGGCTTTGGCAAAACTGCCATTAGCGTACTGAAAAATCCGCTGATTATCGCTATCCTCTCTGGCACATTATTCAGCCTGACGGGGCTTTCGTTGCCGCAGATGGTCGATCAGCCCATTAGTATGCTGGGCAAAATTGCCGTACCGCTGGCGCTGGTGGCGCTGGGCATGAGCCTTGCCGCTTATAAAATAAAGGAGGGCCTGAAAGAGAGCTATGCAATCTGCCTGTTAAAGCTGATTGTACAACCGCTGGTGATCTGGGGGCTGGCCTGGCTGATTGGGCTGCCGCCGCTGGAGAGCAAAGTCGTGGTGCTTTTAGGTTCGATGTCGGTGGGGATCAACGTTTATCTGATGTCTCAACAATTTAATGCCTTAACCGGTCCGGCAGCCACCAGCATGCTGCTTTCGACAATTTTCTCTGCTGTCACTACCCCTTTACTGCTGATGTTGATGGATATCGCCTGAGAGGAAATGTGAGCCGCCCAGCGGAACGGAAACGCGATGCTTGCGATAAAACTGTTTATTTCATTATCTTCTTCTATCGGTAATTCCGTTTCGTTTTGAGTGCGAAACGGCGCAGGCCGATCACCCTCTGGAGATTGATAATGAAAACCTGCAAAACTTTACTGTTGTTAATGACCCTCAGCTGTTCTGCCTCTTCGCTGGCAGAAACTATCGGCGTCTCGATGGCTTATTTCGATCAAAACTTTCTGACGATTATTCGTCACTCTATCGACAAAGAGGCCAAAGCCAGAGGGCTAACCGTGCAGTTTGAAGATGCCCGTGGTGATGTAGGCAAACAGACCGATCAGGTGCAAAGTTTTATCAGCGCGGGCGTGGATGCGATCATTGTTGATCCGGTTAACTCGGCAGGCACGCCTGCCATCACCAAACTGGTTACCGCAGCCAAAATACCGCTGGTTTACGTCAACCGCACGCCCGGTGACATCAAGTTACCTTCAGGCGTGGTTTTTGTCGGCTCAGATGAAAAGCAGTCCGGCACATTGCAAATGGAAGAGCTGGCACGTCTGGCAAACTATCAGGGCAAAGTGGCGGTGATGATAGGTAATCTGACCGACGCCGGGGCTATCCAGCGTACCAAAGATGTCGAGCAGGTTGTCGCCAAATACCCCAAAATGAGCGTGGTGCAGAAGCAGACGGCCAACTACTCCCGCAGTGAAGGGATGGATCTGATGCTGAACTGGCTGACCAACGGCGAGGAGATCGATATCGTCGCGGCCAATAACGATGAAATGGCAATCGGCGCGATAATGGGACTGCAGCAGGCGGGCAAAAAAGAGAGCAAAATCCTGATTGGCGGCATAGATGCCACGCCAGATGGCCTTAAAGCGATGTCGACAGGCAAAATGCAGGTTACCGTATTCCAGGATGCTATCGGGCAGGGCAAAGCTTCGGTAGAGGTGGCGCAGCGGATGATTAAAGGCGAGAAGCTGGAACCCTATTACTGGATCCCCTTTGAGTTAGTGACGCCGGCGACATTACAGAAATACGCAGAGAAGAAATAGACGTTAAATATTCTGCCGGGGTAAACTCGGCGCATGAATAAAAAATTAATTGTAGCGGCCATTCTGGCGCTGGTTGCCACCTTTGCCGGTTTGCGCCATCCCATCCATCAGCCTGCTCAGCAGCGGGCTTCTCAGAGCGCTTCAGCAACCGATATCGCCACGCTCACGCAGCAGCAGCGCGTGGCGGATTACCTCCATCAGCATCAGCGCCTGCCTGCTTATTACCTGACTAAAAATGCGGCGAGAAAGCTGGGCTGGGAGCCGGCCCAGGGCAATCTTTGCCAGACGTTGCCGGGCCGGGCGATAGGGGGTGACCGTTTCTCTAACCGTGAAAAAGTTCTGCCGGAAAAGGCGGGGCGTCGCTGGTTTGAGGCGGATGTTAACTATGACTGCGGGCGGCGGGGCAGCGACCGTATGCTCTATTCCAGCGACGGGATGATTTACGTGACCCGAGATCATTATCGTCACGTTGAACAGGTGTACTGAGATGAACAGCATCAGTTTCGACTTTGACAATATTGCCGACGTAACGGAATTTTACCGCCAGTTTTGCCATAAGTTCGCCATCGGCATGGAGTTTGGCAATAATCTGGACGCGTTATGGGACGCGCTGACCGGCATGATTAATCTGCCGGTGCGCGTCACGCTTCGCCATCTTGACATGCATGCCGATCCGCACCAATTTGACAGCGTGGTAGCCGTAATGCGGGAAGCAGAAGAGGCTACGGCAGGAAAATTCAGCCTGCATAGCCGCTAACGTTATTGATGGAAGCGCCGGGCGGATCCTGACGGTACGAAACTGCGCTTCACTCACCGTGCCATCGGGTAGGGTTACCGGCCGGTTGAACGATGCTGGCTGGTCACTCTCTAAATCCTGTCGTACCAGGTGATTATATTCCCGGTCGGCATCCTCCGTTTTCCAGACCAGTCCGCTGAGACCAGGTGATGCCTGCCAGAGATCGGCACGGCTGTTTTTTTTGTCCTTTTCATAGCCAAGCAGCTCAAGATAATTTTCACCAAACACCGCCAGGTGATTGCCCGAACCCAGGGAATGATGCCCACGTTCAGTCAGTTGGAAGCCGAGCCTGCGGTAAAGTGCGCTGGCGGCATCTAACTGGTCAGCAACGTTAATCACAACATGATTGAGTACGGTTTTGGGGTAGGGACAAGCATAATAAAATTCCTTTCTTATTTTTTAGCCGCGACCCGCTCTAAGGCGCGTGGGACCAGCCGGGTAAAATAGTTGATGGCAGAAGGGATAATCTCTTCATCAGGATCAAAGCCAGGATGATGCAGCCCAAATTCACTCGCGCTGCCGATACTGACAAATACGCCCGGCACATGGTGCAGATAGAAGGCGAAATCCTCGCCGCCCATTTGCGGCGTAACGGCGGGTTCAGCCTGATAACCTGCCAGGCTCGCCTGCTCAAGCGCAAATTCAGCCCACTCGGGTGTGTTAACTAAAGCGGGTGGCCCTTCAGTCCATTCCAGCGCTGCCTTAGCGCCGTACCCACCAGCGATACCGTTAATCAACGCCGCAATTTTTTGTGGAATTTGTGCCCGGATTTCAGCGTTATGCGTCCGCACGGTGCCTTCAAGCTCCACGCTCTGCGGCAGTACGTTCCAGGTATTTCCGGCGGTGAAGCGGGTTACGCTGACTACAACGGACTCCAGCGAGCTGAAGATCCGGCTCGGCAGCGTTTGCAGCGCCGTGACGATCTGGCTGGCAATCACAATGGAATCGATCCCTTCATGGGGTCTGGCCGCGTGAGCGCCTTTGCCCGTCACACGAATGACAAAACGATCGACGTTTGCATAGAACGGGCCAGCGCGCGTGGTGAATCTGTTCAGCGGCAGGTCTGGTGCGTTGTGCATACCGAAAATTGCCTGCACGCCATTCAGTACGCCAGCATCAATCAGCTGTTGCGCACCGTTGAAGGTCTCTTCGGCCGGTTGAAACAGGATGCGAACCCGGCCTTTCAGCTCAGCTTCAGACTTTTTAAGCTGATAAGCCACGCCAAGCATTACGGAAGTATGAATATCATGTCCGCAGGCGTGCATGACGCCCGGATTATTCGACCGCCACGAATGGCTGACCGCTTCATCAATGGGCAGCGCATCAATATCGGCCCTCAGGGCAATCAGCGGCTCTCCCTGACCAATTTCAGCAACTACCCCGGTTTTTAATCCGAATGACAAAAGGCGGATATTGCCCTGCGTCAGCCACCGGCTTATACGTTCAGTTGTAGCGAACTCATGATTCGAGAGTTCCGGGAATTGATGCAGTTCGCGGCGCCATTGCACCAGTTGGCTGGAGGATAATGAAGTCATAATTACCTTGCATATTAATGGGTAAAAAGGTTTGCCAGGAGAAAGGGGAAAGCATGATCGATTCTTAAACGTCACTATTTACAGAGAGATGACGTTAAATATCGGGCTTTTACAGGGGGAAGGTGAACCAAGGAAATCAGCTAAGGTTAATCAGCGGCTGAATAAAGAGTCGCGTTTCACTGGTGGGGGCAAAACGATGCAGGTGCCAGGGACTCATGTGACGAACGAAGAACCCAGTGGCTGCCGCCCTGCATCGAATGCTGAAGCTTCTGCGTGCGATAGGGTGGCGTAATAAAGGGCAACCTTGTGATTACCCTTTATCTTGTCTTCCTGCTACTTCTTATCCAGCGACCAGGTAGCACTGCTGACGTTCACCTTAACGGGCAGTAAGCCAATCTGCGTAAACTTATCCGCCAGCGCCTGCTGTTCCTTAAATACTTCCGGCGTCATGCGTTCTGCACCAAACGGCATTCTGGCAACAGCTCGCTGCCAGATTGGCTGTGGCAACCCGGTGGAAACCGAGAGTATTCTTGCGGCTTCATCCGGATTTTTGTTTGCCCAGGCACTCAGAGCTCCCAGCTTATCTACCACCTCTTTTGCCGTCTGCGGATAAGTATCAGCAAATTTACGGCTCGCCAGATAGAAGGTGTAATGCGGCACCAGACCTTCGGCATTTTTTAATAGCCGCGCTTTAGCGTTGGTTTCCACCTCTGCGTAGTAGGGGTCCCAGATAACCCAGGCATCCACCGCGCCACGCTGGAAGGCTGCGCGCGCATCGGCTGGCGGCAGATAGATCGCCTTAACGTCTTTATAACTCAGCCCGGCATTTTCCAGCGCGCTGACCAGCAGGTAGTTAACGTCCGAACCTTTATTCAGCGCCACGCGTTTGCCTTTTAAATCGGCAACGGTTTTGATCGCCGAATTTTCCGGCACCAGAATAGCTTCGGTTTTTGGGTTGGCTGGCGAATGGGCCAGATAGACCAGATCGGCCTGCGCCGCCTGAGCAAAAGCAGGCGGGGCATCGCCAGTAGCGGCCAGATCGATACTGCCCACGTTCAGCCCTTCCAGCATCTGTGGCCCGGCAGGGAACTCAACCCATTTCACGGCAATACCCTGTTTTTTGAAATCACTGTCCAGCGTGCCGCGGTATTTCAGCAGCGCAAAAATATTCGCTTTCTGAAAGCCGATGGTGACTGTTTTCGGGGCGGTCTCAGCCAGTGCGTTAAAGGCAGACGCGCTAAGTGCAGCGGCAATCAGGCCGCTAAGCAAAATCTTTTTCATTGTTTTCCCGGAGAGTTATTTCTGTTTCAGCAACATAACAAACAGCGCCTAAACGGCTTAATGAATATAAGTGCTTTAGTTAGCTGAAAAGTGCATCTCTGTGGGACTCAGTGTCAGACTTTAATTGCGCGGGGCAGGGTAGCCACGAGGCGGGTTGCGTCATTAAGGTTCAGGAAAAGATAACGGCGGGAAGGGCACCGGCATTAACCGGTGTCCCTTCAGTCCGTAAGTTCAGAGGGAGAAATAAGCCGCAGAAATAAACTAGCGGCCAATCTGCTTCAGAATTGCCGCCAGCTCTTCGCGATGCCCGGCATCGATTTCACGTGCTGCGGAGTATCCCGCATTTTGCAAAATCATTTCATTCAGTCCAACCAGCCAGTCATAGATATAGTAGGCGGCGTGATTATTAGGCTTAAGCGCCAGTTTGGTCAGGCGCTGACCCGGACCCAGGCTGGCCGTTTGCGTTTCCGGCTTGGCGAAAATCTTCTGCCCGCGATTAATCTTGCTCTCCGGACGCTGCGCTTCCGGCAGATGCTGAAAGCCGAGCCAGGCGACGAAATCGCCCATCACGCTGAGCGCGCGTGAAACCTGGCGATCGGCCATCATTTCAACCGGTGTGCCCGGCGCTTCGTGGTCGGTAAGCATTTTTACCAGCGCCGCTTCAATATCCAGGCGAATACTGGCCGTCACCAGCTCTTCGGTCAACATTTCCAGCGTAGGTTTAGTGATGCCCAGCAGCTCCAGCAGCGCCCCCTGATCGGGAAGCTGACGCAGAGTATTGATCCAGTGGCGGTAAACCTGCTGGGCAAATTCCGCTTCCGGCTCTTCAGATGCGGCGTGCGTTTCGGTGTTGATCAAACCCTGTACCGGCTCATCACTGAGCAGGTCAATACTCATGCCGATGCCAAAAGGGTCCTCTTCACTGAGGGCATACTCTTCAACCAGCGGACGCTCGCCAGGATTCTGACGCTGCAGGAAGAGATGGCGCAACGTTTCGCGCGAGGGCAGCAGCCTTTCCAGCAGTTCACCGTGCACGCCTGTGCGAGCCTGAAGCGATTTCAGCAGCGTTTCCGCTATACGCAAACGGGCCTGCGGCTCTTCTTTTTCAGACGCCAGATACCAGCGGCCTAACAGATTTTCGCGCAGCTCACGGCGGATCTCATCACTCTGCTCCTGCAAGCGTTCTACCTTCGCTTCACGACGAATTTCTGTCATCAGCCAGCCAGCCATACGCTTAACGCCTTTCTCATCCATCGCCAGCATTGAGCCCCAGGCATCGCCAGGGTTGCCAACATAGCGTTGAACGGCGGCATCAAAATTTTGCCCGTGCGTGATGCGCTGATCGAATGGCGTCAGCGCCCAAATCAGGCCCGGTTTACGTCGGCTGCGGATCTGGCTATTTTCACCCTGGGTCTGCTTCACCCAGTTGTCCAGCACGCGGCCTACGGTACGGGTTTCTGAGCGATGCCCTACGGCGCTGCACACCATCAACAGATTCACATCCTGATGTTCCGCCGCGCGGGTTAACAGGAACGCGCGCTTGGCGGCCATAAAGGCCAGCGCCAGCGCATGATGCTCGTCATCTGGCAGTACGGAAGGCGTTTCAAAGCCGGGGTAATCCAGCAGATCAACCTGTTCAAACAGGCTTTCACGCGGGGCGCTATAGAGCGGCATCAGCACCTCACGTCCCATCAGCGCCAGTTCGGCTAAAGCCAGGTTGACCGGCTGAAGGTTACGACCGCCATGCTGCGGCACAACCTGAATAACCCGATCTGAGGAGGCGTTAAAGTAGCGCAGCCCGTGAGTGTTAAGCACGCTAAGGGAGGGATCGTCCACCACGGAGAGCGGAGCCAGCACGCGAGGTACACCCGATACATGGTGAAGAACGTGCGCCAGCTGGCGGTAGAGCGCGGTCAGCTCAGGATCTTCACCCCAGAGCAGCGAGAACAACCGCGCACGGTCGTCCACGCCCAGCATCGGAGCCAGCTCAATAGCCAGCGGCCAGAAATGCGTCTCCAGCGCCTTGCTGACGCAAAGCTGAGAGGTCGTCAGGCGATCCCAGAGGGCAACCACATCGCCAGCTTTCATGCCATCAATCGCTTCAGACTGGCGATACATGGAAACTGTCTTCAGGCGCTCAGAGATCTGCTGTTCATCCAGCATAACGGTCCGACCCTCTGTCCGGCGAACCCAGACGTCAGCCAGGATCGCCACCAGCTCCTCTTCACTTAACAACGCCATCTGCACGGGCCATTCGTTATCGACGCGGATCTGTTGACCGCTGTAACGGGTGACCATGGTGCAGGTCTGCTGTTGCGGGTTAAGCTGGCTGTACTCCAGATTAGCGCTGCCCAGCGCAATCTCCATTCTGCCTTTATCGCTGGCTGCCAGCGCAGTTATCAGATAGGACTTTCCCGCCTGAGAGAGTCCAAAGAAGCCGATGGCGCACTCTTTACCTGCGGCTTCCAGCAGATTGCTCGCCTTATTCCGCTGGCGCTGTAGCCGGACGCTGAGGCGATCGGCCTCCATATCCAGACGCGGCGCATTCTCGCGGGCGCTCTCCAGCCAGGCAAGGGAGTTAACGATGGTTTTGTTCAGCGTCTCGAGTTTTTTGCCGAACGTGCCCGACAACTGTTTAGGCGTCAACGGTTTCATTTCTTGTATACGCTCCCACTGTCAATCCAGTAATGGGTTAATCCCGATCCGTTGCTGGCCAGGGTGTTGAGCTTGAGGCGCAGATGCTCCAGCGGCACCTGGCTGCCATCATCCAGTGTGGCATCGGCAATTTCAAATCTTTCCGGGCCAAACTCACCAGCTTGTCTGGCTACAGCCAATTTGATTTTAAGAACTTTATCTCCCGCCACGCTGCGCGCCAGCTGAGGATCGGCAATTTGCAACGTGTAGAGCGGTGAGGCTGGCCAGCGGTCGTTATCGAGTTGACGGAAGCCCAGCGTCAGCGCGCCACGCACCTGGAAACGGGCCCGGGCATCCAGGGTGAACTTCTCTTCATCAAGGTCGATATCGCTGTACCAGACGTTATCGCTGCTCAGCGCGCCGTTGCTGTCCAGCATCCCCAGATAACGAATGGTGGAGTAAGGCTGGAAATCTCCCGCTTTGAACCAGAAATTCGCCAGGCGCAGATCCAGAGAGAGCAGGCAAAGCATCGCGCCGACGGCCGCGGTAGATTTCGGGTTCTCAATCCGTCCCTGTTTGTTAAACGGATACCAGTCGTTAGTGTGATAGCCATCAAGCGAAAGAATACGGCTCACCGGCAGCGGTTGCAGATGGCGGAACAGCGCCTGCACGCCGGGGAAGCGTGAGGGACGCCCGGTCAGCAGCAGCACGTCACAGTCATACACCGCCACCACTTCAGACATGGAGCGCAGGCTCTGGGTGATGTTCATGCGTGGCGAAAGGAATTCAGCGTGCAGCTTGCTCAATTTCACAATCAGCGGGACGCGCAGAATATCAAACTCTTCCGCATCGCCTGGCAGCTCCCGTTGGATCTCCCGGTTGATGTAATCCAGCAATTTTTTCGTTGGCGGCAGGGCCAGCAGCTCCTCAAAGCGGGCGTCCACTTCCGCGTTCAGCTCCAGCGGGTCGAACTGCTCATAGGCTTCCAGAATCGCCTGACCAACCGGGATAAAGATTTGCAGGGTCACCTGCTGACGCAGGGTCGAGTGTCCGTCAATGCGGCCTTCATGACCGAACAGACGGGTCATGACTCCTTCAGGATTGACCATGCCAGCCTGCTTAAACGCCGCCTGCAAGGCAGGCAGAACGTACAGCTGGATCACATCCAGCAGAATATCGTCACCGGCCAGCTTGAACCCTTCACGGAACAGCAGCCGCGGCATGATTTTAACGTTATTGCCTACGCCGTCGTCGAGGCGATATTGCGTGATCGCCAGGTCAGTGGTTCCGCCGCCGATATCAATAGAGGCAATGCGCAGCGTTTTACCTGGCAGCTCATCGGCAGCCCGTGCCCGATCCGGCCTCGCCATGCTGACAAAGAAAGCTTCCGCACGGCCACCAAAATTGACCTGGGTTTCATTGTAGAGATAGACCATCTGTCCGCAGGTCGCTTCGTCCCACTCCATCTGCACTTCCGGCACTGGCACCAGACTTTTTGCCTTATCTTTAGCGCTGGTGAAGTCCTCATCAGCTGGATGCCAGCTCATCGCTTTCCACACCAGGGCAATGGCTTCTTGCATTCTGCGGCGGAAGATCTCCCGCTCTGGCTTTGGCATAGCGGAAGGCAGCGTCAGAATGATATTGCGTAGCTGGCGAGGCGCGCTGCTGTGCAACATTTTCTGGCGTTGTACCGCGCTGTTCATCTGCATCAGCGCCTGGGCCAGTAGCTCAGAGAGCATAAAGCTCATCACCGAACTGCGGCTGTAGTGTGGGGAAAACACCGGCAAACGTTCGTCCAGCGGCTGGTTATAGAGCGGCTGACCTTCATCGTTGACCAGATTGGTCATCGGTGCGGCTGTCGCCAGCGGCTCCTGTGCGGCATTGCCCGGCGTGCGGCTGAAGCGCCAGCCCGGCGTATAACCCTCTTCATCCCAGAGGTAGCGACGCGGGCTGGAGATGCCTGTTGCGCCTTCGGTGCCCAAACGTTGTAATGCCAGATGGCTTGCTTCGCGGCCCACGCGGGTAATTGAAGGCCAGATGAAGGCATCATCACGGCCGCTCTCCACCGAGAAGTTTTGCTTGCCAAATGTAGCCTGAGCAAACTCCACGCGGCTTTCAAACAGTTCGTTAAACAGCTGATGAGGTTCGCTCAGGTTGCGAAGATGCAGTTCATAGGTGTGCTTCAGGCCATGATGATCGTCAACGTGATCTTCCACCATGATGCCGCAGGTGTGCGAGTTACCCACGTCCAGAATCAGATCTACCGGAATGGCGGGGGCCGAGAGCGTGGCGGCACTGATCTTCAGTTCCGGCAAAGCGAGCTGGTGGCCGAGCATATGCAGAATATTCAGGTAGTGTGCCTGATACTCAAATTCGCGCAGCGCGGTGCGGATGTTTACCTGCGGGCGCTGTTCAACATGAGTAGCCTGCTGGCTGAAGACTTCACGCAGCCAGCCATCAATCCAGGTATGGTCAAGAAATTCACCCAGCTCGTTGCTGCGGTGCGCCAGCGCAAAGCTGACGCCGTTCTTCACGTCGCTCTCATTCAGCGCCAGTGACTCGTCTTCACCTTCGGCCCAGACGCGCGTTTCGAAAGCCAGACAAACACGGTGGGAATTGCCGTTCTGATCAGGCTTATCCAGTTTGATAATCTGTACACGCGCCCAGTTATCCGGCCCACCAATAAAGGTGCGAGGCGGATTGAAGCGGAAAAAGGGCAGCGGCAGCCAGATGCCGTTAAGCAGATCAAGCGACTGCCCGAGCGGGAAACTGAATTCCGGCTTTACCACTTCAGGCGTGCTGCCAGCATTGACGGGCAGCAGATATTTGCCGTTCTGTTCGTTGAAATTCAGCCGCAGAAGAGGGCCGTTAGCGGTCTGACGAACAAATTTTCCCGGCAGGCTGTCGTCCAGTTCTGGCGTCAGCGCAAAGTCGAGGAACTGAATGCCACTGTTCTGAATCAGCGTCATATTAGGTTTAAAGTCAGCTATGGTCGCCAGCATCATTATTTACTCTCACGCTTCATCGTCATCGGTAACACCGTATTGGCATCGTACTGGCCACTACACTCTGCAGCGCCGGTGGCGCCTTGCTTACACACCAGTTCAGGCATCTGATAGCGGGAGCCATCGCTGCATTTCGCTTTGGTGCGGCTGTTGATCACCAGGTTGCCTGAACTCATCAGGCCCGCATAGACCTCCACACGGCAGCTGATGCCGTCGCCTTGGGTAATTTTGGCAATGCCTTTGCCATTTTTAAGCTGGTAACGCAGGCTCGGCGGCTTGCCGGTAATCGGGTTTTTACCCCCGACAATGACGCGCCAGTTGCCATTCAGGAATTTGGTTGACCCCAGCTTGACGGCATCGGCTGGCATCACCAGATCTTCTTTGGTTACCGGAGCAGGTGCGGGTGCAGGCTCTTCTGGTATGGGTTCTGCGACAGCAGGCACAGCTTCCGTTTGTGGTGGACTAACGCTGGCTGTGGCAACAGGTAATGTGGCATCACTTTTCTGCGCTGTGGCAACCGGTTCCGCTGGCTTAACTTCAGCAACCGGAGCGGGAGCTTTTACCGCAGGCGCAGCCGTTTTGGCAGGTTCTGGCGCTGCTACTTTCTCTTCAGGTCTGTTTTGCGCCATCGGTTTTTCTGGCTGTGAAACGCAGCCTTTGAGCTGAATACCAAAAGCGATCAGCAGCGCCGCTGCAGGCAGCATCCAGCCATAGCGAATCAGCTTATTTTTTGCTGCAGGCGAGGGTGCCGCAGCTGGTGTTTCAGGCGCTGGCGGGGCCGCTTCTGCAGCCGGCTCCGGTGCGGCCACAGCTTGAGCTTCAACAACGAGCGGCGCATCCGCTTCCGGCAACGTCGCGGCGTTAACCGGAGCCGGAACAATAACCGGTGCGGCTGGAGAGAGAGCAGGAACAACCGGGGCGGCCAGCTTTGATAAATTCAGCGGCGGCTCATCTTCTTCCGTGGCTCGCAGGCAATCCAGCGCGTCCTGGCGGGACTTTTTATCCAGCGAGACAAAGCCCCAGAAGGTCAGGACGGGTTTGCCACCTACCAGATAGACAAAGTTTTGATCGGGAAATTGCAGGGCTTTGGCAAGCAGGGCGCCAAACAGCTTCTGGCTGGTTTTCTCTGACTGTTGCGCCTTCTGGCACATATCCGCCACGGCCTGCTGACAGGCAATAAGCTGGTTTAACGCGTGGCTGCGGGCGCTGTCGCTGGCTGCAGCCCACGAGGTAACTTTACCCGTAACGGGGGAATACCAGTCGAGCCGGTCGCCCGCATCATTGGGCTGAGGGATCGCCAGGCAGTCGGCAATTTGCTGCTGCTTTCTCAGGCGAAGGGTTTCGCGCAGTTGCAGAGCCGAGAGATAAACGGGCTGACCGTTCTCGCCAAGAGGCAGAACCGCGTCCAAACTTCCGCTGCGTAAGAATGATTTTGCCACGCAAAAAAGACCTTTTAGTCAGAGTTCAGAAGTGGAAAGTAAATAATTCTCCAGATTGGCCGATACTTTAGCGCAATTTGACTTAAAGCAAAGGCGGAAATAAGGGGGTAAAGAGGCGATTACTTTGGCAATGAGTTTGCAGAAAGTCAGGGATAACGGTCGTGAGTAATTGTTAAAGCTGGAAAAAATGCTCATTGGAACTGCGGGCAAGAGAATGCCCATCGTCATGAACCGCTGAAGAGAACCCAGAAAGTCGGAGGAAAGTAAACGTCTGTCTGAAAGCTTCGCTCAAGCTCAGGTAATCGCTGCACGATACCGGAAATGCCTTAGCTGATCCAAATAACAAAAGTAGGTAAAAAATGGGTAATTTCACACTACTGCGTGGGGCCTCGTTGATTTTATTAGAGGTTATTCGCTGAGCAACCTGTAACCAGGAGAAGTCGAAGGGATCAAACGGATCTCCTTTTTTTTAAAGCATTTTTTTACAAAGTTGCTTTTTAAGTACAGCTTAATTTTTGCTGCAAAATGCCGATAGTGTATTTGTGACGAATACCATAAATATGACAAAAAGGTTACAACATGATCGGTACCATTAAATCCGGGGTTTTATCTCGTGTTTTTTATCATCACTCCCGTCAGTCGCAGGCTACGCTCAATTCGTTAAATGAAGCGATAGCCATGATTGAATTCAGCGCTGACGGCATAATATCAGGCGCTAATACGCTGTTCCTTGAAAAAATGGGTTATGAGTTGGCTGAAATTATTGGTCAGCACCACAGCCTCTTCTGTCCGCCTTCCTTAGTCAGCTCGGCAGAGTACAGCCATTTCTGGCAACGTCTGCGCCGTGGCGAAAGCTTCAGCAATAAATTCCTGCGCCTGGCAAAAAACAGCCGCCCTATCTGGCTGGAGGCTAACTATGTGCCGGTGCAGGACCGCAACGGCAGGGTGGTGAAAATTGTTAAGCTGGCGTCAGATATCACTGACCGTATCCTGGATGCTCAGGAGCAGCGCGCGATGACTAATGCGATTAACCGCTCGATGGCGGTGATTGCCTTTAACCTTAGCGGGCAGGTTCTTCGCGCTAATGATAACTTCCTGAAAACAATGGGCTACCAGGCAGCCGAAATTATTGGCCAACACCACAGCAGGTTCTGCTCGCCTGAACTGGCCGCCAGCAGAGAATACAGTGAATTCTGGAAGAAGCTCCGCCACGGCGATTTCGTTTCCGGTCAGTTTCCGCGCGTCGATAAACAGGGCAAAACCATCTGGTTACGCGCCACCTATAACCCCGTATTTGATGAGAATAAACAGCTATATGAGGTGGTAAAATTCGCCACTGATGTCACTGCACAAGTGCAGAAAGGTCAGCTGGAGCGGGAAGCGGCGGAGCAGGCTTTCCAGGCCGCGCTGGAGACCAGCGATAACACCCGAATTGGCGTCCGCGTTATTGAAAACAGCGTCAGGAAAATGAATGAAATAGCGGGCGAGCTGCGCAAAGTCTCGGATGATATTAATGGATTAAGCTCGCAGTCTGCCCAGATAGGCATAATTGTGGAGACGATACGCTCCATCGCCAGCCAGACTAATCTGCTGGCGCTTAATGCGGCGGTAGAAGCGGCTCGTGCGGGAACGCATGGCCGAAGTTTTGCCGTGGTTGCTAATGAAGTACGTAGCCTTGCCGCCCATATCCATTCTGCCAGCCAGGAAATTACCGGCGTGGTGGAGCGCAATCATGAACTGGCCGCTACCGCGCAAAAAAATATCACGGCGAACCTGGTGCGGGCTGACGAAGGGGTACATCTGGTAAGGGAAGCCGGAGATGTCATTGTGAACATTCAGGCTAATTCGACGCAAGTTGTTGAAGCGATTGGTCACGTTCAGCAAAATCTTACCAGTTAGCGCGGCAGTCGCCAACGAAACAGGGCGCAGTGGATGTGACGTTGTCACGAAGGTGCGTTTTCTGCTACGTCTTCTTGTCACGTTGAAGTAAAATATGGGCGTTAAAACAGCAATATTTACATGCAGATACAAAGCAGATCTCTCCTCCGCCTCGTTTCGCTTCATGGCAGAGTGGCAGGCTTTGCTAAACTCTCTCAGGTAAATTTTGCAACGAGGTGAAGAGTGAAAATTAAAAGCTACGCAGCGATGAAAGCGGGTCAGGCCCTGGAACTGTATGAGTACGAAGCAGGTGAGCTGAGCACGGAAGAAGTGGAAGTTGAAGTTGAATACTGCGGTGTCTGCCATTCTGACCTGTCGATGATCGATAACGAATGGGGCATCTCCAGCTACCCAACTATCGCTGGCCATGAGGTTATTGGCCGTGTTTCTGCGCTTGGTGACGCTGCCCAGTCTAAGGGCCTGAAAGTAGGCCAGCGCGTCGGTATTGGCTGGACCGCCAAAAGCTGCCAGCACTGCGATGCCTGCATCAATGGCGAACAGGTAAACTGTCACCAGGGCTCCACGCCGACCATTCTCAACAACGGTGGCTTTGCAGAGAAACTGCGTGCTGACTGGCAATGGGTGATCCCACTGCCGGAAAACCTTGATGTTGCCAGTGCCGGGCCACTGCTGTGCGGCGGTATTACCGTATTCAAACCTCTGCTGATGAGCAATATTACGGCAATGAGTCGCGTCGGCGTTATCGGTATCGGCGGCCTGGGCCACATTGCTATCAAAATCTTGCGAGCTATGGGCGCGGAAGTGGTGGCGTTCAGCTCAACGCCAAACAAAAAGCAGTCGATCCTGGATATGGGTGCCGATGAAGTGGTTAACAGCCGTGATGCTGAAGCGTTAAAAGCGCAGGCAGGGCGGTTTGATTTGATTATCAGCACCGTTGCCGTGGATCTCGACTGGAAACCTTACTTTGATGCACTGGCTCCTCATGGCAAATTCCATACCGTGGGCGCAGTACTGAAGCCTATTGAGGTCAATGCATTCGACCTGATTCTGGGTGACAAAGCGGTGACTGGTTCTTCTACCGGTTCTCCGGGTCAGCTGCGTTCACTGCTGAAACTTGCTTCCAGGGCCAATATTGCCCCGCAGGTGGAGTTCTTCCCGATGTCGAAAATTAATGAAGCGCTGGACCATGTCCGTGCTGGCAAGGCGAATTTCCGCGTAGTATTAAAAGCCGATTTCTAATCCGGCTAGCTGCTCTGGCGCATTTGCGCCGGAGCTGTTTTCTGATGGCATCTCTTATCCTTCTGTTTATAAAAGATTTCAAATCGCCAGCTTATGCTTATTAAAACCGCATAAAGATTACCTTTACCCTCCGCCCCTTCCGTTACACTGTAACATTTTGCAGCGAAATAGCGGCCTGTTTGGGGCCAGTTTAAATTTTGAAAATTACTGTACGTTAGGCCATCAAGCTCCAAAGGATCACGGCAAGTTCCTTAGGGTTTCAGAGGTAGGTTACCAACTACCGTAAGGGTATTTTTTCCCTTTGATGAAATCTTTTATATCTTTGTCATATCCATAAGAAAAATCGCTCTTGGTTACCCCTTTGCATATATCTAATTTATTCCCTGATAAGGTTTTCAGGACTGACGGGGTGACGCGGTAATTAGGCTCAGTGCCACTTCCCTGTAACCAGACGGCCACTTTTCCCTCCGGCGCCAGACCGATTTGTAATCTGTCGTAATACGCTTTCCCCCCCCGGTAATCTCTGTACTCACTTGCTCTGCGCATCTTTTCCACTACGGCTGCTGATAAAGTGAGATGCGTT
>NZ_JAWVWP010000004.1:0-430887 GCF_033657285.1 Erwinia sp. MMLR14_017 | reverse complement strand
AGCAAAAAGGCGCCTTTAGGGCGCCTTTTTACATTGGTGGGTCGTGCAGGATTCGAACCTGCGACCAATTGATTAAAAGTCAACTGCTCTACCAACTGAGCTAACGACCCGCATCAAGCGGTTACTGCTTACTACTTACTACTTTTAAAGTGGTGGGTCGTGCAGGATTCGAACCTGCGACCAATTGATTAAAAGTCAACTGCTCTACCAACTGAGCTAACGACCCGCATCGAGCGGTTACTGCTGCACTGCTTACTACTTTAAAAGTGGTGGGTCGTGCAGGATTCGAACCTGCGACCAATTGATTAAAAGTCAACTGCTCTACCAACTGAGCTAACGACCCACTTTTGCGCTGCTAAAACGTTTTAACATATGTCCCGGCAACGGCGGCATATATTACTGATTTACCGATTCAGCGCAACCACTATTTTCAGATAACCTGTTCAACTGACTACCTTTCGTCCGCAAAGACCACAAATAGGACGATATCTGGTCAAAGCGTGACACTTACAGCGCCGCCGCCCGTTTTGCGGCATTTTTCGCTGCATCGGTGTTTGGATAAAGTTTGGACACCTGCTGGTAAACGGCTTTGGCTTTCGCGGTATCGCCCTTTTCCTGCATGATCACCCCAACTTTATATAACGCATCGGGGCTTTTGGGCGACTTCGGGTAGTTCTTGACCACGGTGGCGAAATAATAGGCCGCGTCATCTTTCTTGCCTTTGTTGTAATTCAACTGTCCCAACCAGTAATTGGCGTTAGGCTGATAAGTAGAATCCGGATATTTCTTCACAAAAGCCTGAAAAGCGGCGATGGCCTGCTCGTTCTGTTTCTTTTCCAGAACCAGCGCAACGGCTGCATTATAATCCGTATTGGCATCACCGCTCTGTACAGGCGCCGCAGAGGCTCCTGACGCTGCGCTGTTACCCTGAGCGGCATTATCATCAGCTGCCCCAGCAGAAGCCGCCGCAGCAGCACCAGAAGCGCCCTGAGCGGCTGCACCGCTGCTTAACGTATCAATCTGCTGATAGAGGTTTTTCTGACGCTCCGTGACCTGATTCAGCTGATACTGATTTTCCTGAATCTGTCCACGAAGAGAGTCGATATCGCGCTGTGTGTCGGAGAGCTGTTGCTGAAGTTGCTGAAGAAGTTGCCCCTGAGCATTAGAAATACGCTCAAGAGTCGTGACGCGGTCTTCGACCGAGCCTGAGCCAACGTTACTGATTGACGCCTGGGCATTAGCGGCCCAGGGGGCCGCTACGCCAACCAGTAACGACAGACTCAACAAGTGAAGTCTGAAGTTACTAATCATGTGATTCTCTTAGTATACCAGTACGGCACGACGGTTTTTAGCGTACGCTGATTCGTCATGACCCAGTACAGCTGGCTTCTCTTTACCGTAAGAAACGATAGAGATCTGGTCAGCAGAAACACCTTTGCCCTGCAGGTACATTTTAACAGCAGAAGCACGACGTTCGCCCAGGGCGATGTTGTACTCTGGTGTACCGCGCTCATCCGCATGACCTTCTACGGTCACTTTGTATGATGGGTTGTTACGCAGGAAAGTTGCGTGAGCATCCAGCATCTGAGCAAACTCAGACTGGATATCATATTTGTCCAGGCCGAAGTAAACGATGTTGTTTTTCTGCAGTTCCTGCATCTGCAGGCGAGCCTGCTCGTCAGATGACATGTTACCGCTGTTCATGCCCATGCTGCCGTTTGCAGAGCCGTCGCCCATACCGCTGGTCTGGTCGTTATTGTTATTTTTGTGTGAGCTACAAGCAGCCACTGCGATTACTGGCAGTGCCAGCATTAAGCCTTTCAGCACTTTGTTCAGTTGCATTTCTACAATCCTATTATTGTTTGCCATACATATTTACACATGCATCACAGATACGGCGACCAGGCAGGCGATTTTACCTGTCCATCAGTTGCCGGAAGACGCGCTTTGAACCGCCCATCAGTCGAAACCAACTGCAATATGGATCCCATCCCCTGAGTAGAGCTGTAGATTACCATGGTGCCGTTTGGCGCGAGGCTTGGCGTTTCATCCAGGAACGTGTCCGTTAATTGTTGAACGGCTCCCGTTTCCAGATCCTGTCTGGCGACGTGCTGAGCTCCGCCATTGGAGCTGATCATCACCATTGATTTACCGTCAGAGCTGACATCAGCATCCTGATTCTGAGAACCTTCCCAGGTCAGACGTTGTGGCGTACCGCCAGCAGCACTGATTTTATAGATTTGTGGACGACCCGCCTGATCGGAGGTGTAGGCCAGGCTCTGGCTGTCCGGGAACCAGGTCGGTTCGGTACTGTTGTAACGGCCATCGGTCAGCTGACGAATTTGACCAGAACCCAGGTCCATAACATAGAGATTCAGGCTGCCCGTTTTTGATAAAGCGAAGGCCAGCTTGGTCCCGTCAGGTGAGAAGGAAGGCGCACCGTTGTGACGCGGGAAGGAAGCAACCTGGCGGATTGCGCCGTTCGCCAGCGTCTGAATAACCAGCGCCGATTTACCGCTTTCAAAGGTCACATAAGCCAGCTTGCTGCCATCTTTAGACCAGGTTGGAGACATCAGCGGCTGCGGTGAACGGTGAACGGTATTCTGGTTGTAGCCATCGTAGTCCGAAACACGCAGTTCATACGGGAACTGGCCGCCGTTGGTCTGCACAACGTAGGCGATACGGGTGCGGAACGCGCCCTTAATGCCGGTCAGCTTCTCAAAGGCTTCGTCGCTGGCGGTATGGCCCGCATAGCGCAACCACTGTTTGGTTACCTTGTACTGGTTCTGCGCCAGGACAGCACCCGGATTACCCGAGGTGTCTACCAGCTGGTAAGAAACCAGATAGCTGCCATCGGCGCCAGGCTGAACCTGACCCACAACCACTGCATCAATACCTAACGCGGTCCATGCAGCGGGCTGCACTTCAGCGGCAGTAGTCGGCTGCTGTGGCAGACGGGAACGATCCAGCGGGTTAAATTTACCACTGTTGCGCAGATCCGCCGCAACGATACCGCCGATATCTTCAGGTGCGGCACCAGGGCCATTCCATTTAAACGGCACAACCCCGATAGGACGCGCGGTGTTCACGCCCTGCGTAATTTCAATACGGACTTCTGCATGCGCCACGGCGACAAACAGCAGTAAAAAACTTAGTGCTACACGAAATGCCTGCTTCATCTTTTCTCCCTTACCTGAACGCGATGTCCACGATAAATAGCAGTGTTCCAGCGAATCAATAGTGCATTTATAGAGTACGGCATGTTGACCTTAGTTCAACCTGCCGGATGTTACCGAATTCTTAAGGCTTGAATATCAGCGTGGCTTCTTTAACCGCCTGATAAACATCAGCGCTGGGCGGTTTTGGGATCCGCGCCATCCGGGCTGCGTTAATCGCTGCCTGACACAAGGCCGGATCGCCCCCTACCTGAACAGCCGAGATTAACAAGCCATCTGGGGCCAGTTTGATGCGAACATCACAGGTTCGGCCTTTGAAGGTATCCGAATCATAAAACTTGCTTTGAATCGCGCCCTGCACCTGCCCCAGGTAGCTGTCAATGGCAGCCCCCGAAGCACCCGCTTTTTTCTGATTCCCCTGCCCTGCTGCACCACCACCGGCTTTGCCCTGCTTAGGCGCATTTTTGCCCGAGCTGAGCCCACCCAGTAAATCGTCAACATCGCTGGTTTCTTTAGCGGCCTCTGCTGCCGCTTTTTTCTTCGCGTCGGCTGCGGCCTTCGCTTTGGCGGCGGCATCGGCTTTCGCTTTTGCTGCAGCGTCTGCTTTGGCTTTCGCCTCTTCAGCCGTTTTTGCCTTCGCTTCTTTAGCGGCTGTTTCTTTTGCTTCCTGAGCGGCTTTCGCCTCTTCGGCAGCCTTGGCCTTTGCCTCTGCTGTGGCTTTCGCCTTCGCATCTGCGGCAGCTTTTACCTTCGCCGCCTCGGCAGCGGCCTGCTTCGCTTCAGAATCAGCCTGCTTTTTCGCTTCCGCAGCAACTTTTTTAGCCTCTGCTTCCGCTTTTTTCTGGGCATCCGCCGCAGCCTGTTTCGCTTCAGCTTCCGCTTTCTTCTGCGCTTCTGCCGCAGATTTAGCCTGAGCATCCGCCAGGGCTTTGGCATCAGCTTTCGCTTTGGCCGCCGCTGTTTCAGCCTGCTTCTGCTCCTGCTGAGCCTGTTTCGCCGCCTCCTGCGCCTTTTTCTGCTCTGCTGCCTGCTCGGCGGCCTGCTGCTTCGCATCCTGCTGCGCCTGCAGACGCTCTTTTTCTATCTCTTTCAGCCGCTGCTGTTCAGCGGCCTGCTTCTGCTGAAGCTCTTCGGCCTGCTGCTGAGCCTGCTTTTTACGCTGCTGCTCGGCGCGTTTGCTGTCGCTCTGCTGGTTCTGCTGCCGATTGTATTGATCAACGATCGCGCCAGGATCGACCATGACGGCATCGATATCGCCACCGCCACCGCCGCTGCTGGCGTCGATGTGTTCGTCAAACGAGCTCCAGATCAGTAACCCAATCAATACAATATGCAGGATCACTGAAAAGATGATGGCGCGTTTTAACTTATCGTCTTGCTCGGTTGCCTTCGACACTCTCGGTTCCCAAAAACGGTTCGAATGAATTAAATCGGCTGCGTCATTAATCCAACAGACTTAACGCCTGCCTGATGCAGCAAGTTCAGCGCCTTGATGATCTCATCGTAAGGCACCTCTTTAGCCCCGCCGATCAGGAACACGGTCTTCGGATTCGCCTCTATACGGCGCTGAGCTTCGGCCACCACCTGTTCAGGCGGCAGCTGCTCCATCCGGTCGTGATCGACCACCAGGCTGTACTGCCCAACGCCCGCCACTTCTACAATCACAGGCGGATTATCGTCGCTGGAGACAGTTTTTGAATCTGTTGCATCCGGCAGATCCACTTCCACGCTCTGGGTGATGATCGGTGCGGTTGCCATGAAAATCAGCAGCAGCACCAGCAACACGTCAAGCAGGGGAACAATGTTGATCTCGGACTTCATGTCACGGCGTCCGCCGCGACCACGCCTTCTGGCCATGCGTAACCTCAGCTCTTACTTGGTGTTCTCGCTGGAGAACGCCTGACGATGCAGAATAGCCGTGAACTCTTCCATAAAGTTATCGTAATTCTGTTCCAGCTTATTGACCCGCTGATTCAGGCGGTTATAAGCCATAACGGCAGGGATCGCCGCGAAAAGACCAATCGCCGTGGCAATCAGCGCTTCCGCAATACCTGGCGCTACCATCTGCAGCGTAGCCTGCTTCACCGCGCCCAGCGCGATAAAGGCGTGCATGATGCCCCAGACGGTGCCAAACAGTCCGATATAGGGACTGATAGAGCCAACGGTGCCCAGGAAAGGAATATGGTTTTCCAACGCTTCCAGCTCACGGTTCATAGAGATGCGCATAGCGCGCGTTGCGCCCTCCACGACCGCTTCCGGCGCGTGGTTATTGGCCCGATGCAGGCGAGCAAACTCTTTAAAGCCTGCATAGAAAATTTGTTCAGAGCCACCCAGCTCATCGCGGCGCGCCTGACTTTCCTGATACAAACGCGACAGTTCGATACCGGACCAGAACTTGTCTTCAAAGGCATCAGCATCGCGCCCGGCGGCATTCAGGATGCGCGAACGTTGAATAATGATTGCCCATGAGGCGATAGAAAAACCAATCAAAATCAACATGATAAGTTTGACCAGAAGGCTCGCCTTCAGGAACAAATCAAGAATGTTCATGTCAGTCACTGCTTGAACTCCGCGACAATAGACTTGGGAAGCGCAATGGGCTTCATTAGATGTGGATTGATGCAGGCGATCAGCACTTCCGCTTCATTCAGCGTCCGTCCTTCTGCATTCACAATTCGTTGTGCGAAAGTCATCGTCGTTCTGGTCATGCTGAGCACCTCACACTGCACCTCAAGTAGATCGTCAAGGCGAGCAGCCGCAAGGTAATCGACCGTGATCCGACGCACGACAAACGCGACCTGCTGTTCCAGCAGAGCCTGTTGGTTGAAATGGTGCTGGCGCAGCATTTCAGTTCGTGCCCGTTCATAAAAAGCGACATAGCTGGCGTGGTAAACCACACCACCGGCATCGGTATCTTCGTAATAGACACGGACCGGCCATCGAAACAGCGTTGTACTCACTCTACATCCCGGTAATGCTTTTTAAACGTTGCTACTATACGCAAGAGCATACACCTTTGGAATGGGTTGCCAGAGGGGAAAGAAAATAATTATCTTTTGGAAACAAACCAGCGGGATTAAGGATAATTCTTAGACGTTTATTGACAAAAAACCACGCTAAAACAGGTTTCCGTTGGCATTAAAGCGCGGGCGGAGAACCCCCCTGCCCGCGCTGAGTCAGAAAAAGAAAAATAACAGGCCAGCAATAAGTACACACCAGGCAGGAAGCGGCGAGAAAAATAGTTGCCAGCGCAGGTATCGGGGACGAAAGCCCACACCGTGGATCACCCCAGTACATACCGCCCACATCATCAGAAAACCCTGCCAGATCGCCAGCGAACTGCTGTTTGCCGCAAACCGTGTCGGGTCCCAGAATATGCATCCTGCCAGCAGTAGTGCCATCAGCAAGGAGAGCGCCCTCAACGGGCGCTTATCCATCCACTGATAAAGGCGAGCTATGCCCTGCCCCATCAGGGTTTCCCTTCGCTCTCTTCAATATGCTCGATAGCCAGCGCCGTAATAACGCCAAATGCACAGGCCAGTAAGGTGCCAAGGATCCAGGCAAAATACCACATTGTTCAGCTCCTCAATTAATAGAGAGAATGGGTGTTGGTTTCAATCTGCTCTCTGGTCAGGCGACCGAACATCTTGTAGTAACACCAGGTTGTGTAAGCCAGAATAAGGGGCACAAAAATAATGGCCGCCACGGTCATGATTTTCAGCGTCAGCAGGCTGGAGGTGGTATCCCACATCGTCAGGCTGACGTTTGGCACCGTACTGGATGGCATAATGAACGGAAACATCGCCACGCCAGCGGTAAGGATCACGCAGGCCAGTGTCAGCGAGGAGAAGAGAAATGCCCATGCGCCCTTTTCCAGCCGCGAACAGAGAATAGTCAGCAGAGGCAGTACCGCGCCCAGTACCGGAATAGCCCACAGCACCGGGTTCTGGTTGAAGTTAACCAGCCAGGCGCCCGCTTCGCGTGTCACCACTTTGCCCAATGGGTTAGATGCCGCATTGTGGTCCAGCACGGTGTTCACTACGTAACCCTCAATGCCGTTCACTACCCAAACACCCGCCAGCACGAAACAGACCAGCATTACCAGTGCGGAGATTTGCGCCGCAGTGCGTGAACGCACGTGGAGTTCACCCACCGTACGCATCTGAAGATATGTCGCACCTTGCGTGAGAATCATAGTAAGGCTGACAATGCCCGCCAGCAGCGCAAAAGGATTCAGCAGCTGGAAAAAATTACCGGTATAGAACAGGCGTAAATACTCATCCATATGGAACGGCACGCCCTGTAGCAGGTTGCCAAACGCCACGCCGATTACCAGCGGCGGCACAAAGCTGCCGATGAAGATGGCCCAGTCCCACATCCTGCGCCAGCGCACATCTTCAATTTTAGAGCGATAGTCGAAGCCAATGGGACGGAAGAAGAGTGAAGCCAGCACCAGGATCATCGCCACATAGAAGCCGGAGAACGCGGCGGCATACACCGTAGGCCAGGCGGCAAACAGCGCCCCACCGGCGGTGATGAGCCAGACCTGGTTACCATCCCAGTGCGGCGCAATACTGTTAATCATGATGCGGCGGTCGGTATCCGTCCGTCCCAGGATGCGGCTTAGCATCCCTACGCCCATATCAAAGCCGTCCGCCACGGCAAACCCGATTAGCAGAACGCCAATCAGAACCCACCAGACAAAACGCAACAGTTCATAAGTGATCATGAAAGGGCTCCTTTCTGCACGTTATGGGCAGCAGATTGTTCATAATGGTATTTTCCGGTTTTCAGGCTGCTTGGCCCCAGGCGCGCAAATTTGAACATCAGATACATCTCGGCGACCAGGAACAGCGTGTAAAGCCCGCAAATCAGGAGCATCGAAAACAGCACATCCCCTGGCGTCAGCGAGGAGTTCGCCACCGCCGTCGGTAACACTTCACCTATCGCCCAGGGCTGGCGACCGTACTCCGCGACAAACCAGCCGGATTCGATAGCGATCCACGGCAGAGGAATGCCATACAGGGCGCATTTGAGCAGAAAGGTGCTTTTTCCAATGCGGTTGCGGACAACGGTCCAGAACGAGCAGCCGATAATCAGCAGCATCAGCACGCCCGCTCCCACCATAATGCGGAAAGAGAAATAGAGCGGTGCCACGCGTGGAATCGAGTCTTTGGTCGCCTGTTTGATCTGCGCTTCGCTGGCATCAGCCACGTTTGGCGTATAGCGCTTCAGCAGCAGCCCATAACCGAGATCTTTTTTCACCTCGTTGAATTGGTTACGCAACGCAGGATCTTTGTTACCGGCACGCAGTTGCTCCAGCAGGCTGTATGCTTTCATCCCGTTACGGATACGTACTTCATGCTGACCCATCAGCTCTTTCAGGCCGGTGACCTGCTTATCCACCGATCGGGTGGCAATCAGCCCCAGCGCCCAGGGTATTTGGATGGCGTAGTTATTTTGCTGTGCTTCCTGGTCCGGAAGGCCAAACAGCGTAAAGGCCGCCGGTGCCGGTTGGGTTTCCCATTCAGCTTCAATCGCTGCCAGCTTGGTTTTTTGTACATCGCCAATCTCGTAACCAGACTCATCGCCCAGTACGATCACAGAGAGAATCGCCGCCATGCCGAAGCTGGCCGCAATGGCAAAAGAGCGTTTGGCAAACGCCATATCACGCCCGCGCAGCAGGTAGTAAGAACTGATCCCCAGAATGAACATCGCGCCGCAGGTGTAGCCCGCCGCCACGGTATGCACGAACTTCACCTGTGCCACCGGATTCAGCACCAGCTCAGAGAAGCTGACCATTTCCATACGCATGGTTTCGAAGTTGAACTCTGAGGCTACCGGATTCTGCATCCAGCCATTCGCCACCAGGATCCAGAGTGCAGAGAGGTTAGACCCCAGCGCCACCAGCCAGGTCACCGCCATATGTTGCACTTTGCCCAGGCGATCCCAGCCAAAGAAGAACAGGCCAACAAAGGTAGACTCCAGGAAGAACGCCATCAGGCCTTCGATGGCGAGCGGTGCGCCAAAGATATCTCCCACATAGTGGGAGTAATAAGACCAGTTTGTTCCGAACTGAAACTCCATGGTCAGCCCGGTGGCCACGCCCAGCGCAAAGTTAATTCCAAATAACTTGCCCCAGAATTTGGTCATATCCTTATAAATTTGCTTGCCAGAAAGCACATAGACCGTTTCCATGATCGCTAATAAAAACGCCAGACCCAGCGTTAGCGGGACAAACAGGAAATGGTACATAGCCGTCAGAGCAAACTGCAGGCGCGACAGTTCGACAATATCCAACATTTTTGACTCCTTTCTCCTCACTTGAGGGGGATGACACAATAAGAGCGGCCCTGGGCCGGGAACGGGGCACTGTTTTTTTAATAAATGCTGTTCACGGCAGCGCTAATTAAGCGATCGATAAGATCGAATTAAACGCTAATATTTAACAATTAAGTTAAATAAGGTCGACATAATGGAAATGCCCAACGCTACCCTTTTACCCGGTTGAAAAATAAAAAATTTGTAGCTACATCCGTTTTAGCTACGCAGATCAAATTCGTTCTTAACAGGGATGAGACGGTAGTATTGATGCAGCACAATTTAATCGAAAAACGCTTTTTATAGCCAGTGATAACAATTGATATATATCGCTATTTCTTGATCTGAATTAAAGCTTCGTGGGTTGGCAATATGGTAGGGAGGCTTAATTGTTAATACGTTGTATTAATTTATTAAAAGAATGGAATATAAAAATAAAACCAGATGTTGACTTTTAACCGACAAAAAAAAGGCCACCCGTCGGTGGCCAGTATGCTCTGTTGTCAGCAGCAGGTTTACTGTGGCAGAACAGCCTTCACGGCTTCGCCAATGTCAGCGAGGCTGCGAACGGTTTTCACGCCAGCGGCTTCAAGCGCAGCAAACTTGTCGTCTGCCGTGCCTTTTCCGCCTGCGATAATTGCGCCTGCGTGACCCATACGCTTGCCTTTCGGCGCGGTCACACCGGCAATGTAGCCCACCACAGGCTTGGTGACATGCTCTTTAATAAAGGCCGCGGCCTCTTCTTCGGCACTGCCACCGATCTCACCGATCATCACGATCGCTTCGGTCTGCGGATCATCCTGGAACAGTTTCAGGATATCGATAAAGTTAGAGCCAGGGATCGGGTCGCCACCAATACCCACGCAGGTAGACTGGCCGTAACCGATATCTGTAGTCTGCTTAACGGCTTCATAGGTCAGCGTACCGGAACGGGAAACGATACCGATACGGCCTGGCTGATGAATATGGCCAGGCATAATGCCGATTTTGCACTCGCCTGGGGTGATCACACCCGGACAGTTCGGGCCAATCATCCGCACGCCAGCTTCATCCAGCTTCACCTTCACGGTCAGCATATCCAGAGTCGGGATGCCTTCAGTGATGGTGATGATCAGCTTGATACCAGCATCGATAGCTTCCAGAATGCCATCTTTGCAGAACGGCGCAGGAACGTAGATAACCGAGGCGGTAGCGCCGGTAGCTTCAACCGCTTCACGAACGGTATTGAACACCGGCAGACCCAGGTGCTCGGTACCGCCTTTGCCTGGCGTTACACCGCCAACCAGCTGCGTACCATAGGCAAGCGCCTGCTCGGAGTGGAAAGTTCCCTGGCCACCGGTGAAGCCCTGGCAGATTACTTTGGTGTTCTTATCAATCAAAATGGACATTATTTCCCCTCCGCTGCAGCAACAACGCGCTGCGCCGCGTCACTCAGGCTGGTTGCTGCAATGATGTTTAATCCGCTGTCGGCCAGTTTCTGGGCGCCCAGCTCGGCGTTGTTCCCTTCAAGACGCACCACCACCGGTACGTTAACACCCACTTCTGCTACCGCGCCGATGATGCCATCCGCAATCAGGTCGCAGCGTACGATGCCGCCGAAGATGTTCACAAATACTGCTTTCACCGCGTCGTCAGACAGGATGATTTTGAAAGCTTCAGTCACGCGCTCTTTGGTTGCGCCGCCGCCAACGTCCAGGAAGTTAGCTGGCTGGCCGCCGCTCAGTTTTACGATGTCCATGGTGCCCATCGCCAGACCTGCGCCGTTAACCATACAACCGATGTTGCCTTCCAGCGCCACGTAGTTCAGTTCCCATTGCGCAGCATGCGCTTCACGGGAGTCTTCCTGGCTTGGATCGCGCATTTCACGCAGCTCTGGCTGACGGAACAGGGCATTGCCATCGGCACCCAGTTTTCCATCCAGGCAGATCAGATCGCCCTGAGTGGTGATCACCAACGGGTTGATC
This sequence comes from Erwinia sp. MMLR14_017, assembly GCF_033657285.1. Lineage (NCBI taxonomy): Bacteria > Pseudomonadati > Pseudomonadota > Gammaproteobacteria > Enterobacterales > Erwiniaceae > Erwinia > Erwinia sp. MMLR14_017. The sequence continues at coordinate 419,426 of NZ_JAWVWP010000004.1, read as the reverse complement.
TCAACCAACGCCAGATCGCGCTCCAGGAACAGATTCGCCAGACCCATAAAGATCTTGGTGAACTGGCCAACCTGCTTACCGGTCAGGCCAAGTTTGAACGCCAGCTCACGGCCCTGATAAGGCTGAGGACCCGTCAGCGGATCCAGCGCCATTTTGTGGATCAGATGCGGGGTCTCTTCCGCAACTTTTTCAATTTCCACGCCGCCTTCAGTTGAAGCCATAAACACTACGCGACGGGATGCGCGATCTACCACAGCACCCAGGTAGAGTTCTTTATCGATATCGGTAGCGGCTTCAACCAGAATCTGGTTGACCGGCTGGCCGTGCGCATCAGTCTGATAGGTGGTCAGGCGTTTGCCCAACCAGTGCTCGGCGAAAGCACGGATCTCTTCCTTGCTCTTCACCACTTTCACACCGCCCGCTTTGCCGCGGCCTCCGGCATGAACCTGACATTTCACTACCCACGGACCGGCGCCAATCTTCGAGGCGGCTTCTTCAGCTTCACGTGGTGTGGTGCAGGCATAACCGGTGGGTGCCGGTAAACCATACCGTGCAAACAGCTGTTTTGCCTGATATTCGTGTAAGTTCATGATGTTCTATCCATTCAGGTCGGAAAAATCCTGGCCGAATCTGGCGTCTGCCAGCGTGTCGGCCACACAGTAGGTTGGGTGCAGCCGGAGCCGCACCCGACAGGAATTAAACGTCCAGCAACAGCCTTGACGGATCTTCCAGCAGATCTTTAATCGCCACCAGATAGCTGACGGACTCTTTGCCGTCGATCAGGCGGTGATCGTAAGAGAGGGCCAGATACATCATCGGCTGAATAACCACCTGACCATTAACGGCCATCGGGCGGTCTTTAATCGCATGCATCCCGAGGATCGCGCTCTGCGGCGGGTTGATGATCGGGGTGGACATCAGCGATCCGAACACGCCGCCATTGGTGATGGTGAAGTTACCGCCGGTCAGCTCTTCAACGGTGAGTTTGCCATCGCGGCCTTTTACTGCCAGCTCTTTGATTTTCTTCTCAATGTCAGCCATGCCCAGCGCATCAACATCTTTCAGAACCGGCGTCACCAGTCCACGTGGCGTGGAAACAGCGATGCTGACATCAAAGTAATTGTGGTAAACCACATCTTCGCCATCGATAGAAGCATTCACTTCCGGGAAGCGTTTCAGCGCCTCAACTACCGCTTTCAGGTAGAAGGACATGAAGCCCAGACGCACGCCGTGACGTTTCTCGAACGCTTCGCCGTACTGTTTACGCAGGTTCATGATCGGCTGCATGTTGACTTCGTTAAACGTAGTCAGCATAGCGGTGCTGTTTTTCGCTTCCAGCAGACGCTCGGCAATGCGCTTACGCAGGCGGGTCATTGGCACACGCTTCTCGCTGCGGCCAGCCAGAGCTGGTGCTGGAGAAGCTGCCGCAGGCGCTTTGCTTTCGGCTGCTTTCGCTTCTGGTTTCTGAGCCAGATGCTTTTCCACATCTTCACGGGTCAGACGACCGCCCACACCGGTGCCTTTGATAGCGGCCGGGTCCAGGCTGTGCTCAGCGATCAGACGGCGAATGGCCGGGCTGAGGGCATCGTTGCTCTCTTCTTCAAGCGAAGCGCTCTGACGCTGTGCTGGCGTAGAGTCGTTGGTTTCCGCTTTAGCAGAACTCTCTTTACCGCCGCTGTTGCCCTCTTTCAGACGACCCAGCGCCTGACGAGAGGTCACCGTGGCGCCTTCATCTTCCAGAATAGCCTCCAGCACACCATCCGCTGACGCAGGCACTTCCAGTATCACTTTATCGGTTTCGATCTCGACCAGCACTTCGTCACGCTGGACGGTATCGCCCGGTTTTTTATGCCAGGTGGCCACAGTGGCATCGGCTACAGATTCAGGCAGGTCGGGAACGAGAATATCTACGCTACTCATTATTGATCCTTTAATTAATTAACGTTCAGCGCGTCATTTACCAGGTCTTGCTGCTGCTGCTGGTGAACGGACATATAGCCAACTGCCGGCGAAGCGGAGGCGGGACGGCCGGCGTAACGTAATGAAGCTCCGAAAGGCACCACTTCACGGAAATGGTGCTGACTGCAGTACCATGCGCCCTGGTTAAGCGGCTCTTCCTGGCACCAGACAAAATCATGCACATGCGAATATTGCTGTAATTTATCCTGTACCGCCTTGTGCGGGAACGGATACAGCTGTTCGATACGCACAATCGCGACATCGGTTTGCTCGTTTTTGCGGCGTTTTTCCAGCAGGTCGTAATAGACTTTGCCGGAGCACAGCACAACACGCTTCACGCCTTTCGGGTCGAGATCGTCGATCTCACCAATGGCAGGCTGGAAGCCGCCGCTAGCCAGCTCTTCCAGCGAAGAGATTGCCAGCGGATGACGCAGCAGCGATTTCGGTGACATCACCACCAGCGGACGGCGCATACCGCGCAGCGCCTGACGGCGAAGCATGTGGTAAACCTGAGCCGGAGTGGAAGGTACGCAAACCTGCATATTCTGCTCGGCGCAGAGCTGCAGATAACGTTCCAGACGCGCGGAGGAGTGCTCCGGTCCCTGCCCTTCGTAGCCGTGAGGCAGCAGCATTACCAGGCCACACATACGGCCCCATTTCTGCTCGCCAGAGCTGATGAACTGGTCGATAACCACCTGAGCGCCGTTGGCGAAGTCACCGAACTGCGCTTCCCAGATAGTCAGCGTGCGCGGCTCTGCGGTGGCATAACCATATTCAAAGGCCAGTACCGCTTCTTCAGAGAGCACGGAATCCCAGACCTTAAAGGTGCCTTGCCCATTATGGACGTGCATCAGTGGGGTATAAGTAGAGCCGTTAGCCTGATTATGGATCACCGCGTGTCGGTGGAAGAAGGTGCCGCGGCCCATATCTTCACCGGAGAGACGGCAGGGAATGCCCTCATCAACCAGCGTGGCGTAAGCAAGATTCTCCGCTGCGCCCCAGTCGAAGGGTTTGTTACCCGCCGCCATTTCGGCACGATCGTTGTAGATTTTCGCCACGCGGGACTGCATTTCGATCGCTTCAGGCACCGTACTGATACGCTTAGCCAGCTCCTGCAACCGCTTCAGGTCCAGGGTGGAAGGATAGCTTTCATCCCAGTCGTGATTCAGATAAGGCGACCAGGTGAAAGAGTGCAGGCTCATCGGACGCCATTCTGGCACCACACATTCGCCCGCATCCAGCGCGTCACGGTACAGGTTGACCATTTCCGTGGCATCTTCCAGGCTGGTAATCTGCTCGCTTTCCAGACGGTCGGCATAAAGCTTACGCGGCGTCGGGTGTTTTTTGATTTTCTGATACATCACCGGCTGAGTCGCACTTGGCTCATCCGCTTCGTTATGGCCATGACGGCGATAACAGACCAGGTCAATAAAGACGTCGCGTTTAAAGGTGTTACGGAAATCCAACGCCAGGCGGGTGACAAAAGCTACCGCTTCCGGGTCGTCAGCATTTACGTGGAAAATAGGTGCCAGCACCATTTTACCGATATCGGTACAGTACTGCGTGGAGCGGGCATCTTTAGGATTGGAGGTGGTGAAACCAATCTGGTTGTTGATCACGATGCGAACGGTGCCGCCCACTTCGTAACCCCGTGCCTGCGACATGTTCAGCGTTTCCTGAACCACGCCCTGGCCGGTAACTGCGGCATCACCGTGAATAGTAATAGGCAGAACTTTGTTGCTGCTCGGCTCATCCAGACGATCCAGACGTGCACGCACAGAGCCCATGACAACCGGACTGACAATCTCAAGGTGAGATGGGTTAAACGCCAGCGCCAGGTGCACCATGCCGCCTTCGGTTTCCACGTCAGAAGAGAAGCCCATATGGTACTTCACGTCGCCCGTGCCGAGGTGTTCTTTATGCTTACCTGCAAATTCGTCGAACAGATCCTGCGGCTTTTTGCCCAGAACGTTAATTAAAACGTTCAGGCGGCCACGGTGAGCCATGCCCAATACCACTTCACGCGTTCCGCTTTTGCCCGCATGACGGATCATTTCATTCAGCATCGGCACCAGCGCATCGCCGCCTTCCAGCGAGAAGCGCTTGGCACCAGGGAATTTCGCGCCCAGGTAGCGTTCCAGCCCTTCGGCTGCGGTCAGCTGCTTCAGGAAGCCTTTTTTCTCGTCAGTGGAGAAAGAAGCCTGCCCGGCCACCGATTCAATGCGCTGCTGGATCCAGCGTTTCTCTTCGGTGTTGGTGATGTGCATATACTCAGCACCGATCGATCCGCAGTAGGTCTGCTTCAGCAGGGCGTAGAGATCCGCCAGCTTCATGGTGTCTTTGCCGAAAGCAAAAGAGCCCACGTTGAAGGTTTCCTGGAAATCCGCTTCGGTCAGATCGTGGAAAGCGGGATCGAGATCCGGCACCGATTCCTGTTGCCACAGGCCTAACGGATCGAGGTTAGCCAGCTGATGTCCACGGAAACGGAAGGCGTTGATCAGCTGAAGCACCTTAACCTGTTTGGCATTGGTATCGGGATCGCTTACGGATGAGGTATAGCGAGTGGCATCTTTCGCCAGACGGCGGAAGTACTCGCGGGTGCTCGAGTGAAATTGTTCAGGTCTAACCCCAGCACCTGGAAGCTGCTGAAACAGCGATTTCCAGGCAACGTCAACAGAGTCAGGATCGGTTAGAAAGTCCTCATAGAGCTGCTCTATGTAGGTCTGGTTCGCGCCGGCCAGCCAGGAGGAGTCTAGCCAGGGTTTCATCGCGCTGTTCTGCATTGTGATCCCTTAAGCATTGTGTGCTTTATTTCGCCGTGATTATTTAATGGAACATCTCTGCTCCGCGCCGCGTAAGCGGCTTCCCTCGGCTGAGTTCCGCAAAAGATGCGGGACGCAGCCTGAAAGTTCATCGATACGAGCGCTGTGCGCGACTGCTGGCGCCCGGGCCCGTAAGGGAACCTTGCCAAGCCGACCTGAAGATAAGCTTGGCAGGGTTTCCTGGTAAAATAACCGGGAACCTGGCGGTTCCCGGAAGAGAAGCCCTCAGGCGCCTCTTTGCAGCAGCATCGACTTAATGTGGCCGATAGCACGCGTGGGGTTTAGCCCTTTAGGGCATACGCTCACACAGTTCATAATGCTATGACACCGGAATACGCTGAAAGCATCGTCCAGATTATCCAGACGCGCATTCGTTTCGGTATCACGACTGTCGATCAGGAAACGGTAAGCCGCCAGCAAACCAGCCGGTCCGATAAACTTGTCCGGATTCCACCAGAAAGAAGGACAGGAAGTTGAGCAACACGCACAGAGAATACACTCATACAGGCCGTCCAGTTTTTCACGCTGTTCCGGCGCCTGTAAATGTTCGCGGGCAGGGGGATTTTCCCCATTATTCAACAGGTAAGGCTTAATCTTCTCATACTGAGTGTAGAATTGCCCCATGTCTACTACCAAATCGCGGATCACTGGCAGACCAGGTAGCGGACGAATCACAATTTTTTTACTGCCGCCGCCCAGTGCAGAAACAGGCGTGATACAGGCCAGCCCATTTTTGCCGTTCATGTTAATGCCGTCGGAGCCACAAACACCTTCACGGCAGGAGCGACGGAACCCCAGCGTTGGGTCCTTCTCCTTCAGGCGAATAAGGGCATCCAGCACCATCATGTCGCGGCCCTCTTCCGACTCCAGGCTGTATTCCTGCATGCGAGGGGCGTCATCCACATCCGGGTTATAACGATAAATAGAAAATTCGAGTCTCATCGCTTATCTCCGCAAACTAGTAAGTACGTGCTTTCGGTGGGAATGCCGCGCGCAGTTTCGGCTGCATGTTCACCTCACGGCGGGTCATGCTTTCGCTCTGCGGCAGGTAGACGCTGTGGCACAGCCAGTTTGCATCATCACGTTCCGGGTAATCAAAGCGGCTGTGTGCGCCACGGCTCTCGGTACGGAAGTTTGCTGCAACCGCAGTGGCGTAGGCCGTTTCCATCAGGTTATCCAGCTCCAGGCACTCAATACGCTGGGTATTGAAGTCGCTTGAACGGTCATCCAGACGGGCGCTTTTCAGGCGCTCGCGCAGCACTTTCAGCTCTTCCAGTCCTTTCGCCATCGCATCACCTTCACGGAACACCGAGAAGTTGTTTTGCATGCAGGTCTGCAGGGATTTACGCAGCTCAGCAGGATCTTCACCGGTGGTGTTATTGTTCCAGCGGTTCATGCGCGCCAGTGATGCCTCAATCTCTTCTTCTGTGGCGTCCGCCAGCTCGCCCTGCTCTTTAATTGACTCTTGCAGATGCAGGCCAGCCGCACGGCCAAACACCACCAGATCCAGCAACGAGTTACCGCCAAGACGGTTAGAGCCGTGTACGGATACGCAGGCGATTTCGCCTACGGCAAACAGACCCGGAACAACCGTATCTTCACCCTGCTCGTTCACCGTCAGCGCCTGACCGGTTACTCTGGTAGGGATGCCGCCCATCATGTAATGACAGGTAGGGATAACCGGGATCGGTTCTTTCACCGGATCGACGTGAGCAAAGGTCCGTGAAAGCTCCAGGATACCCGGCAGACGCGCTTCCAGCACTTCATGGCCCAGGTGGTCCAGCTTCAGTTTGATATGGGGACCCCACGGCCCTTCGCAGCCGCGACCTTCACGGATCTCAATCATCATCGAACGCGCTACCACGTCACGACCGGCCAGGTCTTTGGCGTTAGGCGCATAACGTTCCATAAAACGTTCGCCATGCTTATTCAGCAGATAACCGCCCTCACCACGACACCCTTCTGTGACCAGTACGCCCGCACCGGCGATACCGGTTGGGTGGAACTGCCACATCTCCATATCCTGCACTGGCACGCCGGCGCGCAGCGCCATGCCTACGCCGTCACCGGTATTAATGTGAGCATTGGTGGTGGACTGATAGATACGTCCTGCGCCACCGGTCGCCAGTACCGTTGCGCGGGCTTTGAAATAGACCACTTCGCCATCTTCAATATTCAGCGCGGTACAGCCCACAATGGCACCGTCAGCATTTTTCACCAGATCCAGCGCATACCATTCGGAGAAAATAGTGGTTTTGTTTTTCAGGTTCTGCTGATAGAGGGTGTGCAGCAGGGCGTGGCCGGTACGGTCAGCCGCAGCCGCAGTACGGGCAGCCTGCTCACCGCCGAAGTTTTTTGACTGGCCGCCAAACGGGCGCTGATAGATGCGACCATCTTCCAGACGGGAGAAAGGCAGGCCCATGTGCTCCAGCTCCAGAATCGCTTCCGGCCCGGTTTTACACATATATTCAATGGCGTCCTGGTCACCGATGTAATCGGAGCCTTTCACCGTGTCGTACATATGCCATTCCCAGTTGTCTTCATGGGTATTACCCAGCGCAACAGTGATCCCACCCTGCGCAGAAACTGTATGGGAACGGGTAGGGAAAACTTTTGATAACAGAGCACAGCTCTGGCCCGATTGGGAAATTTGCAGCGCGGCACGCATGCCTGCACCACCAGCGCCGATTACAACGGCATCAAACTCTCTGACTGGCAAATTCATTACGCACCCCACACTACGACAGTTCCATAAATTGCATAGACCAACACCACTACGATCACCAGCAGCTGCAGCACCAGGCGCATCGCAACTGATTTCATATAGTCCGTCAGTACCTGCCACATCCCAACCCAGCCATGCACCAGGATGCAGAGCAGCGTCAGAAGGGTGAACACTTTCGTAACGGAGGAGGCAAAGAAGCCGTGCCAGATCTCATAAGTCAGCGTGTCTGACATCACAACAAAACCAAGGATATAGAGCACATACAGCGTCATGATAATCGCCGATGCGCGCAGCAGCAGCCAGTCATGAACGCCGTTGCGACCCAGTGCAGAAGCGTTGCTTACCATACGAGGACTCCCGCCAGAATTGAAAGCACGACAGTGATACCAAAACAGATTTGCGCAGAGCGCGTTCCGATCTGCAGCGTTTCACCCAAATAACCGAAATCCATTAACATATGGCGTACGCCACCGACGATGTGATACGCCAGTGCGGTTAAAATGCCCCACATAATGAATTTGACAATAAAACTGTCCATAACGGCAGCGGCTTGCAGAAAGCCTTCGGGTGAAGAGAGTGACAGGCCCAGTAACCAGAGCAATATGCCAACGGCCACAAAAGTGATCACGCCAGATATGCGATAGAGAATAGACGCTATTGCAGTAACGGGAAACCGGATCGTTGAGAGATCCAAGTTGACAGGTCTTTGTTTTTTCACGGTTTTGCCCACACAGCCTTTCTTATTTTGCTTCCTCCGGGCCTGAAGGTGAAAGCCGATCACGGGTGTGGTCAGACTCTGCACAGGCACCAAAACAGCAACATCCAGTGTTAATTAAAGCGGTAAAACGCTGGGTGGCTCCTGGTGTCAGGGTATTCCGGAGACCTGGCCGAAGTATAGGGGGTTCACAAACTCATTACAATTCCCCTACAAACTTCTTGGGCATATTTAGGTGGAACAGTGATCGCACTCACATTTTTCACAATTAATACAAATTTAATTATCTGATTTGACAAAACTTCAACATTCCTGTTACAAACGGACGATTGAAAGTTCTATGATGCGTAAAAGTTATGGGGCTACACTTTCCCCTAAGCACAAGTTATGTAACATTGAAGATATAGTCACAAAAAGTATCAGGTAACGGTTACCAACAAGTTACGACCAGACCGGATCTTTAACAACCGCGAAACGCAGTAGTGTTGTGCCCACTTGGCCTGCGCATACGCCCCGTCACTCTGTACCCTGCACGCTAAAAAGATGCCACAGAGTCGATATTTTGCCGTTGTGACGCAGGCGCGGACACAATGCGCTTTTCAGGTGTCAAAGATCTATAGACAAGGCGCAAAGGAGACAGTAAATGGCTGATAAAAAAGCAACGCTAACCCTACCAGGCGAAGCTCCTATTGAACTTGATGTGCTGCAAGGCACGTTGGGCCAGGATGAAATAGACGTCCGCACCCTTGGAGCCAAGGGGTATTTCACCTTTGATCCAGGCTTCACTTCTACTGCGTCCTGCGAGTCCAAAATCACCTATATTGATGGTGATGAAGGCATTTTGCTGCACCGTGGTTACCCTATCGATCAACTTGCCGTGCACTCCAACTATCTGGAAGTGTGCTACATCCTGCTGAACGGCGAAGCGCCAACCAAAGAGCAGTTTGAAGAATTTAAAACCATCGTCACCCGTCATACCATGATCCACGAGCAGATCCATCATCTGTTCCGCGGTTTCCGTCGTGACTCGCATCCGATGGCTGTGATGTGCGGTGTGACCGGTGCGCTGGCAGCATTTTACCATGACGCCATGGACGTGAACATTGAGCGCCACCGTGAAATTGCCGCGTTCCGTCTGCTGTCAAAAATGCCGACCGTGGCCGCAATGTGCTACAAATATTCCATTGGTCAGCCGTTTGTATATCCACGTAATGACCTCTCCTATGCCGGTAATTTCCTGCATATGATGTTCTCCACTCCGTGTGAAGAGTACGTGGTGAACCCGATTCTGGAACGTGCGATGGATCGTATTCTGATCCTGCATGCGGACCATGAGCAGAATGCTTCCACCTCTACCGTGCGTACCGCAGGTTCTTCTGGCGCTAACCCGTTTGCCTGTATCGCTGCGGGGATCGCTTCCCTGTGGGGACCGGCGCACGGCGGTGCCAATGAAGCCACCCTGCGTATGCTGGAAGAGATCAGCACCGTTGAACACATTCCTGAATTTGTGAAGCGTGCGAAGGATAAGAATGACTCGTTCCGTCTGATGGGCTTTGGTCACCGTGTTTATAAAAACCATGACCCACGCGCCACCGTGATGCGTGAAACCTGTCATGAAGTGCTGAACGAGTTAGGCATGAAGGACGATCTGCTGGAAGTAGCGATGCAGTTGGAAGATATTGCTCTGAACGATCCCTACTTTATCGAACGTAAGCTTTACCCTAACGTCGACTTCTACTCCGGCATTATTCTGAAAGCGATGGGCATCCCCTCTTCCATGTTTACGGTGATCTTCGCAATGGCGCGCACTGTAGGCTGGATTGCACACTGGAAAGAGATGCACGATGACGGCATTAAAATTGCCCGTCCTCGCCAGCTTTATACCGGCTACGACAAGCGTGATTTCACTTCCAAAACTCAGTGACAATCGCTGCTCTTAATGGAAAAGCGCCGCTTCTGCGGCGCTTTTTTTATGGGCTGAACCAGAACCATCCCGAGTGATAAATCCGCATCTTCGCAACTGAAGCCGCAGAAAGGCACTAAAAGCGGAGGGATTAGCAACCAGAAAAAGACATTCAAATGTTAAAAATCATCACATAAAGCGGGATGCCAGAACGTCTCTCAAAGCTGGCAGCCAGGGCACCAGTAAAAGGGTCGGGATGAGAGCGTCGTTTTCTCAATTATGCCGCCGCAACGTTCGCACTTCTCTCCTGCCCGGTGAAAAACCCGGAAGCGGAACAGTGCGCCATGATGCTGATTCTCCTTACTTACGCCCCGCGTATGATAGGAAAGCCGTGGCAGCGCTAACAGCGCTTCAGCCAGCAGATCAAGCTGCTCGCTGGAAAGATCCTGCGCCCGATGCTGCGGTGCCAGCCCAGCCTGCCAGAGGATCTCCACCCGAAGATAGTTACCCAAACCAGCCAGAAAAGCCTGATCCAGCAGCAGCGCGCTGAACTGCCGACGGCGGAAACGAGCCGAGAGCAACCGCTCCTTTACGGCTTCGTTGGTCAGCGTCATATCCAGCACGTCCGGCCCAACCCGCAGCAGAAATGGGTGAGCCGCCAGCGTATCCCGATCCAGCAGCTCGATCTCTGATGCGCTGTAAAGCAGGATGGTTTTATCCTCTGCCGCCAGGCGAACACGCAGAATACGGCTGGTAGCGGGTTCAGATCCGCTTTTCACTACCCGCCAGACACCGTACAGCTGGTTATGGCTGTAGAGCGTCATGCCGTTAGAGAAGTGGGTCAGCATCGCTTTGCCGCGCGTTTCAATCGCCTCTACCCGCTCACCTACCAGCGCTGGTTCGTACGTTTTCATCTGCGGAAAGGCAAACCAGACGTCGGTCAGGGTTTTCCCTCTGATCGCTTTTTCCAGTTTGTCCGCCGCGCGGCGAATTTCAGGTCCTTCTGGCATAATTACCTACTGATTAGTGTGTGGCTCCGCCTTCGGCACGGATATCCTGCCCGACGGTCAGCGCAATACTCAGCGCCATCTCCAGCGCCAGGATCACCGTCTGGGCAGGCATACTGGCGGCACCGGGATGCTTTACCGCCTGCTCTGGCAGATAAGGGATATGAATAAACCCGCCGCGAACCGCTTTTTTATGCTGCGCCAGATAGTGCAACAAACCATACATCACATGGTTACAGACGTAAGTGCCCGCCGTTTGCGAAACCGACGCGGGAATGCCCGCTTCCCGAATCCCCTCCACAATTGCTTTGATCGGCAGCGTGGAGAAGTAGGCCGCCGGGCCGCCCTCTACAATAGCTTCATCAATCGGCTGGTTGCCTGCGTTGTCCGGGATGCGGGCGTCGTCAACATTGATGCCAACGCGTTCAATAGTCACGTCGGTTCGCCCTCCCGCCTGCCCTACGGCGATCACCATTTCTGGCTCTACCTCTTCTATCGCCGCGTAAAGCGCTTCAAGCGAAGCCCCGAAAGCGCAGGGTAGCTGTCTGGCAACGATTTTCGCGCCGCACAGCATGCGCTCATGCAGATGGCTGACGGCCTCCCAGGAGGGATTGATCTGATCGCCACCAAAAGGTTCGAACGCGGTAATCAAAACGGTTTTCATCACGGCCTCACAGGAACATCAGGAAATAGAGAAGGAAAATATTTGCTATTAACAATAGCACGCCCGTTGGCACCTGAGCCTTGATCACTGCGTTGCGGTCGGGCAGCTCCAGCAGGGCTGCAGGCACGATATTGAAGTTGGCCGCCATAGGCGTCATCAGCGTCCCGCAGTAGCCAGAGAACATGCCGATAGCCGCCATCACCGCCGGATTGCCGTGATGTTGCAGCACCAGAATCGGAATACCAATCCCGGCGGTTACGATCGGGAAGGCGGCAAATGCGTTGCCCATCACCATCGTCAACAGCGCCATACCGATGGCATAAGTGGCAACGGCGATAAAGCGGTTATCAACTGCAAGATAGGTTTCGGTCAGATGGGAAATTGCCGTCCCCACGCCTGCACTGGTAAACAGCAGGCCTAAGGTTGCCAGGATTTGCGGCAGAATAAAGGCCCAGCCGATGGAGTCCAGCAGACGACGCGTCTCCTGCAGAGATTGCGCCGGTCCTTCACGGGTCAGCTTCAGCGCTATCAACCAGGCGATCACACAGCCTGTCATCATCGAGAATAGCGTGACCAGCGTGGAATGATTGCCTGCACCAAATACGCTTTCCTGTAATCCCGGAATGTTGTTAAAGGCCAGCACGCCAATCACTGTGACCACGGGAATGGCTAAGGCGGGCAGGAAAAGCTTGTTGTGCAGGCGTTTCGCGCTCTTTTCCCGCTGCTCGCTGGTGCGTTGATGATAGGAGCCAAGCTTCACCCCACCCAGCCCGGCGATTAGCGCCATCACCACCACCATTACGCCAACGACGATATGCAGCGAGCGTGCGCCGAGCTGCGTTACTGCCCAGTCTCCAATAAAAAATACCAGGCCATAAAGTGCCCAGAACAGACCGGTAGTGAGGCGCCGTGGATTCGCCTTGTCACGCCATGACATCACTGCAACCACCAGCAGGATAACCCCGGCCAGCCAGAACAGATATTGTTGCTGGAACATTAGCGGCCTCCCTTTGCTTTCAACGCATCGTTATTCAGCGCAGTCAGTTCGGCAGCGATGGTTTTATCCAGACGCCTCAGGCGCACGGCGTGGATTAAAAAGGCACAAATCGCGGTCGGAATACCCCAGACGGCAATATGCAGCGGTTCGGTCTGGATGCCGGCTGACTCCTGCATAAAGTTATGCATAAAGATAATTGCGCCAAAGGCGACGAAGATATCCTCGCCAAAAAAGAGGCCGACGTTATCGGTCGCGGCAGACATAGCCCGCAGACGATGACGCACCTCAATGGGCAATTCGCCATAACGGTTTTCGGTGGCGCCCTCAGCCATTGGCGCCAGAAGCGGACGCACCATCTGCGGGTGGCCGCCCAGGCTGGTTAATCCCATAGCGGCGGTGATTTCCCGCACAAAGAGATAGACAATTAGCAGACGTCCCGCCGTGGCGGTTTTGATCTGGGCAATCCATGCCTGTGCGCGCTCTTTCAGACCATGACGCTCCAGCAGACCGATAACCGCCAGCGGCAGCAGCAGGATCAGCGGAAGGTTACGGGTATTGAGGAAACCGGAGCCCAGTTTTTCCAGGATATCGCCCAGCGGCATATGGGCAGCCAGTCCGGTAATCAGGCCAGAGACGATCACTACCAGCACAGGGTTAAACCGAAGTAAAAAACCGATCACAATGGCGACAATGCCTGCCAGCGGCCATAAATTCACTGCACTTTCCATTCATCCTCCCGGGTATAAAGTCCTCCGGTATCTGCCGGAGGAGGTCATCGCGTTTTTACGCGTTATTGTTGCCTTAGCGGCTGGTAACCTGAATCTGATGCTGTTCAAAGGCCTGACGCAGCTGAGCGGCAAATGCCAGCGCATGCGCACCGTCACCGTGTACGCAGACAGTTTCAGCCTTCACTTTTACCCATTTCCCGCACAGGCTCTTAACCTGCCCCTGCTGGATCATGCTCAACGTCTGTCCTATCGCCTGCTCATCGCTTTCTACCAGCGCGCCGGGCTGCGATCTCGGCACCAGCGAACCATCGGCCTGATATCCACGGTCGGCAAAGACCTCTTCACGGGTTTTCAATCCCTGCGCCTGAGCGGCAAGAATGGATTCACTGTTCGCCAGCCCAACCAGTACCAGCTGTGGATCTACCGCTTTTACCGCGCGGGCAATAGCTTCAGCAAGTTCCGGCTCCCGGGCGGACTGGTTATACAACATGCCGTGCGGCTTCACGTGAACCAGCTTGCCGCCTTCGCTATGGGTAATCGCCTGTAGTGCGCCAATCTGATAAACCAGCTGGGCATAAACGGTTTCCGGGGGCAGTTGCATCTCCGTCCGGCCAAAATTCTCCCGATCCGGGAAACTGGGATGAGCGCCGATCGCCACGCCAAATTCCAGCGCCCACAGGACGCTTTGCCGCATGGTTTGCGCATCGCCAGCATGGAAGCCGCAGGCGATATTGGCGGAAGAAACCAGCTGCAACAGCGCGCGATCGTTTTCACACCCTTCGCCCAGATCGGCATTTAAATCAATTTTCATGCTCTACTCCCCATGCCATTTGTTCTAAGGCAAGCTGCTGCTCGCGTTTGGCTTTCAGCGCTTCGTCTAACGTGCAGTAGACAAAATGAATCGGTTCACCGAGGCGGATTTGTGCAAGATGGTAGAGATCGGCTTCGATTACGCAGCCGATGCGCGGGTAGCCGCCGGTTGTTTGCGCATCCGCCATCAGCACAATAGGCTGTCCGTTTGGCGGCACCTGGATCACGCCGGGGATTAGCCCGTGCGACAGCATTTCACGTTTGACAGTTCTGGTAAGCGGCCTGCCCTGTAAACGATAGCCCATGCGGTTACTTTGCGGATTGAGTTTCCAGCCGGTGCGCCAGAAGGCTTCGCGGCTTTCAAAACTGAACTCGTGGAATTCTGGCCCCATCATCACGCGAATACGGTTGCCAAAGAGCAGCTGACGAACACCTACCGGCTTGGTGAAGGTTTTCAGCGGGGTCCCCTGAGGAAGCTGGTCGCCATCCTGAAGAAGACGACCTTCGAGACCGCCGAAGCCCGCTTTTGCATCGGTGCTACAGGAACCCAGCATCGGCTCGAGGTCAAATCCGCCGTCCAGCGCCAGATAGCTGCGCATTCCGCGCTGAGGCATTTTTAATGTCAGCCGCTGGCCCTTTTTCACCGCCGTTCGCCAGCCGGTCCAGACGGGCTGGTTATCAATCTCTGCACTGCATCCTGCCCCGGTCAGGGCTATCCAGCCGTCGCGGGAGAACTCTGCGCAAAACTGACCCAGGGTAATTTCCAGCACCGCGCTGGTTTTGGCATTGCCCACCAGCAGATTGGCGGTCTCCATTGCGGGATGATCCAGCACGCCGCTGAGACCCACGCCATACTGACGCCAGCCGGTACGCCCGGCATCCTGTAGCGTTGTCGCCATACCGGCACGAATGATTTTCAGCATATCCCCTCCTTTTGCGGGACAAAGCGGACGCTGTCGCCAGGCCTGAAGAAGGTGGGAGGCTGATGGAGAGGATTGAACAGCGTGATGTCCGTCTGGCCAATAAGCTGCCAGCCGCCAGGTGCGCTAAAGGGATAGACCCCGGTCTGACTGCCACCGATGCCAACCGAACCCGCAGGCACGGCAACGCGAGGCTCAGCCCGCCGCGGCGTATGCAGGCGGTCATCAAGACCAGCCATATAAGGGAAGCCGGGTTGGAAACCGATAAAATAGACCACGTAGTGCGCAGAAGCGTGCGCCTCAACCACCTGCCGGGGGGAGAGACCGCTAAGCCGGGCCACCTCTTCTAAATCGGGTCCTGCCGCACCGCCATAAATCACCGGGATCTCTACTTCACGTGAGGTCATTTCCAGCGCCTCACTGCTCTCCCACCATGACTGCAACCACTCAATGGCATCAAGGGCTGTTTTCTGCGGATCGCTCAGCAGCACGGTGATGTTATTCATTCCCGGCACCACTTCAATCACTTCCGGGCGTGCAGTCAGTCGTGCTGAAAGCCCCCAGATCCGTTGCTGGGCGCTGAGCGTAACGGGGGGTTCCAGCTCAAGCACTACTGCACGTTCGCCTAACAGGTAACAACGAGCTCGTTGCAAAACGCTCCTCCTGACCTGAAATCAAGGCCATATGAATGCTCTATAAGGCAAACAGTTATGCTGAAATGTCAGGGAGGTGTCAACTCTGTTGCAGGCGGTTTAGCTACCGCCTGCAGAAAATCAGGCAGGATTAGGGATATCAATAAAGGTTACGTCCAGATCGTAGCGCTCTGCGAGCCACTCGCCGAGCGCCTGAATACCGCAGCGTTCGGTGGCGTGGTGACCAGCGGCAAAGAAGTGCAGACCTTGCTCACGGGCGCTGTGAATGGTTTGTTCAGAAACTTCACCTGAGATAAACGCATCCACGCCGAAAGCGGCAGCGGCATCGATGTAGCCCTGACCGCCGCCAGAACACCAGGCAATGCGGCGAATAAGCTTCGGCGCGTTATCGCCACAGTGCAGCGGTTCGCGTCCCAGAACCTGAGTGATACGCTGTGCCAACTGTTCACCGGAAAGCGGATCGGTCAACTCTCCCCACGGAAGCAACTGTTCAATCTGCCCGCGCACCTCTATACCCAGCAGCTTCGCCAGTTGAGCGTTGTTGCCCAGTTGCGGATGCGCATCCAGCGGCAGATGCCAGCCAAACATATTGATATCGTTAGCCAACAGCGTTTTCAGGCGGTTGCGCTTCATGCCCTTGATTATGGCAGGTTCATTTTTCCAGAAATAGCCGTGATGAACCAGCACCGCATCGGCCTTCAGGCGAACCGCTTCATCCAGCAAAGCCTGCGAAGCGGTGACGCCAGTGATGATCTTCTTCACCTCAGCGCGTCCCTCCACCTGAAGCCCGTTGGGGCCATAGTCGCTGAAGGCGGCGCTATTCAACTGCTGGTTCACAATCTCTTCAAGTTCTGTATTACGCATAACAATTCCTGGCCTGTTCGTGATGCCACAAGCCTGGCCGCTATCATCGCGGCGGGCCGGCAGTAAATGTTACAGGCAACAATAGCAAAATTATTTGCGTGCCGCTTCAAACGCCGCAAGCGTACGTTGCCGCGCTTCTTTGTGATCCACAATCGGTGTCGGATAATCCAGCGACCGCTGATTATTTTCTGCCCAGAGGTGAGGTTGATGAATATGCTTTACCGGCACCTCTTTCAGCTCAGGCAGCCATTTACGGATAAATTCCCCCTCTTTATCGAAACGTTCGCCCTGAGTGGTAGGGTTAAATATACGAAAATAGGGAGCGGAATCATTCCCCGTAGAGGCAGCCCATTGCCAGCCACCATTATTGGCGGCCAGATCGCCATCTATCAGTTGCGACATGAAATAGCGCTCCCCTTTCCGCCAGTCAATCAGCAAATCCTTGATCAGGAAGCTGGCCGTTATCATGCGCAGCCGGTTGTGCATCCAGCCGGAGCTGTTTAGCTGGCGCATTGCCGCATCGACAATGGGATAACCTGTTCTGCCCTGCTGCCAGGCCTGAAGCAGTTTTTCATCCTGTTGCCACTGCACTTTTTTGGTCCAGCTGATAAAGGGCTGATTTTTACAAAGCTTCGGCCAGGCAACCAGCAGATGACGGTAGAAATCGCGCCAGATAAGTTCGTTCAGCCAGGTGAAGAGATTGCTGTCCTCTATCCCTTGCGGATGCCCGGCCAGCAGGCGGTGCAGGCACTGGCGGGGCGATAATACGCCGGTCGCCAGATAGACAGAGAGACGGCTGGTCCCGTCCAGGGATGGGAAATCCCGGCGCGCCTGATAGTGCATGACGGGCTGCTGACAAAACTGCCTGAGCTGCTGAAGCCCCGCTTTTTCGCCTGCGGCAAACAACGAGCTGTCGAATTCCTCACAGGGATAGCTGAAGGGTGTGATAGCAGGAATGTCGGTTAAAGGGCCACTCTCTCTGGCTTTGGGTGCTGGAACGCACTCAGGCAAACCTTCCTGCAGGCGTTTCACGAACGCCCGGCTGAATGGCGTGAAGACTTTGTACATCTCACGGTTGCCGGTTAACAGGCTGCCTGGCGGGAGCAGCAGGCTGTCATCAAAGCCCTGAGTAATAATATCGAGATCGCCCAGCGCTTTTTCCGCTGCCGCATCCCGCTCACGCTCGTTGACTTCATACTGATAGTTGTAGAACAGCCGATCAACGTGATGCTGCTGACAAAAGTCCTTCAGCACCCCGACAGAAGCCGCAAAATCGTGGCACTCAGCGGTATGCAGCGCAATGCCTTTATCAGCCAGCGTCTGTCGGAGTTCCAGCAGGCTCTGGTAGATAAAAGCTGCCTGTTTCGGGGCCATCGTATGCGCTTCCCACTGCCCTGGCGTGGCGATAAACAGCGCCAGCACCCTGGCATCGGCGTTGCGACAGGCAGCATGCAGAGCGTAATTATCGTGGCTGCGCAGATCGTTGCGCAGCCAGACTAAATGGGTTGCCATGAATATTCCTGAGTAAACTAATGTCCGTAACGCAGGCGCAGCGCTTCGGGATAGGGTTCAAAATAACGCTGCTGCGCCAGATAGGGATCGGGAAACTCGGCCATGTAGTGCTTCAACAGAGTAAGAGGCGCCAGCAGCGGCTGCAGGCCCTGACGGTAATGCTCAATCAGCGAGGCCAGCTCCTGCCGCTGTTTGGCACTCAGCTGCGGACGGAAGTAGCCTTGTACATGCATCAGCACATTGGTGTGGTTGCCACGGGTAGCCTGATTTTTAAGCAGATCCATCAGGCGCTGGCGGTATTCAAAGGCATACTCCTCCAGCGAGGCCCAGTCGGCCATGGCTGCAACAAAGCGCCCAATTTCACGATATTCCGGCTGGGAGTGCGCCAGCAGCGAGAGTTTGTAACGGCTGTGGAAAGCCATCAGCTTTCCGCGCGTGAGTCCACTGCGCCATATTTCGTTAAATTCATGCAGCGTATAGACCCGCTCGACAAAGTTTTCGCGCAAAACGGGGTCGTGCAGGCGACCATCTTCTTCCACGGGCAGCCACGGCATCTGCGCCATCAGCTCTCGGGTAAATATGCCCACGCCCTCTTTGCGATTATTGTTATTGTCCGGCTGGTATACCCGCACGCGCTCCATCCCGCAGCTTGGGGATTTGGCACAAACGATATAACCACAAAGATGGTGGAGCGTTGCAATGCGCTTTTCCGACCAGCTCTGCATCTCCTCTGTGAGCGGTTCCCCTTTACCATTACTGAAGCAAAGCGCCGGTGTTCCCTCTTCCCTCTCTGTCAGGCGCAGTGCCGGACGAGGTGTCGGTAAACCGATAGCCATTTCAGGGCAGGCAGGTTCATAGCGGATGAACGGGGCGAGATCTTCTGCGGCAAAAGCACAACGTTTATGGCCGCCATCAAAACGGACAGTATCGCCCAGTAAACAGGCGCTGATGCCGACGGGGATTTTCTCGCTCATAGTTGTACAACCTCCAACTTCTTGTAGAGGTTTAAGTGTAGCTGAAAGTTCACCAATAAGCGCGATGTCTCTGAGGAAAGATCGATCTCTGGCAAAAAAAATCCCGCGTTAGCGGGACTTTTTAGTAGAAATCACAACCGGCGGCTTCCGACTGCGCCAGCCAGACAGGCTGACTGCTGGTTTTAAGCCAGATGCGGTGCAGATAGCTGTAAAAGCGGGCACGATCCCGGCGAAACAGCATAAAAGGTAAGGCAAGCAGGCCCACCACAATAACGCCTGCACGACGCAGGACGATTCGGGTTAACGAGTAATGCTGGTAAAGATGCATACGTCCTCCAGAAAGCGAAATAATCATTAAGGTAATCTGAGCAAAATAATAGCGCTTACTGTGTAATTTTACTACTCATCCGACCACTAATCTGGCGAAAAAAAGTGCAGCCTGCCCTTTATAGCGTAATTAAGTTACAAAAAAGTTAAATGAAGCCGTAAAGTTAACAATTAATCAACCAGCCATCCTGCCGTTCACACAGCCATTCCGGAAACGACGGCAAGAAGGTTTGCAGCCAATACGCTGCATATTTGGTAAATTGAATCCTGTGTCTGAATCATCGGGCTGACAGTTCAACAGGATGAAAAGATAGCCGTGACCACTGTGTTGATCGTTGAAGATGAAAAAGAGATCCGCCGCTTTCTGCGTATTGCGCTGGAGGGAGAATCGCTGCGCGTGTTTGACGCTGATACCCTGCAACGGGGACTGATTGAGGCCGCCACACGCAAACCCGATCTTGTGATCCTGGATTTGGGTTTACCGGACGGCGATGGAAGCGAGTTTATCCGCGAGGTACGCCAGTGGAGTACCATGCCGGTTATTGTACTTTCAGCCCGCAACGACGAGCAGGATAAAATTGCCGCGCTGGATGCAGGCGCAGATGATTTCCTCACTAAACCCTTTGGTATCGGGGAGCTGATGGCCAGAGTCCGCGTGGCGCTACGGAACCGCGACACCTCCAGTTCTGCCACCTCAAAAGAGATCACATTTGGTGATGTCAGGGTAGATATTGCGGGCAGACGCGTCACGCGGGGCGGAACGGATTTACATCTGACGCCAATTGAGTTCCGTTTACTGGTGAGCCTGCTTAATCATGCCGGTAAAGTCATGACCCAGCGCCAGCTGCTGAATCAGGTGTGGGGACCAAATGCGGTTGAGCACAGCCACTACCTGCGCATCTATATGGGCCATTTACGGCAAAAGCTGGAAGAAAAACCGGCACAACCCCGTCATTTAATTACCGAAACGGGCGTAGGCTACCGGTTTATGCCTTAAGCTGGCGTGAAAGCATAAAAAAAGGCGCTGAATCAGCGCCTTGATAAGCATTACAACGATTATGCGTTTTTCAGCACTTCGCTGACAATTTCTACTGCTTCTTTCTCAATCTGCTCACGGTGTTCAGCACCGAGGAAGCTTTCACAGTAAATTTTGTAGGCATCTTCAGTACCCGAAGGACGGGCAGCGAACCAGCCGTTCTCCGTCATCACTTTTAATCCGCCGATCGATGCGCCATTACCTGGTGCAGCAGTCAGACGTGCCGTGATCGGATCGCCCGCCAGCGTATCAGCGCTTACCATCTCTGGTGAAAGCTTAGAGAGCGCTGCTTTTTGTGCCGAAGTCGCAGAAGCCTGCAAACGGTTATAGCTTGGTGCGCCAAAGCGCTCCGCCAGCTCGTCATAGTGCTGCTGTGGGTTTTTGCCCGTCACCGCAGTGATTTCCGCTGCCAGCAGGCACATGATGATGCCATCTTTATCGGTAGACCACGGCGTTCCGTCAAAGCGCAGGAAGGATGCACCCGCACTCTCCTCGCCACCGAAACCGAAGCTGCCGTCAAACAAGCCATCTACAAACCATTTGAAGCCAACCGGCACTTCAACCAGCTTGCGGCCGATGTCATTTACCACGCGGTCAATCATCGCACTGGATACCAGCGTTTTACCGACAGCAACCTCTTTGCCCCACTGTGGCCGGTTCTGGAACAGGTAGTTGATAGCCACGGCAAGATAATGGTTTGGATTCATCAGACCCGCCGGGGTAACAATACCGTGGCGGTCATAATCCGGGTCGTTAGCGAAAGCGAGATCGAATTTATCACGCAAGGCCAGCAGGCCAGCCATCGCGCTTTCTGATGAGCAATCCATGCGGATCACGCCATCTTTATCGAGATGCATAAAGCGGAACGTCTGATCCACCGAATCATTAACGATAGTCAAATCCAGGTTATAAAACTCAGCGATACGTTGCCAGTAGGCAATACCGGAGCCGCCCAGCGGATCCACACCGATTTTCAGACCTGCTTTCTGAATGGCAGGAATATCAACAATCTGTGCCAGGCCTTCAATGTAGGGCTGGATCAAATCCTTTTCCTGCAGATGGCCACTTTCCCAGGCTTTGTCCAGCGCGATGCGCTTAACACCTTTCAGGCCATCCTGAATCAACGCATTAGCACGGTCTTCCACCACTTTCGTGACGTTGGTATCGGCCGGTCCACCGTTTGGCGGATTGTATTTGATACCACCATCTTCCGGGGGATTATGTGAAGGGGTGATGACAATCCCGTCGGCCTGCGCGCCACCCGCTTTGTTGTGCTCAAGAATAGCGTTTGAAATCGCAGGGGTCGGCGTATAGCCGTTGTCCAACTGTACGATGACATCCACGCCGTTAGCGGCCAGCACTTCCAGTACGGAAATAATGGCTGGCTCAGAGAGCGCGTGGGTATCTTTGCCTACGTAGCAAGGACCGGTGATGCCGTTCTTTTTGCGCTCTTCAGCAATTGCCTGAGCAATGGCCAGAATGTGCGTCTCGTTGAAGCTCTGACGCCCTGCACTGCCGCGATGGCCAGATGTGCCGAATTTCACCGCATGCTCTGCATTACCCAGATCGGGCTGCAGGACATAATATTGTGACGTTAATTGTGCAACGTTAATCAAATCACTCTGCTGGGCTGGTTGCCCGGCACGGGGGTGATTGGCCATTGGCGATTCTCCCTGACGCTTCTTAATCAGTTAGAGGGTACCGCAAACCTTGTCAGCGAGTTCCGCAGGGAACTGCATTGACTGCATGATATGTTCAATCATGCTCCGTTTGCGATCTGTGTTGGTGTTGGTTATCACCCAATACGGCGTGCCGGGAATATGTTGCGGCTTGGTATGGGTGCCATTCTGTACCAGCGTTTGTTGATTGCCTGCAAAGTAGACGCGCGTCCGGCCAAGTAAAGACTCGGTTGCGGCGGCAAATGCTTTGGGATCCAGATTATATAAAGTCGACAGAATCAGCATAAACCGGTTAACCGCTTTCTTCTGTTCTGCATATTCATCAGACAGCAGCAGCTCACGCACAGCGCGAACGCGATCCTGTGGGCGAGAATCCGCTTTCACTGACGCGGTCTCTTTCGTCCCCTCCACAGCGGCAGGCGCTACGGGTGCTGCAGGAGCACTCTGACCGGCAGTAAATTTAAGCATACGGCGCAAAATGTCAGAGGCGCTTTCACCAATATGCTGAGTGTGGCTGGCGATATAACGGTAGAGCTCTTCGTCGACTTCAATAG
Source organism: Erwinia sp. MMLR14_017 (assembly GCF_033657285.1). NCBI lineage: Bacteria > Pseudomonadati > Pseudomonadota > Gammaproteobacteria > Enterobacterales > Erwiniaceae > Erwinia > Erwinia sp. MMLR14_017. The sequence goes on along the minus strand of NZ_JAWVWP010000004.1, from coordinate 396,577 downwards.
TTTTCATCTTGATCCAGTACAATTATTGCTGATAAGAGCCGGTTTGCACGGTATGAAAAAAGCCCTGCATGACCATCCAGCTCTAACACGAGGATTATAAAGTTAAATCCTGCCGGGGAGTAGCGCCAGCCCCTGATAGCGGTAAAAGTCAGAATATGCCGCAAAAACTCTGGCGGGCGGCATCTGGCCGTCACGGCAGGAAAAAGTAAATCTATGATACCCTAACCCTTGGTTTCAACAGTAAGAACTTTGTTATGAAATTGAATATCCGCTTGCAATCTGAACAATCCGCCCGGTCAGCATCGCCGGTGGTGTTGATCCATGGTCTGTTTGGCAGTCTTGATAATCTTGCAGTATTGGCAAGAGCGCTAAGGGATGAGCATCCGCTGGTTCAGCTTGATTTACGTAACCACGGCTTATCGGGGCGAGACAGCGAAATGACTTATCAGGCTATGGCAGAGGATGTGCTGGAAACCCTGGATGCCGAAGGGATCGATCGCTTTATCGTTATCGGCCATTCAATGGGCGGCAAGGTGGCGATGCTGCTGACTGCGCTCGCGCCTGAGCGGGTTGAAAAGCTGGTGGTGATTGATATGGCGCCCGTAGCCTATCCTGACCGGCATCATGACGCCATTTTTGCCGCACTCATGGCCGTCACCGCCGCCAACCTCACCTCCCGTTCAGATGCTGCCGCGCTTATGCGAGAGACAATAGAAGAAGGCGTTATTCAGTTTCTGCTAAAATCTTTCCATCAGGGAGAGTGGCGGTTCAACCTTCCGGTTCTCTGGAAGAACTACGATCGGATTATTGGCTGGCAGCCGCTGCCGCCATGGTCACATCCGGCGTTGTTTATTCGGGGTGAGCTTTCCCCCTACCTGGCTGATGCGCATCGTGAAGCACTGCTGGCGCAATTTCCTGACGCGCGGGCGCATGTTGTTGCCGGCGCTGGTCACTGGGTGCATGCTGAGAAACCTGATGCCGTTTTACGCGCAATCCGTCGTTTTCTTGCGCGGTGAAAACAAATCTATCCCGTTGAGCCTAAATCATTGTCGTCATGACTTTTACTGGGGTATGATGGCGCGCTTAAATTTTGTCGCAGCACGAATTTCAGCCGTCATCAGGCCTGAACCATCAGAACTCCAGCCTTTCAGTATCACGATTCTATGGCAAAAGAAAACACGGACCGCACCACGATCGATCTGTTCGCAGATGACCGTCGTCCGGGGCGACCAAAAACAAATCCGCTGACGCGTGATGAGCAACTGCGTATCAATAAACGCAATCAGCTCAAGCGGGATAAAGTGCGCGGGTTAAAGCGTGTGGAGCTGAAAATGAACAGCGACGCCGTGGATGCCCTGAACCAGCTTGCCGAGCAGCGAAATATCAGCCGCGGCGAACTGATAGAAGAGATGGTGATGGCGATGTTAGCCAGCCAGAAGCGTTGAAAAAGGGGTAAATCCGGCTCTTCAACCTCTTGCTGATGAAGCACAAAGCGACAAAAGCTGGCGGATTACTCATTTATCCCCCCTGTGCTGTCTGCTATCATTGCCATTAACTGCAGTAAAGTCGTTACCCTAAAATTTAGTTTCAAGAGGTTATTAAGCGCATGGCACTCGTAGGCATTTTCTTTGGCAGCGATACGGGCAATACGGAAAATATTGCAAAAATGATCCAAAAGCAGCTCGGTAACGAGGTGGCTGAGGTTCATGATATCGCTAAAAGCAGCAAAGAAGACCTTGAAGCCTTTGATATCTTGCTGCTGGGTATCCCAACCTGGTACTACGGCGAAGCCCAGTGCGACTGGGATGACTTCTTCCCTACCCTGGAAGAGATCGATTTCAATGGCAAACTGGTTGCGCTTTTTGGCTGTGGCGATCAGGAAGATTACGCAGAGTATTTCTGCGATGCGATGGGCACCATTCGCGATATCATTGAACCGAAAGGCGCCGTTATCGTGGGTCACTGGCCAACTGAAGGTTATCATTTTGAAGCGTCTAAAGGGCTTGCTGATGATACGCATTTCCTGGGCCTGGCTATTGATGAAGATCGTCAGCCGGAACTGACCCGCGAACGCACTGAAAAATGGGTAAAACAGATTTACGATGAGCTCCAGCTGCAGGAAATTCTGGAAGCTTAAGGAGAACGGCCTGATGTGGGAGTTAACTCACATCAGGCCTGTAATTTTTCCTATAGAAGTAATAGGCACAATTTCGTAACTTTCATCTGCAAAACTGTAGAATATCGCCATCGGTCACCCCGCTTACTGCGTGTTTATTAAAAACATGGCAAAGCGAAATGTAAACCCAGTGCCTGCTTTCCGGACGTAAAGACATCTTCATTACCTCCCTTTACAGATTCGCAACGCCCGAGGTGTTCATTTCGAAGCGTGAGTACTATAATGAGGCGTTTTGCGTCGACCGATGTTCAGGGCTTTTCAGCCGCACAGTGACAAGCAAAGTAACAGGACAATATCCGCATGACTGACAATAACACCGCATTAAAGAAGGCCGGCCTGAAAGTCACGCTTCCGCGACTGAAAATTCTGGAAGTGCTTCAGGAACCTGAAGGCCATCACGTCAGTGCGGAAGATTTGTACAAGCGCCTGATTGATATGGGCGAAGAGATTGGTCTGGCGACGGTTTACCGCGTTCTGAACCAGTTTGATGACGCGGGGATCGTTACCCGTCACAATTTCGAGGGTGGCAAATCCGTTTTCGAACTGACTCAGCAACATCACCACGACCACCTTATCTGCCTGGACTGTGGCAAAGTGATCGAATTCAGAGATGAATCGATCGAGTCCCGCCAGCGTGATATCGCCACGCGCCACGGTATTAAGCTCAGTAACCACAGTTTGTACCTTTATGGTCACTGTTCTACTGGCGACTGCCGCGAAGACGAAACGCTGCACGACAAATAATCTGCATTCCTGAAAAAACCGGTGATTTTCACCGGTTTTTTTTTGCCTGAAACAGTAAAACTGCCCTTGTGAAAAGGCTGGATCAGTCAGAGCGATTTTGCACGACTAAAGCCTTTGCCAGCGGAAAATTTCGTCCGCATCATGGATTTCCCGGCTGTTGACTGGCGCCAGCTTTCGCTGATTCCCCCTGATTTATTACACCGACTGCTAATAAAGAGTGTTAAACCCCTGATAAAGCGCAAAAAAAACGCAGCCCTGAGGCTGCGTCGATTTCAGAAAACCGGAAGCGCTACTCTCCCGCTTTCGTCCAGGTGTCACGCAGGCCAACCGTGCGGTTAAACACCAGGTTAGCAGCAGATGAGTATCGGCTGTCAGCACAGAAGTAACCTTCGCGCTCAAACTGATACGGGCTGCTGGCTGCTGCCTGCTGCAATCCTGGCTCCACAAAGCCCTGACGAATAACCAGCGATTCAGGGTTGATAGTTGTCAGGAAATCTTCTGCCGCACCCGGATTTGGCACGCTGAACAGACGGTCATAGAGGCGAAACTCTGCCGGTAAGGCATGAACAGCAGAGACCCAGTGAATGACCCCTTTCACTTTACGGCCATCGGCCGGATCTTTACTCAACGTCTCTGTATCGCAGGTGCAGAACAGGCAGGTAATATTACCCTCTTCATCCTTCGCCACGCGTTCCGCTTTGATCACGTAGGCGTTACGCAGACGCACTTCTTTACCCAGCACCAGACGCTTGTACTGCTTATTCGCTTCCTCGCGGAAGTCAGCACGATCGATATAAATTTCACGGCTGAACGGCACTTCACGCGTCCCCATCTCCGGCTTGTTCGGATGATTAGGCATGGTGATGATCTCTTCATGATTAGCGGGCAGATTTTCAATCACCAGCTTCACCGGATCCATCACCGCCATCGCGCGCGGGGCGTTCTCGTTCAGATCGTCACGAATACAGGACTCCAGAGAGGCCATTTCCACGATGTTATCCTGTTTGGTCACGCCAATACGGCGGCAGAACTCGCGAATGGAACCGGCTGTGTAACCGCGACGACGCAGGCCGGAAACGGTCAGCATACGTGGATCGTCCCACCCCTCTACAACCTTCTCTGTTACCAGCAGGTTCAGCTTACGCTTGGACATAATGGCGTATTCAAGATTCAGACGGGAAAATTCGTACTGACGCGGATGGGTTGGAATGGTGATGTTATCAAGCACCCAGTCATACAGACGGCGGTTATCCTGGAACTCCAGGGTACAGAGTGAGTGGGTGATCCCTTCCAGCGCATCGGAAATGCAGTGGGTAAAATCATACATCGGATAGATGCACCACTTGTTGCCGGTCTGATGATGCTCAGCAAACTTGATGCGGTAGAGAACCGGATCGCGCATGACGATAAAGCTGGAGGCCATATCGATCTTTGCACGCAGGCAGGCGGTGCCTTCAGCAAAGCCACCGCTGCGCATTTTTTCAAACAGCGCCAGGTTCTCTTCTACTGAACGGTCGCGGAAAGGACTGTTTTTGCCCGGCGCTGTAAGGGTGCCGCGATATTCACGGATCTGCTCAGGACTCAGCTCGTCAACATAGGCCAGGCCCTTGTTGATCAGCTCAACCGCATAGTGATGTAGCTGATCGAAATAATCAGAGGAGTAACGAACGTTGCCCGTCCACTCAAAGCCCAGCCACTGCACGTCATGCTTGATAGACTCTACATATTCCAGATCTTCTTTGACCGGGTTAGTGTCATCAAAACGCAGGTTGCACTGCCCCTGATAGTCTTGTGCAATACCAAAGTTGAGGCAGATAGATTTGGCGTGGCCAATGTGCAGATAACCATTTGGTTCCGGCGGGAAGCGGGTATGCACGCTGTCATGCTTGCCGGTCGCCAGATCTTCGTCGATGATCTGACGAATAAAGTTAGTTGGGCGGGCTTCTGCCTCACTCATCTTAATTTCCTCAGTAATGCTATCAAATTAGTACGTGAAATAACGGAGTATGATCCACAAAGCCGGGAAGGGAAACAACCGTTTGTTGGGGGAATACGATAAAAAAAGGGTGGGAATTGCTTCCCACCCTGTCATTGTAACGCAATCAGAGGTTAGCCGTTAATTTCATACAGTCGGCTTTCGCCAGCAACAACCGTTTCACCTGCTACCAGCGTGATGCCGGTATAATCTTCAATGTTGCTGACCACAACAGGGCTGATCATTGAGCGGGCGTTAGCATTCAGGAAGGCCAGATCCATTTCCAGAACCGGTTGTCCGACAGTAACCTTTGTCCCCTCTTCCACAAGACGGGTGAAGCCTTTACCGCCCAGCGCCACGGTATCCAGTCCCATGTGCACCACCACTTCAACGCCTTTCTCTGTTTCCAGACAGAAAGCGTGATTAGTGTTGAAGATTTTCACCACGGTTCCCGCCGCAGGAGAGACCACCGTACTGCTCGAAGGTTTGATCGCCAGGCCATCACCTACTGCTTTACTGGCAAAAGCTTCATCCGGAACCTGCTCCAGCGCCACCACTTCACCACTTACTGGCGCAACCAGCGTCGCAATAATCCCTTTAGCCACAGCAGGCACCGCCTGAGGCGCAACGGGTGCGACCGGCGCAGCAGAGGTACTTGCCGCAGCGACAGCGCCTTTGCTCAACACCGTTTTCATGGCTGAAGCAATGGTCTCAGCGCGGGTGCCGACAATAATCTGTACGCTCTGCTTGTTCAGACGGATCACGCCTGATGCGCCCAGTCGTTTGGCTACAGATTCGTTGACCGCGCTGCTGTCTTTTACGTTAAGACGGAGACGCGTAATACAGGCATCAATGTGGGTCAGGTTCTCTGAACCGCCAATAGCGCCAATATAACGACGGGCCAGCGATTCGGTTTCCGTTTCTTTGTTTCCGGAGTGATCAACGTTAACGTCGTAGCCATCAGATTCATCCCCGTCCACCGACAGCTCGCGGCCCGGCGTCATCAGGTTGAATTTTTTGATGGTAAAACGGAACACCACGTAATAGATAGCAAAGAACACAACACCCTGCGGGATCAACATATACCAGTGAGTTGCCAGCGGATTTCGCGTTGACAGCACCATATCCACCAGCCCGGCGCTAAAGCCAAATCCGGCAATCCAGTGCATGCTTGCGGCAATAAAGACCGAGACGCCGGTTAAAGCAGCATGGATCACATACAGCACTGGAGCCACGAACATAAAGGAGAACTCAAGCGGTTCAGTGATCCCGGTAAAGAAGGAAGCAAAAGCAGCAGCCAACATAATACCGCCCACTTTAGCGCGGTTTTCCGGACGCGCGCAGTGGAAGATAGCCAGCGCCGCACCCGGCAGACCAAACATCATAATCGGAAAGAAGCCAGCCTGGTAACGGCCGGTGATACCCACAATACCCTTACCGTTCTGGATAGACTCTGCGCCGCCCAGGAAATTAGGAATATCGTTGATACCCGCGACGTCAAACCAGAACACGGAATTCAGCGCGTGATGCAGACCCACAGGGATCAGTAAGCGGTTAAAGAAGGCGTAAACACCAGCGCCCGCAGATCCCAGCTTCTGAATACTTTCACCAAAGCTCACCAGTCCGCCGAAAATCAGAGGCCAGATGTACATCAGAATAAAGGCAATCAGGATCATCAGGAACGAAACCAGGATAGGCACCAGGCGACGACCACTGAAGAAGGAGAGCGCTTTAGGCAGCTCAACATGACTGAAGCGGTTATAGACTTCGGCTGAGATTATCCCCACCAGAATGCCCACAAACTGATTGTTGATCTTCCCGAAGGCAGCCGGCACCTGGTCGACGGGAATTTTCTGAATCATCGAGACCGCGGCTGGCGAACAGAGCGTGGTTACCACCAGGAAGCCCACAAAGCCGGTCAGCGCTGCTGCGCCGTCTTTGTCTTTTGACATGCCGTAGGCCACACCAATGGCGAAAAGCACCGACATATTTTCGATAATTGCCGAGCCGGACTTAATAAACAGGGCGGCCAATGCATTACCGGCGCCCCATGCATCAGGGTCCAGCCAATAACCGATCCCCATCAAAATGGCGGCGGCGGGCAGCGTTGCTACCGGCACCATCAGCGCCCTACCTACTTTTTGTAAATAACTTAACATTACCTTTCCCCCTATGAGACCCGTTATGGCGCCAGTAGTCGTTTTCTGTTTTTATCACGACTGGTTGGTTTCGAATGACAGTAAAACCACGCACGGAGTGTAAAAAGAAATTAATTCGCTTCGCAAATTAAAACCCTCCTGTTTGTGACTTTTATCACCAAAATAGCGACTATTGTTCGCCTGCTGCTGGCTATCAACGCAAACTTATTTTATGATCCGAATTATCAACACGGATTTATCCCTCGCGGATAGCGGTCCTGACGCGTTACGCTTTAGTAAATTAACGCCACAGAGACCGTGGAACTCCTTTTTAACTTTGCTTATATGAGGTGATACATGAGACTGATTCCCCTGGCTACGCCGACCCAAGTCGGAAAATGGGCCGCCCGCCATATCGTCAACCGCATTAACGCCTTTAACCCTACCGCCGATCGTCCCTTTGTTCTTGGCTTGCCCACCGGTGGCACGCCACTGGAAGCTTACAAGCACCTTATCGATATGCATAAAGCAGGCCAGGTTAGCTTCAAACATGTGGTCACTTTTAACATGGACGAATATGTCGGGCTGCCAAAAGAGCATCCGGAAAGTTACCACAGTTTTATGTACCGTAATTTTTTCAATCACGTTGATATTCAAACTGAAAATATCAATCTTCTGAATGGCAACGCCCCGGATATTGACGCAGAATGTCGCCAGTATGAAGAGAAGATTCGCTCTTACGGCAAAATTCATCTGTTTATGGGAGGCGTAGGCAACGATGGGCATATCGCCTTTAACGAACCCGCTTCTTCGCTGGCTTCCCGTACCCGCATTAAAACCCTGACTCATGATACCCGCGTGGCAAATTCCCGCTTCTTTGATGGCGATGTGGATCAGGTGCCGAAATATGCGCTGACCGTCGGTGTGGGCACTCTGCTTGATGCTGAAGAGGTGATGATTCTGGTGACGGGTCATGTGAAAGCACAGGCTTTACAGGCCGCCGTAGAAGGCAATGTGAATCATATGTGGACCATCAGCTGTCTGCAGCTTCATGCCAAATCCGTCGTGGTCTGTGACGAACCCGCCACCATGGAACTGAAGGTCAAAACTGTTAAATATTTCCGCGAGATGGAAGCGGAAAACATGAAAAATCTGTAAGCCATATCGGTAACAGCCGGGAGAAATTTATGTACGCTTTAACCCACGGCCGCATCTACACCGGCCACGAAGTTCTTGATAATCATGCTGTGGTCATTGCTGACGGCCTGATTGAGCGCGTCTGCGCCCTGAGCGATCTTCCTGCCGGCGTCACTACACGTGACGTGGGTGGCGCACTCATTGCTCCCGGATTCATTGACCTACAGCTTAACGGCTGCGGCGGTGTGCAGTTCAACGACGATATTGCGGCGCTGAGCGTAGAGACGCTGAATACCATGCAGCACGCCAATGAGAAATCGGGCTGTACCAGCTTCCTGCCGACGCTTATCACCAGCACCGATGAGATGATGCACCGCGCCGTAGAGGTGATGCGCGCTTATCTGGCGCAAAATGCCAATACCGCCTTAGGGCTGCACCTTGAAGGCCCGTGGTTAAGCCCCCGTAAGCCTGGTACCCATAATCCGGCCTTAATTCGTACCCCGGATCAGGCGCTGGTTGATTTTCTCTGCGAGAATGCGGATGTCATTGCAAAAATCACCCTTGCTCCTGAGCAGGTGGATGCCGCTGTGATTCGTCAGTTGAGCGATGCGGGCATTATCATTTCTGCCGGCCATTCTCATGCCACCCATGATGAAGCCCGCCGGGGTATTGCGGCTGGCGTAAGCTTTGCTACGCATTTATACAATGCGATGCCGACTATCACCGGACGTGAGCCTGGCCTGATTGGTGCGCTGTTTGATTCGCCAGAAGTTTACTGCGGCATCATTGCTGACGGCTTACATGTTCACTACGCTAACATCCGCAATGCCAAACGCATTAAAGGTGAAAAGCTGATTCTGGTAACGGATGCCACCGCCCCTGCGGGCGCCCAGATTGACCAGTTCATTTTCGCAGGAAAAACAATATACTATCGCGATGGGCTCTGCGTTGATGAGAAGGGTACGCTCAGTGGTTCGGCACTGACTATGATTGAAGCTGTGGCAAACAGTGTTGAACATGTTGGTATCTCACTGGATGAATCGCTTCGCATGGCAACGCTTTACCCCGCGCGGGCTATGGGTGTAGAGAAAAAGTTAGGTTCTGTCGAAGCGGGTAAAGTGGCAAACCTGACGCTATTCACCCGTGGCTATAAAATAATCCAGACTATCGTTAATGGTGACGAAGTCTTAAGCGAGTAGAATCTGAATGACCACTGGCGGCCAGGCTCAAATAGGAAATGTCGATTTAGTTAAGCAACTCAACAGCGCAGCCGTTTACCGGCTTATTGACCAGCAAGGTCCAATTTCGCGCATACAGATTGCAGAACACAGCCAGCTAGCCCCCGCCAGCGTTACCAAGATTACTCGTCAGCTGATTGAACGCGGCCTGATCAAAGAAGTGGATCAGCAGGCCTCTACCGGAGGCCGCCGCGCTATCTCTATCGTCACCGAAACCCGCGGTTTTCATACTATCGGCGTGCGTCTCGGGCGCAGCGATGCCACATTAACGCTGTTCGATTTAAGCGGAAAGTCGCTTGCCCAGGAAGATTACGCCCTGCCTGAACGCACCCAGGAAACCCTGGAAAACGCCCTGTTTAACGCCATTGCCAGCTTTAGCGAACTGCATCAGCGCAAGGTGCGGGAGCTGATTGCCATCTCGGTGATCCTGCCCGGTCTGGTTGACCCGAATAGTGGCATCATCCGCTATATGCCCCATATTCATGTGCACCACTGGCCATTGGTCGCCAACCTGGAAAAACGTTTCAACGTGACCAGTTTTGTTGGACACGATATTCGCAGCCTGGCGCTTGCAGAGCACTATTTCGGTGCATCGCGCGACTGCGCAGATTCCATTCTGGTGCGCGTACACCGGGGTACCGGCGCAGGCATCATCGCCAACGGCCATATTTTCCTCGGCAGTAACGGCAACGTGGGTGAGCTGGGGCATATTCAGGTCGACCCTTTGGGTGAGCGCTGCCACTGCGGCAACTTTGGCTGCCTGGAAACCATCGCCGCAAACGGCGCTATCGAGAACCGGGTTCGCCATCTCCTTACGCAGGGCTACCCCAGCTCGCTGACCCTTGATGAGTGCCATATGCATCAGATCTGCAAAGCGGCTAATCGCGGCGATGCGCTGGCAGTGGAAGTCATTGATTACGTCGGCCGCCATCTGGGCAAGGCCGTTGCCATTGCCATCAACCTTTTTAATCCGCAAAAAGTTGTCATTGCCGGTGAGATCACCGAAGCGGATAAAGTATTACTGGCTGCCATAGAGGGCTGTATCAATACTCAGGTTCTGAAAGCTTTCCGCAAAAATCTCCCGGTGGTACGCTCAGAAATCGATCATCGTTCTGCAATTGGTGCTTTCGCACTGGCGAAACGTGCCATGCTTAACGGCATTTTATTACAACATTTACTGGAAGGTTAATGAGCGCTTTGACCCTGACGGACAGTGAAACTGCCACAATCAAGAATGTAATTTGCGATATTGATGGCGTATTGATGCATGACAATACCGCCGTACCGGGTGCTAATGAGTTCCTGCAGCGTATCCTTGAAAAAGGGATGCCGCTGGTGCTTCTCACCAACTACCCTTCTCAAACCTCGCTCGATCTTGCCAACCGTTTTGCTTCAGCAGGAATTGATCTCCCCGACAGCGTGTTTTATACCTCGGCGATGGCGACAGCGGATTTTCTGCGCCGTCAGGAAGGGAAAAAGGCCTACGTGGTGGGCGAAGGCGCGCTGATCCATGAGCTCTATAAAGCTGGCTTTACCATCACGGATATCAATCCGGACTTCGTTATCGTGGGCGAAACCCGCTCCTTTAACTGGGACATGATGCATAAAGCGGCCTTCTTTGTGGCGAATGGCGCGCGCTTTATTGCCACCAACCCTGACACACATGCCAGGGGTTTTGTTCCCGCCTGTGGTGCGCTCTGTGCCGGCATAGAGAAAATTTCTGGCCGCCAGCCCTTTTACGTGGGCAAGCCCAGTCCGTGGATTATGCGTGCTGCGCTGAACAAAATGCAGGCTCATTCCGAAGAGACGGTGATTGTGGGGGATAACCTGCGTACCGATATTCTGGCCGGCTTCCAGGCAGGCCTGGAAACCATTCTGGTCTTATCTGGCGTCTCCACGCTCAGCGATGTGGATGCTATGCCGTTCCGGCCAAGCTGGATCTACCCCTCTGTAGCCGACATCGATATCATCTGACTGAGTGACCCGACCTTAGCGTCGGGTTTTTATTATCTGCATTCTGCTCATAATTTAACCGATTTTAGCGCAATATTATCGATTCGCTAATAATCACCCTGTCCTTTTGAATATCCATCAAAGATTGACGCGCAGCAACAGACTATTTTTCAGAGAAAGGCTAAAATGCTTGCTCATCGCCTCTGGATAGAGCATTTTCTTATGTATCGGGCGCACGGTCGCCCTCCTTATTAACAAAGATCATCACTGTTCAGGGATGTTGTAGGAGAGTTAGCTATGTGTTCTATTTTTGGCGTTTTGGATCTCAAAAGCGATGCTGTCGAACTGCGTAAGAAAGCGCTGGAGCTTTCCCGTCTGATGCGTCACCGCGGCCCGGACTGGTCTGGCGTCTATGCCGATGACCATGCAATCCTGTCGCACGAGCGTCTCTCCATCGTTGACGTGAACAACGGCGCACAGCCTCTCTACAACGCAGACCATACGCATGTTTTAGCGGTGAACGGCGAAATCTATAATCACCAGGCGCTACGTGCAGAGTTAAGCGATCGTTACGCATTTCAGACCGAATCAGACTGTGAAGTGATCCTGGCGCTCTATCAGGAAAAAGGGGTCGATTTTCTCGACGACCTGCAGGGTATGTTTGCCTTTATCCTCTATGACAGCGTGAAGAAAAGCTGGCTGATTGGTCGTGACCATATTGGTATTATTCCCCTCTATATGGGCAACGATGAGCATGGCAACCTGTTTGTCGCTTCAGAAATGAAAGCGCTGGTGCCGGTGTGCAAATCGATTAAAGAGTTCCCTCCGGGAAGCTACATGTCCAGCACCGATGGTGAAATCCACCGTTACTGGCAGCGTGACTGGTTCAGCTATGAGGCCGTTGAGCATAACAAAACGGATGCCGTAGCCCTGAAAGATGCGCTGGAAGAGGCGGTGAAAAGCCACCTGATGTCCGATGTACCTTATGGCGTTCTGCTCTCCGGCGGCCTGGATTCCTCTATTATTTCTGCCGTGACCAAAAAATATGCCGCCAAACGTATTGAAGATCAGGACAAGAGCGAGGCGTGGTGGCCACAGCTGCACTCGTTTGCGGTAGGTCTGGAAGGGTCACCTGATTTGAAGGCAGCGAAATCCGTTGCTGAGCACCTGGGCACCGTGCACCACGAGATCCATTTCACCGTGCAGGAAGGTCTGGATGCTATCCGTGACGTTATCTATCACATTGAGACTTACGATGTGACGACCATTCGCGCTTCCACGCCGATGTACCTGATGTCACGCAAGATCAAAGCGATGGGCATTAAAATGGTGCTCTCAGGCGAAGGCGCTGATGAAGTCTTTGGCGGTTACCTCTACTTCCATAAAGCACCTGACGCGAAAGAGTTCCACGAAGAAAACGTGCGTAAGCTGCTGGCCCTGCATATGTTTGACTGTGCACGTGCTAATAAAGCGATGTCAGCCTGGGGCGTTGAAGCTCGCGTCCCCTTCCTGGATAAAAAATTCCTCGACGTGGCGATGCGCATCAACCCGGCAGACAAAATGTGCGGCAGCAACGGCAAAATGGAAAAACATATCCTGCGTGAATGTTTCTCCTCCTACCTGCCGGAAAGCGTGGCATGGCGTCAGAAAGAGCAATTCTCTGACGGCGTGGGCTACAGCTGGATTGATACGCTGAAAGAGGTGGCGGCGAAGCAGGTCACTGACCAGCAGCTGCAAACGGCTCATTTCCGCTTCCCGTATAACACCCCAGGTTCGAAAGAGGGATACCTCTACCGCGAAATCTTTGAAGAGCTGTTCCCGCTGCCAAGCGCGGCAGAATGCGTACCTGGCGGCCCTTCCGTGGCTTGCTCTTCGGCAAAAGCTATCGAATGGGACGAAGCGTTCAAAACCATGGACGACCCTTCCGGACGCGCGGTAGGCGTTCACCAGTCTGCCTATAAGTAATCCGTACCTTCAGGTAAATAAACGGGCCTTTACTGGCCCGTCATTATGTTGAAATTTGTGGATTACCTTCAGGATTTGTTGCTTTATTCGCCAGGCTGGTTATAAGCCAGACAAACAAAACGTTTCAGGTCAAAAACGGGAAAAAACTTGTTGACGCTTCCAGGTCAACTCCGCATAATGCGCCCCGCAACGCCGATGAAGGTAACGCGCAAAAAGATGGCTACGTAGCTCAGCTGGTTAGAGCACAGCACTCATAATGCTGGGGTCACAGGTTCGATTCCCGTCGTAGCCACCATCTTTTTTGCGGGAGTGGCGAAATTGGTAGACGCACCAGATTTAGGTTCTGGCGCCGCAAGGTGTGCGAGTTCAAGTCTCGCCTCCCGCACCATTTCCGTAAACGGCTTTGCACGGATGGGGTATCGCCAAGCGGTAAGGCACCGGTTTTTGATACCGGCATTCCCTGGTTCGAATCCAGGTACCCCAGCCAGTTTTTTCTGATGGTTATTGTGCTTTGAAACGGACATTGGGATATCGCCAAGCGGTAAGGCACCGGTTTTTGATACCGGCATTCCCTGGTTCGAATCCAGGTATCCCAGCCAGTCAGGGAAAGGTTTTAACGTTGTAAGCAGTAAAATTAGGCTACTTAGCTCAGCTGGTTAGAGCACAGCACTCATAATGCTGGGGTCACAGGTTCGATTCCCGTAGTAGCCACCAATTTTATTGGGGTGTCGCCAAGCGGTAAGGCACTGGTTTCTGATACCAGCATTCCGGGGTTCGAATCCCTGCACCCCAGCCATAAAAAAGACGATTTGCAGCGCAGATCGCAACACCATAATTGGGGTGTCGCCAAGCGGTAAGGCACTGGTTTCTGATACCAGCATTCCGGGGTTCGAATCCCTGCACCCCAGCCAATAAGTAAAGAAGCCCGCTTTTGCGGGCTTTTTTGCGTCTGGCGTCTGGCGTCTGGCGTGTTGCTGCTTCATGCGGGCCTGCCGTCGCTGACTTCCTGCTTCTGGCGGCGTTGCTGCGGCTGGCTAGCCTGCTGTACTGACTTGCTGCCTCTCTCCGTCTACTGCGGCCCGCTATGACCTTTTTTGTCAGATTACTGGTACTTTCTCTGCTGAAGCAGAACTTACTCCGGGACTACAAGCCCAACGCGTATTTCAACGCCTGGCGTTTTAACACGCCGGATCGCTCTGCCACCATCAGCCCAAGATTACGTATAATCCGTAACGGTTTTACCGGCGTACTGAAGGCAAAGTAGAACAGATCCATGCCGCTTTGCATCAGCAGGTTATCCTTCAGCCGTTTGCGCTGATAGCGCTTCAGTACGCCTTCAGAGGCCCACTCTTCCGCCCGATCGCGTGAGGCCACGAGTGTATCAATCAGAGCATCCACGTCACGGTAGCCCAGATTGACGCCCTGCCCTGCCAGAGGATTAATGGTGTGCGCCGCATCGCCCACCAGCGCCAGACCCGGCAACACATAGCGAGTGGCATGACGGCGCACCAGCGGGAAGGAGCCGGCTGACACCGGGGTGACATGCCCCAGCCTCGCGGGGAAATGTGCTGAAATTTCCTGACTGAGCTGCGTCATGGACATCCCCTGAAGCTGGCGAATGCGGGATGGGCTGTCATACCAGACCAGCGAGGCCCAGCGATCGAAAAGCGGGAGAAATGCCCTTGGGCCATCCGGCGTAAATTGCTGCCAGGTGCAGTCGCCCGCCTCCTGTTCACAACGCACGCTAATCAACATACAGGATTGGGCGTAGTTCCAGCCGCGGATCCCCATTCCTGCCAGTTGCCGTACTTTAGAATTCGCGCCATCGGCCCCTACCACCAGCCTCGCCGTATGGCTGTCGCCATTGTTCAGTGTCAGCTGCCAGCCCCCATTGCAGGACGACAGCGTTTCGAGCGAGGCAGGAGAAAGTAACGTCACCTTCTGCTGCTGAAGACGTTGCCAGAGTGCGCGCTGTAGCACGCTGTTCTCAACCATATAACCCAGTTCAGGCAAGCCAAGCGACTGCGCATCAAAACCAACCTGAGCACTACGCCACTCCCAGGTTTCCAGCTTACGGTAAGGCGTGCTGCGCATAGCCTGTACCAGCGGCCACACCTCTAACTGCTTCAACAACGCTACCGAAGCGGCGCCGATGGCGGAGATCCTGATATCAGGATTGCTGGCCGGGTCAAATTCAACGGGTTCCTGCTGCTCTAACACTGCAACGTTGAATCCCTGCGTAGTAAGGCCGCTGGCGAGCGCCGCGCCTACCATTCCGCCGCCTACAATAACGACATCCCATTTTTGCGTTGTGCTGGTCATTAAATTTTTCCTGTCCTGAAAGCGATCCGGGCGCCCTACACCTACCCTTGTCAGGGCTAATTCTGTTACCCTTAGTGTACCGGATTTTTGGGGGCCGATTGGCATAACCAGCAGAAAAGCCAGCGCGTTGTTCACAACGCCCGCCCAGCCTGACGATATGCCCCCGCACACCCTCCAGTATGATTAATGGCAAGCAGATGACAAAAAAACTCCTGATCAAAACCTGGGGCTGCCAGATGAATGAGTATGACTCATCCAAAATGGCGGACCTGTTAAACAGCACCCACGGCTATACCCTGACTGAGATTGCTGAAGAGGCAGACGTGCTGCTGCTCAACACCTGTTCAATCCGAGAAAAAGCTCAGGAAAAAGTGTTCAGTCAGCTTGGCCGCTGGAAAGTGCTGAAAGCCAAAAATCCCGATATCATTATTGGCGTGGGCGGCTGCGTGGCGTCACAAGAAGGGGAGCTTATTCGCCAGCGTGCGCCCTGCGTGGATATTGTTTTCGGGCCACAAACCCTGCACCGCCTTCCGGAGATGATCAACAGCGTGCGGGGATCAAAAAGCCCGGTAGTAGATATCAGCTTCCCGGAAATTGAGAAGTTTGACCGCCTGCCGGAACCGCGTGCCGATGGCCCGACCGCGTTTGTCTCTATCATGGAGGGCTGCAACAAATACTGTACGTTCTGCGTGGTACCCTACACCCGTGGCGAAGAGATCAGTCGGCCAAGTGATGATATCCTGTTTGAGATTGCGCAACTGGCCTCTCAGGGCGTACGTGAAGTTAATCTGCTGGGCCAGAACGTTAATGCCTGGCGTGGCGAAACCTATGAAGGCGGCATCGGCTCCTTTGCCGAGCTGCTTCGCCTGGTGGCCGCCATTGACGGCATTGACCGCATCCGCTTTACCACCAGTCATCCCATTGAATTTACTGACGATATTATTGATGTCTATCGGGATACGCCTGAACTGGTCAGTTTCCTGCACTTACCGATTCAAAGCGGTTCCGACCGCATCCTGACGATGATGAAGCGTGCCCATACGGCACTTGAATATAAAGCGATTATTCGTAAGCTGCTGGCCGCAAGACCCACTATGCAGATGAGTTCAGACTTTATCATCGGTTTCCCTGGCGAAACGCAGCACGATTTTGAACAAACCATGAAGCTGATTGGCGAAGTCAATTACGACACCAGCTTCAGCTTTATCTATTCTGCCCGCCCTGGTACACCCGCAGCCGATCTGCCGGATGATGTCAGCGATGAAGAGAAGAAACAGCGTTTGTGGATCCTGCAGGATCGCATCAATCAGCAGGTGATGGCCTGGAGCCGAAGCAAACTGGGCACCGTACAGCGTATTCTCGTCGAGGGTACATCGCGTAAAAATGTGATGGAGCTGACGGGACGTACAGAGTGTAACCGCGTGGTCAATTTTGAAGGCACGCCAGAGATGATTGGTAAATTCGTCGATGTTGAAATCGTCGATGTCTACACTAACTCGCTGCGCGGCGTTGTGGTACGGACAGAAGAGCAGATGGCGCTTCGTGCGGCAGAGACGCCAGCCTCGGTGATTGCGCGCACCCGCAAAGAGAATGAGTCTGGCGTGGGTATTTTCCAACCCTGAACCCCCGAATAATTGCGGCGCGTCTCGCAAAAGCGCCGCCTCAAACATTGGGTTACCCTTGCTTTCTGGAAAGGGTGCCCAAATATTTCCTTCAGCGCTTGCGCCTTTGGCCTGCGCCATAAATACTTTGCTTATGGTTCGCCTGCAAAGGCCGCCCACAATCTCTGAATTGCCATCCTCAACTGGCCCCGAGCGACCCAAAGGATTAGTTTGAATATTGAAACACGCGAAATCACGTTAGAGCCTACTGACAACACTCGTCTGTTGAGCCTTTGCGGCCCCTTTGATGACAACATCAAGCAGCTGGAGCGCCGCCTGGGAATAGAGATCAACCGACGCGATAACGCTTTCAAGCTGGTAGGGAAAGCGCTGATAGTGGATGCGGCCGCCCGCATCCTGCGGGATCTGTATGTGGATACTGCGCCCGTGCGCGGACATATTCCGGACATCGATCCCGAGCAGATTCATCTGGCCATAAAAGAGAGCCGCGTGCTGGAGCAGAGTGCAGACAGCGTGCCGGAGTATGGTAAAGCGGTAAATATCAAAACCAAGCGGGGCGTCATTAAACCCCGTACGCCGAATCAGGCACAATATGTCGCTAACGTGCTCGACCACGACATCACCTTTGGCGTCGGGCCTGCTGGTACGGGTAAAACTTACCTTGCCGTCGCCGCTGCTGTCGATGCGCTGGAGCGTCAGGAAGTTCGTCGTATTTTACTGACGCGCCCGGCGGTTGAAGCCGGTGAAAAACTAGGCTTCCTGCCAGGGGATCTGAGTCAGAAAGTCGACCCTTATCTGCGCCCCTTGTATGACGCGCTGTTTGAGATGCTGGGCTTTGAGCGCGTGGAAAAGCTTATCGAGCGCAACGTGATTGAGGTGGCGCCGCTCGCTTATATGCGTGGTCGCACCCTGAATGATGCCTTTATCATTCTGGATGAGAGCCAGAACACCACCATCGAGCAGATGAAGATGTTTCTGACCCGTATTGGCTTTAACTCCAAGGCGGTGATTACGGGCGACGTCACGCAGATTGACCTTCCCCGCAATCTGAAATCTGGCCTGCGTCATGCCATTGAAGTGCTCTCTGACGTAGAAGAGATCAGCTTTAACTTCTTCCACAGCGAAGATGTTGTCCGTCATCCGGTGGTGGCGCGCGTCGTCATCGCTTATGAAGCGTGGGAGGCGGCCGATCAAAAACGGCGTGATGCTCAGGCTGAAGAACGTAAACGTGAAGCGTTGGCCCTGCAACAGGCCGCGCAGGAGCAAAAATGAGCACCGTGATCCTGGATTTACAACTCGCCTGCGAAAAAACAGAGGGCTTACCGGCAGAATCTGATTTTCGTCGCTGGCTGGAAGCGGTGCTGCCGCAGTTCCAGGAAGAGAGTGAAGTCACTGTCCGCGTGGTGGATGAAGCTGAAAGCCATGAGCTGAACCATACCTATCGCGGCAAAGATAAACCCACCAACGTGCTCTCTTTTCCGTTCGAAGCCCCGCCGGGCATCGAGCTTCCACTGCTGGGCGACCTGATTATCTGTCGCCAGGTAGTAGAGAAAGAGGCCGCAGAGCAGGAGAAGCCCCTGCTGGCCCACTGGGCGCATATGGTGGTGCATGGCAGCCTGCATTTGCTGGGCTATGACCATATCGAAGATGACGAAGCCGAAGAGATGGAATCGATCGAGACCGAGATAATGCTTGCTCTTGGTTATGACGACCCGTACATTTCGGAGAAAGAGTTACCGTAAGCGGGCCGCTGGCCTGACATTTCCCTGGCTGCGTAACCGCAGGCAGGGATCCCTTCACACAACAAGAGTGACAGAAACAAAAACGCCATGAGCGATGACCATTCACAAAACAATGACAGTCCCAGTAGTAAAAAGGGATTTTTCACCCTTATCCTCAACCAGCTGTTTCACGGTGAGCCTAAAAACCGCGACGACCTGCTGGAACTGATCCGCGATTCTGAACAAAACGATCTGATTGACCCGGATACCCGCGACATGCTTGAAGGGGTGATGGATATCGCCGAGCAGCGCGTGCGTGACATCATGATCCCCCGTTCGCAGATGATCACCCTGAAGCGTAACCAGTCACTGGAAGAGTGCCTGGACGTCATCATTGAGTCTGCCCACTCCCGTTATCCGGTTATCAGCGAAGATAAAGACCATGTTGAAGGCATTCTGATGGCTAAAGATCTGCTGCCCTTTATGAGCAGCGGATCTTCACCCTTTAGTATGGAAAAAGTGCTGCGTCCGGCGGTAGTGGTACCGGAAAGCAAGCGCGTTGACCGTATGCTGAAAGAGTTCCGCTCACAGCGCTATCATATGGCCATTGTGATCGATGAATTTGGCGGGGTCTCAGGCCTGGTCACCATTGAAGATATTCTGGAGCTGATTGTTGGCGAAATAGAAGATGAATATGACGATGAAGAAGATCGTGATATCCGCCAGCTGAGCCGTCACACCTATACTATTCGCGCCCTTACCCCGATTGAGGACTTTAATGAGGTCTTTGAAACCAACTTCAGCGATGAAGAGGTTGATACTATCGGCGGTCTGGTGATGCAGGCGTTTGGTCATCTGCCTGCACGTGGTGAGAGCATTGAGATTGAGGGCTATCAGTTCAAGGTCGCCATGGCCGACAGCCGTCGAATCATTCAGGTTCACGTCAGAATTCCGGAAAACTCGCCGCAACCGATTTTGGAAGAATAATTCGCAATGGCTATTGCCTCATTATACCAGCGTCAGCGGGTTCGCCTGCTTTTAGCGCTGATAACGGGTGCCCTTGGCACCCTTTCGTTTTCCCCTTACGACTTCTGGCCCGCCGCCCTGGTTTCTCTGGCAGGTTTGCTGTCGCTGACGCTTGATCGTTCCACCCGCCAGGCAACCGCTATTGGTTTTGTCTGGGGTATGGGGCTGTTTGGCAGCGGCATCAACTGGGTTTATGTCAGCATCGCAACCTTTGGCGGCATGCCTGGGCCGGTTAACGTCCTGCTGGTGGTACTGCTTGCCGCCTGGCTCTCCTTGTTTACCCTGCTGTTTGCCGCGCTGCTTAATCGGCTTTTCCCCGCAACCTCGCTGGTAAGACTGGTGATCGCCGCGCCTGTGCTGTGGCAAATCACCGAATTTCTGCGCGGCTGGGTCCTGACCGGCTTCCCCTGGTTACAGTTTGGCTACAGCCAGATTGATGGGCCGCTTAAAGGGCTGGGTCCGCTGGCTGGCGTGGAGGGGATCACCTTTGTGCTGATGATGGTGGCTGGGCTGGCTGTCTATGCGGCGATCAAACGTCACTGGGTGGCCGGGATTGTTGCGCTGGCCCTGCTGCTGCTGCCGTGGCCGCTGCGCCAGTTAAGCTGGTATCAGGCGATGCCGGACCGCGAGGTGAACGTTGCGATGGTGCAGGGAAATATTCCCCAGTCGCTGAAGTGGGACCCCGAACAGTTAATCAACACGCTGAAGACCTATACCTCTCTCAGCCGTCCTTACGTTGGCAAAGCGCCGATCATTATCTGGCCGGAATCCGCTATTCCCGATCTTGAGTCTAATCAGCAGCCCTTCCTGAAATCGATTGATGCAGAACTGCGCGCCAGTGGCAGCAGCCTGATTACCGGAATTGTCGACTCGCGGCTGGAAGATAACCGCTACCATGATTACAACTCGATTATCGTGCTCGGTGGCGAAAAGCCTTATGACTACAGCAGCTCAAACCGTTACCAGAAAAACCATCTGGTTCCGTTTGGCGAGTTCGTACCTTTGGAAACTCTGCTGCGCCCGCTGGCACCCTTCTTCGATTTACCGATGTCATCCTTCAGTCGTGGCGCCTATATCCAGCCGCAGCTGACAGTGGCGGGCTATAATCTTACGGCTGCGATTTGCTATGAAATTGTGCTGGGCCAGCAGGTGCGGGACAATTTCCGTCCGGACACAGATTTCCTGCTGACCATCTCTAACGACGCCTGGTTTGGTCATTCTATCGGCCCGTGGCAGCACTTTCAGATGGCACGGATGCGAGCGCTGGAGCTGGGCAGACCGTTGCTGCGTGATACTAATAACGGTGTAACCGCAGTGATCAATGCCGATGGCGATGCTGAAGAGATGATCCCCCAGTTCGTGGCTGGCGTGCTCTCCACTAAAATGACGCCTACGCAGGGGCTTACGCCTTATGCCCGCTTCGGCAACTGGCCAGTCTGGATCATTACCCTGCTGTTTGGGCTGGCGGCGGTGATAATGACGCTCCGTTTGCGGCGTAAATAGTGCCGTTATCTGTAAATATCTCGCGCTGAACCCTTCCGGTTCAGCGTTTTTTTTGGAACCCTTTCCCTGCCAACCGCCACTAAGCACATCTTCCCTCTAAGCTTTATCAAACGCTTTATCGAAAATTTTTGGCACGATGATTGCAAAAGATTACGGCGAAATCGCTGAACAGTTTACACCGCGCCACGGATAAAGCGCCTTCGCACCATTGAGGCACAATCAACGCCCCAGGGCGGAGCATTGTTTAAAAATTGCCTCTCTTTGGTGCGGCATGCTTCGCAGAATAGAAACTTTCTTGTTTCATTGCGTTAACATTCGGCTATGTTAGGGCTGTTCAGAGTGCGATGACGTCTCAGGATAATAAAGAAAAGCAGCAGGACAAAACTACAACCGGCGCAACAAATTGACGCCACTCAACGAAGGAGTTGGAGATGAAATTACGGAAATTGGGGCTGTGCCTGGCACTGGCTGGTCTTGCATCCGGTATCGCCCACGCAGAAGATGCACCACAATCATCCACGTTGGACAAAATTGCTAAGAATGGCGTTATTGTCGTGGGGCATCGTGAGTCTTCTGTTCCTTTCTCTTACTACGATAATCAGCAAAAAGTAGTCGGCTATTCTCAGGACTATTCCAATGCCATTGTGGCTGCGATCAAAGCCAAACTGAATAAGCCCGATCTGCAGGTCAAAATGCTGCCGATCACCTCGCAGAACCGTATTCCGCTGCTGCAGAACGGCACCTACGATTTTGAGTGTGGCTCCACGACTAATAATCTGGAACGTCAGAAGCAGGCTGCCTTCTCCGACACCATTTTTGTTATCGGCACTCGTTTGCTGGTGAAAAAAGGCAGCCCAATTAAAGATTTTGCGGATCTGAAAGGCAAAACCGTGGTGGTAACCTCAGGCACCACCTCTGAAATCCTGCTGAATAAGCTGAACGACGACAAGAAAATGGAGATGCGTATCATCAGCGCCAAAGATCACGGTGACTCCTTCCGTACGCTGGAAAGCGGTCGCGCCGTGGCCTTTATGATGGACGATGCTCTGCTGGCTGGTGAACGAGCCAAAGCGAAAAAGCCAGCTAACTGGGAAATCGTCGGTACGCCGCAGTCGAAAGAAGCGTATGGCTGTATGTTGCGTAAAGACGATGCCGGCTTCAAGCAGCTGATGGATGAGACCATTGCTAAAGCCCAGACTTCGGGCGAAGCGGAGAAATGGTTTGGTAAGTGGTTCAGCCAGCCTATTCCACCTAAAAACCTCAACATGAACTTTGCGCTGTCGGACGACATGAAAGCAACATTCAAGACGCCAAATGATAAGGCACTGAACTAATAATGAAAATAAGGGCAACCCCCGGTTGCCCTCTGATTGTTGAAATCAGGCCCGGACAGACAACAGCCTGACTTATCCCGCGTAAAGCGGGAAGGCGGCGAAGGTGCGAAGTGGTCGTTCCCCATAACGCACGGCAGGGCCTCTCATCAATCTTCAGGGTAGCGTCGCTACCCTTTTTTTCTCCCGGAGTGATTTATGTCAATCGATTGGAACTGGGGCATTTTTCTGCAAGAAGCCCCTTTCGGAAACACCACCTATCTGGGTTGGCTGTGGTCTGGCTTTCAGGTCACCATCGCCGTATCCGTGTGCGCGTGGATTATCGCCCTTTTAGTCGGATCGCTGTTTGGTATTCTGCGCACCGTCCCCAACCGTCTGCTCTCCACCCTGGGTACCTGTTACGTCGAGCTGTTTCGTAACGTACCGCTGATTGTGCAGTTCTTTATCTGGTATCTGGTGGTGCCGGAATTGCTGCCGGAAAATGTTGGCATGTGGTTTAAATCTGAGCTGGACCCCAATATTCAGTTCTTTACCTGCTCGGTACTCTGTCTGGGTCTGTTTACCGCCGCACGCGTTTGCGAACAGGTGCGCGCCGCGATTCAGTCGCTGCCCTCAGGCCAGAAGAATGCGGGACTTGCAATGGGCCTGACGCTGCCGCAGACCTACCGCTATGTGCTGCTGCCAAACGCCTATCGCGTGATTGTGCCGCCGATGACTTCAGAGATGCTGAACCTGGTCAAGAACTCAGCTATCGCCTCCACTATTGGTCTGGTCGATATGGCCGCACAGGCCGGGAAGCTGCTGGACTACTCTGCTCACGCCTACGAATCATTTACCGCCATCACCGTCGCCTATATCGGCATCAACATCGTCATTATGCTGTTGATGAGTCTGGTGGAGCGTAAAGTGCGCCTGCCCGGCGGCATGGGAGGAAAATAATGTACGAATTTGACTGGAGCACCATAGCTCCCAACCTTCCCTACTTGCTCAACGGCATGGTGGTCACCCTTAAAATCACCATCACAGCGATTGTGTTTGGCATTATCTGGGGAACCCTGCTGGCGGTGATGCGCCTGTCGAGCTTTAAGCCCATCAGCTGGTTTGCCAGACTCTACGTCAACCTGTTCCGCTCTGTGCCGCTGGTGATGGTACTGTTGTGGTTCTATCTGGTGGTACCGAGCTTTTTGCAGCAGGTGCTTGGTCTGTCGCCTAAAACCGATATTCGCCTGATTTCTGCCATGGTGGCATTCTCCCTGTTTGAAGCAGCCTATTATTCCGAAATCATCCGTGCCGGCATCCTGAGTATCGCTCGTGGGCAGGGTAACGCCGCGCTGGCGCTGGGCATGACCCACTGGCAGTCAATGAAACTTATCATTCTGCCTCAGGCCTTCCGCGCCATGGTGCCGCTTTTGCTGACGCAGGGTATTGTTCTGTTCCAGGATACCTCATTGGTTTACGTACTCAGCCTTGCTGACTTCTTCCGTACCGCCGACACTATCGGCATCAACAACGGTACCGAAATTGAAATGGTGCTGTTTGCCGGTGCGGTTTACTTTGTTATCAGCCTTAGCGCTTCGCTGTTGGTCAGCTATTTAAAAAGAAAAAGGACGGCTTAAATGATTACCCTGAAAAACGTTTCTAAGTGGTATGGTCACTTTCAGGTGCTGACCGACTGCACAACCGAAGTAAAGAAAGGCGAAGTGGTGGTGGTGTGCGGCCCTTCCGGGTCGGGCAAGTCGACATTGATCAAAACCGTTAACGGGCTGGAGCCGATCCAGGAAGGCAAAATTGAAGTGAACGGCACCGGCGTGAACGATAAAGGCACTAACCTGGCTCAGCTGCGTTCGAAAGTCGGCATGGTATTCCAGCACTTTGAGCTGTTCCCACATCTGACTATTGTCGAAAACCTGACCATTGCGCAGGTGAAAGTACTGAAGCGAAATAAAGAAGAAGCGCGTCAGAAAGGCCTGAAGCTGCTGGAGCGCGTGGGTCTGTCTGCCCATGCCAATAAACATCCCGGCCAGCTCTCCGGCGGCCAGCAGCAGCGTGTGGCGATTGCCCGAGCGCTCTGCATGGACCCGATAGCCATGCTGTTTGATGAGCCAACCTCAGCCCTTGATCCGGAAATGATCAACGAAGTGCTGGACGTAATGGTGGAACTGGCCAATGAAGGCATGACCATGATGGTAGTGACGCACGAGATGGGCTTTGCCCGTAAAGTGGCTAACCGGGTTATCTTTATGGATGAGGGGAAAATTGTGGAAGATTCAGCAAAAGATGACTTCTTCAACAATCCGCAGTCCGACCGCGCAAAAGATTTTCTCGCCAAAATTCTGCATTAAACCCTGTTTCGGGGCGGAAACCTCCGCCCCGGCTTTTACGGTTCAAAAGGCTGTCGCTGGAACTGATCGTTGCCGCACTTTGGACAGCGCGTCAGCGTTTCCGGCGTATAGATTGCTCGCGTAAATTGACACTGCTCGCAGACCAGATTGCCCAGCCCTACTACTTCCCCACTCTGGTAGACGCCGTGGTGATTGAGATCCTGAAACACTTCGCGCCATTCAAGCTGGCTTTTATCAGTGATATCGGCCAACTCCTTCCAGACGCTTTCGCGGATGACCCGCATAAACACGCTGTCGTTGGTATCATCCTGATTTTCCGTATAGCTGCGGGCAAACTCTTCCAAATCTCTGCGTACCGCGCGGGTGACGTCATCAATCTGACTGCGGGTCAGCTCGCCCCGATTATTCATTCGTTGCCTGGCACTCTCTACCAGCGCATCGATATCATGCTCCCCCCGATTGATCCTCTCCGTCAGTGAAGAAACCAGTTCACGATAGTACTGAGCAACCTTGTTCATTTTTTCTCCTGAACGTACCAATATGTTACGTCTCTAAGTCTAGCCTCATTCCTCTTTTTGCCACCAGGCGTTGGCGAAATTTGCCTGTGATATTCCAGCTTACAGAGAAATGGTGCTTGTCAGGGCGGTTACTGTTGTTGCGCCGGGGCCGAATCAGCTATGCTATGCGGATCTGAACGAACTCATAAAGTTTACAAAGGACCACTGGCTGCCATGCAAGAGCAATACCGCCCGGAAGAGATAGAATCCCATGTTCAACAGCACTGGGATGAGAAGCAAACGTTCAAAGTGACCGAAGAGGAAGGTAAAGAGAAGTACTACTGCCTCTCCATGCTGCCCTATCCTTCTGGCCGCCTACATATGGGCCACGTTCGTAACTACACCATCGGTGATGTGATTTCCCGCTACCAGCGTATGCTGGGCAAAAACGTTCTTCAGCCTATCGGCTGGGATGCCTTTGGCCTGCCGGCTGAAGGCGCGGCGGTGAAAAACAACACCGCGCCTGCGCCATGGACCTACGACAACATTGCCTATATGAAGAACCAGCTCAAATTGCTGGGCTTCGGCTATGACTGGAGCCGGGAACTGGCGACCTGTCAGCCTGAGTACTATCGCTGGGAACAGTGGTTCTTCACCAAACTGTATGAGAAAGGCCTGGTCTATAAAAAGACGTCGGCGGTGAACTGGTGCCCGAACGATCAGACCGTGCTGGCAAACGAGCAGGTTATTGATGGCTGCTGCTGGCGCTGCGACACCAAAGTCGAACGCAAAGAGATCCCACAGTGGTTCGTTAAAATCACCGCTTACGCCGATGAGCTGCTCAACGATCTGGACACGCTGGAGAGCTGGCCTGAGCAGGTTAAAACCATGCAGCGTAACTGGATTGGCCGTTCAGAAGGGGTAGAGATCACCTTCGACGTGGCGGAGAGCAGCGAAAAGCTCAGCGTCTATACCACCCGTCCCGATACCTTTATGGGCGTGACTTACCTGGCCGTGGCAGCGGGTCATCCGCTGGCGGCTCAGGCGTCGGCCTCCAACCCTGCGCTGGCAGACTTTATTGCCGAATGCCGTAATACCAAAGTTGCTGAAGCAGAAATGGCGACAATGGAGAAGAAAGGCATGGCGACCGGCATGTTTGCCATTCACCCTCTCTCTGGTGAAAAGCTGCCGGTGTGGGTGGCCAACTTTGTGTTGATGGAATATGGCACCGGCGCGGTTATGGCCGTGCCTGGTCACGACCAACGCGACTGGGAATTCGCCACCAAATACAATCTCGCCATCAAGCCGGTGATCCTCAACGCAGACGGCAGCGAGCCGGTGCTGAGCGAATCTGCGATGACCGAAAAAGGCACTCTGTTTAACTCTGGCGAGTTTGACGGCCTCTCTTTTGAAGAGGGCTTTAATGCCATTGCGGAGCGCCTGGCCGCTAAAGGCGTTGGCGAGCGTAAGGTCAACTATCGTTTGCGCGACTGGGGCGTTTCCCGCCAGCGTTACTGGGGTGCGCCTATCCCGATGGTGACGCTGGAAGATGGCACCGTGATGCCTACGCCAGAAGATCAGCTGCCGGTTATCCTGCCGGAAGATGTGGTGATGGATGGCATCACCAGTCCGATTAAAGCCGATCCCGAATGGGCGAAAACGACCGTTAACGGTCAGCCAGCCCTGCGTGAAACGGATACTTTTGACACCTTTATGGAGTCTTCCTGGTATTACGCGCGTTACACCTGCCCGGATTACGATAAAGGCATGCTGGACCCGGCGGCAGCCAACTACTGGCTGCCGGTAGATCAGTATGTGGGCGGCATCGAACACGCCATCATGCACCTGCTCTACTTCCGCTTCTTCCATAAGCTGCTGCGCGATGCTGGTCTGGTTAACTCTGATGAGCCAGCTAAACGCCTGCTGTGTCAGGGCATGGTGCTGGCCGATGCGTTCTACTATCTGGGCGTTAACGGCGAACGCAACTGGGTCTCGCCGGTTGATGTCACCGTTGAGCGCGACGAGAAAGGCCGCATTGTTAAAGCCACCGACGCAGCGGGACACGAGCTGGTTTACGCGGGCATGAGCAAAATGTCGAAGTCGAAAAACAACGGCATCGACCCGCAGGTCATGGTGGAGCGCTACGGTGCGGATACCGTGCGTCTGTTTATGATGTTTGCTTCGCCTGCTGAAATGACGCTGGAGTGGCAGGAGTCGGGCGTGGAAGGGGCCAACCGCTTCCTGAAACGCGTCTGGAGACTCGCCTTCGAGCACAGCGAGAAAGGGCCGACAGCCCCACTGGATATCGCCAGCCTGAACGACGAGCAGAAATCGCTGCGTCGTGAGCTGCACAAAACCATCGCCAAAGTCTCCGATGATATCGGCCGCCGTCAGACCTTCAACACCGCCATCGCGGCGATTATGGAGCTGATGAACAAGCTGGCCCGTGCGCCGCAGGAGAGCGAGCAGGATCGCGCGCTGATGCAGGAAGCGCTGCTGGCTGTGGTCCGCCTGCTTTATCCGTTCACCCCGCATGCCTGCTTCACCCTGTGGCAGGCGCTGAAGGGTGAAGGCGATGTGGACAACGCGCCGTGGCCGCAGGCTGATGAAGCAGCGATGGTGGAAGATTCTCTGCTGGTGGTGGTGCAGGTTAATGGTAAAGTACGTGGCAAAATTACCGTTCCGGCTGATGCCACGCAGGAACAGGTTCAGGCTCGTGCCGCGCAGGAGCATCTGGTCGCCAAGTATCTTAATGGCGTCACCATTCGTAAAGTGATTTACGTACCGGGCAAATTGCTTAACCTGGTCGTGGGTTGATGTCAGGAGGAATTGTGCGACATCCGATTTTGTCTGTGATGCTGGGTCTTGCGGTGTTAATCACCGCAGGTTGTGGTTTCCACCTGCGCGGTACCACCTCGGTGCCGGCAGAAATGAAAACCATGGTGCTGGATACGTCTGATCCCTACGGCCCGCTGACGCGTGCCGTGCGTGAAGAGCTGCGCCTGAATAACGTCACCGTGCTGGACGATCCCGGTCTGCGGACAGATATTCCTTCACTCCGCCTGCAGGGAGCGACTCAGGGCCGTGATACCGCCTCTATTTTCCAGGATGGTAAAACGGCAGAGTATTCTCTGATGATGACGGTTCGTGCGCAGGTACTGATCCCAAATAAAGGGATCTATCCAATCAGCGCAACGGTCTACCGTTCGTTCTTTGACAACCCGCTGGCCGCGCTGGCGAAAGACTCAGAGCAGAACATCATTTACAGCGAAATGCGTACTCAGGCTGCGCAGCAACTGGTGCGTAAGCTTCTGACCGTGCACGCCGCAGAGAAAGACGCTTCCATCAACACGCTGGACAGCGCACCGGCAGCCATCGAGCAGACCTCGCCAGACTCAATGCTGCCAGACGACTCTTACAGCAGATGATCAGGATCTATCCTGAGCAATTAAGCGCGCAGCTCCATGAGGGGCTGCGCGCTTGTTATATTCTGGCGGGTAACGAACCTCTGTTACTACAGGAATCGCAGGATGCGGTGCGTGCTGCTGCCCAGCAGCAGGGCTTTACCGAACATTTCAGCGTGGCTGTGGATGCCCAAACGGACTGGGACGCTATCTATTCAACCTGTCAGGCGTTGAGCCTGTTTGCCAGCCGTCAGACTTTGCTGCTGACGCTGCCAGATAATGGCCCCAATGCCGCCATGGCTGAACACCTTGTCACTCTCTCATCCCTGCTTCATGCGGATATTTTGCTGCTGCTGCGCGTGGCGAAACTCACTAAAGCCCAGGAAAACAGCGCCTGGTTTAAGGCGCTGAGCACCCATGCCGTGCTGGTGCCATGCCAGACGCCTGAACAGGCTCAGCTGCCCCGTTGGGTCGCTACTCGGGCAAAAATTCTTAAGCTGAACGTGGATGATGCCGCCATTCAGCTGCTCTGTTACTGCTATGAAGGGAATCTGCTGGCGCTGGCTCAGGCGCTGGAACGCCTTTCCCTGCTCTGGCCGGATGGCAAGCTGACGCTGCCGCGCGTTGAACAGGCCGTCAACGAGGCGGCCCACTTCACGCCGTTTCACTGGGTTGACGCCCTGCTGGCGGGAAAAAGCAAGCGGGCGCAGCATATCCTTCGCCAGATGCAGGCGGAAGAAGGCGAACCGGTCATTCTGTTACGGACGGTGCAAAGAGAGTTAATGCTGCTGCTGACACTGCAGCGGCAGATGGCAGCCACGCCAATACGCACGCTGTTTGATCAGCATCGCGTCTGGCAAAATCGCCGGCCGCTGTTCACCGAAGCGCTACAGCGCCTCTCCGCCAGGCAGCTCACGCAGGCCATTCATTTACTGACGCGTATTGAACTCACCCTGAAACAGGATTATGGTCAGTCAGTCTGGTCAGAGCTTGAGACGCTCTCATTAGTGCTCTGTCAGCGCGGCTTCCCGGAGACCTTTTGCGATGTCTGAAAATCAGCAGCTACAGGCGCTGTTTGGCGGGACGTTTGACCCGATTCATTATGGTCATTTAAAGCCGGTTGAAGCGCTTGCCGGTCAGGTTGGCCTGAAAAAAGTCACGTTGTTACCGAATAACGTGCCGCCCCACCGACCTCAGCCTGAAGCCAGCCCTGAACAGCGCGTTGAAATGGTCAGACTGGCGATAGCGGGCAACGCTCTTTTTGATCTTGATCGACGAGAGATGCAGCGCGATACGCCCTCCTGGACGATTGAGACGCTGGCGGAACTCCGCGCCGAACGAGGCGCTGAGCAGCCTCTGGCATTTATTATCGGCCAGGACTCGCTGCTCTCTCTGTATAAGTGGCACCGTTGGGAAGAGATTTTGACGTTATGCCACCTGCTGGTATGCCGCCGTCCAGGGTATGCCATTAATATGGAGACGCCAGATTTACAGCGCTGGCTGGACGAGCATCAGGCGGTCTCTGCTACATCGCTGCATCAGAAGCCCTGCGGAGAGATTTTTCTGGCAGAGACACCGCTGATTTCTCTCTCTGCTACTGAGATCCGCTCCCGCCTTCATCAGGGGCTATCCTGCGACGATCTTCTGCCTTCTGCTGTTTCAGCCTATATCTCTGACGCGGGTTTATATCGCAAGCTCTGACCACGTGGTATACTTCGCCGCTCATTTTTTCCAGTAAATCTGGAGAGACCTTATTTTGGTTGTCGTCGCCCCAGGTGAACGATAACCGCTCCGACTAAAACCCAAGGGGGAACCTTTTGCAAGGTCAAGCACTCCAAGACTTCGTCATTGATAAAATCGACGATTTAAAAGGCCAGGATATTGTTGCTGTCGATGTTCAGGGCAAATCCAGTATTACCGACTGCATGATTATCTGCACCGGTACTTCAACGCGTCACGTAGCATCGATAGCCGATCACGTGGTACAGGAAACCCGTGCAGCAGGAATGAAGCCGTCAGGCATCTCCGGCAAAGCGACCGCAGACTGGGTGGTTGTGGATCTGGGCGATGTGATTGTCCACGTGATGCAGGAAGAGAGCCGCGAACTCTACGAACTCGAAAAGCTCTGGAGCTAAGCGGTGAAATTGCAGCTGGTCGCCGTCGGCACCAAAATGCCGGATTGGGTGCAAACCGGATTTCTCGAATACCTGCGTCGCTTTCCTAAAGATATGCCGCTGGAACTGACGGAGGTTCCTGCGGGCAAGCGTGGCAAAAATGCCGATATCAAACGCATTCTTGAAAAAGAGGGCGAGCTGATGCTGGCCGCAACCGGCAAAGGCAATCGTATCGTTACGCTGGATATTCCGGGTCAGCCCTGGGAAACGCCGCAGCTTGCCACCCAGCTTGAACGCTGGAAGCAGGATGGCCGCGACGTCAGCCTGCTGATTGGTGGGCCGGAAGGGCTTTCACCCGCCTGTAAGGCGGCAGCCGAGCAGAGCTGGTCTCTCTCCTCGCTGACCCTGCCCCATCCGCTGGTTCGCGTGTTGGTTGCGGAGAGCCTGTATCGCGCATGGAGCATTACGGCAAATCATCCTTATCATCGGGAATAGGCAATAAGATCAACCGGATACACAAAAGCAGCGGATGAAATTACAACGTAACTCTTTTCGTGACTACACCGCCGAACAGACACTCTTTGTTCGCCGTGCGCTGATCGCTTTTTTTGGCATAATTGTGCTTTCCGGTATCCTGGTGGTTAATCTCTATCACCTGCAGATCGTTCGCTACACCGATTACAGCACCCGTTCTAATGAAAACCGCATAAAACTGGTGCCCGTTGCGCCCAGCCGCGGCATTATTTTTGATCGTAACGGTCTTCCGCTGGCTCTTAACAGAACCATTTACCAGATTGAGCTGGTGCCGGAAAAAGTCGATAACCTGGAACAAACCCTGCAGGCGCTGCGCCCCATTGTCGATTTAAGTGATGAAGACCTTGTCGCCTTTGAAAAAGAGCGTAAACGCTCGCGCCGCTTTACCTCTATTCCCGTTAAGACCGGCCTGAACGATGTGCAGGTCGCCCGTTTCGCGGTTAATCAATATGCTTTCCCCGGCGTGGAAGTCAAAGGCTATCAACGCCGCTACTATCCCTATAACTCTGCGCTGACGCACGTGCTGGGCTACGTTTCTAAAATCAACGATCGTGACGTAGAACGCCTCGATAAAGAGGGGAAATGGCCCAACTATGCGGCAACCCATGATATTGGCAAGCTGGGCATCGAGCGCTATTACGAAGATATGCTGCATGGCAAAACCGGGTACGAAGAAGTTGAGGTCAACAACCGTGGCCGCGTGATCCGTCAACTGCATGAACAGTCTCCACAGGCTGGTCAGGACATCTATCTGACCATCGACCTCAAGCTGCAGCAATATATTGAAACGCTGCTGGCGGGCAGCCGCGCTGCGGTGGTGGTTACCGACCCGCGCAACGGCGATATTCTGGCAATGGTGTCGATGCCCAGCTATGACCCCAATCTGTTCGTCGATGGTATCAGCAGCAAAGATTACAATATGCTGCTGAACGATCCGAACCGTCCGTTAATAAACCGTGCCACACAGGGCGCCTACCCTCCCGCCTCGACGGTTAAGCCTTACATTGCCGTCTCTGCCCTGACGGCTGGGGTCATTAATAAAAATACCAGCCTGTTCGATCCGGGTTGGTGGCAACTGCCAGGTTCTGAAAAGCGCTTTCGCGACTGGAAGCACTGGGGCCATGGCCGCCTGAACGTCACTAAATCGCTGGAAGAGTCTGCGGACACCTTTTTCTATCAGGTCGCCTATGACATGGGCATCGACCGCCTGGGCGAATGGATGAACAAGTTCGGCTATGGCCATCTGTCGGGCATTGACCTGGTGGAAGAGACGCCGGGCAATATGCCAACCCGTGAATGGAAAATGAAGCGCTTTAAAAAACCCTGGTATCAGGGTGACACCATACCGGTGGGTATCGGGCAGGGCTACTGGACGGCTACGCCGGTACAGATGAACAAAGCGATGATGACGCTGATTAATGACGGCGTGGTAAAAACGCCGCACCTGATGCAGTCCAGCACCGTGAACAATGTTCGCGTGCCCTACCGTCAACCAGAGAACCCGCCGATTGCGGATATTCATTCCGGCTTCTGGGAGATCGCTAAAGATGGCATGTATGGCGTGGCAAACCGCCCTAACGGTACGGCGAGGAAAAGCTTCTCCGACGCGCCCTACAAAATTGCCGCCAAATCCGGTACGGCACAGGTTTACGGCCTGAAAGCCAACGAGACCTACAATGCGCATAAAATCGCTGAACATCTGCGGGATCACAAGTTAATGACCGCCTTTGCGCCTTATGACAAGCCTCGCGTGGCTGTCACCATGATTCTGGAAAACGGCGGCGCTGGTCCGGCCGTCGGCACCATCATGCGTCAGATCCTCGACCATATTATGCTTGGGGATAACAATACCAACCTGCCTGACGCCGCGCCTGTGCCGTCAGGTTATGAGGGTGAATAGTCGTGAACGATCGTCACCAAAAACGCACCATCTGGACGCGGATCCACGTTGATCCCACCTTCTTTATTCTGATTTTTGCCCTGCTGGTCTACAGCGCGCTGGTTATCTGGAGCGCCAGTGGCCAGGACCCTGGCATGATGGAGCGCAAAATCGGGCAGATTGCGATGGGTATCGTTATCATGCTGGTGATGGCGCAGATCCCGCCTCGCGTTTATGAAGGCTGGGCGCCCTATCTCTATATCCTCTGTGTGATCCTGCTGATTGCCGTGGATGCCTTCGGCCATATCAGTAAGGGGGCGCAGCGCTGGCTCGACCTGGGCGTTGTCCGCTTCCAGCCCTCGGAGATTGCCAAAATTGCGGTGCCATTAATGGTGGCGCGATTTATCAACCGTGATGTCTGTCCGCCAACGCTGAAAAACACTGCAATTGCCCTGGTGCTGATCTTTATGCCGACGCTGCTGGTTGCGGCGCAGCCAGACCTGGGAACCTCTATCCTGATTGCCGCCTCCGGCCTGTTTGTGCTGTTCCTCTCCGGTATGAGCTGGAAGCTGATAGGCGTTGCCGTGCTGATGGTCGCCGCCTTCGTGCCGATCCTCTGGTTCTTCCTGATGCATGATTACCAGCGCGACCGCGTGATGATGCTGCTCGATCCTGAAAGCGATCCGCTGGGCGCGGGCTACCACATTATCCAGTCTAAAATTGCTATCGGCTCGGGCGGACTGCGGGGTAAAGGATGGCTGCATGGCACCCAGTCTCAGCTGGAGTTTCTTCCCGAGCGTCACACCGACTTTATTTTTGCGGTACTGGCTGAAGAGTTGGGATTAGTCGGCGTACTGGTACTACTGGTGCTCTATATTCTGGTGATTATGCGGGGCCTGATGATGGCCGCCCGTGCGCAAACCACCTTTGGTCGCGTTATGGCCGGTGGCCTGATGCTGATCTTCTTTGTGTATGTTTTCGTTAATATTGGTATGGTAAGTGGCATTCTGCCGGTAGTAGGGGTTCCGCTGCCGCTGGTCAGCTATGGCGGCTCGGCTCTGATAGTCCTGATGGCCGGATTTGGCATCATTATGTCTATTCACACCCACCGAAAACTGTTGTCGAAAAGCGTTTAAGAGGCGTAAACATGCGTAAGGATTGGCTTTGGATTGCTCTGGCATCGGCACTGCTGGCTGCCTGTACCACTACCGAACAACAGGCACCCGTGCCACAGCAACCGGCCTATAATGGCCCGGTGGTGGAGATTGGTGGCGTGGAGCCGCGTTATGAGCCACAGAATCCCGGCACCAGCCAGGACTATACGGTGAACGGCAAGACTTACCGTATCATTAAAGATCCGGCTAATTTTAGCGAAACCGGGCTGGCAAGCTGGTATGGAGAAGAAGCGGGCAGCAATCGCACGGCGACTGGCGAACAGTATGACCCTGACGCGCTGACGGCCGCGCACCCCACCCTGCCATTGCCCGCTTACGTGCGCGTCACCAACCTCGCCAATGGTCGGCAAATTGTGGTGCGGGTAAATGATCGTGGTCCTTACACGCCGGGACGCATTATCGATCTCTCCCGCGCGGCAGGCGACCGCCTGAATATCTCCAATAATACCCGGGTGAAAGTGGACTATATCAAGGTCGCGCCGGATGGCTCTCTCTCTGGCCCCGGCACAATTGGCACGACGGTGGCGAAACAGAGTTACGCCCTGCCGCCTCGCCCTGATATTGGGGGCGGCATGACCATAATGGGTGATGGTGCCGCTAACAGCGCCCCTGCTGAACCGGTTGCCAGCCAGCCGGCAGAGACCCATGCAATTGATAATGCCACCCTGAACAGCGATGGTCTGGGCGCGCCTGTGCGCAGCAGCGGCTTTTTAGGTGCCGCTCAGCCACTTCGCTCCGGCGTGCTGGAAGGCAGTGAACCTGCCGTGCCCGTAGCAGCAGCGGCGGCGGCATCCACCGCCAGCAGCCCGCCTTCTGCAGTTGCCGCTGCCCCCGCTTCTGCGGCTGCAAACGGCTCTTCCACTACAGCCGGAACCTATGTGGTTCAGGTTGGCGCGCTGAGCGATCCGGTTCGCGCCAAGCAATGGATGAATACGCTAAGCAAGCAGTTTGGCGTGCCGGGCACGGTTGCAAGTAGCGGGAACGTGTATCGGGTTCAGCTTGGCCGTTTCACCTCTCGTCAGCAGGCTGCTGCCCTACAGCAACGTCTGACCAGTGAAGCGCAGCAATCCTCTTTTATCACGGTCGCACCTGACAAAATGTAATACTGTTCCGGCATGCGTTGCCCGTAAATCCTGTGAATTTTCGCAGGTAAAGACGGATGCCGGGCAGGACTGCTTTTGCTATAGTGAGTCACTTTTTTAACTTAGCCGATGGATGTTGTAGTCCTTAACATGAACAATCTGACCTCTCCCCTGATCAAACGCCTGACGGCAGGTACGCTGATTGCCCTCAGTCTGACCGCCTTCGCCCACGCCGACGACGTGAATATTAAAACGATGATCCCAGGCGTGCCGGATATTGATGCAGAAGCGTACGTGCTCATCGATGCTAATTCAGGCAAAGTGCTGGCAGAAAAAAATGCGGATGCCCGTCGCGATCCTGCCAGCCTGACAAAAATGATGACCAGCTATGTCATTGGACAGGCGGTGAAAGCTGGAAAAATCAAGCAGGATGATGTGGTAACCGTGGGCAAAGATGCCTGGGCTACCGGCAACCCGGTGTTTAAGGGTTCTTCTCTGATGTTCCTGAAGCCTGGCGATCGTGTTCCTGTTTCTGAACTGACGCGCGGTATCGTGCTGCAATCTGGCAACGACGCCTGTGTGGCCATGGCCGATTATGTTGCTGGCAGCCAGGACGCGTTTGTTGGTCTGATGAACAACTATGTCAAAGCGCTGGGCCTGCAAAATACCCATTTCCAGACCGTGCATGGCCTGGACGCGGAGGGACAGTACAGCTCCGCGCGTGATATGGCGCTGATTGGCCGCGCGCTGGTCCGCGATGTGCCGGACGAATACGCCGTTTATAAAGAGAAAGAGTTCACCTTTAACAATATTCGTCAGATGAACCGTAACGGCCTGTTGTGGGATACCAGCCTGCACGTTGATGGCATTAAAACCGGTCATACTGAAGCCGCAGGCTACAACCTGGTCGCTTCCGCAACCGAAGGCCAGATGCGTTTGATCTCCGCCGTAATGGGTGGGCACACCTATAAAGGTCGCGAAACCGAAAGTAAAAAACTGCTGACCTGGGGCTTCCGTTTCTTTGAAACCGTCGCACCACTGAAAGCGGGTAAAGAGTTCGCTTCTGAGCCGGTCTGGTTTGGTAACAACGATCGCGTCCAGTTGGGCGTGGAAAAAGACGTTTATCTGACCATTCCCCGTGGCCGTATGAAAGATCTGAAGGCGAGCTACACGCTGAGCAATACAGAACTGCATGCGCCGCTGGCGAAAAACCAGGTAGTAGGAACCATTAATTTCCAGCTTGATGGCAAGACCATTGAACAGCATCCGCTGGTAGTGCTGAACGAAATGCCAGAGGGCGGTTTCTTTGGCCGCATCGTCGACTACATTAAGCTGATGTTCCATCACTGGTTTGGCTAAGTTTCACTGGCTCTTAAGCCCTGGGTTCTGAACTGCCTCTTGATTTCGGCATGAATGCACCCCATATTTGAGGTATCACCAGACTCCCGCAGCGTCGGGAGTCTTTGTTTTAGCGTTACCGGAGCCATTATGAAAACCAATCTTAAAGAACTGCTGGAATTTCCAACCCCCTTTACCTACAAAGTAATGGGTCTGGCGCAGCCGGAGCTGGTTGATCAGGTAGTTGAAGTGGTTCAGCGCCATGCGCCGGGCGACTACTCTCCGGACGTCAAGCCAAGCAGCAAAGGCAATTACCATTCTGTCTCCATCACCATTACCGCGACCCACATTGAACAAGTGGAAACGCTCTATGATGAGCTGGGCAAAATCGAAATTGTCCGTATGGTTCTGTAGCCTTAACTGACAAAGAGCGTGGGTTTGCTCTTTGTCAGCGTTATACTCCCCTTTCTGTTTCCAACCGGACGACGCGTTTTGTCTCAGAACACCTTAATTATCCGCCAGCTGGGTTTACAGCCCTGGGCACCCATCTCTCAGGCTATGCATGACTTCACTGACCAGCGCGGAGAAACCTCTGCTGACGAAATCTGGCTGGTGGAACATCTGCCGGTATTTACTCAGGGTCAGGCCGGGAAAGCGGAACATTTGCTGGGGCCGGGGGAGATCCCGGTGATGCAGAGCGACCGGGGCGGACAGGTAACCTATCATGGTCCGGGTCAGCAGGTGATGTACGTTCTGATAAATCTCAAACGCCGGAAAATTGGGGTTCGGCAGTTGGTCACTGCCCTTGAAGAGACGGTTATCGCCACGCTGGGACACTTTGGTATTCAGGCTGCGGCAAAAGCCGATGCGCCGGGCGTCTATGTGCAGGATAAAAAGATCTGTTCACTGGGACTGCGCATCCGTAACGGCTGCTCTTTTCATGGTCTGGCTCTGAATGTCGATATGGATCTGACCCCGTTTTTACGTATCAATCCCTGTGGCTATGCCGGTATGGAGATGACGCAGCTCAGCGCGCTGAAGCCGGGCGTTACGCTTGCCGATGTCCAGCCGCAGCTGATCGGCCATTTTGCCAGAATATTGGGCATTACCGCAGTAAGCTGGGAAACGGCAGAAGCCCTGGCGGAAAAGTAACCTTGCGTGCGGATTTACAATTCCGTCACATTTTATCGCCCTGGCTGGCTGAAACTGCGTCGTCAGGATGATATAATTTTTGCGCTTTTATCAGAAAAGTTGAAAACAAGCACAACTCCTTGAGTTTTATGCGCTCGCCAACCTGGAACTTGCAAGATTATGAGTAAACCCATTCAGATGGAACGCGGTGTTAAATACCGTGACGCAGACAAAATGGCCCTGATCCCGGTAAAAACCGTGGTGACCGAGCGCACGGAGATTTTACGTAAGCCAGAGTGGATGAAAATCAAACTCCCTGCGGATTCCAGCCGCATTCAGGGTATTAAAGCCGCCATGCGTAAAAATGGCCTGCACTCCGTCTGTGAAGAGGCTTCCTGCCCTAACCTTGCAGAATGTTTTAACCACGGCACCGCGACCTTTATGATCCTTGGGGCTATCTGCACCCGTCGCTGTCCTTTCTGCGATGTGGCGCACGGTCGTCCGGTAGCGCCAGATGGTAATGAGCCGCTTAAGCTGGCTCAGACTATCGCCGATATGGCCCTGCGCTATGTGGTGATCACTTCCGTTGACCGTGATGATTTGCGCGACGGGGGAGCTCAGCACTTTGCAGACTGCATCACCGCCATCCGTGAAAAAAGCCCCACCATCAAAATTGAGACGCTGGTTCCCGATTTCCGTGGTCGTATGGATCGCGCGCTGGAGATCCTCAACGCTACGCCGCCGGATGTCTTCAACCATAATCTGGAGAACGTGCCGCGTGTCTACCGTCAGGTTCGCCCTGGCGCCAACTATGAGTGGTCATTAAAACTGCTGGAACGCTTTAAAGAAGCGCACCCGGAAGTGCCGACGAAATCGGGTCTGATGGTAGGGTTAGGTGAAACTAACGCTGAAATCGTGGAAGTGATGCGCGATCTGCGCCGCCACGGCGTGACCATGCTGACGCTGGGCCAGTATTTGCAGCCAAGCCGCCATCACCTTCCGGTGCAACGCTACGTCAGCCCGGCAGAATTTGATGAGATGAAAGAAGCGGCGATGGATATGGGCTTCACCCATGCGGCCTGCGGCCCGTTTGTCCGTTCTTCCTATCATGCAGACATGCAGGCAAAAGGACTGGAAGTGAAATAGTGCCGCTGGAGCGCTAACGCCGGTCACACTCCTTTACACTTTTCATTACAAACAAAAAACGGATGACCAGGTCATCCGTTTTTTTATTCACCTGCTGGCAATTACTCTTTATGAACGACCTGCGCGGCAGGTGTTTCTTCAGCAACCGGTGCTTTTTTGGCGGCAGTGTCGTCGTCACTCATAGCCTTTTTAAAGCCTTTGATCGCCGATCCCAGATCGCCACCGAGAGAACGTAACTTATTGGTTCCGAACAGCAATACGATCAGAGCACCAATAATCAGCAGTTTTGCAATACTGATACCTTCCATACTTACCTTCTTATTTAACCTGACCAGAAACAGGGTCAATGACGTAATGAATATTAACGCGCAGATTGCGGATGTTTACAACCGCAATCTGTAACAGAGTACGCTCAGGCCGGGTTAATATCAGATAAAGCGGCTCAGAAAAGCCTGGAAACGAGGGTGCTGAGGGTTTACCAGCACCTCATCCGGCGGCCCCTGCTCTACCACCACACCCCCATCCATAAAGACCACGCGGTCAGCGGCCTCACGGGCAAAGCCTATTTCATGCGTCACCACCACCATGGTTAACCCCTGATCCGCCAGCGTGCGCATCGTTGCCAACACTTCGCCCACCAGCTCTGGATCCAGCGCTGAGGTTGGCTCATCAAACAGCATCAGCCGGGGACGAATAGCAAGTGCGCGCGCAATAGCAACACGCTGCTGCTGCCCGCCGGAAAGATGGCGAGGCCAGGCATCCGCTTTGTCGCTAAGCCCTACCGTTGCCAGCAGCTCCGTGGCGTGGCGCGTAGCCGCTTCACGCGACTCTTTATGTACCCCAATCGGCGCTTCAATAATGTTTTGCAGCACGGTCATATGGGGGTAGAGGTTGAACTGCTGAAATACCATGCCGATTTCCTGGCGCTGGCGGGCTATTTTACGTGCCGACAGGCGCTGCAAAAGTCCCCTTTTCAGCTCGTAGCCAATCTGCTGCTCGCCCACCATGATGGAACCCGCATTCATATCTTCCAGATGGTTAATGCAGCGCAGAAAGGTTGATTTACCCGAGCCGGAAGGGCCAAGGATCACCACTACCTCACCCGGCATCACATCAAGATCGATCCCCTTCAATACTTCATTATCGCCGTAACTCTTCTGCACGTTACGTGCCCGAACCAGAGGCTGAACACTACTCATAGATCCTCCTTACGAACCAGCGGGCGATTAATTATTGGCGTCGTTTTACTGTCGGGCGGCGCGCGGCGCCTGGCAACAGTGACGGTTCGCCGCACGCCGCGTGAGTAGTAACGTTCTATAGCAGACTGCCCTACATTGAGAATAGAGGTGATAAACAGATACCAGATTACCGCCACCATCAGCATGGGGATCACCTCAAAAGTGCGGTTATAGATGGACTGCACCGAGTAGAGCAGATCGCCCATGGCGATAACACTTACCAGCGAGGTCGCTTTGATCATGCTGATAAGCTGATTACCCGTCGGCGGAATAATTGAACGCATCGCCTGTGGAATAATGATGCGGCGCAGCGCACGGGCGCGGCTCATGCCGAAGGCCTGAGTCGTCTCCACCTGGCCGCTATCTACCGATTGCAATCCGGCGCGGATAATCTCCGCCATATAGGCCGCTTCATTCAGCGCCAGCCCGGCAATAGCGGCCGTTAATGGCGTGATCAGATCATTAGTATTCCAGCTGGCGAAGAGCGGGCCACCGAACGGGATGCCAAGCGTGATGTTGGGAAACAACGTAGACATGTTGTACCAAAAAATCAGCTGTACCAGCAGCGGCGTGCCGCGGAAAAACCAGATATAGAGACCCGAAAGCCCCCGCAATAAACGATTATCTGACAGACGAGCCACGGCCAGCAGCAATCCCAAAAGCGTGCCGAGGATCATCGAGACTACCGTCAGACCGAGCGTGACCTGCAACCCCTTCAGCACCGATCCTTCCGTAAACCATTCCAGCACCACATGCCACTCAAAATTGGGATTGGTGGCCACCAGCCAGCTCAGGTTGGCGGCAATCACCAGTACCACAATCCATGAAACCAGGCGTCCATAACGCGGTGCGCTGCGGGCAGAAGCCACGTCACGCTGCTGCACCTCTGCCCTCTCCCTGGCTCGTGAATCAGTGGTACTTTTTGTCATTTCGCTGCCCCTTTCGCCAGATTAACCCCCGGCTCCGCGATTTTATTGCCGTCCAGCTTCCATTTCTTCATGATGGCGGCGTAAGTGCCGTTAGCGAACAGCTCCTTATAGCCATCCAGCACCACTTTACCCAGCTCTGAATCCTTGGGTACCACGGTTCCCTGGAAGATATCGCCAAAACCGTTTTTCTTGCCCAGGCCAGTCAGTTCAAGCTGGCCGTGAGACTGATCGACAAAATAAACCAGCGGTGCCTGTGAAGAGAAGAAAGCGTCCGAGCGTTTGGAGCGCACCGCCAGAATTGATGAGGGCTGGTCGGTGAACGACTGCACGGTGACCGCCGGTTTTCCGGCATCGGTACAGGCTTGAGACTGTTTGCGGATCACCTGTTCAGCAGAGCCGGCGGCCATAACGGCAATACGCTTGCCACAGGTATCATCCAGTCCGTTTATGTTGGAGGGATTGCCTTTCTGCACGGCAAACACCACAAACTCCTGCACGAAATCGATAAAGTCATTTTTCGCCTGCCGATCCGGGTAATCCCCTATCGGACCAATCGCCAGCTGATAGCGGCCAGATTTAATGCCGGCCAGCACGCCGGAAAGGCCGCTCACCGTGGCATGCTCAATTTTAATCCCTAACAGCTGCGCCAGCGCCCCGGTCAAATCGGCAGACGCCCCGCTCATAGAGGTTGGCCCTTCTACAATCTCATAAGGTGGGAAAGAGCCGTTATTAACGGAGGTCATTTTCCCCGCAGATTTAATCTCCGCTGGCAAACGGTCATGCAGGGCCTGATTAACTTTCTGCACGGGAATGGCGTCTGCAGCCTGGGCCAGTCCGGTAGTCACGCCCAGAACCAGTGCAATGGCGGTGGCGATTTTTTTCATTATCATCTTCCCCGATGTTGTCATTATTATTTCAGTTCAGGACGTGCAAAACGGCGATTTTCCAGTACCGGCAGAACGTTTCGCGCATGGGCAATCCGGGCCGGGTCCAACTCAGCAAAGAGCAACGCCGGGGCTTCAGCCGCTTTGGCAATGGCCACGCCAAGCGGATCGACCACCATGCTGTTGCCGATATTGCGTGGACCGCATTCGCCTACTGCCACCAGATAACAGGTATTTTCCAGCGCACGGGCGGTGACCAGCACTTCCCAGTGCATCTCTTTCAGCGGGCCTTTGACCCAGGCAGCAGGCAATACCAGCAGATCGGCACCGTCCAGCACCAGGCGCCTGGCCTGCTCAGGAAAACGCACGTCGTAACAGGTCATCAGGCCAACTTTCATCCCGGCGACCTCAACCAGTGGCGGAACGTCATTGCCCGGCGTGACGTTGCGTGATTCCTGCATCGCAAAGGCATCATAAAGATGCAGTTTGTCGTAGCGGGCCACTATTTCCCCGTTGCGAATGGCGATAAGCACATTCAGCGCCCGGCCATCTTCGGTGGGAACATGTACGGTCATCATG
This sequence comes from Erwinia sp. MMLR14_017, assembly GCF_033657285.1. Lineage (NCBI taxonomy): Bacteria > Pseudomonadati > Pseudomonadota > Gammaproteobacteria > Enterobacterales > Erwiniaceae > Erwinia > Erwinia sp. MMLR14_017. Next base: position 353,454 of record NZ_JAWVWP010000004.1, on the reverse strand, counting down.
GTGGTTAAATTATTCCCACGGCTGGCGGCATAGACCTCCGTCAGGAAAGGGCCATCCAGCGGCTGGGCGGCTTTCAGCACCAGATCCGGATCGGCGATATCACGTGCCAGCACTCCTTCCGGCAGCACCAGTAAATCCGCGCCGCCCGCTAAAGCCTGAGCCATCAGGCCGGTACAGGTAACGGCATTTTCCTGCCACTCGCGGCTCACCGCGAACTGTCCTAATGCAACTTTCATCGTTATGCTCCTTTCTTCACGGCCGGAAACAGATCCTCAGGCGTGAGACATTGAGAAGTAATACCCTGCGCAAAAAGTTCTTTACCAAAATCGGCAATCATCTTCTTGTTAGCGTCAAAACCGTTTGCATTCCAGTCCGCGGGTAAATCCTGCGCGGTACGTCGCAAATCATCCAGCAGCCAGGGTGTGGTGTCGGCATATTTCTCGCGTTTGTCATTCCACATTTTTGCCGACTGCTCAATCAGCTCGCTAAGCTGCTGTGGAAGTTCCGGGTGTGCTTCTGTAAAGGAAGATTTGAACGCCAGCAGGTGGTGGCCGGGGATATAGCCCACGCGGTTGAAGTACTCCAGCTCAGCCTGACGGAAATCGGTTTGCAACTGACGCAGACCAGACCCCTTAAGGAAAAAGCCCTGAGGCATAAAGGGAGTGAAAACCGCGTCCAGTTCACCCGCACGCAACAGGTCAATCAGGGGGTGTTCTCCCGGCGCGGCTTCAATACGGCCAGGGCGACCAAACCCACTCAGACGATCCACAATTGGATGATCGGCAGTCAGCCGTCCGGCATACCAGTACGCATCATCAACATTGACCCCAGCTTCACGGAGCAGCGCGCGTGTCCAGGTATTGCCGGAGTCCTGCCAGCCCGTCACCCCCACTTTTTTTCCCTTCAGCTGGTCCAGCGTAACGATCGGGTTATCTTCGCTGGTGATAATGCAGCGCTGGCGGAACCCACGCATCAGGAAATGAGGCAGCGCCAGCAGAGCCGTTTCTCCTTTCGCCCGGCCCTGCGCATAGCGGCTGAATGAGATCTCGGCTGCGTCATAGTCGCTGCTTGCGGCCAGGTCGACCAGTGTGCCTACGCGATCAATCTCCAGGGCAAACCCCTGCGGTTTGATATCGCCAAGTGCCAGCGGCGTGAAGTAATCCCAGTCTCGTACAGCCAGTCTGATGGTGATCATTCTTCTCTCTCTTTGCCCGGAACTGCGCGCCGGAACGGGGCGCATAAAATGTATGCAAAACCTGCTTGAATTCGATACTAGATCGATAATAATAGCTGTACAATAATTTCTTTGTTACTGAACAAATGGATTTCTTATGACCTCGACGCTGGATCTGCAGTGGTTTGCTGAACGTCTGACTGACGCCTCTGTAAAAGGTATTGCAGGCGTGACTGCAGGATTGATCCGTGAAGGGCAGATCCCTGTCGGGACGCATCTCCCTTCAGTACGTGATTTGGCAGAAGCTTTAGGGATCAGCCCGGCAACGGTATCAGCCGCCTGGGGACAGCTGAAAAAGCAAAAAGTGATCGCCGGGAAAGGCCGCAGCGGCGTTTGGGTTTGTGGCGACAACGTTACGCCCAGACCGGTCCGTTTCGAGAAGATCGGTAACTATGGCGATAATATCCGTGCCGATTTAGCTATGGCCTCTCCCGATCCTGCTCTGCTGCCGGATCTGCATCAGGCGATGCAGCAAGGGGTGCAGTGCCCGCAGCTCAACAGCTATCAGCGCGACCCGATATCGCAACCTCTGCTGGAGGCGGTAAAGCCAGGCTGGCCCTACTCTGCTGAAGCCTGGCTCGCTACGGATGGGGGTTTTGATGCGATGAACTGCATTATGCAGACGCTGTTTTCGCCCGGAGAGAAGGTCATTATTGAGGATCCCACCGCTACCCGTTTGCTGGATATGCTGGATAACGTGGGAGCCGAGATTATGCCGCTGGCCTGCGATGAGCAGGGGCCGCTGCCCGGGGCGCTCGAACTGCTACTGAACAAAGGCGCCACGGCGCTGATTTATCAGCCATCGACGCATTCCGCTACTGGCCATAACGTGAGTAAAGCCCGCAGTGAAGAGCTGGCCAAAGTGCTGACCGGCAGACGGACGCTGATTGTGGAAGATGATGGGATTGGCGAACTTTCAGCGCACCCGGTCTGGAGTCTGGGACGCTATTTCCCCGAGCGTACGCTCCATGTGCACTCCTACTCTAAAGCCTACGGCCCCGATCTCAGGCTTGCAGTCCTGTCGGGGCCTCTGCCGCTGATCAAGCGCATACAATCCTGGCGCAATTTTGGTGCCAGCTGGACAAGTCGTATCCTGCAGCAGGCCGTAGCCTGGATGCTGACCGATCCCGCAACCCAGCAGCAGATTCAGCAGGCGAAGCGTGTCTATGCCCAACGCCGTCGTCTGCTGCTGGATGCACTTGCCAAACGTGGGCTGTTGCTCTCTGAGCGCGACGGGCTGAGCATTTACATCCCGGTGGTATCAGAACAATTTGCGATGATTACCCTGGCAGCAAGAGGAATTGCCGTCCTGCCGGGAGAACGTTGCCGCAGCGGTGGGGGGCAATTTATCCGGGTGAGTATCGCCATGCTCGCCAGTGAACAGGTTGAGAGCATTGCCGAAGCGCTGCTATTAGCCTGCGGACACGAGGCGCGGTCTACGCTCTCAGATCTTTAATGATGTAGCGGGGTGATTCGCTGTAGCCTTCACGGGCATAGAAGGCGTTGGCTTTAATGCGGTGCTCATGGCAGTGCACTTCCATTCTGTCGCAGCCGCGCTGCTTAGCCAGGTTTTCAGCATGCTTTAAAAGCTGTTGCCCTGCCCCTTTGCTTCGCTCTCCTTCTGCTATGCAGAAGTAGCTGACGCGTGCAAAATCCCCCGCCAGCGCCAGTTGCGGAATAAAGTGTAAAGAGAGGAAACCCAGCACTGTGTTGCCGTGAACGGCCACCAGCAGCTCTTCAGTCTGATCATCCATCAGCTGAGCCAGTCGGCGTTCGATAAAGGTTTGAGTATTATCATACCCCAGCTCCGTTAACAGGGCGCTCAGGGCAAAACTGTCTTCCGCTTCCGCAAGTCGGATCTTCATCACGCATTCTCCAGATGAGCCAGCCACGCCGGGGCTCTTTCGCCTATCTATATAGCTTGCGTGGCAGGATTAGCAAGTGTTTAAGTACAGGATAGTGTGACAATGATGAGTGAAAACGCGGCGTTCCGCGGTGGAGCGTTATTAACGCCTGCTGTCACTGCATTAATGTTTCCTTAATAATATTTCGCCACACTCTTTGGTTAACTGAGCCAATGAGATAACGTCATGCATCTGATACCGAAAACAGTGAGTGAAGCTTTAGCCGTAACGATCAGTCTGCTGGCTGTGACGCTTTGGTTAACGCAGTTTTTTTGCCACTAACTGACGGCCACTTCTCCGGAAGCGGGCGGGCGGAAAAAGGCAAAAAAAAACCCGCCATTCGGCGGGTTTTTAGAATTCTGTCTGATAACTTAAATAGCGGCAACGTTAGCAGCAGATGGGCCTTTGGCGCCGTTGGTGATTTCGAACTCTACGCGCTGACCTTCAGCCAGAGTTTTGAAACCGTTGCTCTGGATGGCAGAGAAGTGTACGAATACATCTTTGCTACCATCTTCAGGAGTAATGAAACCGAATCCCTTGGACTCATTAAACCACTTAACGCTACCTTTAATCTTAGACATCTATATTACCTTTACATGAAAAATGGACACTAAACTGTGTCGGCAGTTAGTACAGCAATTGCCGAGGCTTTTGTCCAGTAGCGTCTGTCGAAAAAGTGATAAATATCGACTTTTTTGCCGATACGCTACTATTTTACCGTCTTTCCCGCAGCTAAAACTGCCAGCGAAACCAGGCAAAATAGACGTTGCCGTTGTTGTAAGTCCCTGGAATATAAGTCATCTGGAACGTCGCCTTGCGATAACCGATTGATGCAAGGGGCAGGAGTACAGGCACCGGGATATACTTCCAGTTATTACGTGCCGTTACCCCCGCCGTATAGCCCAGGCCAAGGCGAAAATCCGGGTCACTGAGCGGTCGCCAGCTCTTTTCCCAGCCATATCCGCCGATGGGTTCCCACTTATTATAAGAGTCCTTAAAGGCCATCAAATAGAGACCGTTCCAGTTTCCTTTCTCATCATAATGCGAAATGCCACCGCCTGCTCCCCAGGGACGCTCGTTGTATTTGTCCGTTTTCTTGCTGTCATAGGTCAGCCGGTTGTGCCAGGTAATTGCCGGTACGTAAAGATCGTAGCTCTCCGGATTATGCCAGGTCTCGCTGACGTTATCGCTAAAGGCCTGCCAGGTATTTGCAACTGCTGTGGCAACAGTTACCGCCTGGGCGCTGTTGGCAAAACCACAGCTGGCAAAGGTAAGAAACAGAAGAGAATATTGGATGAATTTCACAGGATATCTACCGTTCTACAAAGTGTTAGAAAGACGTTGTTTAACAGCAAGAAGTCCTTTCGTAGCGTTGTTACGTCGTTAAAGGAGATATTTTACGCTGGTGGATTAAACGTATCCTGAATGGCGCGTAAAAAAGCAGTTTAGCAACAAGATGAAGCAGCAGGAGACAGGGTTAATGATGGCCTGCCTTAATTATTCTTTATTTCATTTCCCCGGCAAAATACCTGAGTCTCAGCAGAGACTACACCGATTTACCGCATAAAATAGTGTCATTTTTAGTTAAGTCATAAGAAAAATCTCTAATCGTCGTCGTACTAACAAACCCGCTTATTACCTAATGCTATCCTTTGAAATCAGCTTGTTGCAGGTGAATATCACGCAAATTTATTAATTAATAGAATTTATCATTGAGGGCGATATTTTTGATAAAATCTCAGGAAACTTGTCACAGGGAGGTATTAAGCATGAGGTTTTGTTGCTGCCAATGCGGATCGCATAAAATTATCTTTACCACAAAAGGCGATCGCTTTGGTGAACATCATGGTGCACGCTGCGCAACCTGCAACAATCCTCTCTCTGTGAGAGATCTGTTTTTTATTACGCATGCCGCTATGAAGAATAAGGTGACAGTACAAAAAATAAGCCTGCCACCTGAAGGTAAATCAGAACAGAACTTTAAAGACGCCGGTGAGAGTCAGTAAGCCTACGATAAAGATAATTGCAATAATCCAGAGAATAATTTTCATTCCATTTCCTTAAGCCACAATAAAAAACGACATAGTGGCCCCAGTATAGAAGAAGAATGTTTATTATGCTTAACCCGTTGAAAATCATCCCTCACTGAACACAGCCGCTCCGTGCCTGTAATTTATTCTAAAAATTCTCTATTTTTCAGTAAGTTAAATCCATTTACCCTGAAAGCGTATGGTGCTGATTTTTTCGCGACAGGGGTCACGATCTGCACTTTCTTTACAGACAATTCTTAGATAGATCCACCCGGACTGGCTAGACTAAGGGGTGTCATTTGCTATGGACTCACTTGCTATGACGTATCCATGACGGTTAACAAGGAGATCTTATGAGCACTATTAACAGCAGTCTGGGTCGCTACAGCCTGAAAGCAAACTATACCGGCGACCACATTAAAGGTTCCATTGCCATTAACGATGAGGGTGGGTCGCAGCTAACCCTTCAGGAATTTAATGAGCATTATCTCGACGACGTGGTAAACAATGTGATTTACCCCGTCACTGGCGGTAACCGGATTATCGCCAGTGCCTTCAGAGAGGAGATGGTAAAAGCCGGTTTTGTTCAACCTCATTAACGCTTTGCGTGTCGGGCCCTCAGGGGCCCTTTTATCCCGCTCTCTCTGCTGGCAGGAGGCGATTAAAAGTGCTGCCTCTTCCTGATGAAAAATCCGGCAGGTCGCTCTGGATTAAGAGACCGCCGCCGGAGAAAAACTTATTTACTGCTCTCATTACCGCTTTGCGCGCCTGCGCCACCGCTACCCTGTATAGCAGAGAGGATCGCCCCCAGACCCAGCATCTGTAACGCACTGCCTAACTTACCAACCAGACCATCCTGACCGCCCTGGCCTTCACCGCTGCTGCTCTGCGCAGCAGGCGTGCCGCTTCCGCTACCAGTGCCAGAGCCTGAGCCGCTCGCCGAATCTGAACTCTCAGCCGACTGCCCCAGCATTTTCTTAATCATATCCATTATCTGGGTCATGATATCGCCGCTGCCGGCAGTGCCTTCAGAGCCGCTGGTCCCACTGCCGCTCTCTTTGCCAGCGCTCTCTCCCTTGTCAGTGCCGTCAGTCTGCCCCAACATTTTCTTAATCATCTCCATGAGCTGGGTCAGCATATCGCTGTTGCCAGAGGCTTCCTGAGTGTTGTTACTGCCACTTCCGCTGGCCGCATCCGTACCGCTTTTACTGCCCTCCTCACCGCCTTTGCTTTTCAGCAACTGCACGATGGCATTCAACAGTTGGGTAATGCTGTTCAGGGTGCTGTTTTGATCGCTGCTTACCCCCTGACCGCCTTCGCTACCGTTACTGGATTTTGCCTGCTGCAGAAGCGAGCTTCCTCCCTGGTTGCCAAACTCGATGCCATGATCAACAGTTTTGCTGAGCACACCGTTGCCGAAATTTAACGCGCCGTTAGATCCATTTTTCCCGGCCTGGCTGCTCCCGCCGTCAAACTTTTGCGCTACATCGGTAAATTTCGAGCCAATACCCTCCAGGCCTCCGCCCAATGCGCCATTGGCACCGCCACCTATTTTCATGCCACTCATGGAAACCTCCAGTGATTGAAATGCATATTTTTATGAGCCAGCCCTGGCTAACGACTAACCAGACAAAAGGGCTTGTTCTCATCAGATAGGTGGGGAGAGCGCGCTCCGGGTTCCATTGCGGCGTAATAAAGCCTGATTTCATGTAATTAAATTTACGAATACTTAACGTTTAGCAATCGAAATAATGATCATATTTACATTGGCTTACCTGCAAAAACGACGATTTATGTAGGGATTTCCCTACCTTGCACCACGGAGATCCCCACAACAACTTCAGAGGAAACTGATAGCCGCCGCATACCAGGCTAGTAAATAGTGAATGAAATTGAAGGTTCACAGCTGGTCAGGCCGACAGCAGCCAGGCTCTTTTTTGTCTCTAATTTCGCATCAGAAAAATGGTGTAAAAATTCCTCTAAGGGAAGACAGGAGAAAAATATGCTAACGGGTAGTGAAACAAGCGTGAAAAGTGAACTGGTAAGCGGAGATATTCATGCAAAACTGCATCCGATGGTCAATACGCTGGCCCCGCTTAAGGTCGATCTGCTGCTGGAAGGGGAAACGGGCACCGGCAAGGACACGCTGACGCGCAGAATCTATCAACTTTCCGGCGCGAAGGGGCCGCTGGTGCCGGTAAACTGTGCCGCCATTCCGGAGAACCTTGCCGAAAGCGAGCTTTTTGGCGTAATGGCCGGTGCCTACACTGGCGCAAGCCACTCGCGCGCCGGATACATTGAAACATCAGATAAGGGCATTCTGTTCCTGGATGAGATTGACAGTATGCCGCTCATTCTGCAGGCAAAACTGCTTCGTGTTTTGGAAACCCGCTCTATCCATCGGTTAGGCTCCACGCAGCCTGTTCCACTGGATTTACGCGTTATTGCCGCTTCACAAACGCCGCTGGCGGAGCTGGTTGAACAGGGGCGGTTCCGCCGGGATCTCTATTTTCGTCTCTCCACGATCAAGATCGAAACGCCTACGGTTCGATCCCATGCTGAGCTGATTATTCCCCTGTTCCGGCGTTTTACTCAGGAAGCGGCAATGCGCCTGCAACAGGCTATTCCGGCACGCTCTCTGGCGCTGGATGAGGCGCTGTTAATGCACAGCTGGCCGGGGAATATCCGTGAGCTGAAAGCAGCAGCTGAACGTCATGTTCTGCGGATGCCACCGTTATGCCACATCTCCTCTGGAGAGGGAGAGGCCACGCTGCTGAAAGACAGGTTACGCCGGATTGAACGCAGCCTGATCAAAGATTGTTTACACCGCCACGGACACAAAATTGATGATGTCGTGCATGAGTTAGGGATCCCTCGCCGGACCTTATATCACCGCATTAAGTTACTGAATATTGTCGCCTGATACCGCTGGCCCTTGGCCAGGATAAAAATAAAATAGTTTGGAACCCTTTGAATTTCTTTCCCACTTAACCTGTGAATGCGCTGGCGTCATCTCCCTTCTGAGGAGAGAAAAATAGACAGCATGATGGCTACCAGCGCAAATACAGGGCTGCGCTCTCTGCAAAAGAGACTGCGATATTCCCATTCCTCCCCTATCAGCAGAGCCAAAAACCATGAAAATAGCCTCCTCACAATCAGGGTTAGCACAAAACGACTTTGCTGAGAACTCAGCGCTGCCACAGCCCGAGCAGACCGATATCGACTTTTTCTCTGCGCAGCTGAAAGAAGAACCCCAGGTGGAAAAAATCGCCGCCCCTTCAGGGGTAACAAACTTATTTAACGGCCTGGCTAACTCGATGCAAAACAGTGAGCAGCACCGAAAAGAGACCGTTAAAGATTTGCAAACTGCGGCTCGCTCCAACAATCTGGCCGACTTCAGCCAGGCCAGCTCCGCGCTATCTGATTACTACATTGAAAATCTTATGAATGCCAAAATTGTCTCTAAAGGCGTGCAGAGCATTGATAAACTGACCAACCTACAGTAGCCACTATGATGAAAACCCTTCTACTGAAATGGTTGCCGCTCCTCTCTCTGATGCTGCTGCTGGCAGGCTGCGGTGACAAAACCGTGCTGTTCAGCGGTCTGGCTGAAAATGACGCCAACGACATAGTTGCCGAACTGAACCAGCATCAGATTGCGGCACAAAAACTGATTGAGAAAAGCGGCATTTCCGTCTCGGTGGATACGGAAAATATTGAGCGAAGCGTAAAAATTCTCGATTCTGCCGGACTGCCGCGCAAAGCGCGTACCAACCTGGGTGAAGTCTTCCAGAAGAGCGGCGTTATCTCCAGTCCCATGGAAGAGCGTGCCCGCTATATTTATGCTCTTTCGCAGGAGGTGGAATCGACGCTGGCGCAGATTGATGGCGTTGTGGTCGCCCGTGTCCATGTGGTGTTGCCTGAGCGGCTGGCGCCCGGCGAGCCGGTGCAGCCCGCTTCGGCATCGGTATTTATCAAATATCACAGCAATCTCGATCCCGACAGTATTGAACCCCGTATCCGGCAAATGGTGGCCACCAGCATTCCCGGCCTGGCCGGGAAAACCAGTAAGGATCTGGCGATTGTATTTGTCCCGGCGCAGACCTATGAAGACCGCATTGAAGTGGTACAGATGGGGCCGTTCCAGTTAACGCCGGATGAATATTCGACGGTGAAGTGGGTCTTCTCATTATTCGCCATCCTGCTGATGATCGGCTTTGCCATCATGTTCCTGAAACCCGGCAATAAGCTGAAGGTGGGCAAAGCGAAAGATGCCGCCGCCACAGTTGGCAAGTAAAGGATGAGCTGGAGCGAGGAACAGGCCGATCGCTGGCTCGAGTGGTGGCAAGTGGGATACTGGCAGCAGGCAGAGAGCAGCTGGCAGGAGAACAGTTTCTTCACCCTGCCCGTTGAGCAGCAACAGAGTCTCGCGCGGCAGTATCCGCAGGCGGTAGCCGCAGCTTTTGGCATCAGCCCTGATCTGCCACCGGAGCCTGAGCCGCGGCTGCTTGCTTTTATCGATTTACCTGCCGATGCGCGAACCAGGCTGCTTGCGCTGCTTGCCGGGAGTTGTGCGCCGCAGGCCGCGCCGGATACGCTCTCCGCCACCAGCCTTATCTGGTGTCGACGGCTGGCAAAAGCGCTGCGCTGTGAGAGTTGGTTGAGCGCTGACTGTTTTCTTCCCTGGACTACCGGCAGTCTGCTGTTGCTGCGCGGTCTCTCAGCGGCAAGCTGGCCCCGTCTGCGGCTGCTTTTTCCGCAGGAATGGGTAAAACAGGTTGATGAGTACCCCGCTGTCACTCTGCCCTTCTCCCGCCTGACTGCGCTGTGGGATGCAGCAATCTGGCAAATTCAGCAACCGGAGAATCCAACACATGTGGATCCGCAAGAAAATAACCCTGCTGAGTGATCCGCAGCTGGCACAAAGCACGGTGCTGACGCGTGAGGCGATAGCGGAACATCAGCAGGCGCTGACGGTGGTGCAGCTTGCTGAAAGGCAGGCACAACGGCGTCTGGAAGAGGCTGAACGCGAGGCGGGCCTGCTGCTTGCAGAGGCGCAACGGCGCATTGAAGAGGAGTTAAAAACTCAGGCAGAGCAGCAGCAGCACGATTTTTATCAACAGGCGCAGCAGCTGTTTGAGCAGTGGCAGGAGCAAGAACAGCAGTGGCAGCAGGCACTGATCCCCCGTGCAGAAGCGCTGCTGAGCCAGGCCATGAGCCAGCTTCTTGATCAACAGCCGGAGGCGGCCCGCCTTCAGGCGATGCTCGCGCAATTGCTTAAAGCCCAGGGAAGGCAGGCAGCAGCCATGCTGATCTGTGCTCCCGCTCACCAGGCCGCTGTTGAAGCCTGGCTTGCCGGGCGTCCACAGCTGCTATGGGAGATCAGTGCTGACGCTGCGCTGGCCTCTGACCAGCTAATTCTTACCACTGAGAAAGGAGAGCTTCACCTCAGTTGGTCACACATTCGGGATACGCTGTTACCCACGCAATAACTCCCTCTTCCGGCACCTTTCCTCGCTGTTAACATTTTTTCCGTTTACGGGAACCGGCCCTCGTTTCGCTCCACTCAACTCCAGACCCCCACAGGAGACACAACGATGAGCAATAACGATGCAATCCAACGTCGCTTAAGTAATCAGTTGACCCATGCCCGCAATGATATGTATCAGTTTGCGCAGGAAAGCCAGAATCAAACATTAAACGTGGGCGATATCTATGCCTTTCAGAATGAAATGATGCAGGTTTCCAGCGCCAACTGGGCAAGTTCGCAGTATACCCAGTTCAAGCATGGCATCCGCAAGGCAATCATTGATGCCATCAACTGATGTCGCCGCACTGATTGAGCAACAGCTGGATCAGGGCAGCGGCGAGCTGGCGCTGTGGATTGACGAGATGCCTGTCAGACTACAGCGCCAACCCGGCGGCTGGTTTTACATTATTGAAATGGCTCTGCCGGTAGTGCCTGGCGGGCAGGTACTGGAACTTGCGCTGCGCCTTACCGCCTCTGGGCTGGCCCATTTTGACCAGCAGAGCGCCGCGCTCTGCTTTAATCCACAGAACGAGACGTTAAATCTGATTTTCCGCCTGAAGAACGATCGGACTGATTATGCCGTCTCTCAACTGGAAAGCCTCTGCAACCAGTGTGAAGTCTGGCAGGAAACTCTGCAAAGTATGTTAACGCAGCAACGCGTTAAGATGCCCGTATAACAAGGAGAGAAGCGTGCACAAAACGCTGACTGCTTTACGACCATTTCGCCCGCTTTTACTGGCAGTGGCGATGGGATTATCTGTTTCACACAGCTATGCCAACACCCCTGATGAATGGAAAGATGGCGCATACGCCTACTCTGCCGATAACACGCCGCTCAGCGTAATTCTGCAGGATTTTGCCAGCAGCCACGGTGTGGATACCAACGTTACCGGCCTGCCGGATACCTTTATTACTGCCCGTCTCCGCTCCGATTCTGCGGAAGCCTTTCTCAACCGTCTGGCGCTGGAGTATCGCTTTCAATGGTTCGTTTACAACAACACCCTCTACGTCAGCCCGCAATCTGAACAGACCTCCCGCCGCCTGAAGATCAGCGCCGATGCCGCACCGGATCTCAAACAGGCGCTTGAGGGCGTGGGGCTGCTGGAACCGCGTTTCGGCTGGGGCGAGCTGCCGGACGAAGGGGTGGTGCTGGTCTCGGGGCCGCCGAAATATGTCGATCTGATTGCTGACTTCAGTAAAAAATCGGAACCAGAAGAGCCGAAAGAAGATAAACAGATGATGGCCTTCCCGCTGAAATATGCTGACGTTGCGGATCGCACAATAAAATTCCGCGACCAGACGCTGGTGGTGCCGGGCGTGGCTACCATGCTGAACGAACTGCTGGGCCAGAATTCAGGCGGATCAGCAAGCGGTATGACGCTGAGCAAAAATAGCCAGGATGAAGGCGACAGCACTTCTCAGGCGATGCAGAGTGAAAGTCGCAGCCTGCTTAACCAGATGATAGGCCGCAATACCCGGCTTGGCCGTAACAGGGATGAAGCGCGGTCTGAAGGCAGAGAGCTACAGGGTAAAGTTTCTGCCGACGTGCGTAACAACACCCTGCTGGTACGCGACAACAAGAAATTGCGCAGCGAGTATCAGCAGCTGGTGCAGATGATCGACGTCCCGCAGAAGCTGGTTGAGATAGACGCGGTGATCATCGATATCGATCGTAACGAGCTGGCGCGCCTCTCTTCTAACTGGTCAGGTCGCTTTGGCAACGTCACGGGCGGCAGCTCGATGCTGGGCGGCACCAGTACACTTTTTGTCACCGATTTTAATCGTTTCTTCGCCGACATTGAGGCGCTGGAAGGAGAAGGTACGGCGTCAATTATCGCTAATCCCTCGGTGCTGACGCTGGAAAACCAGCCGGCGGTGATCGACTTCAGCAGCACCGCGTTTATCACCGCTATCGGTGAGCGCGTAGCGGATATTCGCGAAATCACGGCGGGCACCAGCCTGCGCGTTACCCCGCGATCTATCGGCGATACGCCAGGCAAGGCGTCGGTCCAGCTGGTGGTGGATGTGGAGGATGGCAAGCTGAATAAAAACACCGACGGCAGCGCGCAGGGGACGGAAAACGGCGTGATAAGCACGCAGGCGCTGGTGCAGGAGAAGCGTTCGCTGGTGATGGGTGGCTTTCACACCAAGCAGAGCGGTGATGATGAAGAGCGGATACCCATTTTGGGAAAAATCCCCTTTATCGGCAAGTTGTTCACCTCGAACAACCGTACCGCGTCACAGCGTGAGCGACTGTTTATCATCACGCCGCATCTGATTGGTGACCAGGTTGATCCTTCCCGCTATGTCGATGCAGAAAATCGTGACCAGGTGAACGACACGCTGCGTGATATCAGCCGTCGTCATCAGTTTGGTGATATGAAGCGCACCATTGAGGGCGCAATGCAGGACCTGGCAGAAGGCCGTGTACCAGGCGGACTTCAGGCCAGCCAGAACGGACTGACGCTCAGCTCGCTCTGTAATGTCCCGCTCACCTTCCGCAGCAGCGCCAGACATCAGTGGTACGGCAACGGATCTATGCAGATCGCCGTCGGCGTGCTCACTAACACCAGCGCTAAAGAGGCGCGTTTTGATGAAGCGGCCTGCCGTAACGATCGTACGCTGGCCGTCTCAGCCTGGCCGCATACCTCTCTTAAACCCGGTGAGTCGACCGAGGTTTACGTTGCTTACGATACGCAGATCCCGGCCCGGCCTTCACGCGTTTCGCTGTTGAAATCGCAGGATGGCTATCTGCCGGCGGCATCAGGGGTGTCGGGCAGCGGATCGTCCACCCGCCTGCTTTCGCGCTGATAATAGAGAGAGAGAAAATGAAAAAATCGCTGTTGATCCTGGCGCTGGCCATGCTGTTGACCGCCTGTGCGAAACCAAAGCTGCCCGGCTGTAACGATGTCTCCTGCCGGCCAGTGTCGGACGATCATACTATGACCATCTGGTGGCAGCCCGATATGCGTAATGGCGCGTTCGATTACACCCAGGCTTCGGTTAACGAATGAGTATGAGCATGGCGGCCTTTCTGGATGCCTGGCAGCGTGGTGATGCCTGCTGCCAGGCATTCCGGCCAGGCAGTGAGCTGAGTTTTTCACCGCTGCCGCGACCTACTCTTACCTTGCGCATTCACCCTTCTTTCCTGCACGACAAGCTTATACGCCAGGTCCTCACCTGGCGCTTCCAGCATCCTGGTCGCTACGACGGCTGCTTTATCAGCATGGAGGCCGACGGCTCTCTGGCCGTGCTCTGTCATCCCACGCCCGATGACGAAGCCTATGCGTTAATCGGTAAGCTCAGCTCCCTTTTGGATTTGCAGTAGCTTTCATCCTTTTGCCTTCCCTTCTCCTGACGCCCTGCAACGGGCCTTACAGCCTCTTCTCACCAGCCATAGCTGTTAATAAGTCTCAGAGTCGGAGAGGCGATAAAGGTTACAAAAGAGGGGCGTTTGGGCGGGCGGCTAACTGCGATCTGCCGGAGAGATCGCAGTTCGGATTGGTAGAAGAGTGGTCGTTAAGCAGTGGTGTGGTCTGTCAGAGAATAAAGGTTTGATCTCTTTGCCTTAATGGATGATGGCAATTTTTTTTAACGGGGAAGCGATCAGAATTGTAATTTACTTTGCGAGGCTGCGGTTGATTCTTTAGAGGAGGCATCCGCTACCGCATTGGTGAGATAATTAGTGAAATCCGTTTTCATTTTCTCCAGCATATCCTGCTGTGATTTCATCTGAATATTTTTCATTTGCTGTGCATAATCGTTCTGGGCATTATCTGATGAACTTAATGATTTAAATGTCATAACATTCTCCCTTCATCATTTGGCTGTTCGTTTAAAAGTATTATGCAGTGAAGCTGATAAAAAAGGGCCCGAAGGCCCTTTTTTTACTAATACTGGATTTTATTCTGGTTAGCCGCTGAAGCAGCAGTTGTTGCGCTGTTCGCCTGGCCGTTGGATTTAGCGAGGATACGATCCGTTTCTGCTTTCTGCAGGTTATCTTCCTGTGACTTCTTCATGATATCAGTCATTTGCGAAGCATAGTCTGCGCCATTGGTCGCCGTCTCGATCTGATTTTTTGCAGAAGAAACAGAGCTGATGCCTTGTGCCACATTGGATGAAATACTTGACATGTTATTATCCTCTCGCTGTTAAAGTATGAATACCCATGCATTCGTAATTTAAGTGGGTAACCGGCCAGAATGGTTCCAAAAAAGAGTAAACTAAATTCACTTTTTTTAATTGCAGCCGCTCAACTGAAAAATTAATCCTCTATCTCCAAAATACCGTCCAGCTGCTGCTCCTCCAGCTCCTTCAGCAGGCGATACACCTGCGCTACCGCTTTCAGCGTTTCACGCGGAATATATTCCCCTTCTTCTACGGTGCGGTAGAGCGTGCGCGTCAGCCAGATAAAGCGGATCACCGGGACGTTGCGACTCTGTGCTTCGGCAATAATATCCTGCGCCTCATAGCCTGCCGCCTTGAACACCATCGAGGGCAGCGGCGTTTCGCCCGGCCGGTAATAGAGCCCGACAGCATAGTGCGTAGGATTGACCAGCACCATATCAGCATCCTCCAGCGCAACTTCCCGCTTGGGTTTTGGCGCTTCGTTGAGAATTTCCTGCGACATGGATCGGCGGTGCCCTTTCATATGCGGGTCACCTTCGCTCTGTTTGAATTCGTTGCGGATATCTTCATGGCTCATACGCTGCTGCTTCAGGAAGAAATATTTTTGCAGGCCAAAATCCATCGCGCTCATCACCAGCAGCAGCATCAACGTTTCCCGCACAATCTTCTTAAACAGCGCCAGCACGGAAAGCCAGAAGCCGTTGAGATCGTCACCGTATGCCAGCTGAGCCAGCGGCCCTAAATCAGGTTTGATCGCCAGATAGAAGACGGTACCAATGGCGATAGATTTCAGCACGCTGGTCAGCAAGGTGGTCATCTGCCTGGCTGAAAACATGTTTTTAAGGTGGCCTACAGGGTTGATGGCATCAAATTTCGGCTGCAGCGCTTCGGTGGCAAACAGCGGACCAAACTGGATCCAGCCGCCAATTATCCGCAGCAAAAAAATCAGGGCGCAAACGATACCGCAAAAGTAGAGCAGCACCATCAGCCCATCCATCGCCACCTCCTGCATCGCATGGCCGAAGGGATCGTTCAGCCTGCCCAGCGGCAGCATAATCATCGCCTCAAGCCGCTGCATTCCCCCGTCGACCAGGGCAAAAACCGTTTCCATCACGCCGATACAGATCAGCAGCTTAGGAATATCTGGCGTCTGCCCTACCTGCCCCTTTTTTCGCGACTCTTTAAGCTTTTGCGGCGTGGCGTTTTCGGTTTTCTCTGACATTATTTGCTCCCCTGACCAAACATATCGGCGAGATGCGGGATCAAATCCTTGAGTTCATAAAGTTTTTCGCCGCCCACGTAGTTGAGGATCGGCAGATAGAGTACAAAGAACAGCATCCCCAGCAGGCATTTGGCGGGCATCGCCAGCACCGTTGCCTGCAGCTGAGGGCTGTAAATACTCAGAATACCGACGCTGAAATCCACCAGCAGCAGCAGAGCCACCAGCGGCCCGGCATAAAGCACCATATGCGTGAATACGCTGCCGAGCAGGTCGAGGTACACCCGGAAGCCCGCCTCGCTGGGGAACGGCATCCACTGCATGGCGGGCCAGAGACGATAGCTGTCCCAGATGATTTGCGTGATGGTTGAAAGACCCAGCCCCACCACCAGCAGCAGAATAATAGACTGCTGCATCAGAAAACCGAGCGGCGTAACGTCCGGCCCCAGTTGCGGATTGAGCTGCCCGCCCATCAGCGCCCCGCGCTGGTTATCAAACAGCGCGCCCACGGACTCGAACAGCCAGAAAGGCATCGCCATCAGCAGGCCAATCAGGATGCCGATGATCACCTCTTTCACCGCCAGCGCCGCCAGCAAAAACAGGGAGGGATCGTCAATCGAGAGCTGCTGCTGGATCATCGGGGCAGGAAACAGCGCCAGCGCCAGCACAATACCCGAGCGCAGTCCCCCTTTGATGGCGTTGAAGGAGAAGACGGGTGAAAGCAGCAGGCAGGGGAAGATTCTTGCCATCGCGAGCGTGACGGCAAGGATAAAATGGTAGCCATCGAACAGGGTGTTATGCCCCATATCAATACTTCACATTGGGCATCATGGCAAAAGCGCTCTGTGTCAGCTCCATCAGCTCCACGCCTATCCAACGCCCGGTCAGCGCCAGCGCCACGCCCACCGCCACCAGCTTAATGGCAAACGGCAGGGTCTGATCCTGCAACTGCATCACCGCCTGCAGCAGCGAGACGATAACGCCCACGATCACCGCCACAATCAGCGGTGGCGCAGAGAGCACCACCACCAGCAGCATCGCCTGACGAAACAGCGTCAAAATATCCATTCGTCCCTCACATATAGCTGTAGAACAGGCCATCCAGCAGACGCGTCCAGCCGCTGACCAGCACAAACAGCAAAATTTTCAGCGGCAGCGAGATAGTCATTGGCGATACCATCTGCATACCCAGCGCCAGCAGCACGTTAGAGACAATAAGATCCACCACAATAAACGGGATAAAGATCAGAAAGCCGATCTTGAACCCGTTCTGCAGTTCAGAGAGCACAAAAGAGGGGATTAGCAGCAGCGGGCTGTCATGCTGGACCGAGTCGGCCATCTCCTTCGGCCACATCCGCTGGGCGTTCTCCTGCAGATGGGTAAGAATATCGGGATCGGTATTTTTCACCATAAAGCGCTTTAAGGGTTCAACGCCGTTAGAAACGGTGTAATCGAGCCGGTCGGCAGATTGCGTATCAATCGGCACCGTTTTCACCCGCTGGCTCATCTCGTTAAACACCGGCGCCATGACAAACAGTGAAGCGGCCAGCGCGATGCCGTAAATCGCCATATTGGGCGGCACCTGCTGCACCCCCATCGCGTTTCGGGTCAGCATCAGCACCATCGAGATCTTCAGAAAGCAGGTGCAGACAATCATCAGAATTGGCACCAGCGACAAGGCCCCAAGAAACAGGGCCAGCGTCATTGGATTCAGCGACATATTCTCCATTGGCTAACGAGCCAGCGGATTTTGACTGCCGGGCAGCATATGGGTGATTTGCAGGCCCAGCCTGCCTTCCACATCCACCAGCTCACCCTTGGCTAACGGATAGTCGCCGTGGCAGAGAATAGCTTCGCCTGGCGTCACGTTGTTGATCATGACCATTGAACCCGGGCCAAGTTGCTGAAGCTCCCCCAGCGTGAGCTTCAGCTGTCCGCAACGAACCGACAGGGAGAGCGGTAACGGGGCAAAATCAGTTTCTGCCGCCTGCGGCTCAGCATCCCAGTGGGGATCAGGGGACGGTACGGGCGCGTGCTCAAACTCTTCAGGGGTAAGGGTCACGTTCAATCTCTCCATCTTTGTAAGAATATAATGGGCCATCTGGCCAGGCTGCTGCTGGATCTCCCCGTAAAGCAGATGAGAAGCACAACGGATAACGCCGCGTCCCTCAGGGGTGAAACAGGGCGCGGGCGGCAGCAGAACATCGCCTTCACGCAGCGCCAGCAGCGCGTCTGATGACAAGACGATCTCACCAACAGCCAGCGGCAAAGTCAGCGTCAAACTTTCCGGTAACGGGCAGAGGGTCTGCTGCCAGCCGCTTTTTGCCAGCAATGCCGACAGGCTGGCTGCCGGGAGTGCTAACAGGCTTCGCCCCTGCTGGCCGCCCCATGTCACTGACAGGGTCAGCAGCAGGTCGCCAGCTTCCGTTTGGTCTCGCTTATTAGCTAAGTGGCCGAACAGCGCAAGAAGTTCGGCTGAAAGTTGTTGATGCCACCGGGACCAGTACCAGGCCTGCTCCGGCAGGTCGGCGGATGGGGCAAACGTCGGGCATTGCGACATCAGAGCGAGCACGGACTGGGCATCGGAAAAATGCAGCATGCCCACTTCTGACTGCCAGTGGCTCATCTCGCCTGGCTGACGTCCATCCGCCAGGGTCAGAGAGAGCACGCCCTGCTCTCCCGCCAGCTCAAAAGGGTAAAAACAGCCTGCGCCGATACGCTGACGCAGGCTCGCTTCCTCACTACTCAGGCTTCGCAGACGCAATCTGTTCATCCTGCAGACTCCCGATCCTCATCCGCACGACGCTCAAAGCGTAATTTCACCCGACAGGCCATTTTCTGACGCAGCGAGAAACGGCAGCGCTCCTGATGGGGCAGCAAGGCCTGCCACGCGCCGGGTTGCAAATGCAGAGCGATATCCCAGCCTCCGCCCGGCAGCGAAGCCATCTGCGCCTGCACATTTCCCAGCTTCGGCAGCATCAGCGTCAGCATCATCTCCCCTGGCGGCTGTTCAGCCAGAGCGCCCGCCAGCGCAGGCTCTATCTCCTGCCACAACGCCATCGCAGGAGGCGCGCCAGAGAGCGACGATTCCTCCAACTGGGCAAATCCCTGCTGCTGATCCGATCCCTGGTCCAGCATCAGGCGGGGGGCCATCACGTCGTCAGCTTCAAGCAGCGAGCTGAATAACGAGCGATCTTCTGCGGCGGGACGGCGGGTTTCTTCAGGTTGCAGGCGCTTGCCAGCAGAAGGAGCATCCTGAGCCTGCGCAGGTTGAGGCGTCGCGCGCGGATCGTTACGCCGGGCATCGCGATTCTGCAAAAAAAGCTGGCGACTCTGGCGCTGTTTATCCCTTTGCTGCTGTGCCTGGCGTTCAGAGGCCTGCTGCTGTGCAGTGGTCTGAGAGAGAGAGCGGATCATCCTGTTACCTCGTTTTGCTCAAGAAGATACTCCAGCTTCTCGACGTCGCGCTGCCGCAGTCGGGTTTCCTGCTGAGCCTGCTCCAGGCGCTGCTGTTGCTCAATCTGCTGCTGCGCCAGCTGATGCAGGTTCAGGCGTTCGTTATCCACCTGCTCCGCCGCCTGCTGCTCGGTCTGCAACGCGCGTTCAAGAAGAAATTTTTGCTGCTGCACGCCGCCGTTATTCTGCATAAAGGTGGCGCGGATCTGCTGATAGGCACCCCGTTTTTCCGTCAGCCGCTGCTCCGTCTGCTGCGTTTCCTCGACCACGGCCCGCAGCGCCTGCTCCTCTGCCCGCTGCTGACGCTCGCTGCGGCTGAGCCGCTGACGGCGAATGGGCAGCAGCAGGTTAAGCGTGCGCTGCAGTTCTGCCGCAGCGGCATCAATTTCAGCTTCAGGTTCAGGCGGTGAGTGACGGCGCATAGCGGCTTACCTCCGACAGGTGAAGACAGGTTTGATCGAAATCTGACGGGTCGCGCATCGCCTGCTGCAGATAGCCGTTGATAGCGCTCTGCGCCTCTACGGCGGCGTCGGTCAGGCTGTCGTTGCCGGGCTGATACTCTCCAAGCCGGATCAGCATCTCCACCTGCTGCCAGGCGGCCATCAACCGGCGTACTGTTGTGGCCTCGCTGATCTGCTGCCTGGCCACCACGTTGGTCATGGTACGGCTGAGGCTGGCCAGCACATCAATGGCGGGATAGTGGCCCCGCTCCGCCAGTTTACGGGTCAACACAATGTGTCCGTCGATAAGCGAGCGCACCTCATCAGCGACCGGATCGTTCATAGAGTCCTGCTCGATAAGCACGGAGTAGAGCGCGGTAATGGCGCCGGTTGAAGTTTGTCCGGCCCTTTCCAGCAGCGTTGGCAGCAGCGTATAGACGGAAGGCGGCAAACCGCCGCGTCCTGGCGGTTCGCCCAGTGCCAGGCCAATTTCGCGCTGGGCACGGGCAAAACGGGTCAGCGAATCCAGGATCAGCAGCACGCTTTTTCCCTGGTCACGGAACGCTTCTGCAATGGCGGTGGCGGTAAAGGCGGCGCGAGCGCGCTCCATGCTGCTGCGATCGGAAGTGGCGCAGAGCAGCACCGTGCGGCTGCGCAACTCGCTGTCCAGTTCATGATCGAGAAATTCGCGCAGCTCGCGGCCACGTTCGCCAATCAGCCCGAAAACAATCACGTCGCACGGCGTATTACGGGCAAGTTCCGCCAGTAAGGTGGTTTTTCCGCAGCCCGCACCGGCAAAAATGCCGACGCGCTGCCCTACCCCCAGCGTTAATAAGCCGTCAATAGCCCGCATGCCGGTAGGAAGCGGCGTGTCGATTCTTGGCCGTTCAGTAGGCGGCGGCGCATCACCCAGCACCGGTTTTACCCCGTCAATCTCGCCCGGCTGCGCAAAGGCGCTGATGCTTCCCGCTTCAATGGGACGGCCAAAACCATCCAGCACGCTGCCCAGTAGCGCCTCGGAGACCCGAATACTGTGCGGCTGATAGAGCGGCGTTACTCTGGCCCCCTGCGCAATGCCATCCAGCTGTCCCAGCGCGGAAAGCAGCGTGTGGTGTGGATTGAACCCCACCACTTCGGCCAGCACGCGCGTATTGTTTTTGCCCTCAATGCGACACAGGTCGCCGATCCTTGCGCCCGGCAGGCTGCTTTCCAGCAGAATGCCGCTGATGCCGGTAATACGTCCGAAGATCTCCACCGGCGCGAAGCGTGTCAGCCGCTGTTGATGTCCATGGAACCAGCTATCCAGCTCTGCCTGCATTACCAGTTCACCTTGATATGTTCACGACCGGCGAATTCGATCTCGCTGGAGGTGATGGCGACCAGGCGGAGGTCATCGACTTCATCGCCGATAAACAGCCGTTCTCCGGCATCGGTCACTACGTTCGCCCGCTTCCCGGTGGTGATCTGCACGATGCGGAAAGGGAGTTTGGCATTATAGAGACGGGTATTGTTGACCAGCTTCGGTAATACGTTGTACTGCGCCTGAAAGCGAACCAGCATGCGTTCCAGAATTTGCAGCTGCTCTTTATTCAGCTCGCCGTTGAGGATCAGCGTGCCTTTGCCCATATCAATCTTGACGCCGGGCGTCAGTCCCCGATCCCGCAGCATCGCTACCAGCGGCGGGCGAACCTCCTGTAGCGTCTCCAGCACTTTACGGTTGGAGCCGGTGGTAGAGGTTTGCGCCACGGTCGGCTGGAGGATCCAGCTGATAATGGTGAAGCTGAGCAGTAAAATCAGGCTGATGGAGAGTACCTGAACACCGCGGGAGAAGGTGCGCGAAGGCACCGGGCTTTCCTTGGTTGTCACTGCCGCCACAGCGGGGGCCGTGGCAACAGGCTGCGGCTCACGGTTCATCGCTTCCCAGGGCCGATCTGCCGGCACGAAACTCAGCCAGGCCTCGCCCAGGGCAAAAGGCGTATCTGCGGGAAGAGGATCGATCGGCTCTGCCATCTCTTGCTGAAGCGTACGGATCTTGCCTTCCACCGGCTGCAACAGCCAACGATCTTCAGCAAAGATCAGCGTGGCATGGTGCGCCAGTACGCCCTCATCGCTCAGCAGCAGGTCAGCTTCTTCCGCGCTGCCTAATGTCCACTGACCGCCAGTAACCGGTAAGGCCGCCCCCTGATGACGACCTGAAAGTACGCGTAGCTCAAACATAATCAGCTCCTTATGCATCAAAGGACTCGGCTGAATCTTCCAGATCGAGGCGACCCACTACGTTAATCGACAGGCTGGACTGCAGTTCCGCAAACGACAGCACCGGCACCTGATGGAATTCGTCCTGAAGCAGGCCCCGCAGCGGGCTACGCAGATCCTGCGCCACCAGCAGCACGGCAAAAGCGGGGTTTTCCGGCGAAAAAGCGTGACGAAGCTGCGCCAGGATAGCCATGCTCTGCTCCTGAGCCAGGGCGAAAAAGACCTCGCTTTGCGTCTGGCGCAGCGAATCCCGCAGCTGCTCTTCCATCTCCGGCGTCAGCAGCCAGACGTGCAGACCATCTTCCCTGGTGTACTGGTAACAGATGTGCTCTTTCATCGAGATACGCACCAGGTCGCTCAGCAGGCTGATGTCCCGTTCATGCTGGCCGTGTTCAATCAGTGCTTCGGCGATGGCGCGCACCGAGCGCAGCGGGATACGTTCCGCAACCAGGTTTTGCAGCACGTTAGAGAAGCGGGCAATGGGCATTACCCGCTGCAACTCCTGCGCCAGTTCCGGCTGTTCCGACTCCAGCCAGCCCATCAACGCCCGCGTCTCCTGCAGGCCAATAAAGTTAGGCGCGCTGGCATGGATGGCATTTTCCATGCGCTGCATCAGCAGGTCATGGAAGCCCCAGCGTTGCACCTGATCGTTTTCTAAAAGAGGGTGCTCCGCAGGCAGCCAGATCAGATCCGCCTCACGCCGCGCTTCCGTCCCGACCACCACGCCCTCTTCCTCCGCCAGGTGCTCATGTCCCTGACGGCTGACGGCGAACAGGCCGACGTTGAAGGTGCCGATCACCCTGGGGATTTCATAGACCGAGTAGCGGAATTCGTCGGCTGGCAGCGAATCCTGAAACTCGATATCAAAGGCGGGCAGCGTGAAGCCGTAGTTGTAGACAATGCTGTTGCGCATCCGGCGGATAGCCTGAACCAGCTCCAGCGTCTGTGCCGTGCCGCGCGCGCTGCTGGGAAATTGCAGCAGATAAGGGCGCGTCGGATTGAACTGGCGCAGATCCTCCGTGCCGTTCAGCTCCGGCGGGATCACTTCGTTCTCCATCTGCGGCTGGCTGGAAATCAGCTCCCGTTTTGCCCGCCAGATCTGAAAACTGCCTGTCGCCAGCGTCAGCACCGCCAGCACGATAAACACGCCGGTGGGCATCCCTGGCAGCACGGCGAAACCGAACATGCCGATTGAGGAGAGGATCCAGGCTTTGGGCTGGCTGGTCAGCTGCTCGGCGATTTCCCGGCCGATATTGTTATCCAGGGTAGTGTCGCTGTCGGAAGAGACGCGCGTGATAATCATCCCGGCGGTCAGTGAGATAAGCAGCGCCGGGATTTGTGCAATCAGTCCGTCACCAATGGTCAGCACCGAGTAAGTATGCATGGCGTCCCCGGCTGGCATGCCCAGTTGCATAACGCCGATGCTGAAACCGCCGATCAGGTTGATAAACAGGATCACCAACCCGGCAATAGCATCCCCTTTCACGAACTTCATTGCGCCATCCATTGCACCGAACAGCTGGCTCTCTTTGGCCAGATCGACACGACGGCGCTTGGCGGTATTGACGTCGATCATCCCGGCACGCAGATCGCTGTCAATGGACATCTGCTTGCCGGGCATTGCGTCCAGGGTAAAGCGGGCCGCCACTTCAGCCACCCTTTCAGAGCCTTTGGTGATCACCAGGAAGTTCACCACCGTCAGGATCAGGAACATTACCATCCCCACCGCCAGGTTGCCGCCAACCACGAAGGTCCCGAAAGCCGCTACGATATGACCAGCATCCTGCTGAACCAGAATCTGACGGGTGGTAGAGATAGAGAGCGCAAGGCGGAACATGGTGGTCAGCAGCAGCACCGCCGGAAAGCTGGAGAACGCCAGCGGCTTTGGCAGGTACATAGCCAGCACCACCAGCAGCGAAGAGATACAGATATTCAGCGCAATCAGGGTATCAATCAGCCCCAGAGGCAGCGGAATGATCAGCATAAACACGATGGCCATAGCAAACATCGCGCCGATAATTTCAGAACGTTGCATCGCCACCAGAGCGATGCGGTTCAGGATCAGAAACATGCTGTTCATTCGTTCGCCCTCACCCTTTCGCCGCGGCTTTGTGCTCGTTATCCACCATCATGCCGATCGCGCTTCGTAACAGCTTCGCCGCCGCCGGGCGGTCGTTAAGATCGCGCCACAGCATCCGTGGCATGGCGTTCATCAGCGGCAGAAACCCGTTGAAAAACAGCATCTGAGCTGTGGCCTTTTCTCCGGCAAACTCTTTGCCTATGCCGGTAATGTCGCGCCCCTGCAATCCGGTTTCGGCCACGTTCAGCAACCGGCGGGTCATCTCAATACCGCCTGGCGCGGAGGCAGGAATTTTGCCGCGAGAACGCAGGTCGCTCAGCAGTTTGTCACTGCCGGCCAGCACATGCGTGAGCTGCCCGGCCTCGCTCAGGGCAAGGTGGATTTTGTGCAGCGAGCGGGAGGAGATGGAAGGCGTCAGTGCGGCAATATCTTCCGAGAGCGCACGCTGTAACGTGCGCAGACCGGGTTTAAACTGCTCCCGGCCAAAACGCTCCAGCAGACTGTCAAGCATCACCGCAGGCGACTGATGCTTCACAATGCTGTGATAGTAGAGATCCCGCATCCCCTGCTTTTCATTGGGATCGGTGGTGAAGCTGGCAACAGCTGGCGCGGTATTCAGGCCCGCACGCACTTTGTCGCCAAACTTTTCATGCAGGGCGTCCAGACCATTACTGGCGGCGGCAGCAGTCTGTATATCGCCAGTGCGGTCAGCTTCACGCAGCGTCATGCGCAGGAGTAAATCGCACCGCGCGGGGTCATTATCCGCCGCCTCTACCAGCGTCTCCGCTTCCGGTTCACTCTCTTTGCTGAGCACATCCTTCAGCGCGCTGAGGCGGGTTTCCAGCCGATCCTGCTGCTGCCCGTCCAGCATCTGATAAAGTTCACCCAGCCGTTCAATGCGTTCCACAGCCCCGCGATTACTGCGCAGATGCTGAGTATTGATCTGGCGACGGTTCAGCCCTTTGGTTTTTTTCTCAACCTTTTCGCTGAACATCATGCCGATCTCTTCCAGCGAATCGCTCAGCGAGGCGGCAGCAGACTGGGTGTTCACCGGCCGGGCACGGAGATCGGAACCCATTGCCCGAGGGCTATCCTGCTTGAGCAGCGTTTTTGCCAGGGCCTGCTGATACTGAAAGGAGGACTGAACTTTTATCATCTCGGGCTCGTCATTGATTTCGCGATTCCCTTACGTGGCTATCCTGCGCAATAAGTTCCCGAATAAAATGCCCTTTAACACCTATTTAAAATGTCTGATTCAGCTGAAACATTAAACCGCCGTTATTAGTGTCAATTGTTGCACAGCTATTTTTCGCAAATGGTCGCCATTTGTCTCAGATAATTCTTAACTCAAATAAAAAACGCTGAAATAATCTGGCACCACAGCCTTTTTCTTTTCTGGCACGCTCCTTGCTATATGACAACTCTCAGGCTGTTTATTAATTTCAGGAGCGTAAAAATGTTAACTTCTTCAACCGCAGGAATAGCTGAAGTCCCTGTTGTAGTTTTATGGCAGGAGATCCTTTGCCAGCAAAATCGTAAACTGCACAACTTTATTCGTAAGCGTGTTTCTAATCGTGAAGATGTTGAAGACATTGCACAGATGACCTGCCTGGAAGTGCTGCGCAACAGCCATAAATTTCTGGGGGCTTCCCGACCTGAAACCTGGCTGTTCGGCATCGCCGCCAATCTGATCCGCAACTACTACAAGACCCATCAGAACCGTTTTCTGTTTGACAGTCTGAATGAAGACAATCTGCTGGAGTTGATCCAAGAGTGTGATCCCAGTGACATTATTGCCAACGATGAGCTGCTGGACGTCATGGCGGTATCGATAGAGAAACTGCCTGAAGAGACGCAGCAGATGCTGACCATCCTGGTAGAACGTAACGGCAGCTATCAGGATGTCGCCACTTCTCTCGACATCCCTTTGGGGACGGTAAAATCCCGATTGTCCCGCGTGCGTGAAGCGCTGAAGAGCACAATAAGCTGAATAAAGTAAACTTTTCAGACTGAAAAACGCCATAATTATTTATCTGCGCGCTGCCTCAACTTTCAGATGAATAACAATGGTCAGCAGAGAAATTATTTGTTGTAATTGTTCCTTACCGACAAATTGTCGGATGAACTGTTCTCTGCGGTAATATAATCTATGCTTAGCGTAACGACATTTTTTAACCTTCAGAGAGAGAAATGCTTTCGTCTGAAATATTCAGCCTCAATGTGAGTAAAAATCCTGATGAGAGCCGGGCTATCCTGCCCGACTTTGCGCTTGACAAGGTCAATGACGCTATCTATTTAGTCGGCAAAAATGCCGCGCTGATCTATATCAATAATAAAGCCTGCGAAATGCTGGGCTATAAATATCAGGAATTGATCCGCTTAAGCTACGCCGATATTGATGGAGAACTGCTGGATCCTGACGTGGCGGGGCTGTGGTGGAAGCTCAGTATGCGCCCGGAAGGGATCCGCTTTACCTCTCAGCACCGGATGCGCTCCGGCGAGTTGATCCCAGTTGAGGTCAGCTCCAGTACCTATGAACACCAGGGACAAACCCTGGTGCTTAACGTAGTGCGTGACGTGCGGGAGCTGAAACAGCGAACCGAACGTTACCTTCAGCAGGAGCAGCAGTTTCGCTCCCTGGTTGAAAATTCTCCCGATCTTATTGCCCGCTTCGATACCGATATGCGCTGTCAGTATGCGAATCCGCAGGTACTGGAAGTGATTGGTTGCAGTGAAGAGAAGGCGCGCGGCTGGCGCTTAACCGACACCATTCCTTTTGATGAAGTAGGCATGCGTCTGTTCCGCCTGGTCTCCAATACGCTGGCCAGCGGTGAAAAAAGCGAGGCGGAGCTGGAAGCGCGCTTTGGCGACCGTGCCAGGGTTCTGCATGTTCGCTGCGTACCGGAATATGATTTGCAGGGGGATGTGATCTCTATCCTGGCGGTAGGGCGTGATATCAGCCGCCTGCGTGAAGTGGAAAATGAGGTGCGTGCCGCCCATCAGCAGATGCGGCTGCTGGCGAGCAATCAGCAGCAGCGCACCGAAGATGAACGCAAGCATATCGCCCGTGAAATCCATGATGAGTTGGGTCAGCACCTGACCAGTTTGCGCGCCGGTTTGTCGGTGATGGGTATGCAGGCTGATAACCCAGCCCGCGTGATACAACAGGCGGATTATTTGATGACGCTGATCGACAGCACCATTCAGGTAGTCAGAGATGTTTCCACCCGGCTGCGGCCCAATATGCTAAACATGGGCCTGGTTCCTGCGCTTGAATGGTTACGGGATGAGTTCGTGAAAAACAGCGACTGCGCCTGCATGTTAATCGTGCCGGAGGGCAAGCCTGTTGCGCTGAGCGATCAGGCCGTTACGGCGGTATTTCGGGTGGTGCAGGAGTCGCTGACCAATATTTCCCGGCACGCAAAAGCGAGTAAGGTCTCGATCATCGTACAGGCGAGCCGCGAGTCGGTGGTGGTACAGATCCGCGATAATGGCCAGGGCTTTAAAATGCAGGCGGTGCGTGAAGATGCTTTCGGCCTGCTGGGCATTAAAGAGCGGGTCGATATGCTGAACGGCTTTGCCTCTATCACCAGCGAACCCGGCCAGGGCACGCAACTGGAGATCACCCTTCCCCTTTCAGCATAATAGTCACAGCGAGCTGCTATATTTTGCGCTCGCATCAGGCATCTCCAACCAGGGAACCAGCATGAGTGAAGTAATAAGGTTAGTGATTGCCGACGATCACGCGCTGATGCGCGAGGGACTGAAACAGATTTTTGCGCTGGATGAGATGATTAATGTGGTCGGCGAAGCGGGCGATGGCGGCCAGGTGCTGGAGCGGCTGCGGCTCGGCGGGCTGGATCTGCTGCTGCTGGATATTTCGATGCCGGGGATCAGCGGAGAAGATTTAATCAACCGCATCCACTCTCAGTATGCGTCGCTGCCGATTCTGGTATTGAGTATGTTCAATGAGCCGCAAATCGCCCGTCGCGTGCTGAACTGCGGCGCGCTGGGTTATATCACCAAAGATAAAAACCCGGATGCGCTGCTGGCCGCCATCCGCAGCGTAGCCAAAGGGTCTCGCTATATCGATCACGATTTAGCCCAGGAGATTGTCTTTGCCGAATACCAGAACGGCAACCGCGCCCTGCACGAAACGTTAACCACCAGAGAACGTCAGATCCTTTTGATGCTGGCACACGGTGAGACCATCAACGCCATCGCCGATGCGCTGTCGATCAGCAATAAAACCGTCAGCACTTATAAATCGCGCATGATGGAAAAAATGCAGTTCTCAAGCAACGCCGATATTGTGAAATACGCCATCAACCACCAGCTGGTGCAGTAACCTCAGGCGGCTGAGCCTCAGCCGCTTCCTCTTCGGACGTTTCCGGCTGGAAATCTCTTCGTAAACGCTTACTGACCAGAAACACCGGCGCAGCCAGAAACAGCAGCAGGCTGCCAGCCATGCCGCACACCAACAGACTGATGCAGCCTGCCCAGCCCTCTCCTGCCGTTACGCCCGCAATCACCAGCGACAGAATAAAGAAAAACGAAAGGGTCAGGCTGACCGGCCAGATGTTGGTGATATCCATATCGCTTAACGCCATTTTCACCGGCTTTTGCGCCCGTTTTGCCGCCAGCGCCTCAGCTTTTATCGTTTCATTAATGGCCAGCAGATCGATACAGGGCGCGACGAAATCCCCGGCAGGCGCAGGATTATACAACTCGTTGAAGATGCGATCCGTTGGCGGGAACGTCAGCGGCCAGCTGCCGCTGTGAACGCCATAAGTGGTCAGCGCCGGAAGAGTGATTCGGGGCCACAGAACAGGTTGCAGATAGCGGTCGTTGAGCACGACCCAACTTTGCCGCGTCTGCCCTTTAGTGACGTGATAGAGGCGAAAGCGGTCTGCTGGCGGGTAATTCAGATTACTGACGCGCGCGGTAATAAAAGGAATATGGCGCTGGCGGCAGTAATTCACCCGGCTCTGCCCCTGAGCGGCAAGCAGCACGCCCAGAGCAGGCAGAAAATACCACGACGTGCTTTCTGCGGCATGAGGCCCATCCAGATGCTCCAGCAGCTTGGTTTCACTGGTGGCGCTCAGATGATCGGGCCACCAGCGCCAGCTTCGTCCGATAACCCGCTCGGTAGGGACGCGGAAAATCCCCAGCGGCTCCGTTTCGGCAGGCAGCATGGCAAAGGGAAAGATTTTGCTGAAGAAGGTTAAGGCATCGTCCGGCCCGTCCCACTCGCCGCTCGCTTCCAGGCCGTGCAGGTTGGCCGTCAGTTCGCCCCACCCCGTTTTGCCCAGCATATCGATCTGATATTTGGTATCCGCCAGGCGTTTACCCAGCCGCAGTATCTCCTGCGGGATACCCTTCAGCGGCAGCTCAGGAAGCAGCTGCGCCTGTTCTTTTTCATTTTCCATACTCTCCATCCCCAAAGGCAACTGCCCGCAAACCTGTTAATAAAAAGGATAATTAACCGTAAAAAAGAAAGGTGTTGGGTGGCCTGCGCCAAAAGGGGCAAAGTGGCTTAACAGCGGTTGTTATAATTATGAGTATAAAATTTGGCTTTAGTAAAAAAATCAAATACTTTCAAGGCGATAGTATACTTAGCAAACGGCTTTCATGGCAACTCCCGCCACCAAAATCGCGCCTTTATCAGGCAAATGCTCATGACCCGCTCAGGGATATTTTAACGACAGCGGCGAATTATTCGTTTAAAAATAGAGAGTAATCAGCGACGCAGGAGAGAGAGATGGATCGTATAGCAGGTGAAATTCGCATCGAGAGCAGCAGGCTTCAACGTTTAGTTCAGGCACTCTGGCAGCATGCGGGCAGCAGCGAGACGGAAGCCCGCCTGGTGGCAGAGCATCTGGTGCAGGCAAATCTGGCGGGTCATGATTCCCACGGCGTGGGAATGATCCCGAGTTATATGCTTTCCCGTAAGCAGGGACATTTACAGCAAAACCAGCACGTGGAAGTGGTAAAGGATGCAGGCGCCGTCCTCACCGTCGATGGGCATAATGGCTTTGGTCAGGTTGCCGCCAGCGAGGCGATGGCGCTGGGGATTGAACGTACGCGACAGTTGGGTATGTGTGCAATCGCGCTACGCCACTCCCACCATATCGGGCGTATTGGTCACTGGGCTGAGCAGTGTGCCCGCGCAGGGTTTATCTCTTTCCATTTTGTTAATGTCGTCGGCGACCCGATGGTGGCGCCGTTCAACGGCCGCGATCGTCGGTTTGGCACTAACCCGTTTTGCGCTATCTTTCCCCGTGACGGGCAGCCCCCTTTGTTGCTGGACTTTGCCACCAGCGGTATCGCATTCGGTAAGACCAGAGTGGCTTATAACAAAGGTGTTCCGGTTGCGCCCGGACATTTAATTGACGACCTGGGCCAGGCAACCACCGATCCGGCCGTGATGCATGAGACGCCTTACGGTTCGCTGTTAGCCTTTGGGCTGCATAAAGGGTATGGCCTGGCCGTGATGTGCGAAATTCTGGGCGGCGCGTTATCGGGCGGTAAAACGACTCATCAAAGCACGCTGCAAAACAGCGTGGCGGCCATTTTCAACAGCATGACCACCATCATTCTTGACCCGCAAGCCTTTGACGCCCCGCAGATGCAGCAGGAGGCGCAGGCCTTTATCGACTGGGCGAAAGCCTCACCTCAGGCTGGCGACCAGCCAGTTCAGATACCGGGAGAATTTGAAGAGGCGCAACGTGCAGAGCGGTTAAGTAAGGGTATCCCGATCGATGCCAATACCTGGCAGCAGCTCCTGACTGCGGCCCGCGAAGCGGGAATGCCGGAAGCCGAAGTGGCGGAGTTTTTACGCTGAGCATAAAGATCAGAGCTGGCTCGCTGTTCAGAGGTTGGTTTGCCAGCGGAAGAGGTTAAAACAGCCGCAGCCTGAGAGCTGCGGCTGTAGAGGGAATGCTGAACGAAGCGGTTTACACCACCATCTGCAACAACAGGCAGCCAATCAGTCCGCACACGGCGATCACCGTTTCTAAGCCGGACCAGGAGCGCATGGTCTCGCCAATGGTCAGGTTGAAATACTCTTTGAACAGCCAGAAGCCCGGATCGTTAACGTGAGAGAAGATCACGCTGCCAGACCCTACCGCAATCACCATCAACTCCGGGCTGACGCCGGTGGTGGCGATAATTGGCGCCACGATGCCGCCAGCAGTAATTGCGGCCACCGTGGCAGAACCCAGCGCAATACGCAGCGCAGCAGCGATTGACCAGGCCATCAGGATCGGAGAAATCGTGCTGCCTTCCATCAGGCCAGCGATATATTTGTCCACGCCGCTGTCCACCAGCACCTGTTTGAACGCCCCGCCGCCACCGATAATCAACAGCATCATGGCGATGATTTTGATTGAATCGGTCAGGGTGCCCATCACTTCATCCATGGTACGACCACGGTTCAGACCAAAGGTAAAGAGCGCAATCAGCACGGCAATCAGCGTGGCGATAATCGGGTCACCGAAAAATTCTGCGTAAGCCAGCAGCGAATGGCCTTTTGGCAGCACCATCTCGGCCACGGCTCGCAGCGCCATCAGAATAACCGGCACCAGAGAGGTCCAGACGCTGACGCCAAAGCCCGGCATCTCAGCTTCGGTAAAGGTTTTCTTGTTATACAAACCTTCCGGGATTGGCTTGTCGATGCTTTTCAGGAAGCGGGTATAAACCGGACCGGCAAGAATAACGGTTGGGATACCCAGCAGCGTGCCGAACAGCAGCGTTTTGCCCATGTCAGCATGGAACAGCGTGGCGATAGCGGTGGGGCCAGGATGCGGCGGCAGAAAACCGTGGGTAACGGAGAGCGCCGCAGCCATCGGAACGCCCACATAGAGCAGAGGAACGCGGGCAGAAGCGGCGATAGTCAGTACCAGCGGCAGCAGCAGCACAAAACCCACTTCATAGAACAGCGCAAACCCCACGGTAAAACCAGTAAGCACTACGGCCCACTGAATATATCTGGTGCCGAATTTGGCAATCATGGTAGTAGCAATACGCTGTGCCCCACCGCAGTCGGCAAGCAGTTTACCCAGCATAGCGCCAAAGCCCATAATCAGGGCCAGGCTGCCCAGCGTGCCGCCAACGCCAGCTTTGATCGAGCCAACAACCTTGTTAACGGGCATTCCCTGCATCACGCCGACCGCCAGCGCGACCAGGATCAGGGCTATAAATCCATTCAGTTTAAAGCGGATCATCAGCAGCAGTAACAGTACTACGCCAATCGCAACGATGACTAATGGCATAAATTCTCTCCGGTGCGTGCTCCGGACCGCAGTCAGGATCACGTAAATTTTCTCCCGCCTTGCTTCTGCGTGACGGGTATCAGTTTCAGGGCTGTCAGCCTGGGCTGACGAGGTGTTACCGGGAACATGTTAACGGTAACACCGCCAGGCTGATACGCCCCCGCAACGGTGAATTTACATTTTGAGATGAAGATCAAACTTTTGTCACAGGAGAGAGGGTTTGAGCATTTCACCGGGAGAGCAGAAGTTTAATGCCTGCAATAGCGAAAAATAGCGCAAAGAAACCTTCAATCCCCCTGCGACTTTTCAGATAGGCCTGGCTCAGGGTGGGGGTGGAGAAAAGCAAAGCATAACTACTGAACACCACAACACCAATACAAGCGCAACCGCCTACTATGAATGGCAAAACCCAGGGCGAGGCGTCAGCGTGAATGCCAAGTGAGATGATGGCCAGCCAGACTAAAATGGCTTTGGGATTGGCGAGATGCAGAAGCAGACCGCGTAAATAATATTTTCTTAATGGCACCACGGCAGATATTTTATGGTCCGGTATTTCAGCCTCGCCTTTTCTTCGGGCGCCCTTCGCTGCCTTAAAGGCCATATAAAGAAGATAAGAGCCGCCTGCCACCTTAATAGCAATAAGCGCATGAGTATAAGCTAATAATAAAGATGAAATTCCCGTGGCGACGATCAGTGCCCAAAACAGCGAGCCGGTAATAACGCCCGCGGCCATAATCAAGGCGGGAAGCCGGCCCTGACGCATAGCGAGGCCCATAATGGCAAGATTACTGGGACCGGGGCTTGCCGTACCAAGAAAGTAAGCGGCATATACGGGCAATAACGACAGCAGAAGCGTCATTTTTATCATTCCTTTAACATATCTCTGAAATCACACCTTAACTGACCAGGTATTGACCTTCGACAAAAAAATGCAGGTAACCGCCCGCATAAAAGTAACCAAATGTTTCTTAATGAATCAAAATAAGAAAATAAGCTTTAACATTTACAGGGTTTTTCATATTCGCCTCTGGTGCACGGCCACCTGTTACTTACCGATAACAACCCAGAGGAGTTCGTAAAATTTACCCCACCCATCGTTAACATTAAAACAACATTGCCGTTTACAAAGCCGCTGATTTCCCAATTAATTTCCAATTTGTGCCCTGATGCATCGCTATTATGTGCGAAAAAGTTATATGTCCGGGCGGTTTTATAAATAAAAGCAAAGTAATTTTCACACTTATTTTTCACCCCGCCTGCGGCCTGAGAGATAAAAAAAGGATGACCGGGCAGAAAAATACACTATTTTTACATCACAGCATCATCTGGTATGAATGAATTAACAGATCCTCAAAATACTTTAACGCAGCGATGAAACAATTCATCGCAAAGATCTATGCTGTTATAGGCATGTTCCCGATTACTGTTGCTACTCCTTCACCTGATTTGGTCTTAGGATCAAACCTTCGATGAAATATCCGCTTAACGGCAGCTTCATAAAGCTTTTATGTAGCCCTGTTGTTAATAGTCGGTAAATAAAAAAGAAAGGCAATTTTTTTATGTTAGATCGAGGTAAGCAATGTTTGGATTAGATGCGTTCCACCTGGCAAGGATACAGTTCGCGTTTACCGTCTCCTTCCACATCCTGTTCCCGGCTATAACCATCGGGCTCGCCAGCTTCCTGGCGGTGCTGGAAGGTTTATGGCTGAAAACCAAAAATGAGGACTATCGCGACCTTTATCATTTTTGGTCGAAAATTTTCGCCGTTAACTTCGGGATGGGCGTGGTGTCCGGCCTGGTGATGGCGTATCAGTTCGGTACCAACTGGAGCGGCTTTTCGCAGTTTGCCGGAAGCATAACCGGTCCGTTACTGACCTATGAAGTGCTTACCGCGTTCTTCCTCGAAGCGGGCTTTTTGGGCGTAATGCTGTTTGGCTGGAACCGCGTAGGCCGTGGCCTGCATTTCTTCGCCACCTGCATGGTTGCCCTTGGAACCCTCATCTCTACCTTCTGGATCCTGGCCTCTAACAGCTGGATGCAAACGCCTCAGGGCTTTGAAATACAGAACGGTATGGTGATCCCGGTTGACTGGTTCAAGATCATCTTTAACCCTTCCTTCCCGTTCCGCCTGCTGCATATGTCTACTGCCGCTTTCCTGGCCAGCGCCTTCTTTGTCGGCTCTTCTGCTGCCTGGCACCTGCTGCGCAAAAACGATACGCCAGCGATCCGCAAAATGCTCTCTATGGCGATGTGGATGGCGCTGATTGTGGCACCGATTCAGGCGGTACTGGGCGATGCGCATGGTCTGA
Source organism: Erwinia sp. MMLR14_017 (assembly GCF_033657285.1). Classification (NCBI taxonomy): domain Bacteria; kingdom Pseudomonadati; phylum Pseudomonadota; class Gammaproteobacteria; order Enterobacterales; family Erwiniaceae; genus Erwinia; species Erwinia sp. MMLR14_017. The sequence goes on along the minus strand of NZ_JAWVWP010000004.1, from coordinate 318,595 downwards.
ATACGCTTGAGCATCAGCCTGCTAAAATTGCGGCGATTGAAGGCCACTGGGAAAACCCACCCAATGAGCCAACGCCGCTGATCCTGTTCGGCGTGCCGGATATGGAGCAGGAAAGAACCAAATATGCGCTGGAAATTCCCTATCTGGGCAGCCTGATCCTGACCCACAGCCTGGACAAACAGGTTCCTGCGCTGAAGACTTTCCCGAAAGAAGATCGCCCTAACTCCACTATCGTCTTCTGGTCCTTCCGCGTCATGGCCGGTTTGGGAATGCTGATGATTCTGCTGGGCGTTTGTAGCCTGTGGCTGCGTTTTCGCCAGCGCCTCTATACCTCGCGTCCGTTCCTGTGGTTTGCGCTGCTGATGGGGCCATCCGGTCTGATTGCGCTGCTGGCAGGCTGGTTCACTACTGAAATTGGTCGCCAGCCGTGGGTGGTTTATGGCCTGCTGCGCACCAAAGATGCCGTCTCGGCGCATGGCGAAATGCATATGAGCATCAGCCTGCTGGCCTTTATTCTGGTTTATTCATCTGTATTCGGGGTGGGTTATATCTATCTGATCAATCTGATTAAGAAAGGACCAAAACCAGGGGAAGGGAATCATGATGACGAAGGCGGTCCGGGTACAAGACATACCCAGGCACGTCCGCTGTCTGCCGTGAAAGAAAAGTTAGCCACGCCGGAAGGGGATAAATAAAGTGGGTATTGATACTTCAATTATCTGGTTTACCATCATCGTCTTTTCGACCCTGATGTATATCGTGATGGATGGTTTCGACCTCGGTATCGGCATCCTGTTTCCGTTCAATAAGGATGCCACCGAACGCGATATGATGGTGAATACCGTTGCCCCCGTCTGGGATGGCAACGAAACCTGGCTGGTGCTGGGCGGCGCGGCGCTTTATGGCGCCTTCCCGCTGGCCTACGCGGTGATTCTGGACGCGCTGTCCGTGCCGCTGACCGCCATGCTGATCGGCCTGATTTTCCGTGGCGTGGCGTTTGAGTTCCGCTTCAAGGCGACGGAAGAGCACCGCGCATTCTGGGATAAATCCTTTATTGCCGGCTCGATTCTGGCTACCTTCAGCCAGGGTGTGGTTTTGGGCACCTTCATCAACGGTTTTGAAGTCACTAACCGCGCTTACAGCGGCCCTGAGCTGCTGTGGCTGACGCCCTTCTCGCTGTTCTGCGGACTGGGTCTGGTGGTGGCTTATGCTCTGCTGGGCAGCACCTGGCTTATCATGAAAACTGAAAATGAACTGCACCGCAAAATGACAGCGCTGACCAAACCGCTGCTGCTCGCCCTGTTGGCGATCATCGTGATAGTGAGTATCTGGACGCCGCTGGAACATGCAGACATCATGAAACGCTGGTTCACGCTGCCAAACGTCTTCTGGTTTGTTCCGGTTCCGGTACTGGTTGTTCTGGCCTCATGGGCGCTGATGCGCTCGCTGAACCGTCATGCGCACTATTCGCCGTTCCTACTGACGTTGGCGCTGGTCTTCCTCGGCTTTACCGGCCTTGGCATCAGCATCTGGCCAAATATTATTCCACCGCATATCACTATCTGGCAGGCGGCTTCTCCGCCGCAGAGTCAGGGCTTTATGCTGGTTGGCGGCCTGCTGATTATTCCGGTTATCCTGGCGTATACCTTCTGGAGCTATTACGTATTCCGCGGAAAAATTAACCCGGACGAAGGTTACCATTGATTAACCAGCGGTTTGTAAACGCCGTGAGATGAAAAGTATTGGGAGGAAACGATGAGAGTTGCAACCGAAACTCAGCAAGTGACAAAATCCCCGGCGTGGAAACGCCTGCTATGGATGATTGTTATCTATGCCTGTAGCGTTATGGCACTGGGCGTTGTGGCTACCCTGTTCCGCTTTATGATGACCGCTGCCGGCATGAAGTCACACTGATATTCTGACTGCCAGTCATGCGCAAAGGGCCGACAATTGTCGGCCCTTTTCTTTACGTTCGTCATAAATAGTCACATAACCGGGGCGGTATAACGCCAGGGATGGTCTACGCTTAGAGTTCTTCCATGAGGAATCATGCCAACACAAAGGAGACAGTATGAGTCTTTTAGATAAAGCGAACGATAAAGCAGACGAAGCGCTGGGCAAAGGTCAGGAGCAGTTTGGTAAAGCTGTCGATTCTCCAGAGCATGAGTTCAAAGGGCGTGTGCGCCAGGGCGCAGCGAAAGCGACCTATGCGGTGGATGATGCGCTGGATTGCGTGAAAACCAAAACGCAGGACGCGCCGTTTGTCTCGCTGGCGATTGCCGCTGGCGTGGGCTTCCTGGCGGCGAAGATTTTTGGTCGCCGTTAATCAGCCCAGGGCGGCTTAACACTGCTCTTCCAGAAAAGGCCGACATTTTCGGCCTTTTTTATGCCTGCAGCCTTTTGAAATACAGCATTTTCTCTCCTGCTGTGTCCACTTATTGACCACGCATCGGAAATCAGCCCAAAGATCGGGGCTATTAAAAAACAGCCATCGGGCTGTTTTTTTGTTGAGATCCTTATCCCCAGGCTTCAGCCAGGCGAATGGAGATCACTTCTTCACCCCGGCAAACTCTTCCCGGTACTGGCTGTTCTGTACTTAACGCGCGGCAGATATACGCTCAAGTGCCGCCTGAGCCAGAAATCCCGAGCGGCTCTTAAACTCGGGGTTCGAAGCAACACAGCGATCAATCCGGTCAATCAGCGACTTGGGCAACGTGACGTTGATTTTTTCAGAGCCGCCCAGCAAACGGATAACATCCACATCAACCAGCGCCCATATATAGCCTGCATAGCCAGGATTAGCAGCTAATGCCTCAATAGTGGAGACTGGCGGAATGTCATGCCCAAGCTCAACGGATAATTCGATATGTCCGGTAATCGCCTCTTTTGCATTTGCTATGGCCTCATCCAGGGTGTTACCAGCGGAGAAACACCCTGGCAGATCTGGAACGGTAACGCCATATGCGTGTTCGCTGTCGCCAGCTTCAATGGCAATTGGATAAAACATAGTCATCCTCCTCAAGTAAGTAGGGGGTTAAACTCCCGCTTGTTTCCTGATGCTTTTTACCGTGCCAATCGGTAAATCTTTTTTGGGGTGAGGTATTGTTACCAGTCCCGGTTTTGTCGGGTGAATAAAATGGTGATGGCTCCCATTTACTCTTACCAGAATCCAGCCATCGGCCTTGATTTCTGCCATTAGCGTCCTGCTGTTCATCCTCTTGCCCTGTGATGTCCCGGTAAATGAATAATAACCCCAGTAACCCCGAAAAACCACCTTTTCAGAGTTATTGGGGTTATTAATTTCCGGCTTTTTTTATGCCTGCCTTTCCGCAACCCTCTTTTTAAGAAAGCCGTTCTCCGCTCTGCTACCGCCTGTTTCCCTTAAAGTGTGATCCACTTTGAAATTTTGCACTAAATCCATACTTTGCTAATCATTTCAGCACTAATTAAAACAACTAAACAACCGTTTAATGCTCTTATTCGCTCTGTTAAGGCCGCAGGTTCAGGCTTATGTCAGCACTTCCCCCCTACACAGATCCCCTGAGCAGGAGAAAATGCTTAAAAAGCAGCAAGGCCGTAACGTTCCCTGCCCGACGTTATGAAGGACAGTGTTATCCCTATAAAAAGAAGGTGTTTCACCATGAAAAGCAAGCTCCCGCAAACCACGTTAAAAAGATCGGTGGCGTTCTGTGGTTTTGGACTGATGCTGGCATCCGGCTCTGCGCTGGCAGATTTTACGCCGCTAAGCCTGGATTCCCCCTATGCATTTGGTGACTGGGAAGGTTACCGCAGCCAGTTAAAAGAGGACGGCGTAGAATTCCAGGTAAACTACACCATGGAATCCGCCAGTAATTTCTCCGGTGGTTACCGGGACTCGACCACGGCCCGTTACACTGATCAGTGGGGCTTTGGCACCACGCTGGATCTGGACAAGCTGCTGAACTGGAAAGACACCCAGTTCCAGGCCACCATCACCAGCCGTAATGGTCAGAACCTGACGGATCAGATTAACGATCCCCGTTCAGGTGGCCTCTCCTCAGTGCAGGAAGTGTGGGGACGCGGGCAAACCTGGCGTCTGACGCAGTTCTGGTTGAATAAAGGCTTCTTTGATAACGCTGTAGAAGTGAAGGCCGGACGCGTCACCGTGGGTGAGGATTTTGATACCTTCGACAGTAATTTCCAGAACCTGGCGTTTGGTAGTGGACAGGCGGGGAACTGGCGCGGCGACCGCTGGTTCAACTGGCCAGTATCCCAGTGGGGTGGCCGCGTGAAGTTTAACTTCACGCCAGAGCTTTTCTTCCAGGTGGGCTTCTACAATCAGACAGCATCAAACTACGACACCGCCAACGGTTTCCGTCTGGATACCAGCCCGACGCTTGGCAATATGGTGCCGGTCGAATTAGGCTGGCGACCTTTCCTGGGTGCTGACAAGCTGCCGGGTAACTATCGCATCGGCATGTACTACTCTTCAATGAAAGGTGATAACTACAGCTCTTACAGCAATGGCGAATATGGCGAGGAGAACCACGCTTACGGCGGATATTTACTGCTGCAACAACAGCTGACGGCGATGGATGGCGACAACAATCGCGGGCTGGGCATTAACGTTCAGGCCGTTATGAACGACCATAAAACCTCGAAAACCGATAACTACCAGTCGGTAGCGTTCGTCTGGAAGGGGCCGTTTGACGCGCGTCCGAAAGATGAGATCGGCGTCGGTGCCGCCCGTATTCACGTTAATGATGACTATGGCAATATGCTGCGCGAAACCAACCGGGAAAATGGGGTAAACGATTACGACAACCCGACTTACCTGCCGATACAGAGCGGCTCCGAATATAACTATGAAATCTACTACAACGCTCAGCTCACCAACTGGCTGAAACTGCGGCCAAACCTGCAATATGTCACTTCACCAGGTGCGGTCAGCGAAGTAAAAGATGCCTTTGTCGGCGGCATCAGCGCCAATATCAACTTCTGATTTGGCCCTGGAGGCGGATCGCCCGATCCGCCTCTCTTTTACGTTTAACGCAGCTGCGCCCGCGAGGTAAAGAAGCGGCGGTATGCCAGATAACCGGCGATAATCGTCGAGAGACTGGCGGTGCCCAGCAGCATAAACGTCACCATAATCTGATATTTAATCGCTTTTACCGGATCGATGCCGGCAAATATCAGGCCCGACATCATGCCCGGCAAACTCACCAGCCCCACCGTTTTGGCAGCATCCACCGTTGGGATCATTGCGGCGCGAATGCTGTCGCGAATAAGCTTCCCCGAAGCAACTTTCACTGACGCGCCCAGGCACAGCATCTCCTGAATTTTCTGCCGGTTATCGGCAAAACGCTGATTGAGATTGCTGTAGCAAAGCCCCACCGCCACCATTGCATTGCCGGCGATCATTCCTGAAACAGGGATAACCTGCATCGGCATAAACTCAATTGACCCGCTCAGCACCAAAACCAGCAGCGTCAGCGTGGTGCTGGTGGTAATAGCGATAAACGACAGCACAAAAGCGTTGCCGATATTTCGGCTGCGCTTGCGGGCGTTGAGCGCGGCATTAACGCAGATAAAGAGCACCATCACTACCGTCAGTATCGCGTTGTTCAGCTCGAAAATGTACTTGAGCAGATAGCCAACGATAATCAGCTGCACGATGGCGCGACCAACGCTCCAGACGATATCCTTCTCCAGCCCGAGCTTCTCTCGCTTGCTGACCAGCAGGGCAATCAGCACCAGAACCAGCGCCAGTGCCAGCGACTCGTTGGTAATATTATGCTGACTCATCGTTTCCCTTCCCTGACGGTGGCGTTAATGTCACTACCCGGTGTGCCTGCTCTGTTTCCGCCGCGTCATGACTGATCCAGATTACCGCCACGCCTTTCTCCCTCACCAGTCCGTGGATCAGCTGGTTAATTGTCCGTTTGTTTTCTTGATCCAGCGCGCTGGTGATCTCATCCAGCAACAGCACCTGCGGCAAAAATTGCAGATTCCGCAGCAGAGCGACGCGCTGTTTCTCGCCGCCAGAGAGCTGCTCACACTTTTTATCCAGCATCTCTTCGGGCAGATTCACGCTTGTGAGCCACCTGCTGAGCACAGCCCTGTCAGCTTTTTTCTGTCGGATGTGCCACGGCAGCGCCAGATTGTCATACACCGTCTCGCCAAACAACGTGGGGGTCTGAAAACAGTAAGAGACCTGCTGACGATAGTGTTCCGGCTTCAGCTCGCGAACAGGCCGCCCTGCGAAGCGGATCTCGCCCTGAGAGGGTTCAAGTAGTGAGGCGATGATTTTCAGCAATGTGCTTTTACCACTGCCGGAAGGACCGGTCAGCAGGAGAAACTCCCCCTGACTGAGGCGCAGCGAAACGGGGGCCAGCAGCGTCGTGCCATCCTGAGCATAGCCAATATCCTGCACATCCAGCAGGGGAGAAGTTTGCGACATGAGTCAGTCAACCTGATTGAAATAAACGCCCGAATGATAACGCCTGGCGGGAAAAAAGCAGGCGTTTTTTACGGTGAAAGAGAGACAAAAAAAGGGCAACCGCCGAAACGGTTGCCCTGCTCAATTCAGCATCCAGTCTGCGGATGCCGGGAAGTGCTGTTACTTCGCGTCGTCAGGCAGCGCGTAGGCAACGATGTAGTCGCCAAGCTTGGTGCCGAAGGAGCCATGACCACCCGCTGCGATCAGCACATACTGCTTGCCGTTCACCTCGTAGGTCATTGGCGTTGCCTGGCCGCCAGCGGGCAGACGAGCTTCCCACAGCGCTTTACCATTGGTGACGTTAAACGCACGCAGGTAGTTATCTGCGGTTGCGCCGATAAACATCACGTTACCCGCCGTAGAGATTGGCGCGCCCAGCATAGGCATACCCATTTTGAACGGCAATGGCACCGGTGAGCTGTCACGAACGGTACCGATGCGTTTTTTCCACACGATATCGTTGGTTTTCAGGTCCACCGCAGAGACATAGCCCCACGCAGGTTGCTTACAAGGGAAGCCCAGCGGCGACAGGAACGGGTTCAGGGTCACGCCGTATGGCACGCCATACTGCGGCTGAACGCCGGTTTCTGTCCCGCTGCCGCCCTTGTCGTTCTCGCCAGGCCACAACGGGTTATTTGGACCACGTGGGATCAGACGGGAAACAAACGGCAGCGCCATTGGGTTGGTCACGGCGATCTGGCGATCGGTATCCACTGAGATACCGCCCCACTCGAACATGCCCAGGTTACCCGGGAACACCAGCGTGCCCTGCTCTGAAGGCGGAGTAAACGGACCTTCATAACGCAGGCTGTGGAACATCACACGACAGATCAACTGATCGTAGATAGTCGCGCCCCACATGTCTGCACCAGACAGTTTGGCTTTTGGACGGTAGGTCAGCCCGGAGAAGTGCTGAGTAGGATTGACATGGTCACCCTTAGCAGCGCCCTGCGGCACCGGCGTTTCCGGAGCCGGAACGACTTCTTTACCGTTACGGCGATCCAGAACAAAGATGTCGCCCGTTTTGGTTGGGACATAAATTACCGGAACGCTGCTGCCGTTTTTATCGGTAATGTCAGCCAGAGTCGGCTGCGCCGGTACGTCCATATCCCACAGATCGTGGTGCACCGTCTGATAGAACCACGCCAGTTTACCCGTAGTGGCGTTCAGCGCCAGCAAACCGGTAGCGAAACGCTCCATTTCCGGGGTGCGGTTGCCGCCCCAGATATCAGGCGTCGCCACACCGATTGGCAGGTAAACCAGATCCAGCTTCGCATCATAAGAAGCGGGCGCCCATGAGTTTGGTGAGTTAGCCACATAGTGCTGGTCAGCTTCCGGCAGCACATTAGGCTCTTTAGCGCCGGTATCGAAGGCCCACAGCAGTTTACCGCTGTTAACATCGAAACCACGGATGACGCCGGAAGGCTCTTTTGTGGAGTAGTTATCGGTCACGGCACCAGCAATCACAATCACTTTATCAGTGATGATTGGCGGTGAAGTCGGCTCGTAAGCACCGGCACGGGCGTTAGGCATGTTCTGCTGAAGGTTCAGCTTGCCGTTTTCGCCAAATTCCGGGCACAGCGCGCCTGTTTCCGCGTCCAGCGCATAGAGATGACCATCGTTCACCGGCAGGATGATGCGGCGTGCGCACAGCGCAGGTTTGCTGCCAGCTGGCAGGGTTGCCACTTCAGGTGTCTGGTAATAAGAGACACCGCGGCAGGTCACGTGCTGGAAGGACGGGTCGGTTTTCAACTGTGGATCAAATTTCCACTTCTCTTTACCGCTAGCGGCATCCAGCGCAAACAGGATCTGGTGCGGCGTACAGAGGTAAAGGGAATCACCGATTTTGATTGGCGTCACTTCATCGGTAAGCTCACCCGGATCGGTTGGGCGCTTCATGTCACCGGTACGGAAGGTCCATGCTTCCTTCAGCTGACCAACGTTTTTGTCGTTGATCTGCTTCAGCGGCGAGTAGCGCGTTCCGGCCTGAGTACGACCATAAGCAGGCCAGTCTCCGGCAGCGATGCCTTCACCAGACTTCTCAATGTTTGCAGCCTGTTCAGGGCTGAGGGAACCGTTGATTTCCTGCGGATCGTTAAAGACCGAGTAGACCAGCGCGATAACGGTCACCACCAGTACCAGGCTCAGCGCGCCACGGGCAAATTTGCCCTGGCTCAGGCCACGGTACACAAACGGCAGAACCAGCCACAGGCCGAGGAAGAAGGTGACGTCAAGACGCGGCGTCAGCGCCCAGAAATCGGACCCCACTTCCCACAGCGACCAGACCAGCGTCGCCAACAGGAATACCGCGTACAACAGCAGCGCTGAAGAGCGGCGACGGAACAGCAGCCAGGCGACAACCAGCTCAATCACACCAGCGATGATGTAATAGAACGAGCCGCCGATTTTTGCCAGCCAGATACCGCCAATCAACAGGTACAACCCGCTGAGGACGGCGAATACAGCCGTAATCATCACGAGGATCCGTGATAACGGTGCTTTACTTTGCATAGTATGGACCTTACCAAAATTTAACGTCTTCGATTTAGATCGTATGCTAAATCGCAAAAAACACTCGGTTAATACCGCTTATCCATCCCGGTGTTTTGAACCCACCGCCAGGCTTACGCTGAACGGCAGGCTGTGCTGGATACTTGATTACAGGAACGTATAAGAGAGCGTAGCGCCCACGCCGTAATTACGCCCTGGCGCTGGCTCGTAGTAGCGACCATTGCCTTCGTTGACGATCGCTGAGCCTACATATTCTTTGTCAAAAAGATTATCGACGCGGCTGAACAGGTCCAGAGACCACTTATCCCAGCCAAATTTATAGCCCGCGTTCAGGCCCACCACCGTATAAGAGGGCGCTTTTGCGTCGTTTTCATCATCAGCCTGAATGCTGCTCATGTAGCGAATATCGGCGCCCGCATGCAGACCCTGTTCTGGCAGCCAACCCAGCGAAGCATAGCCCATATTCTTCGCTACCCCCGGCAGACGATTGCCGGAAGGGGTACAGTTGCCATTGTTATCGCAGGTTTCATTACGATAGGTGGCATCCAGCCAGGTCCAGGCCATTTTCATCTGCCAGTTTTCAGCAAACTGCTGATCGAAGGAAAGCTCCACGCCACGGCGGCGGGTTTTACCGGCATTTTTGTAGACGGAGCGTCCGTTGCTGCTTTGTGCCACCACCAGCTCGTTATCGGTGTTGGTCTGGAAGAGCGCCGCAGTCAGCAGGCCATAACCGAGGCGGGTTTTACTGCCCAGTTCAAAGGTGTCGCTGGTGGCGGGCTTCAGGCCCAGGTTCAGACCGGTCTGGCTGCCATCTACCGAGCGGTAGGAGAGTTCATTAATAGTCGGCGTCTCAAAGCCACGCCCCGCCGAGGCATAGAGATTCCAGGCATCGGTTACCGCATAGTTCAGCGAGCCCATCGGCAGCAGCTTGTGGTAACGCTTGCTGCCGCTGTCATCCCCGTTGCCGGAAGTGACATAGTAATCTTCAGAATCAAAGCTCACCGTGCTGTAACGCACCCCTGCATCCAGCGTCCATTTTGAGGTCAGTTCCCAGCTGCTCTGCAGGTAGGGGTCCAGGTTCCACATCACATTCTTTTCGTTGCGGCGCTGGCTGCCCTTCTCGCCAAATTCCGGTACGCCATTCACAAGATTGTAATTCTCAAATCCCTGACGACGTTCGGTCATGGTCTCGTAATCCAGCCCGCCAGTAATGCTGAACGGCACCGAGCCAAGCTGATCCTGATGCTTCCAGCGGGTATCGACGCCGGAATATTTGCGTTCCAGCACAATCACGCCGCCAGGGTAAGCGGGCCTGAGCTGTGGGGCCAGCGGAATAGACTGATACTGCGTGGTATGCCGCTCCCCGTGCCAGGTGGTCAGCGTCAGCTGGTCGTTCTCGCTCATCTCCCGCTGATAGCGCAGGCCAACCTGAGTCTGGTCGAGGCTTTTGCGGGTATTGAAGTTATCACCGCGTGGCGACTGGCGAGGATTCGCTTTCCACTCTTCACGGGTGAGGCCGCCCGGATCGTTGGCATCAACCGAAACGCTGTTCAGCATCAGGGTGAGCGTGCTGACATCATCCAGGCGCACACCCAGCTTGGCGTTGCCGAGGTTTTTCTGGGTGCCGCTGTGGTCACGGTAGCCGTGCGTGGTAAAGCGTGAGCCGGAAATGGTGTAATTCACATCGCCCGCCCGGGTACCGTCACCGGTAGCGCCGCTGGCCTTAACACTGTTACGCCAGCTGCCGTAGCTGCCGTAGTAAGTCCCCGCCGTCAGCGTGGTGGGCTGGCTGCCGGTCTGGGTATCGATATTGACCACGCCGCCAGAGGCATTGCCATAGAGAGCGGAGTAAGGGCCACGCAGCACGTCGACCTTATCAATGGAGTTAATATCAATGTTAGAAGTCTGCCCCTGCCCGTCCGGCATGGTGGCGGGGATGCCGTCCACATAGACCCGCACGCCACGAACGCCATACATTGAACGGCTGCCGAAGCCCCGCACGGAAAGCTGAAGATCCTGGGCATAGTTCTGACGATTCTGGATCTGCAAACCAGGAACGCTGCCTAACCCTTCCGAAAGATTGACCTGCGCCATGCTGTTGCGCAGATCGTCTCCGCTGACTACGCTGACGGCAGCAGGCGTGTCCAGTTCAGACAATCCGCTACGCTGCTTAACAACCATCAGGGTGTTGCCCTGCGCGGCAGCCTCTCCGCGCTGATCGGTTGGCGACTGAGCATAACTCACGACAGGTTGCAGTAAAAACAGCGGCGTAATTAACAAGGCAGAGGTTTTGTTGTTCACAGGATCGGTTCGTTGTTTAAAAGTTTATCCGTCAAAAGTTCCCCAACTGGCCTGCACAAAAAACTTTTTGTACAACCCAACGCCGTTGAGAAACGCACACAACCATGCTGGAAAAGTATACAAGCAGTTTTGAAACTTGCCCGCCAATTCCCCCTACAAAATAGAAGGCATCAGCGCAATCAGTCGAGTAAAACGGCTGTTCAAATGCAGAGAATAAGGGGAAAGTGTCAAAATCGGCAAAGAGTGTAGCACTCAATAATCGCTTTGCGAACCGTTGTTACCTTTTTAGCTGAATTGATTCAGTTTTACCCCACAAAATGATAACAAGAGGCTTACAAAGGCGCTTAAGGCGCGCTTTCACCCTTTAATTGTCAGGGTTTTCAGCAAGGGGAAATTTAACAAACTCCCCGCTATACTCAACCCATTACCCGATGAAAAGGATGCATTATGGTGTGGCAGGATAAAGCCATTTTTAACGAGACGGGATTCAGCCGGAGAGTAAGGCGAATTGGCGTCGCCGCCGCGTTGGTGTTGTTAACAGCCTGTTCAGGCGGTGAGCAGGGAATGATCTGCCAGGGAAACCTGCAGACGCTGGATGGACGCAATCTGGGCAATCTTGAAGGAAAAATTGTTGACCGTTTTACCTCTTTCAGCGTTACGCTGCCGGAAAAGGTAGTGGAAAGCGGCCCTTTGCACTCGGCCGACCGGCAGCAATATGTGCCTGCCGCCGTGACCAAAGAGGGCTGGCTGGCGATGCGCCTCTCCGATACCCGCTTTATGGTGGTGAATGCGCCGCAGGACAAAGTTTTTACCTTTAGCTGCCCTTCCCGCTCGATTTGATCTTTAGCCTGCTGGCAAGGTAGCCTGTCTGCTCTGTTTCTGACCCTACGGGAAAACCCATGAGCACCAGCCAGATGATAGCTAACCGTCATACCTTTTTTGGGCGCGGAAGCCTGCGTGAACTGCTGCCGTTGCTGCAGAAAGAGGTTCAGCCTACCTTACTCTTTTGTGGTCGCTCCTTCCTGCAGAGCGCGAAGTGGGAGGCGCTGAAAGCCGATCTGGCACCGCTGCTGCTGGGGCATGAGATTGTCAGCCACGAGGCTTCGCCTGCTGAGATCGATCAATGGGTTACCCGCTGGCGTGGCAAGGCAACACGGGTGGTCGCCATTGGCGGCGGTAGCGTGCTGGACGCCGCTAAAGCCTTTGCGGCGCTGAGTCAGCATCCGCTCAACACGCTGCGATATCTGGAAAAAGTCGGCGACACGCCGCTGACTGGCGCAACGCTGCCGCTGATTGCTGTGCCTACCACTGCGGGCACCGGCAGCGAGGTGACGCAGAACGCGGTGGTTACAGACAAAGCAGAGATCAAAGTTAAAGCCTCGCTGCGCCACGCCAACTTCGTCCCTGACATTGCGATTCTTGACCCCGACCTGTTACAGGGCGCGCCCGATCACGTGCTGGCGTGCTGTGCGATTGACGCCTTCACCCATCTGTTTGAAGCCTACCTTTCCAGCAAAGGCAATTTCTTTAGCCGTCAGACAGCCCTGACGGGAATGCGTGCATTTATCAGCGCCTGGCCGCATCTGAATCGCGATGATGAACAGGGTGACAGAGCACGCGAGCAGATGATGTTCGCTTCCTGGCAAGGAGGATTGTCGCTGAGCATGGCGGGTTTAGGGGTGATCCACGGCATTGCCGGAGAGCTGGGGGCGATAAAGGATTACCATCATGGTGAAGTGTGCGGGCGTTTACTGCTGCCCTTCCTGACCATACTTAACAAGACGGAAGATGAACAGCAGCAGGTATTAATGGACGATTTAGCCACGGCCCTTTTCCCGGGGTTTACCTTGCCGCCCGCCAGAATGTTGCAACACTGGCTAAAGGACAACGCTATCACCCCCTTCTGGCACGATGCGCAGCCGCTTACGGCAGCGGAAGCAGACTGGATCCTCTCCCGCTCCAACAGCAAAAATTCGCTGGTCAGCTACAGCGAAGAGGAGCAGCGCTTTATGCTGGAACAGGCTTATTCGATAGCTTGACAAGAACCGGCTTATTCCGTCGCCAGGCAAACTATAGCTTAGCCCCGAAACAGGCCCGTTCTGTTGCAGAGCAGACTACGCAGTAATGCCCGCCCACTCCTGTTTCAACGCTTGATAAAATATGGCGTCCGGGTTGCCTTCCGGACGTCATTTCTCTCACATCCAAGGCTCAGCCCATTTCGTTTAGTCTTTCAAGCGCCTGAGCAGGTAAAGTCAGCCTGACAGCCGCCATATTTTCCTGCAGATGCGCCACCGAAGAGGTGCCGGGGATCAACATAATATTTGGCGAGCGCTGCAACAGCCAGGCCAGCGCTACCTGCATTGGCGTCGCCTTTAGCTCCTGAGCGACGTCAGACAACCCGGCAGACTGCAACGGCGTAAATCCACCCAGCGGGAAGAACGGCACATAAGCGATACCCTGTTTCGCCAGCGTTTCCACCAGCTCATCATCCTGCCGGTTCGCCAGGTTATAGAGATTCTGCACGCAGGCGATCGGCGTCATCCGCTGAGCATCTTCAACCTGTTTTGCCGTAACGTTGCTTAACCCAATGTGGCGGATCAGGCCACGCTCTTTCAGTTGCAGTAACGCTTCCAGCGGCGCCTCAAGAGAGCCTTCCTGCGGTTTATGCACGTTTAACATACTGCGCAGGTTGACGACCTCCAGCCTCTCCAGCCCCAGGTTTTGCAGGTTCTCCTCCACCGCACGGGTCAGCTCTTGCGCACTAAAAGCGGGAAGCCAGCCCCCTTTTTCATCCCGACGGCAGCCCACTTTGGTAACCAGAGCGAGCGAGCTGCCATAAGGGTGCAGCGCTTTTTTGATCAGCTGGTTAGTGATATGCGGACCGTAAAAGTCGGACGTATCGATCATTTCAACGCCGGACGCTACGGCGGCACGCAGGACTTCCAGGGCAGCCGCCTGGTCTGAAGGAGGGCCAAAAACGCCAGGACCAGCGAGTTGCATGGCGCCATAGCCCATCCGGTTAAGCTGTCGATCGCCGAGCGTATAAGTAAGTGAAACAGTCATAGCAGATCTCCTGAGTAAGTGACCCACTGATTGTAGCGACCCCGTTACTGTGCAACTATCCGGTAAAATAACGACACACTGTACGGAGAGACGGACAATGAAGCTGGATATCACGCTGTTGCATGCTGTGGTGGCGGTGGCTAAAGCGGGGGGCTTTCGTGAAGCCGCACGCGTTACCGGCAGTAATTCCTCCCGTCTGAGCGATGCGGTGCGGCGCGCGGAACAGCAGCTCGGCGTCAGGCTGTTTCACCGCACGACCCGAACCGTAGCGCTGACCGAGGTTGGCAGATCGCTGATGGAACGGCTGCTGCCCGCCATGAACGAGGTGGAATCTGCGCTGGATGATATTAATCGTTTCCGTGAAACACCCGCAGGCACGTTAAGGCTCAACGTGCCGGTCAGCGCATCCCGGCTGATCCTGCCCGCTCTGGTACCCGCCTTCCTGGCCCGCTATCCGGATATTCAACTGGAAGTGGTAGCGGAGAGCAACGTTCAGGATGTCTTCCGCGACGGATGTGACGCGGGGATCCGCTATGACGAAACGCTGGAGCAGGATGTGATAGCCCTTCCCATCGGCCCGCGCCAGCAGCGTTTCGCCCTGGCTGCCTCTCCGGCCTATCTCGACCAGGCTGGACGCCCCACCCACCCGCACGAGCTGATACAGCACCGCTGTATTCGTGGTCGTTTCGCCAGCGGCGTGGTACCGGAATGGGAATTTGAAAAAGAGGGCGAGCGGCTAAAGGTAAAACCTGGAGGCCAGCTACTGGTAAGTATCGGCAGCGGCATGGATTTAGCCGTGGATACCGCTGTTGCGGGCGGAGGAATAATCTACCTGTTTGAAGAGTGGCTAAAGCCTCTGCTTGAGAGCGGTAAGCTTGAACCCGTCATGCAGCCCTGGTGGCTGACCTTTCCCGGCCCCTGGCTCTACTATCCTGACCGCCGTCTGATCCCTGCCCCCCTGCGCGCCTTTATCGATTTTGTGCGTGAAGGTGGCGGCTAGCGCCCACGCTTAGTCAGCTTTTTGCAAGCTAAGCGTAAATTTAGCGTTAAGGGCGCTGTTCTTAAGATTATTCATCTTGTTCTTCGGCAGCTAACCCGCCAAATTGGCTTTATCAACAAAAAGTTGGGCGATACCAACAAGGGAAAAAAGATGAAAAAATCAGGCATTGTTATCCTTTCTGCGCTGCTGTTTGCCACCACCAGCCTGGGCGCATTTGCGGAGGGTCCGCAGCAGGGCCATGGCGAGCAGTCGGTGAAACGGCCACCAGAGGGCGGCCAGCAGCAGCATGGCCAGCCCCAGGAGCATAACGCACAGCCTCGCCAGGCTGAGCATCGTGAACCGCAGCACCAGCAGCCAAACCATCAGCAGTCGCACCATGCAGATTTCCACCGTGGCCGTCCGCTTCCGGAGAAGTATCGTGGTAAAAGTTATCAGGTTACCGACTGGCATAAACGTGGTCTGAAAGCGCCACCGGCTGGTCATCGCTGGCAGAACGTCAACGGCAACTACGTGCTGATTGCGGTTGCTACTGGCGTGATCACCTCCATCATCACGCATCAGTAACCTCTCTTCTCTGTTAAGAGGAACGTAAAAAGGCCCCGCCAGACGCTGGCGGGGCCTTTTTGTTACTGCCGGAAAAACGTTGTGGCCATGGGGGATAACCCGGCGTACGGCTGAAAGCGCCTTTTCTTCAGAGCGGGCGCAGATCCTCAACGTTGCTGAGGATCAGAACGAACTCCAGTTATCCGTTGCCAGTTCAGCTTTAAGCATTGCAGGTTTAGACAGCGGTTTCGCCAGTGCAGGCTGTTTTACCGCTGGCATCGTGCTGCCGCTCTGGACTTTAAAGGCGCCGACCAGATTGCTAAGCGTAATCGCCTGCTCCTGCAACGATTGCGACGCAGCAGAAGCCTGCTCCACCAGGGCGGCGTTTTGCTGGGTGACGCTATCCATCTGGCCTACGGCAAGGTGCACCTGTTCAATACCCTGGCTCTGTTCCGAAGTGGCGGCGGCCATCTCACCTACGATGTCAGCAACCTGGCGGATAGATCCCTGCACTTTGGCCATATTATCCCCAACGTTCGCCACCTGAACGGCACCGCTCTGCACCAGCTGCGCAGAGGTGACAATCAGATCCTTGATCTCTTTCGCTGCGGTTGAAGAACGCTGAGCAAGATTTCTGACCTCGCTGGCCACCACGGCGAAGCCACGACCCTGTTCACCGGCACGGGCAGCTTCTACCGCTGCGTTCAGTGCCAGAATATTGGTCTGGAAAGCGATCCCTTCAATCAGGCCGGTAATATCGGAAATCTTGCTGGAGCTGGCTTTGATGTTGTCCATGGTGTTGACCATCGCCGATACCGCATTGCCGCTCTGTTCCGCCATCTCGTTGGCGTTGCTCGCCAACAGGCTGGCCTGTTTGGCATTTTCAGCGCTCTGCTTCACCGTATCATTGAGCGCGCTCATGCTGGCAGAGGTTTGCTCAAGCGAAGCAGCCTGCTCTTCTGTCCGCGCAGAGAGATCTTCGTTACCGGCAGCAATCTGCGTGGAGGCCGAACTCACCGACTGGGCAGAAGCGGTTACTGCGGTCATCGCTGCGGCCACGCGCCCCATCAGGGCGTTAAAAGCAAAGGCGGTTTTACCAATTTCATCGCTACGGCGGTCGTCAGCCTTGCGGGTCAGATCCAGCGACTCACTGGTTTCCACCATCACCTGCTGAATATTATTCAGGCTGCGGCGAACGCCAAAAATGGTTTTGCAGGCCAGCGCCCCCATCAGCAGGATCACCACGGCAGAAAAGCTCAGCAGCCCCCAGAACACGCGGGAGTAGAGAGCATTATTTACTTTACGCAGCTCTTCACCCAGTTGAATATTGAACTCAATCTGCGACTTAAGATCTTGCGTTAATTTACGCACCGCAGCGCCAATGCCCGCTTCACCCTGTAACATCGGCAGCGTGACGGCATCACTGTGCGCCAGGGATGCGGTAATGTACCCCGGCAGTACGCTCTGAATAGCCACGATATCGGCCAGCGCGCCTTCGCTCATCTCTTTATCCCGCTCGTTAGACACATCGTTTGCCAGATAGTAATTCACCTGCGTTTTAAGATCGGCGATCAGACCGTCGATCTTTTTCTCCGCCAGATTCTGTTTCCCGCTCTCCGTTTCGCTCTGATGCTCATAGAGCGCTACATTGAGCTTGCTGGCGGTGCTGATGGTCTTATCCAAATCTTTGATACTTGGAATAGCATTCCGCTGAACATATTCAAATCTGGCCTGGAACCCAGTGATGGCATACAGAGAAAAACCGGCCAGTAAACACATAGCCAGCGCAAGCAGGGAAAAAATAGAGAACAATCTTTTGGTGATACTCATGCGGGAACCTCAACATCAATGACTGGCTTGCTTTTAAATAGCTGACGGACAGCGTCCCTCACCCATTGGATGAAAGCCGGGTCGAATCGAAGCTGGAATCAAGGCCAGAGAACGGCCTTAGTTGAGGTTATCGGTAGTGAAGAGGATAAACTTTACCCTGATTAAATTATATTCATCAGCGCGGCGATAAAGGCGAGCGAAGAGGGAATTAAAACGGTAAAACGGCTGGCACAAGCTGTACCAGCCGTCCGGGAAACTTAGTTGAAGGCGTTATTCAGCAGGATAGAGGTAATGATGCCGGTCGCTGCGGCAATCAGCACATAGTTGCCGTCAATGTAAGCCCAGTGTTCACCACGAGGCGGCTCACGCAGACCACGCTCGTGCCAGTTACTCACGCGATAATCGTCACCGCGGAAGCGTGGCGGCATGCGTTCCCCACGACGGAAGTCATGGCCCTGCCAGGCAAAGCGGTCACGCGATTCATAATGACGATCGGGACCCCGTCCACGATCGTCATGACCATGATAGTCGCCACGGCCATCATGTCCATGGTCCGGGCCACGACCTGGAGCACCGTGACCATCATGGCCGCCGTGCCCGTCATGACCACCCTGCTGATGCCACTGCTGTCCCGGAGGCCCTTCAGCCTGGCTCAGGGGAGAGAACAGGGTGCTCGCTGTAAAGACGGTCATTAAAAGTGCCAGAGTCGTTTTTTTCATGGGTCTGTCCTCATTTTGCTCACGGCTTCTGTTGCGCCGCTGAAGGAGACTATCGGCTACTCTGACCCGGAAACATAGTTCCAAATGTCTTAAAACCCAGAGACTTACGCTATTTTACTCCTTCTTATCACTTCCTTAACACTATGAATGGATTAAGGAGCTGGTTGACGGCAATGATTTGTGTTAAGGCGGCTCACGCTGCCTGAACGACCTCCACGATAAATTCCCTGACCTGCTGCGCCTGCAGAATAAATCCCTGCAGGCTTTGTGTGAACAGCCTCTCATCCAGGGTCGCCACGGCAAGCTGGCTGCACAGCCTCAGGCTCTCCTCAGCGTCCAGTGCCAGCCAGCATCCCCGCATGGCATTCATCTCGAAATTCAGCGCAAGCAGCGTTTTCAGCATCTGCGGAGCGGCATCGCCTTGTAACGTCTCGATCCTGCAATGAAAGAGCACGCTGTCGCTCCCCTGCGGCAGCTCTACAATCGCCACCTCCTGATGGTGGTTATCAAACAGGGCGCATACCCCCTGCTTTAAACTCAACTGCGCCCCTATCTTGCGGCCATAAAAATGCAGAAAATGGTTAAGCTGTTCAGTCGCTGACATGATTATCCCTTGAGTACAAAATCGTTTTCCTGCCCTTGCTGCAAGGCGGCGGCAAGTTCTGTGGTAGCTTTGGCAATGCGCCCATCCAGCGCGTACTGGGTTGGCGTGTTCTGGTTCTCTCCGTAGCTGAAAGTGATTTTTCCCAGGTTACGTTTCATAGAGACGGAGGCGTTATTGGAGCCGCCCAGCAGAAAAGCGGGGGTGGCAAAACCATCCGTTTTGATCTGCGATTTGGTAAAAGCGATCGATTTCAGCCGCAGATTATCGCGGTTGGTCAACTCTGCCATCATCTCCTCCGGGCTGTTGCCCTGTTCCAGCCAGCGCTGCTCAAGCTGCTCCCTGACGTCATCTTTCAGCTCCAGCGTGACGGTAGCGTCGGTGCTGACGTTATCCTGCAGGGTGGCAATCAGCGACTGGAGCTGATGATCGCTGCTCATCAACTCACGGATTTTGGTGGCGTTGCTGGCATTCAGCTGACCATCAAGCAGGTGAGAAAGCTGGTGCCACAGGTCATTGCTGTTGACCTTACTGAGATTGGCATAGGTGGTCTGGTACTCGCCGTTTTGCAGCAGTCTCTTGCCCTGCTCCGCCGCTTTTTGCTGCCGAAGATGCTTATCAAGATCCCGTAGTACCGCCTGCTGCCCATTATTGAGCATGGTTCGGTCGCGTGGAGCAAAATGCGCTACCAGTCTGTCGAGCTTTTGCCGGGGCGTAAAGGGAACCGTCTGTTCGTCATCGCTTTTGTCCTTGAGTTTTTCCAGCAGCCCGGCGCTGGCGGGATCGCTGAAGGTTTTTCCCAATGTTTCCATGAGTTTGTCGATATGCACCGGCTCAAGAGGACGGGCATTTTTTGTCTCCAGCGACAGGCTCTGTTTGGTGCGGTTATCGATAGAGAGCTGAACGCTGGCAGCAGGACCGGCGAAGAGCGGCAAGCGCCCGTCGTCGCCTCTTACCAGCACCCCTAAGGGCAGCGCAAAGTTAGCCCCGACAGAGGCTTTATTTAAGCCGCGCGGGCGATTGTTGCTGCGGCTGAAGGTGCTGCTCTCCTCTTTGCTGGTAGTCCCGCGCTCGCGGGTTCCTGAAAGGACGTTTACCCCGGCATAAGCGCCGCCACCTACCCGGACGCTGGCGGGCGTCTCCTTCTCATGCTTGCTGGTCAGCGGAATGCCGGCAGAGGCCAGGGCCGCCGCGTTGGCATCCAGGCTGACGTTCATCACATCGCCATGCTTAACGCTGTGGTTGATGCCACGATTCATCAGCGTCAGCGGATCCAGCGTTCCTTCGGTCAGCCCCTGAATAAAAGCAGGAAGCTCCGCTTCGGTGATGTCGAAACTGATGCTGTTCTGCTTTTTCACATCGAGCGGCGTTGCCGAGATCACGCCGCCAAGACGCACTGCCGGAGCCAGATTGCGCTCATGATCGATCGGCACGGTATGCGCAGAGTCCTGCATAAAATCGGTCAACAGGTTATAGCCAAACCCGCTGAAGGCTGTCACGCCGCCGCCGCCGTCACGGCCGAAGCTGACCGTGACGCCGCCTTCGCCTCGCGTCAGGCTCATGCTGTAGCCGCGATCGATATTGCCCCTGCCGCCCACGCCAGCTATCACCTGGGTACCTGGCACCCCGGTGATGGTGGTGGCCGCGCCATAAGCCCGGCTGAATGAGATGCTCTCCCCCTTCTCCATCGACAGCACCGTCCCCTCCATACGGCGAGCCAGCGTCTGCTGATCTTCAGCCTGCATCACCGTACGGGTGGTGACATTCATGGCATGATTCTCTTTAGTGAAGGCTTTAGTCATGGACTTGATGGCATCGTAATTGGACTCCAACTTGTCGTTACCGGTAAAACCCTGGCTGGTAACCTGCTTAAGTGGATTGCCTTCCCATTCGCTTTCCCGCAGCTCGCGAAACTCCCTGCCCAGGGCATTTAACGCTTTTTCACGGGTCTCGCCCTGCAGCGCCATTGCTGTGGCGAGCCGTCCGGTGAGATCGTGCATTTTGGCGTTAGTCAGTCCGTCAAGGATCAGACGTGATTTGATCAGTCCCATGGTGTCATGTTTATCACGATGCAGGCCGAGGGGGATCTCTTCCGTGGGTTTCTGGTGCGAAAGCTGGACGCCTTCACTCTGTAGCGAGGAGAGCGCCAGCTGCGCCAGATTCCCTTTGCCGCTGGGCTGTAATGAGAACAGCTGGGTCAGTTTTGTGGTTAAATCTTCACGCTGGGTGCTGGCCGGATTCATGCGGCCGGTCACTGAAGCAAGCTGCTCCTTTATCCCGCCCGAAGGCTTACCGTAATGCTGCTGTAACAGGCGAGCCTGATGGGCTGCGCTGTCGGCCAGCGTGGTGTTAAATTTCTGCATTTCGCCGAACCAGTCGGGCAGGTCAGGTTTGGCGGCAAGGGTTTTAAGCTTCAGGCTCAATGGCTCTTCCGGTCTGAGCGCGCCCGGCGCCTTAAAACGCTGTAGCCGCTGTAAGTGCTGGTTAAGATCCCGCATCTGCTGCTGTTGCTGCTGATAAATCACTGAGAGCCCCTGCCTGCCGCCGTGGGCATGCTGAATCAGATGCCCCATATTCTTTAGCGGTCGGGGGGTCGCCATGGTCGGGCGAAAAACAAAGGTGCTGAGGCGCGTCCGGAAAGGCGTATGAACTTTATGACCATCATGACCGGACTGCCCAAAGGTGTTAACTTCACGTTTGAAGGTCAGCCCGGTTTTCCCTAATTTTGCGTCACGGGTGGCCGCGCTCAGCCGATCGTAATGCTGGTCTGCCAGACTTTCTGCCTCCTGTACGCCAGGCGAATGGTCGCCACTCAGGCGTTCCCAGCTACCTGCGTTCAGCCTCAGCATCTTGCCGTTATCCATCTCTAACAGCAGAGAGCCTTTCTGATTGCCATGGAGCTTCTTTGGCTTCGCCGCTTCGCCAGGTTCGCCGAAAGCGGCCTCATCGCCAGCTGGCAGTGCTGGCATCCTCTCTTCACGCATTGGCGAAAGCTGCCCCTTTTCCCACGCCTGCTGCGGCAGGCTGAAAAGCTTGCCTTTGTCGCTCAGCAGAAACAGCTGATTGTCCGGCCCCGTGGCGATATCGGTCAGCTTGTGCTCCAGGAGAGGCTGACGCGAGTCGATAAGGTTTACTGGCCGGTTCATCGCCTGGCTCAGCGCCTGATGGCTCAGCGTAACCGTCATTTTTTTGTCGCGGCGGCTTTCGCTGTCTACCTGATGGAAATGCACCTCGCCGCTCTCCTGTAGTGTCAGGTATCGCCCGCTGTCCAGCACCGCAGCGGCCAGCG
Source organism: Erwinia sp. MMLR14_017 (assembly GCF_033657285.1). Taxonomy (NCBI): domain Bacteria; kingdom Pseudomonadati; phylum Pseudomonadota; class Gammaproteobacteria; order Enterobacterales; family Erwiniaceae; genus Erwinia; species Erwinia sp. MMLR14_017. The sequence continues at coordinate 296,260 of NZ_JAWVWP010000004.1, read as the reverse complement.
TTTTCTGATTTTTATCCAGGCCGGGCAGCGCCAGCTCGTCGCTGACGCTTTTCTTAACCTGATGAAGAGCAAAAACATTTTGGTTAAAGTTGAGTTTGTTACTGGAGAGATTCACCTTAAGGCGCTTGATCTGATTATCTTTCAGCACCCAGGCCTGACCATCCTGCCCGGCGATAAGACGATCCGCCTTTACTTCTGAAGCTTCCCACTGGCGGGTGGTTTCATTAAAGAAATGGACTTTGCCCTCCTGCAGGGCCAGTTTGCCCGCCATGCCGATATTCACCACATCCATCCGGCCGGGCGAAACCGACGGCAGCCCTTTCTGAAAGTCCATCACCAGGCTGTCGCTGAGATTCCAGGCCGAAGCAGCCTCTGGCTGACGCGGCGTGAGGTTCAGCGCTATGGCATGCTGCCGATCCATGCCATCTTTCACCAGCGCATGCAGACGCCCGCCTTCTCCCTGGATAAAGTCAGTGACGTGAAAGCGATCGCCCGTCACCGCCGCAATTTGCTGGTGCAGCTGATTACGCAATACCTGGTTCTCTTCCCTGCCGAAATCCAGCGCCGTCCTCTGCGTGCCGGGGCGGCTGGCAACCAACAGACGACCGTTATGATCGGCAGCAATTACCTGGCTGGGAGTTTGGGTCAGGCTTGCCAGCGTGGTGCCGGATGGAAAGAGGTTAAGCGTACGATGCGTCTCTGCAGGACTCTCTGCACGGGCCAGCCATTTCACACTTTGCTCTTTGCTCTCTTCCCCGGTCAGCAGCAGCAGCGCCTGGCCATCCTGCGCAACGGAAAAGTGGCTGATTTTCTCTTCGAAACGCGGGCTTTGCGTCTGGGTTTGCAGATTGTGCAGATGGTGGCTGTCATGGACCAGGTAAAGAGCATTATCAGCCTGACGGGTGAGTTTTGACTGATCCTTCTCTTTATCCAGCAGCGGAGACTCTGCCTGCTTCCACCCCTCCTCCTGCGACGTCATCTGCCAGAGTTTATCTTTATGCAGGCGAAACTGCGCCGTACCGCTGGCTGTTGTCTGCTGATAAACGCCAGAAAGCTGGCTGAGTATCCCCTTATCGGGCAGCGAGATCTCGCTAGCAGGACGCCCTGCAGGCGCGCCGTTACGGTTGATCCGCACCTTTTGTTGATCCTCACTCAGAGTCAGCGCATGGTCGGTTACTACCGCGGGACGTCGTCTCGGGAAGGTGGTTCCCGGCGTCTCTTCCCGCTGCCACCCTGGTTCCGCTTTACTGTGCGCTAACCCGATGAGACTGCCGGGGGAGGAGTGCAGTGAAAGAAGCCGACCGCTGTCATCCAGCAGGGTGTGCTGCTGCCTGTCGGCACTGGCGGCCACGCTTTGATAGTGCATTTTGGCGTGGCCCAGCGTTTGCCTGATTAAGGCACTCTGAGGGTTGCGCGTTGCCGGAGCCGCAACCAGAAGCTGGCGTTTGCTGTCCAGACGAAGAGTGACTGGCGAGGTCGCCACATCAGGCGACGGAGCGGCATGCTGATTGCCGGGCTGCGCGGGCGGGAGTGAAGGTTGAGCAGGCGCTGATACCTCCTGCGCGGAGGGCTGAGCGCTCGGTGCGTTATTTTGCGCCTGAGGCTGCGCATTAAGAGAATCCAGCCCCGCCTGCAGTTCGCGATCCAGCCAGCCCGCCTGCGAGGTGGGAAGAGAAACATTCAGTCGATCAACAGGCTGCATTTCGATAACTGCTGCGCCATTTTGCCCCTCCGCTCTGGAGAGGGTTCCCGGTCCGGCGATAGCTGCTGGAACCGCATTCCTTGCACTGTTGCCCGCCGGGCTGCGGCGGAAAAGCCGATGTTGCGTGAAGGCTTTAAAACGTCCCCCTCCTGTTGCACGCTCTCTGCTGCCCTGATGAACCTCCTCTTCTGCTGGCGCGCCCTGTTCACGGGCATGGCCCGCGAGCGTGCCACCACCCGTCTGCCTGGCCCGCACTTCCTGCTGAACCACGGCTCCCTGCCGCTGCTGAACCCTGCCCGTTCGCTGAACGTTTTGCAGTGTTGCTGCGTTAAATGCTGTTCTGATCCCCGATACCACGATGTTCTCCCCGGCGAATGAAAGCGTTTTTAGCTGGTTCTGTGTGGACAGAAAACCGGGTCGGTTCCGTGACATCTTCATGACAATTACAGATAAGAGTGGCGCTGTCGCGACGAGATCCAGGCCACAGATTGAGGAAAAAAAGGGAATAGCGTAAGGAAGAGAAAAAAAGAGAGGCTTTAAGCCTCTCTGTATATGATAACGAAATGTCATTCGTGCTTTAAATTTGTCCTTCAGAGAGAGGTATTGCACCTCTCTCTGAACATGCCCCAAACAAGGCGGACCTATTTTTGCAACGTTTTTCTGACTTTCGCCACTTCATCTGCGGTAACGGCAGAGGCTTTGTTGCTCCAGCCCTGACGAATAAAGGTAGCCAGCTTCGCCACTTCATCATCGCTCAGACGTTTAGCAAACCCTGGCATCGCCAGCGTCGAAGGCGCTTTCGCTGTGGAAGGCTGCTGCGCACCGGCAAGAATGGTATGAATCAACCCACCCGGATCGCTCGCGTTAACAATCGTCGCCTGGTCCAGCTCAGGGAACACGCCTGGCGCACCTTTACCGGTCACGAAGTGACAGGCACCACAGTTATCCAGATAGAGGCGCTCGCCTGCAGAGAGGTTTTTGGCTGCCGTCAGCTTCGCTTCCGTTGGGCTGATTGCCGTTTCCTGCGCAGCCGGAGCCGCAGGATTGCCACCCAGGAACTTCACGTAGGCCGCAATAGCTTTCAGGTCCGCATCACTCATATGCGAAGTACTGTGCTCAACCACAGAAGTCATCTCGCCACCCACAGCGGCTTTATCATTGCGTCCGGTTGCCAGATAATCCACCGTCTCCTGCTCGGTCCAGCGCGGCAGGCCGCGCAGTGAAGGCACTTCCCAACCGTTCAGATTGCCGCCCGCCAGGAAGCTGCTGTCGCTGCTGTCGAGCGCTTTCTCATTCATGCCGAAACCACGAGGCGTATGGCAACTGCCGCAGTGCCCCAGGCTTTCAACCAGATAAGCGCCACGGTTAACCTCAGCAGAGGCGCCGCCTATAGGCTGGAACGGCTTGTCCGTAGCGAAGGCCCAGTTCCAGAACCGCATACCCCAACGCTGACTGAACGGGAAGCTCAGATCGGTTTCAGGCGCGGCTTCCGCAACGGGCTTTACACCCTGCATAAAATAGGTGTAGAGCGCATGCATATCCTGATCGTTGATTTTGGCGTAATCAGGATAAGGCATCGCCGGATAAAGACGCGTGCCGTCTGGCAGCAAGCCTTTACGGACCGCATCATTAAACTGCTGCTCGGTATAGTTGCCGATGCCGTGCTCTTTGTCCGGCGTGATGTTGGTCGAATAAATAGTGCCCAGATTCGACTCAATCGCCAGCCCGCCGGAGAAAGCTGGTTTACCGGGAAGTGAGTGACAGGCGCTACAGTCACCCAACCGGGAAATGTACTCGCCCTGCTTCACCAGCGCCGCATCATCTGCCTGCGCCATCTGCATAAAACCGGCACCCAGCAGCACCGCATTGGCGATTAAAAAACGCTTTAATTTCATCTTCATATCGCTTATGCCTGTACCAGTGGACCGGGATTTTTCAGATAGTGATCTTTGATAGCCTGTGCCGCCATCAGCGTGATTGCGCCAATGGTGTCGGTCGGGTTCGCCTGGAAGTTCTGCGGGAACGCATTACCGCCCGGAACAAAGACGTTATGGACATCCCAGCTCTGCAGGTATTTGTTCAGCGCGGAAGTCTTCGGATTATCACCCATCACCGCGCCACCCACGTTGTGGGTAGAGACATATTTGGTGAGGTCAAAGTGCGCATCCATCGGCAGGAAGCTTTCGCTGTAGCTGTCCGGGTTAAGCTCTTTGGTGATATTTCCCACGATCCCTTTCAGATACTGCTGCAGCTTAAGTTCATTCTCTTTCCAGTCGAAGGTCATACGCAGCAGCGGGTAGCCATACTCATCTTTGTAGTTCGGATCCAGGTCGAGATAGATATCGCGATAGGACTGGCAGGTGGTGGTGATGCTGATCTTCATGGAATGGCCATACCACTCCTCCATCCCCTCTTTCCAGCCCGATCCCCAGGTTGGCGTGCCTTTAGGCAATGCGGTGCTGATTGGCGTACCGGTTGCCTGAGAACTGTGGATTTTTGCTCCGCCGATAAAGCCCAGCGATGGGCCATCAAAGTTGCCTGGAGAGATATCGTTAAACATCTGTCCGGTAGCGCCAGCGGTGGCAAACGGGTTGAAGTTTTTATCTTTAAAGAACAGCGTTGAGCCGCCGTTGCTCAGGAAGGCATAGTTACGACCCACCACACCCTCTTCGGTGATTGGGTTGTAAGGTTTGCCAATGCCGGAGAGCAGCATCAGCCGCACGTTACAGAACTGGAAGCTGCTCAGTACCACGATTTTCGCCGGCTGGAAGCACTCGTTGCCCTGCTCATCGATATAGATCACCCCTTTCGCGGTTTTCTTATCATCATGCAGCACCACTTTCATTACGTTGGCGTGGACTTCATATGAGAAGTTATCCATACGCTTTAACGCATCCATTACCGCAGTCTGCGGCGAGGCTTTAGAGTAGTTCAGGCAAGGATATTTACTGCAATAGCCGCAGTAGTTGCACGGCGCGATCTGGTTGCCGTAAGGGTTAGTCCAGGCGCGGGAAACGCAGGCAGAAGGGTTAGGGAACGGGTGATAACCCATTTTCTTCGTCACTTCGGCGAACATAGTGGTGTTCAGCGTATCTTCCAGCGCTGGCAGAGGATAGGGCGCAGAGCGCGGCCCCTCAAACGGGTCGCCCCCTTCCAGGATCTGCCCACGCAGGTTACCGGTTGTGCCGGACTGACCGCAGATGTTCTCAAATTTGGTGTAATACGGCTCAATTTCATCCCAGGTGAAGGGGAAGTCCATGATGCGCATATCTTCCTGCAGGATGCCCGGCTTGTAGGCCTCGTCCGCATAGGTTTTCAGTTTGATATCGGTTGGCGTTGGACGGATCAATACCGCTGTCCAGTGCAGGCCCGATCCGCCTACGCCGGTGCCCGGTGCAAAAGCACCCCATTTACGGGTTGGCAGTGCGGTTTCACTCATGTTGTAGCGAACGGTAACGGCAGCTTCAGCCGGGGTTGCCATCACTTTGTTACGCACGCCGTAGGCGTATTCATCCGCCGGTTTCGGGTAGGCGAAATCTTCGTAAGTCCTGTCACCGCCACGCTCAAGCGCGCGGACTTTCAGACCGGCCAGCGCCAGTTCAATGCTCATCAGCGAGCCAGCCCAGCCCAGGCCGACGACTACAACGTCGACTTCTTCTTTATTTACAGTTGCCATCTTAAATTAATCACTCTCAAAAAAACGGAAATAGCTTACTCAGGCTTGCAAGCCCAACAGGCTGACCGGGCCAAGCGGATAAGGCACGTTGTGCTGCTTTACCCATTCGGTAAAGCTGGCCCGTGCGCCAGGGAAGCCGATGGCGATCCACGCCTTCATGCCTTTGTTTCCGCCGTAGATAGGATCGGCGAGGTAACCGTGCTTGGTATCGCTCAGCAGTCCGCTAAAGAACTGCGATCCTTTCAGCGATCCTTCGCCCAGTTCGGAGAAGCTAATCTTGTTCTTCTGAACCTGTGTCAGTACGGCGTCTTTGTCCGCATCAGAGAGTTCGTGGAAGGATTTTTGATGGTTTGTCTGGCACCAGCTCTCAACCAGTTTGATACCGGTCTTATAGATCTGCTGCGGACGGAACGGGATCTGATAACCCATAGTGGCGGGCGCGTTAGTATTGAACGGCCCCTGCATATAGATCTCTGCGCCCATATCGGTATGCATCTGCTGATCGATAAAGATCGGCACGTTGGTTTCCAGAGCGCCGGGCGCTTTGCCGTTGCCGCCAGCAGGGATCAGACGATCGCAGGCGGCCATGATGAACTGCCACTCATCAGCGCTAAAGAAAACAGGTTTATAATCCACTAATTCAGGGGCGGCCATTTCCGCAGCCTGAGCTGCAGTTATTCCCTTAAGTACCATATCGCCCAGCGGTAAAGCCAAAAGCGATCCTATTAAAAACTTACGACGGGTAGTTTCTTTTTGAAGGAGCATAACACCACGACTCTCACATGCTAATAAAATGTAATTTGAGTTAATTAGTATCGTTATCGACGAATCTTCGCGTAATGTTATGGATACAAGAGTTACAAAATGTAAATTTTAAATTCAGCATATATATAGTTAAGTTTTTATCACACTGTTAAATTTTATATTGATAATGATAATGCCATGTTATGGTTAAAAAAACCGCTTACCCCTTACGTTTATGCTGATTAGAAGCTAAATTCCGCACAAATTACCCGGTTATAATTTATTAGCGTGACAATGACCACCCTGAATAAATGGAAAAAACTCGTCTGAGGTTAGTTTTTAACCTTAACCTGATATGAACATTGAATTAACAAATAAAAAACATTATCGGCTTTGTATTTCCCCGCTGGCGGGGAAATTTAAATAGCGAGGGCAATCAGTGGCGATTAAGGCGGGAATGAAGAGAGTAAACGTTATTTTCTGGTTCGCTCTCTTCAGGGGGAGCAAAACGGGCGTTATAACGCAGACGAAACGCCTGCATCTCCTGAGCATCCGGCTCCAGCTCACGCAGGAAAGTCATAGCCAGACGAACATGCTCATTGCTGAGTTCAAGAGGTAAATAAGCTTTGCGCAGCACGCCCCGCCAGAACAGCAGGCTCTCTTCTGACTCATCCACAATAAATACCTGATAGATCAGCAGAACGCTGGCACCATTAGCGATATGCGCTTCATTATCACGGGCCAGATAGTGCACAAACTCCTCCCCTGCGGTTCGGCCCATGGCGCTGATAAGCGACTCCACGTGTACCGGCTCCAGGTTCAGCCGTTTTGTCAGCGCCTTTGTCGCGCGTCGTGCCTCTGAATTAAGCACGCGAAATCCAACGATAAAAACCACGACCAGGGTCGCAAGCATCAGCCAAATCATCAACTATCCTGTTTCAGGCGTGCGCCGCCCCGTTTCATTCGGGCCGCGCTGTCAGCGGGGCGTCAGAGTAACAGCACTCCATCGGGCCTGGCAACCATGAGAAAAGGCTGCCCTGAGGCAGCCCTGAGATCACTGTTTTTTCATGCAGCAGAGTGGACATAACCGGCTGCTGCCATACCGTTTGTTTGCTGTAAGTAATGCATCTGCTGAAGTGTAAAACGTGCCTAAAAACTCTCTTTGTCTGTTCAGGATACTTAGCTTCAGGCATCCGGATCGGTGGACAACTTTGAGAGCTTCCTGGCGCGGTTTCTGCTCCAGATAATAGTAATCGCCCATTGTTATCTCTTTGTCATAAAGTGCCCGACAAAGAGACAGTACACCGGTGAAGGTGATAAAAATGCCTTTATGTTCAGCTTTTAGCCAGATTCAGAACTATTACCAGGAAAAACTTCAGGTCAACGGCGCAGGGCGGAAGGAGTAATGCCATAGACACTTTTGAAGCGGTTGCTGAAATGGCTGGAAGAGTTAAAGCCACAGGCTAGCGCGATCTCTGTCAGCGGTTGCAGCGTATGCCGTACCAACTGGTCGGCCCTGACCATTCTTCGCTGCATAACATATTGATGAGGCGCCAGTTTCAGCGACTGCTTAAACATTCTGGCGAAGTGAAATTCGCTCAGTCCGGCCTGCAGAGCCAGTTCCGCCAGCGTTAAAGAGCAGGCCAGGTTCGCTTCTATAAATGCCACAATATTGCGCAGTATGGCGGGCGCCAGGCCACCGCGAACGGCAGGCAGCTTCCACAACACCTCACTGTAATGTTGCAAAATATGGGTCATTAACAGAGAGGAGGCGCTGCTCAGCATCAGGTGATTGGCCGGTTGCTGCCAGTCGCAGCTCAGCAGAAAGTGACGGTAGAGCTGCGTAATACGCTCATCCTCTGCAAAGATACGCTCATCCAGCGAGAGAGCTGACGGGCTTTTATCCCATATCTGTTCGGCCAGCTGCCGCAGGTGCACGTTGGTGCAGTAGAGATGCACAAAGGAGAACTCGGAGCGAATATCCCAGGTAGATTCGCTGTTTTCCGGCATCAGGCAGAACCGATCCGGTCCACCACCGTTTTGCCAGCCTGTACGCGTTTTATGCCAGGTGTTGAAACCTGCATCCACATAGAGGCTCAGAGTATGGTGATCGCTACGCTGCGTAACGCAGTCAAAATCATTTCGCCATGCCGCCAGTTGGATACCGGAACCAAGCTGGATAGTGTTCTGCAGGCGAGTGCGATGCTGACGCAAGTTTTCAAAAGCCTGATAAGACATAGCAAGAGTTCCGGAAGCGATAGAGAGAGTCAGTGTAAGTAGCCTCCGGTTGAGACTCCAGCGCTTATCCCCCTTGCGCTAAAAAAAACCGCAAGATTCTGCAAGTCGCCGCAAAGGGGTGAAAGCACCTTCGCGCCCTTCACCCGATACTGACGCTATTGATGCGGCGAAAGAGGTAGTGATGAACGGACTTTTATATCTGTTGGTGGTAGTGATTTGGGGGACGACCTGGATAGCCATCGTGATGCAGCAGGGCGTGGTGTCGGTGACCGTTTCTGTTTTCTGGCGCTTTCTGGTCGCGGCCCTGGCGATGGCGGTAGTGTTGGGGCTGCTGGGGCGGTTACGCAAAATCAGTCTGCACGATCATCTCTGGTGCCTGCTGCAGGGCTGCTGCGTATTTGGCTTTAACTTTGTCTGTTTTTACCATGCTGCTTCTTATATCAGCAGCGGTCTGGAGTCGGTGATTTTTTCAATGGCAGTACTCTATAACGCTTTGAACAGCATGCTGTTTTTCCGCCAGCGTCCCCACCCTAACCTGCTTCCGGCTGCCACACTGGGTATTATCGGTATTGTTGCGCTGTTCTGGCATGACCTGGCGGCAACCAGCATGGCTCCTTCCCTGCTCACCGGCATTGGCCTTAGCGCACTGGGCACCTTTGGCTTTTCGCTGGGGAATATGATCAGCACCCGCCACCAGCGGCGAGGGCTGGAGATCCTCTCGACAAATACCTATGCCATGTTCTACGGCGCGCTGGTAATGGCCGGGATCAGCCTGTTTTACGGCGATCAATTTATTCCCGACCTCTCAGTACGCTACCTGGCATCGCTGCTTTATCTGGCCATTTTCGGGTCGGTGGTTGGATTTGGCGCTTACTTCACGCTGGTGGGGCGTATTGGCGCCAGCCAGGCGGCCTACAGCACGCTGCTGTTTCCGCTGGTTGCGCTGACGCTTTCCACACTTTATGAAGGTTATGTCTGGCATACCAACGCGGTGATTGGCCTGCTGATGATCCTGCTCGGCAATCTGGTTATGTTTGCTAAACCCGGCTTTTTCAGGCTTCGTCGTTGTGCAGCGGTGCCGAAAAGGTCGTGATGCAACAAGCTTATGTTGCTGCAACGCCAGCAGATAAAGGCAGCCTGACTCTTCTTGCCTGATATAACAAACGGGCTGATTTTTGCGCCAGCCCGTTTGTTTACAGCGGATCAGCGAGGCGCTTCTTCCAGCACTTTGTGGATCACGGCGGAGAGCTGATTGATCTCAAATTTCGCCACATAGCCATTGGCCCCCACTTTACGAACGTGATCTTCGTTGGCGCTGCCGGATAAAGAGGAGTGGATCACTACCGGGATTTCCCGCAGCGTAATGTCGCTTTTGATATTACGGGTGAGCGTAAAGCCGTCCATCTCCGGCATTTCCAGATCGGTCAGGACCATGGAAATTTTGTCGCGGATCGAGACGCCTTCTTCTTTAGCCTGCCGCGCCATCACTTTAATCTGCTCCCAGGCTTCCAGACCGGTGTTATGCATCTTCGCCGGGATACCCATCGCTTTCAGCCCCTGCTCCAGCATCTGGCGAGCCACTTTTGAATCTTCCGCCACAATAGCCACCGAACCCGGTTTGATAGCGAACTCTTTCAGCTTGATATCGCCCTCTTTCACTTCACGCACCGAAGGGATAACGTCATGCAGGATCTGCTCAACATCCAGCACTAACGCCATAGTGACGTTTTGCTTGTCGCTGTTGAGACAGGCGATACTGGTGATATTGCGGCTGCTTACGCCCGCTTCCGCAGCGTGCACCTGGCTCCAGTCCAGACGCACGATATCTTCAACAGACTCCACGGCGAAGGCCTGCGTGCTGCGGGCATACTCGGTTACCAGGATCAGGTTCAGACCGGTTGTTGGCGTACAGCCCACCACAGCCGGAAGATCGATAACCGGGATAAACTGTCCACGGATATTAGCCATTCCCAACAGCGGCGACTTCATACCGGCCGCTTTGGTGATAGTGGTCATGGGAACAATTTCACGCAGCTTAAAGACGTTGATACCGAATAACTCAGATTTTTCTTCGTTGAGATCGGAGCCTAAGCGAAACACCAGCAGTTCAAATTTATTCGATAAGGCCAGATTTGCCCGCTCGTCGATCTCTTTCTGAAAGTTATCCATCGTTACCCTCTACGTTAACAGTGTGCGCCGCGGTCTTATGCACTCACGCAGGTCAGGGATCGTACTCTTGCTTCCTGAACGCCGTTGCGCGCGTCAAATCATTCTTAATGAGTTATCGGCAGCGCACGAGAAAAGTACAGGGGAGGTTTATCCCCTGTAAGGGAACAATGAAGAATGTCACAGCTGAAGGTTTTTACTGCTTTGCCGCGGCCACCAGCGAATCGCGGGTTATTTCGGCAATACTACTGGCACCGGTCAGCGTCATGGCAACGCGCATCTCTTTTTCGACCAGGTTAAGAAGATTGGTGACGCCCGCTTCCCCCGCTGTTGCCAGGGCATAGATAAAAGCGCGCCCCAGCAGAGCCGTATCTGCTCCCAGCGCAATCATGCGCAGTACGTCCAGCCCGCTGCGCACGCCGCCATCAGCCAGAATAGTGATATCCCCTTTTACCGCATCTGCAATGGCAGGCAGCGCGCGGGCAGAAGAGAGAACGCCATCAAGCTGACGGCCGCCGTGATTGGAGACCACAATGCCATCGGCCCCGAAACGCACGGCGTCACGGGCATCTTCAGGATCGAGAATGCCTTTAATGATCATCGGCCCTTTCCAGAAATCCCGTATCCACTCCAGATCCTGCCATGAGATAGAGGGATCAAAGTTTGTCGCCAGCCAGCCAATATAATCCTGCAGATTTGTCGGTTCGCCGCGATAGGCGGAGATATTGCCAAGATCGTGCGGTCTCCCGTTCAGCCCCACATCCCAGGCCCATTGCGGGTGCGTTACCGACTGAAGATAGCGGCGCATGGCGGCTTTTGGCCCGCTCATGCCGGAATGGGCATCGCGATAGCGTGCGCCCGGTACCGGCATATCGACGGTAAACACCAGCGTGGAGCAGCCTGCGGCTTGCGCCCTCTCCAGCGCGTTGCGCATAAACCCACGGTCGCGCAGCACGTAAAGCTGGAACCACATTGGCCGGTTCATCGCGGGTGCGACCTCTTCAATCGGGCAGACAGAAACGGTTGATAGGGTAAAAGGAATACCTTTTTTATCCGCAGCACGCGCGGCCTGGACTTCACCACGCCGGGCATACATGCCGCATAATCCCACGGGGGCCAGCGCAACCGGCATCGACAGCGTTTCGTTAAAGAGCCGGGTCTCAAGACTCAGAGAGGACATATTGCGCAGGATACGCTGACGCAACGCAATATCAGCCAGGTCTTCACAGTTGCGCTGTAGCGTTTGCTCGTCGTAAGCGCCTCCGTCGGCATAGTGAAAAAGAAACGGTGGGATCCTGGTTTTAGCGGCTGCGCGGTAATCTTTGGCTGAGGAGATAATCACAGGTGTGCCTCACTTTATAGGGGAATTAGTGTCCGGGATACGCAGGCTGCGGGCATGGCGCGCCTCCTGCTCGGTCAGGCTATGCAGCGTCCTGGCGACAAACTCCAGATGGAGCAGGGTCGCCTCGCGCGCCGCATCAGCCTCACCTGCGGCAATGGTCTGGTAGATAGTCAGATGCTGAGCGGAAAGCTGCTCCAGGATATCTGGCTCGGCATACATTTTCTGACGACTCTGCATCACTGAAGATTGCAGAAGATCAAACAGGCCGCGCATCGCCTGGAGCAGCACCAGATTGTGGGCAGCTTCAGCAATGGCCAGATGAAAACGCACGTCAGCATGCGCAGCAAGGTCAGGATCGTCGCGATCGGAGATAGTCTGCATCGCCTCGAAACAGAGCTTCAGACGGGCTTTATCCTCAACGGTGGCGCGGCTGGCTGCGTGCCAGGCCGTTCCCGGCTCAATCGTCATACGCGCCTCCAGCACGTCATAGCGATAGCCGGGATCGTCAGCCAGCAGCGCGCTCAGCGGCGTGACCAGCCGCGCTTCGCTCCAGTCACTCTTCTCTTTCTGAAGCCAGGTGCCGCCACCGCGACGGCTGAACAGCATCCCCTGGCTTATTAGTTGCTGCATCGCCTCACGCAGCGAGGATCGTGAGACGCCAAGCTGCTGCGCCAGCTGGCGTTCAGCCAGCAGCCGTGCGCCAGGCTGAAGCTGATTGTTATAAATCCAGGCCTGCAGGCGCTCAACAAGAAGTGGGTTGCTCATGGGAATTGGTCCTACCAAAAAGGGCGTTTCCCGATGATTGTTTCTCTTTTACCGCCTAGGGATCAACAACTGCGTAACATTACAGGTTGAAAGCATTAGCAAAGTCACAAAGAAGCGGAATTGGTAGGACCAAAAATAACGTGTGCGGCGAACCAGAACGGGAGAAATAAGGGGGAGTTTTAAATTGAGTAAAGCGATGCCGGGAGAGCAGGCTCCCGGCAGGGAGAGAGCTTATTTCAGTTCGCTGATCATGCAGACAGCGCGGGCGGCTTCAGCCCCCTTTTTGATGAAATGCTCACTGTAGAAACCGGTGAACTCATCGGCAGGCTGGAAGTTATGCGGCGTCAGAGAGACAGAGAAGACCGGCACATCCGTGGCGAGCTGAACATCCATCAAACCGGTTACCACAGCCTGAGCCACGAAGTCGTGACGATAAATTCCCCCATCCACCACCAGCGCGGCGCAGACAATGGCATCCACATCACCCCGTTTCGCCAGGCGCTGTGCCAGCAAAGGCATCTCAAAAGCCCCCGGCACATCGAGCACGGTGATCTGACAGTCAACGTCTCGTGCTGCCATCTCATTTTTAAAGCCGGTCAGTGCCTGATTAACGATATCGGCATGCCAGTTAGCTTTGATAAAAGCCACTTTCAGCGAGGAAACCATTCATTACTCCTGTCAAACGGGCGACGATAACCACCCTGAAGCGGGCTAGTTTAAGCCCCGCCGCCGCAATCGGAAAGCCTGTTTCTAAAACATTTCATAAATGTTGACGGCTAAGCTACTTATCCTGGAAGGGATCGTGCTTATCATCGTCACTGTCATCACGGGTGCGGGGAATTTCACCATGCTGGTCAGGCGCATCTTTTGCCGGGTGATCCTGCTCGCCAGGCTGGGGCTTTTTCTCTTCATTACTCATAGCATTCTCCTTTAACGTTTTGTTATCTAAGCGTAGTCGATAGCGCTACTCTGCAACGGACTCTTTGCTTCTCTTTAAGGGTAAAAACGCCACAAATGACCCATTTATTTACACTTTTAAGGCGCTTAAAGCCCCTGCCATAACAACAGGTTATAAAAAACATGCCCTTACCGCCTTGCACTCCTGATGCGGCATGCCACAGTTAACATGATGTTTTTTAATAGAATTAAAGCCTGACAGGAGGACGATATGAGACGTTTTCAGCAAAAAGTAGTGGTGGTCACAGGGGCAGGTTCAGGAATTGGTGCCGCTGCGGCTAAGCGATTTGCCAGCGAAGGTGCTTCTGTGGTGCTGGTTGGCCGCACCCGTGAAAAACTCGAAAAGACGTTGGCTACTCTTGCTCAGGGAGAACATCTGGTTGCTCCCTGTGATGTTGCCGAAGCCGACCAGGTAAAAGCGCTATCAGAAGCCGTGTTAAAGCAATTTGGCAAAGTTGATGTGCTGGTCAACAACGCGGGCGTGATAGTGCAGGGCCGCATTCATGAGATTGATTTAGATGAATGGAAAAAATTAATGAGTGTGGATTTGGATGGTGTCTTCCACTGCGTGCACTATTTTATGCCGGCGCTACTGAAGAGCCGGGGCAACGTGGTGAATATCTCCTCTGTTTCCGGCCTGGGCGGAGACTGGGGCATGAGCGTTTATAACGCCGCCAAGGGCGCGGTGACCAATTTCACGCGTTCCCTGGCGATGGATTATGGCTCTGAGGGCGTGCGGGTTAACGCCATTTGTCCCGGCTTCACGCTGACCGATCTTACCGAAGATATGAAGGATAACCAGCCGTTAATGGAGAAGTTCTACGAGCGTATTCCGCTGGAAAGAGCGGGTCAGCCGGAGGATATTGCCAGCGCCATTGCCTTTATTGCCAGTGAAGATGCCAGCTATATTACCGGCGTGAATCTGCCGGTAGATGGCGGGATTATGGCTTCAAATGGCCAGCCCAAGCAGGCCTGATAACCTTCTCTCAAGGTTTATTCCGCTGCCCTGTTCCCCGTATGGTCCGCTTTACCGGTAGAGCAGGTGCCGGTTCGGGGACAAAAAAGACCCGGCTCTCAGGCCGGGTCTTTTTCTCATCTGAGCAGATGCTGAGATTAATCAGCAGCGGGTTTACAGTTTGAGTAAACGTAGCTCTCGCTCTTGTTTCGCAACACGTAGCTCTCTTTCAGCTTAACGAAGGTGACATCTTTCACTTTCGCCGCCATAGCTGTCTCACCGTCATCCATCTTCAGAGGCTGAAGCTCCGGGCTGGTTATTCTTTTCTGTCCGTCGGTGGAGAAAGTGAAACTTTTTCCCTCATCCGTTACGGCCGAATGGGTGTTAACAATGGAAACTTTCGGCTGCTGGCCTGGTGATTCAACGCTGTGTGTCAGGCTGCAGGTTAACGACTGAGCCGCAGAGGCTGACAGTGAAACAGCGGAAAGGATCATAATGAAAAGTGCATTTCTTGTGCGCATAGGCCTCCCTTAAAGTCTCTGTTAAGGGTAGCAGAGGTTGCCCCGCAACTGACCACGGATAATTCCGAGAGCGCCGTCAGCCTCGGTCGCCTTTCCATCAGGCATAAAAAAGCCCGGCACCAGGGCCGGGCTGAAAAATCAAAACTGGGTAACCAGTAACTCTCATCTACACACCCACAGTGTGTATAGCAATCAGAGTGTAGAACAATTTTTAGCTGCTTCAACCCGGAAGTGACGGAGGGGTTTATTCTGACCGGGCAACAGGCTAAGCACCCGGCATCCAGGCCCCACTGGCGATAAACCAAACCAGTAACGCTATGCCAGCGACACCAACAATTGCCGGAAAGATATAGCCAATTTTCATGCTTTTCTCGTCAACCTCTCAGAGTGGGACAGGAGATCACCAGGGATAATTTCCTCCGGTCATCACCATAAACAGAGCAAAAAAAACCACAATAACTAGTAATACAGGTATCAGTAAGTGTTTCACTGTCACCCCCAGTCTCACGTTTTGTTTGTTCATCCAGAGTGACACCGGAACGCTCCCGTCGCCACAGAAAAACGAGGAGATAATAGCATAAACGGCGCTCCGCAGCCCAAAGCGGGCAAGCAAGCCCTTAGTTCCTGAGGCGCATCAGCGGGTTGCCAGATACAGGGCCAAGGTCTTAACCGATCGCCATAAAAGAAAGAGGCCGCCCGGGGGCGACCTCTGAAATACTGCTCCCCACCCGGCGCTTATCTCCGGCACTCTTAATGGCTTAGCTCTTGAAGGGGGCGAGGGAGAGTATCTCGTAAAAACCAACAGTATACTTAGCGATTATTGCCATTGTTATTATAAACAGGCTAATTATATAAACTATCAAATGCTGAAGCCCCTAATAAACATCGTTATTATTGCGATCTCCTCATTCTGATCTTAAGCTCACTGCACATGATTTTCGGCGAATGAAGTAAGGGAGAGTTTTATGTCCGATGAAGAGAGAATCAAAAATTTAGAGGAAACGGTAAACCGACTGAGAGTCGAAACTACAGTACTTAAGGAGATTCTGGGGCAGCAAATTGCGCTGAATAATCTTAACTATAAGGGCAAGTTTGACGATGTTCTTGAGGCACTGGCAAAAGAATATGCCGAACGGGAAACAGGCGAACTTGATAATCGTCAAATCCACGATGCCATTCGTGAATACATCAAATACCAGCCTTCCGTAGAGTAAATGAATTAAAAAAGGCCTGAGTCCGGCTGCTTGCCAAACCCAGGCCCTGCTTATCGCCCGCTCAGCTTACTTTCAGCGTAAGGGGCATCAGGCTCTTACAGCGCCATATCGTGCTGAGCGGCAGGTTTTTCCTGCGCTTTTGCCTCAGTAGTCGTCGGCTTGCCAGCCTGCATTTCAATAACCGGTGGTTTGGTCAATTGCAGCACAGCGGCGGTCTCATCCCAGACCTTCTGCGTCAGCGCCACGTTTCCGTTCAGCGTCTGGCCATAGCTTGGGACAATAGTGCGGATCTTGCTCTGCCACTCAGGAGAGTTGAACTGCTCCGGGAAGAGTTTTTTCATCACGTTGATAGAGATGGGTGCCGCAGTAGAAGCGCCCGGTGAAGCGCCAAGCAGCGCCGCCAGCGTTTTCTGTTGATCGGTGACAATCTCGGTGCCCAGCTTCAACACGCCACCCTTGTCAGCATCTTTTTTGATGATCTGCACTCGCTGACCAGCCTGAATCAGCTTCCAGTCCTCTTTACGGGCTGAAGGATAGTACTCTTTCAGCGCGGCAAAGCGGTCATCATCGCTTAACATAACCTGACCGATCAGGTATTTCACCAGATCGAAGTTATCCATACCCACGTCGGTCATCGGGATAACGTTTTTGGTAGTGGTGGTACTCAGCAGATCCAGGAAAGAGCCTTGCTTCAGGAACTTGGTCGAGAAGGTGGCGAAAGGCCCAAACAGCACCACGCGCTTGCCATCAAGGAAGCGAGCATCCAGATGCGGAACGGACATCGGCGGTGCGCCAACAGAAGCCTGGCCGTAGACTTTCTCAGCATGCTGACGGGTGATTTCCGGGTTTTCGGTCACAAGGAATGAGCCGCCTACCGGGAAGCCAGCGTAATTATCCGCTTCCGGAATACCGGTTTTCTGCAGCAGCTTCAGCGCGCCGCCGCCTGCGCCGATGAAGACATATTTCGCATCAACCGCGTGGGTTTCCCCACTTTTTACATCTTTAACCGTGACGTGCCAGGAGTTATCCGCGTTACGGGAAAAGTCAGTGGCTTCGGTAGAGGTTTCGAGCCTGAAGTTATCATTTTTCTTCAGGCTGCCAATCAGCTGACGGGTAATTTCTCCGTAGTTAACGTCTGTCCCTACCGGCGTCCAGGTGGCGGCCACTTTCTGCTGAGGATCGCGACCTGCAATAATCAGCGGCGCCCACTGTTTAATCTGGTTCTGATCGGTAGAGAATTTCATCCCCTGAAACAGGGTAGTTTCCTGCAGCGCTTTATAACGCCTGGTCAGGAAGTCGACATTCTTGTCGCCCCAGACGAAGCTCATGTGCGGCGTGGAGTTAATAAAAGAGTGGGGATTTTGCAGCACGCCGCGCTGAACCTGGGTGGTCCAGAACTGACGGGAGATCATAAAGGCTTCGTTGATCTCCAGCGCTTTGCTGTAGTCAATAGAACCATCCGGACGCTCAGGCGTGTAGTTTAACTCCATGTTCGCCGAGTGACCTGTTCCGGCGTTATTCCAGCCGTTAGAGGATTCGAGCGCGACGCCATCGAGTTTTTCAACCATCATCTGTTTCCAGTCTGGCTGCAGCTCTTCCAACAGCGTACCGAGCGAGGCGCTCATGATGCCGCCGCCAATAAGCAGGACGTCAGTTTTTTCAGCAGGCGCTTCAGCGTGAACGTTGGCGCAGACGAGCAGGGCCAGAAAAGAGACTACGGGAAGGGCTTTTTTTGTCTGTGACATTTTGGCAACTTACTTAAGCAATAAATGAAAAAAAATAGTCATTTATTTTAACCAAATCATTAACAAATCCCAGACGCATTTAGCTACAAATAGATTTCTTTAGTTACTTTAGCTATAAGACAATTAAAAACAAAAGGTTATATTATTCAGACTTCCCTCCCCTGTGATTTGAGATAAGTAAATATCTGCCTGGAAAATTTATAAAATAAGACCGGTTTTTCAGGGTTATATATCTTTTAGCTGCTCAAATACATTTCACCAAAATTCAGGCACACCTTACAAAGAGCGCCCCGGTCAGCAACCGGCGGCCTGTCAGCGCCGGAATAAAGAGAGGAAAGGCAGTAAAGCCGCCTCAGGGCGACCCCGGATAATTTTTGCGCGTCAAAGTTAGCGGCACTGACCGGTAACGCTGTCGATGCCATTGGGACAGACGTCGCCAGAAGGCAGTAAGGTGGCTAAACCCGATGCGCAGCCTGACAGGATCAGACAGATGAACAACATCATGATGATTTTCATAAATACCTTTTTAAAAACGGAGTTCTGAGGGGCTGCCCAGGCGTGCTGGTAAGGTTGCACCCTTCCCCACCATCAGCATCTGAAGCCCACCAGACATTTATAAGGGGGATTGGCCATAAGATCCTCCTTTATCGCACTAATCAGCCCTTTTTAAGATCTGGTGGTCAATAAGACGCCATAAAAGCTCGCTTTGTGAGGGCGATCACGCCTGTATTGTTATTGCTTTGTTAAAGTCCCTGCGGGTTACGAATGAAAGTTAATAAATTTCGTTCGAAACAACGTTACTCAACCTGGAGGTGCGGTTATGGACGGTACATTTACTTCTGCGAAGCTGCCTGCGGATCATAAAGCGAATATTCGCCTGATGAAGCAGCAACTCCGTAAACAGATCGGTGATGTTGAAGGGCTGTTTCAGCAGGTTAAAGCTAAAGTTCAGCAGGCTATTGCTGACGCCAAAGCAGAGGAGGCAGCCAGGGGAACCGCGTGGCCTGTGATTCACTGGCGTGATATTGCCAGTAACAAGGTTTCTGCAGAGCAAATTGCCGCCATCCATCGCCGTGGCTGTTTAGTGGTACGGCAAAACTTTGACCGTCAGCAGGCGCTTAACTGGGATCGGTCGATGCTGGACTATCTGGATCTGAATGACTTTGACCAGCAGTACCGTGGGCCGGGTGACGCCTTTTTTGGCAGCCTTCAGGCGGCAAGACCGGAAATATTTCCTATTTACTGGTCAGCAGCGCAAATGGAAGCACGGCAGAGCGAAGAGATGGCGGTCACCCAATCTTTTCTGAACAGGCTGTGGAAGTTTGAAGCGGGCGGCATTCGCTGGTTTGATCCCGACAGCAATATTCTCTACCCGGACCGCATCCGCCGCCGCCCGCCGGGAACGACATCATCGGGCCTGGGGGCACATACGGATTCCGGCGCGCTTGAGCGCTGGCTTTTGCCGGAATATCAGAAAGTCTTCCGTAAAATTTTCACTAATCAGTTTGATGATTACGATCCCTGGGACGCTTCTTACCGGCCTGAGGTTAACGAATATGATGTGGATAACACCACCAAATGCTCGGCATTCAGAACCTTTCAGGGCTGGACAGCGCTCTCTGATATGGAGAGAGGACAGGGTCTGCTGCACGTTCTCCCCGTTCCGGAGGCGATGGCCTGGGTCCTTTTGCGACCGTTACTGAATGACGTGCCGGAAGATGAGCTTTGTGGCGTTGAGCCGGGCAAAGTTTTGCCAATTTCAGAAAAATGGCATCCCGAATTAATGGCTGGGTTATGTTCAATTCCCTCACTACAGGCGGGCGACTCCGTTTGGTGGCATTGTGATGTCATCCATGCGGTGGCACCGGTGAAAGATCAGCAAGGCTGGGGAAATGTGATGTATATTCCTGCGGCTCCGCGTTGCCCTAAAAACATCGCTTACGCCGCTAAGGTCGCGCAGGCTTTTGCCGATGGACGCTCTCCGGCGGATTTCCCCCGTGAAAATTATGAGCAGGCGTGGAAAAACCGCTTTATGCCCTCTGATCTTAATGCTATTGGCCGCAAAAGCTTAGGGCTGGAAAGTTAGCAGGCATCGCCCGGTGTGGTGGATACCGGCCGGGCAACCTGCCAGAGGTTCAGGTTTCCCAGTAAGCATATCCCTGGCGGGCAATCTGCCAGCGCATCGGGTTCTCTGATAAACTGAGCGGGTTATCCTCACAGGTCTTATTGCAGCAATGATGAACAGTCGCCATGAAAAGATAATTCAACTGGTTAACGAAAGAGGCAGCGTCAGCGTTAATGAACTCTCTCAGCTCACGGGCGTTTCCGAAGTCACCGTTCGTCAGGATCTCAACATCCTTGAACGCGGTGATTTTTTAAGGCGCGTGCATGGCTCTGCTGTGGCCCCGGAGAGTGATGACGTCAATTCACGGATGCGCACCCGCTACAAAATTAAGCAGGCATTAGCTGACTTTGCGGCGTCGCTCATTACCGAAGGCGAAGCGGTCTTTATTGAAGGCGGCAGCACTAATGCCCTTCTTGCCCGCACGCTTGCTTCCCGCAAAGATTTAACCATTATTACCGTCAGTCACGCTATCGCCCACCTGTTACGCGACTCAGAATGTGAAGTAATTATTCTGGGTGGCCAGTATCAAAAGAGCAGCGAGTCTGTGGTAGGGCCGCTGACGCGTTATTGCCTGCAGCAGCTGAATTTTCATAAAGCGTTTATCGGCGTGGATGGCTGGCATCAGGAGACCGGCTTTACCGGACGCAATATGCTGCGCTGTGATGTGGTGAATGCTGTGATGGCAAAAAGCACCCATACCGTTGCCCTGACAGACTCATCAAAATTTGGGGTGATCCACGCTTATCCCCTTTCACCAGAACATACTTTCGATCAGGTGATCACCGATGAGGGGCTGCCAGAAGCAAGCCGTGAAGCGCTGAAGCTTGAAAACATTCCTCTGACTTTGGTTCCGCTTAATGAACAGCAGTAAGCCTGCTTAAAGAGGGCAGAGAGAAGGATTTTACAAAAGAAGAGGACAGGAGGTCTGAGGCGCAGTGGACGACTTCGTTCACAACGCTATGTGGGAGGAAACTAATTACTGCGGATTTTGCTGTTGCTCAGTGAAGCGTATTATCGCCACCCTGCTTTTTCTTCACTTCATACTGTCGGTCGATCAAGGTGCTGTTTTTACGCACTTGCCGGACCGCCTCAAGACATGCCTTACGTCTGGGAATGTCAGATTCATTCGCCGCCATCTGCATCAATTGCTTGATCACGCTTTCGTTATTCAGGGGACGCTGATCGGCGAAAAGGGCAATCACTGCCTCGCCCAGTACGACATCCCTGAGCTGTCGGATCTCGTCATTACTCATACTTCTGTCTCAGAATAAAGATAAAAATGCCCCTGGGTAGTGGGGTCTTACTCAGCTGTTTATCAATTTCCTGCTGTCGACTCATACTGCTGAGGCCCGTAAATCAGCAGGAAATTGATCCCTCGCCTGGTCAGGTTATTTTTCACGACCAAACAGCAGGCTGATCAGTTCCTTGTGATGATTTTCCTGATCGGGAGTCGTGGATTCCGATAAACGCGCCAGTAATTTGGTGCAGATAGAAGGCCTGCTTACCGCCATTCCTCCCTGAAGAATTTCCATTACCACCTGGCCCAGCGTTTGCTCAAGAGAAAAGTACTCTCCTTCATTTACGCTGAAATCCCTGGCTGAATCAGAGCTGAGTTCCGCTTTTAACCTGTTGTGATGCATGGACGGATCCTTTTTATCAGATGAATTAGCACTTAAAAGGAATAGGAATTTTTTTGTACAGCTTCCAAAAACCTGTACAAAATATTAAAAAAAGCGCCAGAATTTTTAGCATTTTGTGCTATCTGGTTACCATTTTGTTACTTTTTAGACCTAGTTTTAGATCAGGCTTATTTTAGCGATAACATAAGGAGTCACAGTGGACACTGAACTGAAACAAGCAGCAGAAAAAGCAGGTGAACTTCTGCTTAAAGCAGAGTGCAAAGTTGCCACTGCAGAATCTTGTACAGCAGGATTAGTGGGCATGTCTCTGGGGGCCGCCGCGAACAGCGGTGACTATTTCACCAGCGGGTTTATTACTTATACCGATAACGCCAAACACAAGTTACTGGGGGTGAATAAAGAGACGCTGGCCATTCACACTGCCGTCAGCGAAGCCGTGGTCAGAGAGATGGTTAAAGGGGCGGTAGCGGTTTCCGGCGAAGCGGTCAGCCTGGCGGTGAGTGGCTACGCCGGACCGGATGGCGGCGATGACGGCACGCCTGCAGGCACTATCTGGTTCGCCTGGCACCTTCCCAACCAGCAGGTGCACGCTGAGGTGCGCCATTTTGACGGCGACCCGGAAAAGGTGGTCAGAGAAGCCGCCTTGTTCTCTCTGCAGATGCTCACTACGCTGCTGTCTGATACTTCGTCTTAACAGAATCCCAGTAAGTAATGCGCCTTTCGGTTATTTCATTTTCCCTTTCCTGAGCCTTACAGAGCGCCGGGAAAGGGATAAGAGATTTGCTAAATCCTGAAACTCTTTTCTATGCTTTATAAACCAAACAAACCGCACAGAAGGAGTGAACGATGAGCAGCAAGAATGGCATCCCAGCCTCACTGAATCAAACCGATGCAGATCGTTTCCCTGCACCGCCGTTTGAACATCAAATACAGCCTTTCCCGGGCCTTGCCTGTAAAATGATTCCGCGTCCCGATCATGGTGAAACCACCTATAAGGGAAGCGATCGCCTTGCAGGTCGAAAAGCGCTGATTACCGGGGGAGATTCTGGCATTGGCCGCGCAGCGGCTATTGCTTACGCTCGTGAAGGGGCCGACGTCGCGATAAATTACCTGCCTGCAGAAGAAGAGGACGCCCGCGAAGTGATTGAGCTTATTCGCGCGGCCGGGCGCAAAGCAGTGGCTATTCCGGGTGATATCAGGGAAGAAGCCTTTTGCCAGCAGCTGGTCAAACAGGCCGCAACGGAATTAGGCGGCCTTGATATCCTGGTGAACAATGCGGGCCGTCAGCAGTTCCGTGAGTCTATCCGCGACCTGACCACGGAAGATTTCGATGCCACCTTTAAAACCAACGTCTATGCCATGTTCTGGATAACCAAAGCGGCGCTGGAGTATCTGCCGCGCGGGGCATCAATTATCAATACCTCCTCCGTGCAGGCTTATCAGCCAAGCGACAATTTGCTGGATTATGCCCAGACAAAAGCAGCGATTGCGGCCTTCACCAAAGCACTGGCTAAACAGCTTGGTCCGGAGGGCATTCGGGTAAACGCGGTAGCGCCTGGCCCTTACTGGACGGCTCTTCAGATCTCCGGCGGCCAGCCACAGGAGAAAATTGAGAAGTTCGGGGGTTCTGCCCCGTTGGGCCGTCCGGGCCAACCGGCAGAAATTGCGCCGCTTTATGTCACGCTGGCCTCTACGGAAAGCAGCTACAGCTCCGGCCAGGTCTGGTGTTCTGATGGCGGCACCGGCACGCTTTAATACTCCCTTTCTGAGGCTCTCCGCAGAGAGCCTCAGGCGTAGCCGTAACGGTTACCTCTCCTTCCCCGCTGTTGCTGTTTGGGCAGGTGGTTCCTGGCAGTCACCTCCCGTGAGCGCCTCCCCCTACCCGCCGGAAGGTTTTTGTTGCCACAGAAAACCACTCTGCATGGTTTTTCCCCTTACTCTGGAGCATATCTAATGAAAGCCTTAACCTATCACGGCCCGCATAAAGTCAGCGTGGATACCATGCCTGACCCGACGATTGAAGCTTCTGACGACATTATTCTTCGGGTGACCGCTACGGCGATTTGTGGCTCTGACCTGCATCTCTATCGGGGCAAAATCCCCGGCACCGGGCATGGCGATATTTTCGGCCACGAATTTATGGGCGAAGTCGTCGAAACAGGCAGAGACGTTACCGCAGTGGCCAAAGGAGACCGGGTGGTGATCCCTTTTGTGATTGCCTGCGGCGACTGTTTTTTCTGCCACCTGCACCAGTATGCAGCCTGTGAAAACACCAATAGCGGTGGAGGAGCCACGCTCAACCGGAAAAGCATCACCCCACCCGCCGCGCTGTTTGGCTACAGCAAGCTCTATGGCGGGATACCGGGCGGCCAAGCTGAATACGTTCGGGTTCCCAAGGCCAATACCGGTCCGTTCAAAGTTCCCGATTCGCTACCGGATGAAAAAGTGCTGTTCCTCTCCGACATCCTGCCAACGGCCTGGCAGGCGGTGAAAAACGCAGAGGTTAAACAGGGTTCCAGCGTGGCAATTTATGGCGCAGGTCCGGTAGGATTGCTCAGTGCTGCCTGCGCACGGCTGGCCGGAGCAGAGCAGATATTCATGATCGATCACAATGATTACCGGCTCGCCTTTGCCCGTGAGCGCTACGGCATCATCCCCATTAATTTCGATGAGAATGATGATCCTGCGTCCTGGATTATCGACAATACCGCAGGCCATCGCGGCGTGGATGCTGTTATTGATGCTGTAGGGTTTGAGGCCAAAGGCAGCCTTACCGAAACGGTGTTAAGCAATCTGAAAATAGAAGGCAGCAGCGGCAAGGTGTTACGTCAGTGTATCGCTGCCGTACGTCGTGGCGGTATTGTCAGCGTACCTGGCGTTTATGCCGGTTTTATTCACGGCTTTATGTTCGGGGACGCCTTCGACAAAGGATTGACCTTTAAAATGGGGCAAACGCACGTTCACGCTTTCCTGCCGGAGCTGCTGACGCTGATTGAAAAAGGCCACCTGACGCCTGAAGAGATCGTCACACATCATCTTCCTCTTGAGGAAGCGGCGCGTGGTTATAAGATCTTTGAAAAGCGTGAAGAGGAGTGCCGTAAGGTCATCCTGGTGCCGGGAATGCATGCCAGTAACGCGACAGTCTGAGCCGCTAACAGGTACGGTTAAGGTGTTGGAGGCGGGAAAAAACCGGCGGTACGCCTCTGTTATTAACATCAGCTTACAAAGCCAGCGCAATATTATTTTCTGTCGGTATAAAGCGCCGTCAAACTTTAATAATTACTGTTCCGATAAATGCTCCGGTATCAAGGACTTCCTGCAAGGAGATAGCGAAACAGGAAAAAATTCGAATATCTCACTTGCAAGGTCGCCCACCTTTGCTAGATTTAATAACGCAAGACGTTCACTGGCTTTAGAAATATGAGATATTTTTTCTGAGGATATTTTCAGTGAGAACCTTAATCACGAAGAGGATTATTTATGACTCAGCATCGTGGCAATTCAGGTAACTTCGCAGAAGATCGTGAGAAAGCATCAGAAGCTGGCAAAAAAGGCGGACAGAGCAGCAGCGGCAACTTTAAAAATGACCGCGAAAAAGCGTCCGAAGCCGGTAAAAAAGGTGGGCAGAACAGCAAACGTAGCTAACCACCAGGGCGAGGGAACGCCTGTCGGGCGCAGGTAAACCCGAACGCAGCCCGCCATTACCTTCAGGGGAATGGCGGGTTTTGTTTTGTCCGGCCACTGGCAAGGGTGAAAGTAAAACAGTTAAACAATTATTTAACAATAACATCATCTCATCGCCTTATTAGATGTACAGCAGACGGCCTCGCTGTACAAACTTCCCCGGCGCATGACGGTAAACCTCTTTTGATTTCTGGTTGTTATGCGCCCCAAAATTATGACCAGGAATAATCCTAATATTATTTAAGCCTGAATAGTTTCCCCACACTCTATATTTAGCGTCTATCCTTTAGCTGTAGTCACCCATAGCGTAACGCTGGGCGTAAAAATATTAACTTTGTATTGTGATGGAGATCAAAATGACAATTAAAACTCTGGAAGACTTATTTATCCACGATTTATCAGACGTCTACAGCGCAGAAAAACAGATAACACGTGCTCTGCCTAAAATGGCACGCGCTGCTACTGATGAAAAACTGGTTGCTGCCTTCAAACAGCATCTTGAAGAAACCCAGGGCCAAATTGAACGCCTCGATCAGCTGGTTGAAATCACTGATGGCGTGAAGATTAAACGAATGAAATGCCACGCCCTGGAAGGCCTGGTGGAAGAGGCGCAGGAGATTATTGATTCTGTGGAAGCCGGTCCTGTGCGTGACGCAGGTCTGATTGGGGCGGCGCAGAAAGTAGAACACTACGAGATCGCCACCTACGGCACCCTGTATGCCATGGCTTCAAGGCTGGGCTACAAAGAGGCCGCCAATTTGCTGGCTGAGACGCTGAAAGAAGAGAAAGCGACGGATGAGAAGCTGACCATTATCGCTGAGAGCCAGGCTTAAGAGAGGAGTTCGCTATGACACACGAAGAGAACTATCTGATGTGGGTAAAAGATGCTCACGCAATGGAGAAACAGGCAGAAAGCATGCTCGAAAAGATGGCCTCACGCCTGGAGCATTATCCCGATCTGCGTTCCCGTATCGAGCAGCATATTGAAGAAACCCGTCAGCAGCAGACCCTGGTGCAATCGGTTATTGACCGCTATGACACCTCCAGCTCGACGCTGAAAGATACCATGGGCAAGGTAGCTGCCTTTGGCCAGGCGATGGGCGGCATGATGGCTGATGACGAAGTCGTTAAGGGTGCTATCAGCGGTTACGTCTTCGAGAATCTGGAAATTGCCAGTTATACCTCGCTGATTGCGGCGGCGGAGCTGGTGGGTGACCAGGAAGGCGCTCGTATTTTTGAACAGATCCGCGAACAGGAAGTGGCAATGGCCGACTGGTCACTGAAGCATCTTCCGGACGTTACGGAACAGTTTATGGTGCGTTCAGCCGCACCCGGTGTGGAAGCAAAAAAATAATCCGCAGCACCAGCGGACGGCCTGTCTTTGCGCAGGCCGATTTGTCGATTAAACAACCGGAGTGAGCCATGTTCAGACATGTAAAACAATTGCAGTATACCGTACGTGTTGCGGGTCCCAATCCGGGCCTTGCAAACCTTTTACTTGAGCAGTTTGGCGGACCTCAGGGTGAACTGGCAGCAGCCTGCCGTTATTTCACCCAGGGGCTGGGCGATGATGATCCAGGGCGTAAAGATATGCTGATGGATATCGCAACTGAAGAGCTGAGCCACCTTGAAATTATTGGTTCGCTGGTCGGAATGCTGAATAAAGGGGCAAAAGGCGATCTGGCGGAAGGCACCGAAGAAGAGGGTGAACTTTATCGTTCGATTAGCGGCAAAGGTAATGACAGTCACCTGACCCAGCTGCTTTACGGCGGTGGCCCACCGCTGACTAACTCAGCAGGTGTGCCATGGACAGCCGCCTACATTGATACCATTGGCGAAGTTACCGCTGACCTGCGCTCCAACATTGCTGCGGAAGCCCGCGCGAAAATTCTTTACGAGCGCCTGATCAATATGACGGACGATCCGGGTGTTAAAGATGCCCTGGGCTTCCTGATGACCCGTGAAGTAGCGCACCAGATGTCGTTTGAAAAAGCGCTCTACTCTATCCGTAACAATTTCCCACCGGGCAAATTGCCGCCGATTGAGCAGTATTCCAACGTCTATTACAACATGTCGGAAGGTGGAGAAGTTCGCGGTAGCTGGAACTCCGATGAAAACTTCAACTACGTGGCCAATCCTACACCGGCAGTGGATGGCGGCGATGGCAGCGCCAGCGTGATGCTGCCTGCAGAGCAGAAGGCTAATCTGGACAGTATGGCTACCCGTACCGCTTCCGATCCTTCTATCAATCCGGTAACAGGTTCCGACCTCGGCTCTGTCGCCCCGATTGAAAACAACGCTCAGTCTGATACCAAACCCAAGTAAGTACTACTTTGTCTAAAGGCGGCCAGTTCTGGCCGCCCTTTTCAGAGATTACGTATGTTAAAAATGATAAAAAACCTCTTCAACAGTCCTGAAAAGCTGCTGAGCGTTATGTCGCGTGGCGATATGCAGGAGGCTAAAGATGACAAGGACCGCATCCTGATCGATGAAGATGGCAATGCTGCCGTGAATCTTGAAAGCCCCGATGTCCATGAAGATTTTGCCCGCCATGTTTCCGCCCTGCAAAGGGTAGAAATTATCCCTCCCCTGTCAGGGCAGAAAAATCGCTCCAGCCCCCCAGGCGACAACAATTTATCGCAGTAAGATCGTGGCACTGCCGTTTATCTCCCTTTCTGTATGCAGTGCCAATAATATGCCCCAACCCCTCTCTCCCGTTGCAGTGACCTCAGCAAAACGTGACCGTTAGACTAAGGTTCTAAAGGATTAATAAATTTCAAAAGGGAATCCTATGCTTCGCCACCTCTGCCTGCTTCCGAGCCTCCTCTTTTTCCCCTTTATCGCTTCCGCCAGCACCTTTGTTATGGGTCAGCATCTCCCTCTGGCTGTCATTATTGATGATGGCGTGATCCACTACTCAGGCGGAGAGTTCAGTTATCAGCCCTGGAACAGTGCGACATTAACCGGAAAAGTACGGGTGGTGCTGCATCTGGCAGGCCGCCTCTCTGCCAAAGAGGAGAATGCGTCGCTAACGGAGAAGTTACAGGCGGCAAATTTGCCCAGGGAACGCTTTCAAACCACGCTTATCGTAAATACTCAGGACGCTATTCCCGGCAGCGCTCTGTTCGTTCGTGCCAGCCTGAAATCCAGTAAAAAGCAGTCGCCATGGTCACAGTTTATTATTGATAACTCAGGCGAAGCACGACGCACATGGCAGTTGAAGGAAGGGGGATCGGCGGTGGTAGTTTTAGATAAATCGGGGAATATTCGCTTTTATAAAGAGGGCGCCTTATCCCCTCTGGAAGTGAACCACGTCATCTCTTTGCTCAGCACCTTATTATCCTGACGTCTCTGCTTCTTTCCCTCCAACTGGCATTGAATCGTTCCTGTGTGCTTTTTTTTGCCATGGAATCAGTACAGAAGCGCAATAGTATTCTAGCCTTATCACTGAGCAACATACTTTTTCCTGATATGGCCAGAAATTTAGCACCGGCTTTAACCCTTTTTTGATGCTAATAAGAGTGACCATGAGCTTAACCGCAGAAAAATCTTTTTATTCTGACAGCGAACTGCTGGCAATGCGTGAGGCAGTTAACCTTCGCCTTGATTGCCTGTTGCCCTTATCGGGGGATCGCGTCAGCGCTGCCATGCGTGAAGGCACCTTAACACCCGGCAAGCGCATTCGTCCCCTGCTTCTGCTGCTAATGGCTCGCGATATGGGTTGCGAACGGGCGCACGCAGGGCTTCTGGATCTCGCCTGCTCCGTGGAGATGATCCACGCTGCCTCGCTGATGCTGGATGATATTCCCTGCATGGATAACGCCAGGACGCGCCGTGGCCGACAGACTATTCATCTGCAGTTCGGCCAGGATGTGGCCATTCTGGCTGCCGTGGCGCTGCTCACTAAAGCCTTTGGCACGGTGGCCTCAGCTGAAGGGCTTTCTGCCGGATGCAGGGCTGAGGCGGTGGCGGAGCTTTCAGCCGCAGTGGGTCTTCAGGGGCTGGTACAGGGGCAATATCAGGATCTGAGCGAGGGCGCGACCCAGCGTTCCGGGGAGGCGATAACGCGCACCAATGACCTCAAAACCAGCGTGCTTTTTGAAGCTTCGCTACAACTGGCCGCTCTGGCTGCCGACGCCTCGCCTGCCGTCTCACAGCAGCTGCGTCACATCGCCCGCGAACTGGGCCAGGCCTTCCAGCTGCTTGACGATCTCTCCGACTGCCATGACGGCACGGGTAAAGATATTAATCAGGATGCGGGCAAATCCACGCTGGTCGCTTTGCTGGGGGTGGACGAAGTTCATCAGCGTTTGCGAAGGCATCTTGAGAATGCCGACCACTATTTTGACGGCGTTTGTCATCACGGTCAGGCAACCCGGCACTTCATGCACAGCTGGTTTAACCAGCAGCTGGCCGCGTTCCGTTAATGCCAGCCAGACCCTACAGGATTTTTTCACCGGAGAGTCAATGAAGAACGCGGAACTGATCCAGCGAAAAAATGATCACCTGGATATCGTATTAAATCCCGCGCAAGCGGTCAGTCAGATTGCCACGGGATTTGCGCAGTGGCGCTTTTCACACTGTGCGCTGCCGGAGCTAGATTTCAACGCTATCGATATCAGCACCTCACTGTTCGGAAAATCTCTTAAGGCGCCGCTGATGATCAGCTCCATGACCGGAGGCGCCCGGCGTGCGCAGGCGATCAATCTGCATCTCGCTGCCACTGCTCAGGCACTGGGCCTGGCGATGGGCGTGGGATCGCAGCGTGTCGCCCTGGAGAGTAAAGAGGATTATGGCCTCAACAAAAAACTGCGCGCTGTCGCTCCCGATATTCCTTTGCTGGCGAATCTGGGTGCGGCACAAATCACCGGCCCCCACGGCTATGATTATGCTCGCCGGGCAGTAGAGATGATTGATGCGGATGCGCTGATTGTGCATCTCAACCCTCTTCAGGAAGTGCTGCAAACTGATGGCGACCGCGACTGGCGCGGGATACTGGCTGCCCTTAGCCAACTGGTAAACAAGCTGGCCGTTCCGGTTGTCGTCAAGGAGGTGGGCGCAGGCATTTCACCCGCCGTAGCGCTACGGCTTGCTGAAGCAGGCGTGGCAATGATTGATGTGGCGGGCGCGGGCGGCACCAGCTGGGCGGCGGTGGAGGGAGAGCGCGCGCGGGACCCTCGCCAGCGTGCCGTTGCCATGGCCTTTACCAACTGGGGGATCCCCACTTCTCAGGCGCTAATTGGCGTAAGAAAAGCGCTGCCAAAGATGCCCGTTGTGGCATCCGGCGGCATTCGCGACGGTATTGATATCGCCAAAGCCCTGCGTCTCGGTGCCGATTTTGCTGGTGTGGCAGCGGCGATATTACCCAGCGCTACCCTCTCCAGCGAGGCGCTGAATGAGGCTTTCCTCACGCTTATCGATCAGCTTAAAACGGTCTGTTTTTGCACCGGCAGCGCCGATCTGCAAGCGTTGCGTCAGGCAGAGATCTTCTACACGGCAGGCGACTTATGAGTCACTATGCCGTGATCTCTCCCCCTTTCTACAGCCATCTTCATGCGCTGGAGGCGCTGGCACAGGAATTAATGCTGCATGGCCACAAGGTGACTTTTATCCAGCAGGCTGGAACCATGCCCTGGTTAGGAGAGAAAGGCCCTGATCTCTATACGCTTAAAGCCGATCCCCGGCCTGAAAAGACGCTCGCCCGCACGCTGCATCTGGCCTCTCATCCGGGCGGCATGGCGGTACTGACGCTGATTGCCGATATGGCCCGCCATACGGATATGCTGTGCGAAGTGCTGCCTGGAGTGCTGAATGAGCTTGCCGTAGATGGCTTAATAGTCGATCAAATGGAGCCAGCGGGAGGCCTGGTGGCGGAAGCTCTGGGCCTGCCTTTTGTCTCCGTTGCCTGCGCGTTACCGGTTAACCGGGAGTCGGGCCTGCCGCTACCTGTGATGCCGTTTAACTACGCCACCAGCAGCAGAAGCCAGAAAATCTATCACTCCAGCCAGCGCGTTTATGACTGGATGATGCGTAGTCATAATAACGTTATCAATCGTCAGGCCCGCCGTTTTGGCCTGCCTTCGCGTGAAGGATTACATGAGTGCCTCTCTCCGCTGGCGCAAATCAGCCAGACCATTCCGGCGCTCGATTTTCCCCGTAAGGCACCGCCAGAGAACTTCTATGCCGTTGGCCCGTTGCGCCAAAAAGTTACGGCTACCGCCAGCCAGTTCTGGCCCGCCTCTCCGGAACGCCCTTTTGTCTTTGCCTCACTCGGTACGCTACAGGGACACCGGTTCAGGCTGTTCAAAACTATCGCTAAAGCGTGCCGCAGCCTGGATACCCAACTGCTGATTGCTCATTGCGGAGGACTGAACAGCGCCCAAAGCGAACAGCTGCAACAGGCTGGGGCAACCTGGGTAACCGACTTTGCCGATCAACCCGCCGTGCTGAAGCAGGCGCAGGCGGTGATCACCCACGGCGGGCTGAATACGGTGGCCGATGCGGTCAGCACCCAAACGCCGATTATCACGGTTCCGCTGGCGTTCGATCAGCCCGGCGTGGCCGCTCGTGTGGCCTGGAGCGGCATTGGCCGCCGGGTTTCCCGCTTTTGTACCAGCGAAACGCTGGCGGACAATCTGCGTACAGTGCTGGGCGATGAAAGTTATCAGCAGCGATTATCGGCTATGCAACAGCAGCTTGCTGCTGCTGGCGGCGTCACCAGAGCCGCTGAGATCGCCAGTCAGGCGCTCAGCCCGGCCACTGAGGCTATATGTTGAAAAAATGGGACCTTATTCTCGCCGGTGGTGGACTGGCAAACGGGCTTATCGCCTGGCGCCTGCTGCAGCGTCAGCCGGCGTTATCCATTCTGATGCTGGAGGCGGGCCAGCAGGCAGGCGGTAATCATACCTGGTCATTTCATCAGAGCGATCTCACACCCGATCAGCTTGAGTGGCTGCTGCCGCTGGTCGCCCATCGCTGGGAGGGCTACGAGGTAGCTTTTCCTGACCTTAATCGCACTTTGTCTGGGGGATATCTTAGTCTCACCTCGGACCATTTTGCCGCAATGATGAGCCAGGCGCTGGGTGAAAATCTTCGCCTTAACAGCCAGATTGTAGACCTTTCACCCGGACACGTTGAGCTGGACGACGGGCAGATTTTTTATGCCCGCACGGTAATTGATGGACGTGGCTACCAGCCTAATCCTGCCATGCAGATTGGCTATCAGTCCTTTCTGGGCCAGCAGTGGCAGCTTACGCAGCCGCATGGTCTGAAGCGCCCTATCCTGATGGATGCCACAGTGGACCAGCTCAACGGCTACCGGTTTGTTTACACCCTGCCGCTGACGCCCGACACGTTACTGATTGAGGATACGCACTACATCGACAGTAAAGCGTTTGATGTTGATGAAGGGCGGAAGCGCATTCAGCACTATGCCACTGAAAAAGGGTGGGAACTGCAAACGTTACAGCGTGAAGAGCAGGGGAACCTGCCGATTACGCTGGCCGGTAAGCCGGAGAGCATCTGGCAACAGGAACCTCAGCAGCCATGCAGCGGTCTGCGCGCCCTGCTTTTCCATCCCACCACCGGCTATTCGCTGCCGCTGGCCGTAGCGCTGGCAGATCTGATCGCCAGCCAGCCGGTGCTGGAAAGCGGAACGCTGTATGAGACGATCAAAACCTTTTCGCTGCGGCAGTGGCAGCAGCAGCGCTTTTTCCGCCTGTTGAACCGTATGCTTTTTCTGGCCGGTTCACCGGCACGACGCTGGCAGGTGATGCAGCGTTTTTATGGACTTGATCAGGGGTTGATTGCCCGCTTTTATGCGGGAAAACCCACCTGCTTTGATATGGCCCGCGTGCTCACGGGAAAACCACCGGTTCCGGTTGGTGAAGCGTTGAGCGCCGTGCTGAAGAAAACACCCCGTTTGCGAGCTTTTTAATGAACAAAACGATTGTTATGGGCGCCGGATTTGGCGGACTGGCTTTGGCCATCCGCTTACAGGCAGCCGGCATTCCCACTCTGTTGCTGGAAGCAAGGGATAAGCCTGGCGGGCGCGCTTACGTTTATCAGGATCAGGGCTTCACTTTTGACGCCGGTCCCACGGTGATAACTGACCCGACGGCCATTGAAGAGCTGTTCAGCCTGCGCGGGAAACAGCTCGCTGACTATGTTGAGCTGATGCCGGTCACGCCGTTTTACCGGCTGTGCTGGGAGTCAGGCAAAGTGCTGGACTATGATAATGACCAGGCGAAACTTGAAGCGCAGATCGACCGCTTCAACCCCGCTGACGTGGAAGGCTACCGGCGTTTCCTGAGCTATTCGCAGGCGGTGTTCAGAGAGGGTTACCTTAAACTTGGCACGGTACCCTTTCTCTCTTTCCGCGATATGATCAAAGCTGGCCCACAGCTGGCCCGCCTGCAGGCGTGGCGCAGCGTCTACAGCATGGTGGCTTCCTTTATTGAAGAAGAACACCTGCGTCAGGCCTTTTCTTTCCATTCGCTGCTGGTGGGCGGCAATCCGTTTGCCACTTCTGCAATC
Source organism: Erwinia sp. MMLR14_017 (assembly GCF_033657285.1). Lineage (NCBI taxonomy): Bacteria > Pseudomonadati > Pseudomonadota > Gammaproteobacteria > Enterobacterales > Erwiniaceae > Erwinia > Erwinia sp. MMLR14_017. The sequence continues at coordinate 262,251 of NZ_JAWVWP010000004.1, read as the reverse complement.
TATACGCTTATCCATGCGCTGGAGCGTGAATGGGGCGTCTGGTTTCCGCGTGGCGGCACCGGCGCGCTGGTGCAGGGCATGGTAAAACTGTTTGAGGAGATGGGCGGCGAAATTGAGCTTAACGCCCGAGTTGCCCGGCTTGAAGCCAGCGGGAATAAAATCACCGGCGTAGCGCTTGCCGATGGTCGTACCCTACCCGCCGCTGCCGTGGCTTCAAATGCTGACGTGGTCAATACCTATGCAAAACTACTTGGTCATACCCCACAAGGGAAAAGCCGGGCCGGTGCGCTAAAACGTAAGCGGATGAGCAACTCGCTGTTTGTGCTCTACTTCGGCCTTAATCACGCGCATACCCAGCTGGCGCATCACACGGTCTGCTTCGGCGCACGCTACAAAGAGCTGATTAGCGATATTTTTAACAGCGATATGCTCTCTGAGGATTTCTCACTCTACCTTCATGCGCCCTGCGTAACGGACCCCTCACTTGCTCCTCCGGGCTGCGGAAGCTACTACGTGCTGGCGCCGGTACCGCATCTTGGTACGGCAGACATTGACTGGGAAGTGGAAGGCCCGCGCCTGCGTGACCGTATTTTTGCCTATCTTGAAGAGCGCTATATGCCTGGCCTGCGGTCGCAGCTGGTCACCCAGCGCATGTTTACGCCTTTCGACTTCCGTGATGAGCTGGATGCTCATCACGGCTCGGCGTTTTCGATAGAACCTATCCTGACGCAGAGTGCCTGGTTCCGTCCGCACAACCGTGACAGCCACTTCGACAATCTCTATCTGGTTGGGGCGGGCACGCATCCCGGCGCGGGCGTACCCGGCGTGATTGGCTCAGCGAAGGCGACGGCCAGTCTGATGCTGGAGGATGCAGCCCGATGAATCAGCCGTTAATGACCCATGCCACGGCAACCATCGAGGCAGGTTCCAAAAGTTTCGCCACTGCGGCAAAGCTGTTTGATGCACAAACCCGTCGCAGCGCGCTGATGCTCTACGCCTGGTGCCGTCATTGCGACGATGTGATCGACGGTCAGGCGTTAGGATTTGCAGCGCCAGTGACCCTGCCAGCGCAGCATTTTCCAGCTCCGGCCTCCGTTACCACGCCGGAGTTACGCCTGGAAGAACTGCGTCAGCAGACCGCGCAGGCTTTTGCCGGCGCCCCGATGAGTGAGCCAGCCTTTGCCGCTTTTCAGGAAGTCGCGCTGGCACAGGAAATTCCGGCGCGACTGGCTTTTGATCATCTTGAAGGCTATGCCATGGACGTGCGGGAAGAGACCTACCTCACCTTCGACGACACCCTGCGCTACTGTTATCACGTGGCGGGCGTGGTCGGTCTGATGATGGCGCAGGTGATGGGCGTACGTGATGAGGCGGTGCTGGATCGTGCCTGCGATCTGGGGCTGGCGTTTCAGTTAACCAATATTGCCAGGGATATTGTGGAGGATGCCCATGTTGGGCGCTGCTATGTTCCGCTGGCGTGGCTGGCAGAAGAAAACCTGACGCTGGAAAACTACGTTGATCCCTCCCAGCGCAGCGCCCTGGCCCGTGTGGCGCAGCGGCTGATTAGAGAAGCGGAACCCTATTATCACTCTGCGCAGGCGGGCCTGCACGGACTTCCGCTGCGTTCAGCCTGGGCGATTGCTACCGCGCGAGGCGTTTACCGGGAAATTGGGGTGAAAGTCAGAAACGCCGGAACGGCAGCCTGGCAGCAGCGCCAGGGTACCAGCAAAGCGGAAAAAATCGGCTTGCTGATTGCTGGCGCAGGTCAGGCTATGGCTTCGCGCAGGGCTAAAGCTTCTTCTCGTCCTGCGAATTTGTGGCAGCGTCCTCGTTAAGCGGTTTGGCATGCCGCTGTCGAAGCGCCTGCTGGAGCTTCGACAGCGGCGGCGCATAGAGAAAACCAAAAGAGACGCAGTCCTCTTTGCCCCGCACGGCATGATGCAACCGGTGTGCCATATATAACCTTTTCAGGTAGCCCTTGCGGGGAATATAACGGAAGGGCCAACGCTGATGAACCAGCCCATCGTGCACAATAAAATAGAGCGCGCCATAGGCCGTCATGCCTGCGCCAATCCACTGCAAAGGCCAGTAACCGATGCTGCCCAGCCAGATGAGTACCACAGCCAACACCGCGAAGACCACGGCATAGAGATCGTTCAGCTCCAGCCCGCCTTCATGTGGTTTATGGTGTGAGTGATGCCAGCCCCATCCCCAGCCGTGCATGATGTATTTGTGAGAAACGGCAGCGACAATCTCCATAATGATAATGGTGACGACGACAATCAAAATGTTGCACAGCAGAAGCATAATTCTCTCGCGGATATTTCACATGCCTAAAGCGTAATGCATTCATCTGCACCTGACAGGATTACTGGCAATAAAGCGCAAAAAAAAGCGCCGTTTGCACGGCGCCTCTTACTGTTTACGTTGCTGAGAACTAAATTTGAGCATTAGCCTCATTCATTACGTACAGATCAGAACTTCTCTTTTCCGGTTACATCATCTGTCAGGCGATTTTCACCAGCGCGTTCAACTTCCACTTCCTGACGACGCACACTGTCTTTAACCGTCTCCACGCGGGTCGTTTCTTCACCACGCAGGCCAACTTCTTCTTTAACCCGGGCGGTTTTCGCCACGGTTGGCACTTCGTGAGACTCTTCCACAACTACCGTTTTGTCAGACCAGTCCACATCATTCAGGTAGGCTGGCTCATCAACAGCTCTGCGGAAAACTTCAGCGTGCTGCTCGTAGAGGGAAACATCTTCAGCTACTTCATCTTCAACCGTATAACGACGCAGTTTCACTGCGCCATCGCTTACCTGACGTTTACCGACTTCGATATTCTCTTCCGCCAGTTTTAAGCCATCACGCTCAGCATCGACACCGGTCAGGGAGTTACTACCGGTAGCAAAAGCATTGCCGGTAGCAGACAGGTTACTGGTGCCTGTTAATGTATCATTTTTCGATGCCAGGCTACCTGTAGGGGAACCCAGACGATCGTCAGTCTCGCCAGCAAACTCGCCACCACTCAGCGGCCCACGGTCATTTTCAGTAGAGGCATAATCTGCTGCGAAAGCTGAAAGCTCATCTTCAATGTGGCTGGCCTGATCTTTAGGCGCTCTTACGGTCAGCAGCACGCCGCCTGCCTGCATCGCTTTGCTATATTCGGCTGCATTATTATCATCTACGTCATCACCGAACAGTCGCTGCCAGAAGCTTGGGTGGCGGATCTCTTTCCCTTCCACCTTCAGGCGCTCACCTGAAATAATATCGATATTCTTTTCTGCAATACCTTCGACGATCAATCTTTGTTTGGCCGATTCTGCCTGCTGAATCTGGTTGAATGCGGTTACGATTTTTTCGTGTGCCATAAAATAGATCCTCGTAGTTTGGTTAATCAGTTTTCGTCTTTGATGATAGTGACTTCCTGATGCCGCAGAGTAACATTCTGCGTATATTTTTCCGATGTAGTGTTTTTAAGGATGTGTATTTCTTCCTTAAGAACTTTCCGACGAACAATTTCAACTTCTTCTTCAATAACAGGAATAATCAGCAGGTCTCCTTCCTGACGCATTTGCGGAATTTCATCATCGGCTAACCTCTTATTAAAAGGTATATGCGTGATATGAACTTCTTCCTGCATCAGTTCAGAGGCCAGCGCCTCCTGCCGGGTGTGAGTAGTGCGGCTTACCTGAATTTTAGCATCCACATGGCGGTGCTTGATAATTTCCGCCTGCTCTTCAGCTAAGGGTAACGTCTCACTGTAATCAGACTGTTCGGCCAATGGCTTTTCACTCTTTCCCATATATAGAAACTCCTTCAGAGAAAATTTTAATCTGCCAGTGGTTGAGCATCCTTCTTACTACCTGCACTACACACTTCGCTTTCACCCTTACAATGGTAGACGAGCTAAAAAATAATATTGTGATTTGGTGATGTAGAAATGTAACAACAATTTAATGAGGATATTATCTTAATGTGGGATAACGAATAATTATCCTCCTCTGTAATTAATTTGAACAAATCCCTTTTCTTATTGTCATGAGAAAATCATCCCGCATGATATCAGCGGATATGAGTAATCCAGATAAATGATAAAATTGCTGGCGCGGCTAATGGTTGCGACCATAATTATTATGCTGCTTTAGTCTGACAGGCAATCTGAATGAACTATGCTTTTTTCCTGACTTAAAAACAGGAGAAAGCAATGAAATACAGACAACTTGGCCGTTCCGGTTTACTGGTATCAGAACTGACGCTGGGAACACTAACCTTTTGCGGGAAATCGGGTTTTGAAAAAACGGGCAATGTCGATGTCCGTCAGGCACGACGTTTCCTGGATATCGCGCTGGAACAGGGGGTCAATACTGTAGACACTGCCGATCTCTACTCGCTGGGCGGCGCTGAAGAAGTGGTTGGTGAAGCGCTGGCCGGAGCGCGCGATCGCGTCATTCTTGCCACCAAAGCGCGTAGCCCGTTAAGTGAAGACCCGAATAACAGCGGCGCCAGTCGCTTTCATCTGATCAAAGCCTGCGAAAACAGCCTGCGCCGTCTTAAAACAGACCATATCGATCTCTACCAGATCCATAACTGGGATGGTGTTACGCCGGTTGAAGAGACGTTGCGGGCGCTTGAAGAGCTGATCCAGAGCGGTAAAATCCGCTACTTCGGCACCTCTAACTACAGCGCCTGGCAGATGATGAAAACGCTGGGCAGCGCAGAACGCAACCATCTTAACAGCCCAGTCAGCCAACAGATCTACTACACGCCGGAATCACGTGAGGCAGAATTTGAGCTGCTGCCTATGGCGCTGGACCAGAATATCGGCACGCTGATTTGGGGTCCCATGGGCGAAGGTTTGCTGACAGGCACCGTACAGCGCCATCAAAAAACACCGGACAGTTCGCGCCAGGGCAACGGCTGGCCTGAACCCTATGTTCACGACATGGAGCATGCGTGGAACGTCATTGAGGTGTTGGGTGAGGTGGGAAAAGAGCTGAACGCCTCTACGGCGCAGGTCTGCCTGGCCTGGCTGCTGACCCGCCCAGGCATCAGTTCACTGATTGTTGGCAACCGCACCGAAAAACATCTGCAGGATAACCTGGCCGCTGCTAACCTGACGCTGAACGAAGCGCAGCGTAAACGGATTGAACAGGTTACGCGCCCGGCGCCCCGCTATCCCTACTGGCATCGCTTTACCAGCGGCATGGACCGAATCGATCCCGCTGAAAAAGTGTTCCTGGATGAATATAAAGAGACGCTGGATAACAGGAAAGATCTGGAAGCGAAGTAGGTTTTTTCTGCGCGCGATAGAGTCTTAAAACATACCTATCGTGCGCATTCCTGGTTAATTGTTAATCTGCGGTATCTATCTGGATATATCCCTGTATGGTGAGGCCTCTCATCTCTGATGAGTTGAGAATTTGATTACCCCTTGTATCGATTCTATGCCTGTGTAACGCAGGTTTTTTTTGTACATACAGAATTCATGAACAAGCAGGATACTCCTACTATCCTGCGAGTGAGAAGAAGCCTGCTCCTGAGCAGGCTTTTTTTCGTCTTTCACAAAGCGCTGCGGTGAATGCTTGCAGAAAAAGGGTGTAACAGCAGCCAGAGATTTGAACCATTCTGGGCTGCTTTCAGCGCAGCATCAGGAGTTTTCCATATAATAGCGCCTGCGGTTTTGCCCGTTTAAGGTGAACAGAAATTATCTCCTTCAGCTTATTCACACTGCTTTGCTTTCAGAAGGATGCAGCAGGCTCGGCCGTGTGCATCACTCTCCATGTGCTGAAATAGCACGCTATAATCATTACCTGGCTAACGATTTTTGGAGGCGTGATGAGCAACTATCAGTGTTACTTTCTGGATGGGCAAAATAAAGGCGAGGTGAGAGCCTTTCCTACTCCCCTGAGCGATGGCGGAAAAGTTTCTCCGGTTGAATCAGAGATACAAAGTCTGGGTGGCAGAAGACCTCCGGGACAGCATCCCACAGTGCCGGAATACAATACCCTCGCCGTCCACGATCAGGGTAAAACCTATTTTCTGGGCACGCAAAGCGACCGAATCGAGTCTCAGCAGCTTGCTTTGCAGCAGGCTATTGCGGCCGGGCTGCAGCCCCATGGTTAGTTAGCAAAAAAGGTTATAAGACCTGCGATATTTGAATAATCCTCAATTTCTTCCAGGCTTAAAAGGTACATTTTAACTGAGGAGAGATTATGCTTACGCAATATCAGGAATGTATTGATGCTTGTTACCTGTGTGCTACTGCATGCGATAACTGTGCGGCTTCATGCCTTAAAGAGGAGAACCTTGAAATGATGCGCGACTGCATACGGCTCGATATGCAGTGCGCCAATATCTGTCGGCTTTCGGCACAGTTTATGGCGCTTGATAGTGAGTCAGCCAAAAAACTCTGCGCTGTCTGTGCAGAGATTTGCCAGCAGTGCGGTGATGAATGCGGTAAGCATCAGCATGATCACTGCCAGCAATGCGCCAAAGCGTGCCATGCCTGTGCTGAAGCCTGCCGAAAGATGGCCGCCTGATAAGCCGCTCGCCGATACAGCCCGCCAGATGCGGGCTTTTTTTCTGCCCGAAAATCGCCTGGTGATTACGTGTGGTCTGCCCCAGGGAACAGATAGCGTTCTCAATGTGTCAGGCCAGTAACCTGATCCTTCGCCAGCCAGCACACAGCTACCAGATGTGCAGATGATGAAATTGCTGAGATACCATTTTGCATCAGGTGCCTGGAAGCAGAGAAAACAGAGGTGCCTGAATGAGACGACGACACTGAAAACGATCTCTTGCGAGCTGTTAACCCTTATCGTCAGATAGTGAATCTCATATCAAATGAGTGATGATCTCTGCTGCGAGCGTTTTTATTTCTGCTAACCCTCAAGTTTTGTGGGGAATTGTCGATAATGTGTTCACCTGATGCTGCAAGCTGACGGATGAAAACTAAAAAGACGAACCACAGCAAAACTTAGCCCGCCTCGTTGCGGGCTTTTTTGTCGCTGTCGCAGCAACGCCTTTTTTATCAGCCAGCGCTGAACCAGGCATCAGAAAACTCTGAACTTTCAAACCCAGGAATGTCCCTGGAGTAATAACCCGCGCTGCCGCGTAGGCTGGATAATCTACACACGCAGAGGATTGCGGGTGTGGTTCAAGAGTAATAATCACTTCTTTCCCGACCTTTATGGTCGGGTTTTTTGTGGCTACAGCCGCAGCTCACCCACTGCGGATTCCACTGACATATCGTCATCAACCTCACTTAACAAGAGTGCCATCTCACGCACGCTATCGTTTGACAGCTCCCTGCCCTCTGCCAGAACCTGATACACGGCCTCGCCCAGCACTTTCACTACCTCATCTTGCGCGTCAGCCATCTCGGTAAATCCTCCTCTGGTTGAGTTATAACCATAAAGCAAACCAGCCGGAAAATAAATAGCCTTAAATATCAACAGGTAGAACCTCACCTGCTGTTATTAAACTTAAGGGTAGACACATAAATCCCGCCCTGTTTCTTACGCCAACTTGCGAACGTGGTATCGGAGATACCAGCTTGCGGCAGAGATCCGCCACTGACGTGCCCAACCCGGCCTGCTTAATGGCAGACAAGCTGCTTTTCGGTAAATCGTGATTTTTTATCGGCACAATCTCCGCTCAAAGGTTGTTTAGCATGCCGGAGTTTTGTTTCTGAATGGGGCAGCATTCTGGGCCAGGGTCATTTCCATGCGCTATATGCTGAGATAGTTGCCAGGAAATAAGCCTGTAAATTGACGTAAACGGTTAGAAAATGCACGGCGGGACATATTACGTTGATGGGTGAATCAATGCTGCTCTTTATCCTTTGAGATTTTTCGCCTGCCTGTTAACGTTGCTCTTAAGCTTAGCATCAGGCAAAAAAGCAGTGTGCTAAAGACTATAAATAATGAGGCCCGGAAGCTGCCGCCACAGATATAAGCGTTACAGATTGGGCAACTCACGCTGCCCTTACTACAGACCTGTTTCCAGTAAAAAAGCTCATTACTATTTTAAATTCTTCAGCACAGGCGGCGTACCGTGAGTGTGGAAAGTGTCAATGGTCTTAAGACCCCACGCCTGTCCTTTCTTACGCTCGGTTTCAGTCCATACCACCGTTTGCCAGTCTGGGGCCAGAATCAGGCGAGCACCTGAGTTGGCCAGCTCCACGCGGTTGCCTGCTGGCTCCCAGACATAGAGGAAAAAGGTCCCCTGGATCGCATGCTTATGCGGGCCGGTCTCAATATGTATACCATTTTCTAAAAAGATATCAGCAGCGCGCAAAATGTCTTCGCGGGAGTCTGTAGCATAGGTAACATGGTGAAGACGCCCGTTACCACCACCATGCTCTTCAGTGCAGGCCAGATCGTAAGTTTTATTATTGATGGTAAACCAGCAACCACCAATACGGCCATTATCCAGCTCAATCATCTCTGTAACCCGTGAGCCCAGGCAGGTTTCCATAAACTTTTTGAATTCACGCACGTCTGCGGCCAGCAGATTCAGATGATCCAGGCGGCGAGGAGAAGCTCCACGACCATGGTAGCGCTGCGCCAGGTTTTTAAGCGACGGGCGTTCATTCTCCTCAGCCTCATAGCGCACGGTATCGTAGTAAATTTCAAATACATGGCCAAAGGGATCTAAAAAACGGAAGGCACGCCCGTGTCCCTGTTCATCATCCACCCACCCAATAACTTCATAATTGCTGGCTTCAATCGCTGCCACACGACGCATCAAGGCGGTTTCAGAACTTGTTCGATAGGCAATATGTCCCACACCTGTAGAGTGATGGCGTGTCAGCTTCAACGTATGAAATTCGTAGTCATCCCAGGCTCGCAGCCATGCATGGTGCTCATTTTGAGCCGAGACGGTAAGCCCATAAACATTGACAAAGAAATTGAGACTCTCTTCAAACTTGTCGGTATAAAGCTCAACGTGACCCAAATGTGCAATGTCAAAACAGGGTTCCGGAAGGTGATTTGTCATGATGGTCTTCCTGTAAGTGTAGGCACAGCAATGTTGTACAGTTATTTTTGGAACAGGTTAACCGTTCATCATTCTGTAAGACAGTGAGTTAAATTTTATTGAGGCATGATTTCCATTTATAATGTGACGGTGTTAACATATTTAACCTTCCGACACCGGAAATTTCCGCTGACAAAATGGGATGGCGTGTAAATCATTACCATTAATAAGAAAAATATTTAATTTAATGGCCCCCGATACAACCATGACGAGTGGCCAATAAAAACAATAAGAGAGTGGGCTATCCAATAAAATATTCAGCCACATCCAAAAATCACTGTCATTTAACTTTCATCAAATCAACGCCAGTTGCATTTGGAAGGCATAATGCGGCAATAATCCCCACACAATAAGAAACTATTGCAAGACCTCCCATTGCATAGCCTAAATGAACCTGACTTGATATAATGCCTACCAGTGCGGGCATTAATGAGCCAAAGCCGCGTCCGAAACTGGCGCAAAACCCTGCCCCACTACCACGAATATGTGTCGGGTATAGTTCGGTAAAAGCGGGCGTTAAACCCGAAGCTAAACCGCCCTGTAAAGCACCGAGAAAAAATCCCAAACCAAGGGTAATATTCAGGCTAATGTCTGCAAACATATAGATACTGACAACGGCCATCTGACACAGTAAAAAAAGAATAATGGTTTTCCATCGGCCAAACTTATCGCTTAACCTTCCATAGAGGAACGGACCAACCAGTGAGCCTAAAATATTTATCGCTAAATATCCAGACATTGACACCACTGGCAGGCCTAATTCCATACGCAGATACGTTGGCAGCCATGTTATCATTATATAAGCGCCACCAAATATTCCGCTAGCTAACAGAGTTGCCGTTACGGTTATACGCCGGTGTTTTGCCTGAAATATTTCCGTTATTTTTTTTGGCTGCTTATTTTTAGGCGTGTGCGTAAAAACGGGCGATTCAGGTACCAAACGACGAATGAACCATACCAAAATAGCCGGAACGATACCGATAAGGAAAAAAACTTTCCAGGCAATTTCCTGCGGGAAAAAATTCAGTAATACTGGCAAGACGGACAAAGAAATAGCATAGCCAAGCGCGTATCCACTCTGAATCGAAGCGCCAACGCGGCCACGATAGCTGGCACGGATGACTTCGCTAATCAAAACACCGCCCACAACAACTTCTCCACCGTAACCGAGGCCCTGCAAAAAACGCACAAACAGAAACTGCCAGAATTCGCCGCAGAGTGCGGTGAGTGCAGTGAAGCAGGCCACCCATAACACAGTTAACTGCATAACGCGTATACGTCCCCAACGATCGGCCAGCATACCTGCGCTCCAGCCGCCCAGAGCGCTACCAATCAAAGACGCCGAGCCTAAAATACCCGCTTCCGATTTAGTCAGTATTGCCAGACTTAATAATATTGGCATGACTAATGAATAAATGGTGCTGTCCATCGAATCCAGAGTATACCCCCCCAGACAGGCCCACCATGTTTTCTTTTCATCCCTGTTTAGTTCACCGTACCATCCTGTTTTCATTTTTCACCTGACATTGGCTAAAAAAATAAAAAATGCGCCGCTCTTTTCAGCGCCGCTCGTTATTAATGGAATACATCGTAAAAATTAGATTAAAATTCTGTTTATTAACAGGCCTCTTATGACCTTTTGTGATCGTAGTCTCGTTGATTTTATAAACTAAATAATTTCACTACTGCTTTTCATAAAACAAAAAATAAAGGTATTCATAAATAGTTTTCAGGGCATGATTTTTATTTATAAAGAATACTCATCAGAAAAAGTCAAGCTTTTACTGTATAGGTATTGTGGCGTTCAAAGAGCTGAACTTCCAAGCGGTAAGACTAGCTATTTTACCGTTATATTTTAAGTTTAGTGGCTTTGCTCTCTCATTACATTCATATAATTGTATAGTCAGCACACCCATACGCATTCATCTTTGGCTGCGGAGAGTTATTTTTCCCTTCAGGCAGAAAAATTAACCGCATCTCGCTCAGGTAAACCTTCTGCACACAATGAGTCAATATTCCCCCACCATTAAGTAAGCAAACAGAAAATCATCACTTTCATGTTGAATTATAGTACCTAAACCCTGTCTGTTAGCGTGAATAATCGGGACCGTGCCGACGATTAGTGATTCAGGCATAAGAATATATTTTTTGCTTATAGCTTGGTAAAAACTTACGTTATCGGAAAATCAGACAGGCTTTAAGGTAGTAATGAAAAAAAACAGTGTAGCCTTAATCATTCTTGCCAGTTCTGCGGCTTCGGGCGCAGAAAATTTTACGATGAAAGATATTCATTTCGAAGGACTTCAGCGTGTCACCCCCGGCGCGGCACTGCTGAGCATACCGGTACACGTTGGCGACACGGTAAATGACGATGACATCAGAAATATCATTCGCTCAATGTTTGCTACCGGCAATTTTGAGGATGTTCAGGTTCTGCGAGACGGTACAACACTGATTATCCAGATCAAAGAGCGACCTACCATTGCCGCTATCACCTTCACCGGTAACAAAGCGGTAAAAGAGGAGCAGCTCAAAGAGAATCTCGAAGCATCAGGTATAGGTGTCGGCGAAGCGCTGGACCGCACCAGGCTTTCTTCAATCGAGAAAGGTCTTGAAGACTATTATTATAGCGCCGGTAAATATAGCGCCAGCGTAAAAGCGGTCGTGACGCCGCTGCCACGTAACCGTGTCGACCTGAAGCTGGTGTTCACTGAAGGCGTCTCTGCCAAAATCCAGCAGATAAACATCGTGGGTAATAAAGCGTTTAGTTCTGATGAACTGATTTCACGGTTCCAGCTGCGCGATGAAGTGCCGTGGTGGAATCTGACAGGCAATCGCAAATATCAGAAGCAGAAGCTGGCGGGCGATCTTGAAACCCTGCGCAGTTTCTACCTCGATCGCGGTTACGTACGCTTTAATATCGACTCAACGCAAGTGAGCCTGACACCAGATAAAAAAAGCATCTATATCACCATGAACATCCACGAAGGCGTCCAATACAAGATTGCTGGCGTGATTGTGAATGGCAGCATGGCGGGCCACTCGGCAGAGATCGGACATCTGACTACCATTCCTGCGGGCGAACTGTATAACGCCACCAAAGCGACGCAGATGGAAGATGCCATCAAAAAGCTGCTGGGCCGTTATGGTTATGCCTATCCGCATGTGGTGACGCAGCCGTTAATCAATGATGCTGATAAGACAGTAAAACTGCAGATCAATGTCGATGCGGGTCACCGTTATTATGTGCGCCATGTTCGCTTTGAAGGTAACGACACTTCACAAGACTCGGTATTGCGTCGGGAAATGCGTCAGATGGAAGGGGCATGGCTGGGCAGCGATCTGATCGATCAGGGTAAAGATCGCCTGAACCGCACCGGCTATTTTGAGACAGTGGATGTCGACACGCAGCGCGTCCCGGGTTCTCCCGATCAGGTTGACCTGCTTTATAAAGTTAAAGAGCGAAATACCGGTACCCTCAACTTCGGCGTCGGTTACGGTACGGACAGTGGTGTCAGCTTTCAGGTGGGCGTAACGCAGGATAACTGGCTCGGTACTGGTAACAGGGTAAGTTTCAGCGGCACCAAAAATGACTATCAGACTTACGTTGAAGTTTCGGCGACCGATCCCTATTTCACGGTAGATGGTGTCAGCCTTGGCGGGAAACTCTCTTATAACGATTACAGTGCAGAAGATAACGATCTTGCAGAATATAACCTGAAAAGCCTGGATTTAGGCACTACGCTGGGATTCCCTATCAGCGAAAACAGTAACCTTAACTTCGGCCTTGACTATGTTTATAACCATTTAAGCGATATGTCACCCCAGGTATCCGTATGGCGCTATCTTAACTCTCAGGGGATCAACCCTGGCGTGACGACCCGCACAGTCGATGATGATGGCAGCAGTGACGAAACTTACAGCGCCAATGACTTCTTTTTTAGTACCGGCTGGAGTTATAACTCGCTCGATCGCGGCTTCTTTCCGACTTCCGGGGTAACCGCCGGTTTTAATACCAAGATTACCCTGCCCGGCTCGACCAACAGCTATTTTAAAAGCACGCTGAGTGCGAATAGTTATCTGCCACTCAGTGACGACCACAGTTGGGTGTTGATGGGGCGCGCTAAAGCAGGATATGCAGAGGGGCTGGGCGGTGGTGAAGTCCCCTTCTACGATAATTTTTATGCGGGTGGTTCGAGTTCAGTACGAGGTTTTTCATCCAATACCATCGGACCAAAAGCCGCTTACTACCGCTGTAACGGCACTGAAAGCAACACCAGTCTCTGCCCGGTGGAAAAATCTGATGATGCAGTGGGCGGGAATGCGATGGCTGTTGCCAGCGCAGAGCTAATAATCCCGACACCTTTTATCAGCAGGCGTTACGAGACGGCATTGCGAACTTCACTATTTGTGGATGCCGGTACAGTCTGGGATACCGAATGGCAAAATACGGCGCAAACGCAGGCTGCAGGCATTCCCGATTATAGCGATCCGACGCATGTCCGCGTTTCAACCGGCGTAGCGTTACAGTGGCAATCACCACTGGGACCCTTGGTGTTCTCCTACGCATTACCGGTTAAAAAATATGAAGGGGACAAAGCTGAACAGTTCCAGTTTAATATTGGTAAAACCTGGTAAAGAGAGAAGTCATCTTCTCTCTGTTAAAATGCCAGTATAATAGCCAGCTGACGACGCATGACTTTAATTTAAGTCATCGTACCATCAAAAGGTGAAATGCTCAGGGAAAGAGCGTTCGCACTCCACCATTACCATTCATTTGCCTGTACCCTTTTAAGCATGGAATTAATGGCATTTATTCTGTTTCTTAATTAAGGGTAAGTTGTTTTATATTTTTATGCATATTTAAATATGCAGGATGCACTATCATGCTTTAAAAATCGTGAAAACATTTTAAAAGAGATGCGCACCTTTCAAATTCATCTGTTTACCAGGTGAGTGTTTAATCGCCAACAGTCAAAATCTGGTCGTTGTATTGCTGCTGTTTTTAATGCCATCTTAGTTCCTGGCAATAGCAACACAGTGCTTATTTGTCTTATTCATTTAAGCCATTCACCTGGGTTTAACGCTTTTACTTTACTTCAGGCTATCGACCACATTCTGCCAGATGAAGGGGGAAAAATCGTTATAAGGGATGTTCTTCTTCCCCATTATTGCCGGTAACCGGGCCTGCACCTGCTGCGTTGCCTGGCTCATCGCCGCCGTCACACCAACGTCCTGCAATGTCTTTACCACTTCGCCCATCTCTTCAGCGCGACGAACGCCATGTTCCGCGACACGGCTGATTAAATAGTGTGGCAGCCGATCGTTCCATCCCAGAGACGGAAAACTGGCATGCAGCGAGTCCAGAACAGCCTCTTCAACACCATATTGCCGCGCTGCGCTAAGGCACTCCGTAGTTAACGCCTCCAGTCCTTTAATCATCACGCTGCGACACATTTTTATTGCCGAGACGTCGCCTATGCGCTCGCTGGCAGCCCGTGCGTTGCAGCCCAGCATACTTAATTTTTGCGTGACGCTGCTTGCCTCTGCTCCGCCAATCAGCAGCGGCGTAGCCAGACGTTTTGGCGGTACCGGTGCCATGACCGCAACATCCACATAATGGCCGGCACCCGCAGCCACAGCATTAGCCGCTGCACGTTTGGTTTCAGGCGAGACGGAATTAAAGTCCAGAAAAACCTGCCCCGTACGCAGCAGCGGCGCAGCCTGTTCAGCTACGTCGAACGCGCTGGCCGCAGTCACCAGTGATAACACCAGACTCGCGCCGTCCAGCGCATCAGCCAGAGAAGCTGCTGGCTGCACGCCACTCTTTACAGCCAGTCCGCGTAGAGTATCAGCGTGCAGGCCGGGAAATTTTTTATCCCATACCCGCACATCCGCTGCACCAGCCAAATCCCGGGCATAAATTTGTCCGGCTTCGCCAAAGCCTATAATCGCAATGCGCATCATTTTGCTTTCCTTATTTACCTGACCAAACCGAACCAGGAATGGCGACGCGACCATCAAACAGCAGCCGTGCGGTGCGAATCAGACCGCTGTTAATGACGTTGCCCGCCGCGTCCCGCGTCAGCATTACGCCAAACTCACCGGAGGGATGTTCTACCGCCAGACGCTGCTCAGGAGCGTTGCTGATCTCTGCGAGCCCTTCAGTAACAGATCCAGGGATCAGACAAGCTGTTGCCACGCTTACCGCACCTAACACGCCAATTGATGCATGGCAGCGGTGAGGAATGAAGGTTCGCGTGCTAATGCAGCCGCCGTGCGTTGGTGCAGCGATTAACGTCATTTTAGGTACAGTGCGCTGCGAAACATCCCCCAGGTTCATACGTGGGCCTGCCTGTAAGCGAATCGATTCCAGACGCGTTTTTAGCTCAGCATCATTATCCAGCTGTTCACGCGTTTCCAGACCGCTGCGTTGCAGATCGGCTGCACGTATCAGCACCACCGGCATGCCGTTATCGATACAGGTCACCTCAATGCCATCAAAACGGTCGCGCGCGTTGCCAGTTGGCAGAAGCGCGCCACAGCTTGAGCCCGCAATATCCTGAAAATTCAGTATCTGCTCTGCAGCGCAGCCCGGCACGCCGTCAATCTGCGCATCACCTTCATACTCCACCTCCCCGTCTGGGGTGGCAATTTGCGCTACAGCAATCTGCCCAGTATTCACCATAAAGATGCGCACCGACGTCACCGCACCTTTACTCGCCACCAGCCCTTTCTCAATGGCAAACGGCCCCACCGCCGCGAGAATATTGCCACAGTTCTGGCCATAATCTACGCTCGCTTTATCCACATTTACCTGAGCGAACAGGTAGTCAACGTCCGCATCCGACCGCGTTGATGGGGAAATAATCGCTACTTTACTGGTCAGCGGATCGGCACCGCCGATACCGTCAATCTGCCGCCTGTCTGGCGACCCCATAACTGACAGCAATACGCGGTCGCGCGTGGCAACATCGGTTGGTAAGTCAGCCGCCAGAAAGCAGGCGGCTTTTGAGGTTCCACCGCGGATCAGCACGCAAGGAATAAACGTCTGTTTCATCAGCTATTTTTCAGCTCATCAAGAGAATCAACATAGCGCAGCCCCTTTTCGGCGAGCTGCGGGCGCATCTGGTAAATATCCAGTCCGAGTTCACCCGCCGCCAGGCGCTGGCGCTTGCCCTCTTCTGCCTCTTCACGCTTTTGCGCCGCCTCAGCTACCTCTGCGGCCCGCTCACGCGGCACAATAACCACGCCATCATCATCTGCTACTACGACGTCGCCGGGGTTCACTAACTCTCCGGCACAGGTAACCGGCACGTTCACCGATCCCAGCGTGGCCTTAATCGTGCCCTGGGCATAGACGGCACGTGACCAGACAGGAAAATTCATTTCACGCAGCACCTGGCTGTCACGTATACCGATATCACCCACCAGTGCTACAACGCCGCGCGCCTGTAAAGAGGTTGCCAGCAGATCGCCGAAAAAACCATCATGGCACTCTGAGGTTGGCGTAACCAGCAACACATCGCCGGGCTGACACTGCTCGACCGCAACATGAAACATCCAGTTGTCGCCGGGTGAGACAAGTACCGTCACTGCACTGCCTGCGATAGCGCGATTCTGCTGAATGGGCCGTATACGCACATCCAGTAATCCACTGCGGCCCTGCGCTTCATGTGTAGTTGCCACGCCATAGCGCGCAAAACGTGAGATCAACCTGGCTTCAACACGGTCGATGTTTCTTACCACTACTCCCTTTTTATTTACCAGGCTCATGACAAATCCTCCGTCACGCGTGGAAACAGGCTTTGATAGCCTTCACCATGGCTGATCACTTTTGCCGAGGCGATGCCTACATTGCGTTTCGCCTGAACACCACGCTGTAACGCTACGCGGGTGTAGTACTCCCACAGATGCTCCTGTCCCGCCATGCACTGGATCGCAGCGTATTTCTTATCCCATACGGAGGTGATATCCAGCAGCACGTCTGGCTTCCAGTTACACTGCTCCGGCTGATGAGGCTCAAAACAATAGACTGGCGGCGCTCCGATGATCGGCTCACCCGGCCGGTAACCTTCAGCCTGAGCGATGATACGCGCCTCCTGTGTCAGGTTAGCGGCCAGCGGATGATCGTAGTTGTAGGGGTCGTTTACCGAATGGGTCAAAACGAAGTGCGGCTGTACCTTACGGAACACGTCAGCTAACCGGAACAATGTCTCTTTATCGGCACGCAGTGGATAATCACCAAGATCGAAGAATTCAATACTGGCACCCAAAATTTGCGCCGCAGCTTCCGCTTCCTTCTGACGGTTTTGCTTCACCAGAGCCTCAGTCATATTCCCTTTGCGCCACAATTTGGCCGATTCGCCACGTTCGCCATAGGAGAGACATACAACATGCATGTCGTATCCTTGTGAGGCATGTAGCGCAATAGCACCACCTGCACGCCAGACAAAATCAGCAGAATGTGCACTGACCACTAAGGCACTCTTTTTTGGGTTCATTTCCATCTTCTATTCCTGCGTTTACTGTTTTATTTATCCTGTCATGAGGCCCACAGCGCGAATAATGCCTTTCATTGCGTGAGCTATGAATTCTATTTATGTTGTGATTCAGACCTCATAAAAATTGTTGAGAAAATGGAAAACAAAAAAGAGAGTAATTTTTTAAAAATCATGCAAATACGTGCCTTCTGCATGATTGCGGAACGCGGTACCGTATCTGAAGCCGCCAATAAATTATTTCGCACGCAGTCAGCCGTTACCCGTTCAATACGTGATCTTGAACACACTTTAGCTACGCCCTTGTTCGAGCGTCACGCGAGCGGCATGATGCTGACAGAAATGGGAAAATGTGTCCTGCCACGTGCCAGACGCGCCATTCAGGAACTTCATCTGATCCCACAACTGCTCAGTAAGCTAAAACAGCGCGACAGCGGCCGCGAAGAAGTTGAGCCGATCTGGCTGTTTAACCTGCGACGTTTGCAAATTTTCCTGGCACTTTACCGGCTCCACCACACGCAAAGCGTGGCCAATTCGCTGGGCATTAGCCAGCCGGCAGTCAGCGCGGCGTTGAAGGTGCTGGAAAAGGGAGCAGATGTGCCTTTGTTTCAGCGCACACCAAAAGGGATGATGCCGACCACCGCTGGACGTGAAATAGCGCCGTTTATCAGCCGCGCGTTAAATGAAATCCGTCATATTCCCGAAGACCTTGCGGCACAGAAAGGCGTATTAACCGGCACCGTGCATGTGGGTGCGTTACCGCTATGCCGCAGCAATTTGCTGCCGCTGGCGATTACGCGCCTGGTAAGGCGTTATCCCGGCATTAAAGTAGTAACCAATGAGAGCGCTTTTAACGCCCTGGTGACGGAACTGCGGGCTGGCGACATTGATTTTATCATTGGCGCACTGCGTCATAATGATGTCGTGCTGGATATTCATAATCAGGTTTTGTTCGACGAGGAGCTTATTTTACTGGCGCGACCGCAACATCCGCTTGTCGGACGCCCACTTACACCTGACGATCTGGCGCTGACACAGTGGGTCTTGCCACGTGATAACACCCCCGCCCGTCATCTGCTGGATCTTGCTTTGCAGGCATTAGGCATGCATGCACCGCAGCCGGTAGTTGAAAGCGGCGATCTGGCGATAGTCCGGGGGATTTTGCTTCATTCCGATATGGTCGCGGCGGTCTCCTCGCATCAACTGGAGTATGAATTACGCGCTGGGATCCTCAGCCCTTTGCAGCTTAGTTTACCGAATACACGCCGCGAAATTGGGTTAACTTTTCGTCAGGGGGCACTGCACTCCCCGGCGACCAAAGCATTACTGCGCTGTATCAGCGAAACACTGCAATCCACAACCTAAACGAAATTCATATAGTGCCGAATCAAAAATCTCCTCAGACTCCTGTGTATAAAGGCTCTGAGGAGGTTTATAGCGCTTAATGACATGTTAAATGCATCACAATATAAAGCTAACTCATACTTCTAAAAGCCTTTTTTGACAGACACTGCCGCTCACCACGCTTACCTTGTTGCTGGATTGTTACCTTCTCTTAACACAACGATAGCTGCCGCAGGCGGCACAAAAGAGAGCATACCCAATGACAGCAAATAACCTGGTCAATGTAAAAGCGTGGATTGATGAGCGGCCCGTCTCGTCCTTTCAATGGCGCGTGTTGCTGCTGTGCCTGATCATCATTATGTTTGACGGCTATGATGCCGCCGTGATGGGCTTTATCGCCCCGGCTCTGATAGAGCACTGGGGCATCAGCCGCTCAGCAATGGGACCCATTCTGGGTGCAGCAATGTTTGGTGTGGCGCTCGGTGCGCTAATCGCCGGGCCGATGTCCGATCGCTATGGCCGCAAGCGGATAATTTTACTGTCGGTGCTGATGTTCTCAGCATTCAGCCTTGCCTGTGCTTTTGCCGCTACGCCAGTGCAAATGGCGCTACTGCGCTTTATTGCCGGACTTGGACTGGGTGCGGTGATGCCGAACTGCGTAACGTTACTGTCGGAATACATGCCCGAGCGCCGTAAAGGCATCATGATTACCCTGATGTTCAGCGGCTTTAATATTGGTTCTGGCCTGGGTGGATTTATTGCCGCTGGGTTGCTGGCGCACTATCACTGGCCTGCGGTGCTGATTTTTGGCGGTGCAGTGCCGTTACTGATGCTGCCGTTTATTGCCTGGTTGCTGCCGGAATCAGCACTGAATTTAGTGGTACGCAAGGCGCCCCGTGCGCAAATCGCCGCCCTTCTCAATCGCATGGGCGGTAATTTCAGCGGTGATAATGCTTTTATCCTTAATTCACCCGGCGTAAAACGCAACAGCACTATTGCCGAGCTGTTTCGTCATGGTTTTGCACGCGGCACCATCATCCTTTGGCTGACCTATTTTATGGGTCTCTTCGTAATTTATCTACTGAACGGCTGGTTACCAACCATCATGCGATCTGGTGATATTTCACTGGAGCAAGCCGCCATTATCGCCGGGCTGTTCCAGCTTGGTGGCCCGCTGGGAGGACTTATTGTCGGTGCGCTGATGGATAAGCTACGTGCTAAATGGGTGATCGGCGTTGTGTATTTAATTGGCTGCGCCTGTTTGATCACGCAAGGTCTGTTCGGCCTGAGCGGCGTCGCGCTGGGTGTCATTATTTTTATCACTGGCATGTGCATCAATGGCGCACAAAACGGCCTGCAGGTCTATTCTCCAGCCTATTATCCTACTGAAATTCGCGCTACAGGGGTGAGC
Organism: Erwinia sp. MMLR14_017; assembly: GCF_033657285.1. Lineage (NCBI taxonomy): Bacteria > Pseudomonadati > Pseudomonadota > Gammaproteobacteria > Enterobacterales > Erwiniaceae > Erwinia > Erwinia sp. MMLR14_017. The sequence goes on along the minus strand of NZ_JAWVWP010000004.1, from coordinate 241,953 downwards.
TGGATGCACGGCATTGGTCGCATCGGTGCCATTCTCAGTTCATCACTGGGCGGCCTGTTAATGGGCGCGTTTCCTGGTCAGTCAGCGATCTTTTATCTACTTGCCTTACCTGCTCTGCTTGCCGCGATCACTATTGTTTTTCATCGCAACGTTCAGCTGAGCATGAAAATAAAAGGTGCGGGACTCGGTGAAATACCAGCGCTGTCGCAAACGATGAATAACCGATAAATGAAGTTGCCGTTATGGCGATCGTTACTGGCGGCTCGAACCTGAATATTGATGCTGATATGCATGGCATATCACAGGAAAATTTATGCAGATACACAACCAATGGGTAAGATACCTGGCAGCCGGAAAAGTTAAATTAAAGATAGAGGGGGCAGGTTCACCCCCAACATTTCTGAAAAATAACTTTTCAGTCTCAGCCTGACACAACGATATTAATAACATTATAAACAACATATAAAACTGGATGCAGGCCAATTACAGAACACTCATACCTTATGGATGAAGTTAACTGTAAAGTGACGAATGAGATAAATTCTAATGTCAACTCTCTTCTGGGTGACATGAAGTAATGTAAGGCGAGATGGTTTTCAATTTAAAATGAAATATCTCATTAAGATGTATTATTTTATAAGACAGGAATCATATGAACATTCAAAAAAGTATCGAAAAAACACTTTTATCCGTTGGAATAAAAGAAACAACAGAAGTCATTTATAACCCTGACTATGACCTCCTTATAAGGCATGAAACTTCACCGCAGCTGGAAGGCTTTGAGCGCGGCGTGTTGACATCCTCCGGTGCTGTTTCAGTAGATACAGGCGAATTTACCGGGCGTTCACCTAAAGATAAATATATTGTGCTGGATGATACCACCCGCAAAAGCTTGTGGTGGGCTGATTCCGGAGCAGGACGTAACGATAATAAACCGCTGTCGCCTGAAGTCTGGTCACAACTCAAATCACTCGTCGCTGAACAGCTGTCAGCTAAAAAACTCTATGTTCTGGACGCCTGGTGCGGAGCGAGTCCTGACACGCGCCTGGCTGTCCGCTTTATTACCGAAGTCGCCTGGCAGGCTCATTTCGTTAAAAATATGTTTATTGCTCCTACTGCAGAGGAGAGTGAAGAGTTTGAGCCAGATTTTATGGTGCTGAATGGTTCAAAATGCACCAATGCCGCCTGGCAGTTACACGGCATGAATTCCGAAAATTTTGTGGCCTTTAACCTGACAGAGAATATTCAGTTAATCGGCGGAACCTGGTACGGCGGAGAGATGAAGAAAGGTCTTTTTTCCGTGATGAATTATCTTCTGCCACAGCGCGGAATCGCATCAATGCACTGTTCTGCGAACCGTGGAACCAGCGGTGATGTGGCGCTTTTTTTTGGTCTGTCAGGAACGGGTAAAACCACGCTCTCTACGGATCCAGAACGTCAACTTATCGGTGATGATGAACATGGCTGGGATGATGAAGGTATTTTTAACTTTGAAGGGGGGTGTTATGCAAAAACGATTAATCTCAATAAACAAGCTGAGCCTGAAATTTATAAGGCTATCCGGCATGGGGCGTTACTGGAAAATGTAGTAATCAGGGAGGATGGAAGTGTGGACTTCGCTGATGGCCGTAAAACGGAAAATACGCGCGTCTCTTATCCACTTTCGCATATTGATAATATTGTCACCCCGGTTTCACGCGCAGGACATCCGGCACACATTATTTTTTTGACGGCAGATGCCTTCGGCGTATTGCCTCCAGTTTCTCGTCTGACGCGAGAACAGATGCAGTATCACTTCCTTTCTGGTTTCACCTCAAAACTGGCGGGTACCGAAAGGGGTATTACGCATCCTACCCCTACTTTCTCAGCTTGCTATGGTGCTGCATTTCTGTTGCTTCATCCAACCCAGTATGCCAGCGTGCTGGAAGCAAAAATGATAGAAATTAATGCAGAGGCCTGGCTGGTTAACACAGGCTGGAACAGTAAAGGCGAGCGTCTTTCTCTTAGCAATACCCGCAACATCATCAGCGCGATCCTGAATGGTTTTCTCAGCGAGACCGCTTATACAAAACTCCCGGTGTTTGGACTTTCTGTGCCTGACAACGTACCGGGCATAGATTCTACCCTGCTTGATCCCCGCAATAGCTGGGAGTCAGAAGATCTATGGCTTGAGGCAGCACACAAGCTGGCACAGCTTTTTATCAACAACTTCAGGCAGTACAGTGATACAGAAGCTGGCAAAAAATTGGCACTTGCCGGCCCTGAATGCAGTGAGCAACATTAACAAGCGGTTTGACTTTAAACCTGCGCGTCACGCTCAGTCCGGCAGGGATCCAAAAAACTGATGCTTCGGCAATGACGCTTTTCCTGATTTCTTGCATATAGTCAGCCTGAGTCTAAGCTTTATCTCCTTCCGTCATAAAGGGGAAACAGAATGTATCATTCCGACCCACAGATGTTGCTACTGCTGTACTTCGTTCTGCCCGTCTGGCTTATTGCCGGTTTTGCCGACTGGCTTTGCCACAGAGCAACGGATATTGAAACGACAACCGGGCTTAAAGAAACTTACATACATATTCTGATGTTTTTAGAGATGGGCCTGCCATTACTTGCGGCCCTGTTTCTGGATGTCAATTCGCTGGTTATAGCCTTTATGATTGTGCTGTTTTTCTGTCATGAGGCGACTGCTTTATGGGATGTCAGCTATGCCGTGACTGCAAGGCGGGTTTCCCCGATTGAGCAGCACATACACAGCTTCCTGGAAATGGTCCCCCTGATGGCGCTCCTGCTGGTCATTTCACGTCACTGGCCACAGTTCCTGGCATTATTCGGTTTTGGGGACGAGCCTGCCCGGTTTGAGCTGAAACAAAGAGATGATCCGTTGCCTGCTGGTTACATTACTGCCGTGCTTTCAGGCATCTTTTTTCTGGAAGTGCTGCCTTATCTGGAGGAATACTGGCGTGGGAAAAAAGCCAGCAAAGGTGGCTCAAGGAGAGGTTAAAAAGAAGGGCAAAGTCGGTGGCGATTCCGGCTTTCACTGTTTTACAACCTGACTCTGTTACGCTAATTACAGGCTGCGAGGCCATGCTTTTCAGCGGCCCCTTCGCCAGGCCAAACAACGGTTTGGGCAGGAGGCTTAGCTGACCATCACCCCCAGGAAGCGCCAGTCGAATAATCCGGTATCAGGATAATCAGTAATTTATAAAGCGATAGCTGATCTGTAACGTGACACCCGGATATTTTCAGCGAGAATAAAATAACAACACCAGCAACAATTCTACCAAAAAAAATTTACCCGTATGGCACTTAAAGGTCATTAATAAAAAACGATGCCAGCCCATTAAAAGCATAAGCAGAACGCAGCTTTGTCAGAATTAAATAATATCCCCTTACGGAGCAGACATGATTGTGACGATAAAAGATGAACGGAAGTAAATGTCAGTTAAAATAAGACTGCCCGGAACGTATAATTTTATTTATACGCCCCGGGCAGTCATACACTTAAGGTTAGCTTAATCAGAAACAAATAGCCTGAGCTGACTGTTTCATATTAAGAAGCGACACGCTGTTACTTTTCTTTACGGCCGCCACCGTGGCTGTGTTCGCCGCCTTTCTTACCGGCTTCGGAGGCTTTTTCACGGTCGTTAGCGAAGTTACCGCCGCTATTCTGGCCGCCTTTCTTGCCCGCTTCAGAGGCTTTTTCAGGATTTTCTGCGAAGTTACCGGATCCACCGCGATGTTCAGTCATAAATACCTCTCATTTTGAATGTACTAGTTTTAACTTCCAGGTCAACGGCAGGTTATCAGAGAGTTATCCTGCCTGCCGTCACTCAGTAATTAAGCATAGCCGCTATGTTTTTTTATGCAAAAAAAATTTATAAGCGAAGCGCTGAAATATCATGGAATAAACAACTTTGTACTTTGTGGTTATTACTACGGCCTAAAAATAATAGCCTCTTAAATTAAATGTTTACGTCGCACTCCTGATCCTGTTGTTTCAACAGCAGCTAAAAATGTTTTAAGATGAAAAAAATCATTACTTAAGGTATTAATTGTATAAAAGGAAGTAGCAATTCAGATAAAGATCATATAAATCAAAAAAATATACATCCTGTTGAGATATTCGTTATCAGTGCGAAACAGCGAAGGAAAAAAAGCGCCTGAAGAAGTGAGCAGCCGATAGATGAGCAGATGCGCTGGCAGCATACCGAAGGTGCCTCAGACAATCGCTACGCCCACAGCCCGGTGAGGCCGGGACGCAGAAAAGCGATCTCATACCGACTCTCGTCCCTGGACATTGGATCCCAACTACAGCGTCTGCTCTCTTTTAGCGGCTTAAAATCAAACCCCGTACAGGCCATGCGGCGAACCATTGCTCTCTGCGGAACAGCGGGTAATGCGCGGCACCAGAACCGTCCAGGATATGCCGCACCCGACAGTCCCGAACGGGGTAACGATTAGCTGTTGACGTCACAAAAGGCATCTCACCGGCACGCTTTGATGGTAAAGGTCACCACACCAAATATCTCCAGCTCATCCTCAGATTTAAAGGTGATTGGGGAGTATCGGCTATTGTGCGGCAGGAGATGCAAAAAGGGACGTGTGCGTAATTCCTTAACGGTAAACTCGCCAGAGACGGAAGCCACCACGAAATCGCCATGTGTGGCGGTAAGAGAGCTGTCCACCACCAGCATATCGCCGTCGGTTATCCCGGCATCAATCATCGAATCCCCGCTTACGCGGACAAAGTATGCCGCGCTGGGCTTCTGTATAAGCAGATTATTCAGGTCAATGCGTTGCTCAACATAGTCCTGGGCCGGGCTGGGTAAACCGCAGGGTACGCGGTCGATGAACAATGGCAGAGTAATGACGGCTCTGATTTCAGCAGGTTTTAAAAATTCCATAATGAGTGACCGGTTAATTACTGTATGTATATACAGTAATATCGGTTGGTACTGGCTATCAAGAAAAATTTTAGCGCTCGTACACTTTGCGCGGTTACCCCGGATAGCATATCGGCCATTATTGCTTAATAATCATGATGATTGCTAAAAGGATGAATAAAAGTAATGAACACATGCCGCAGTTCAGCAGAAGGTGGTCAATGTCCCGGATAAAAATAGTTATAACGTCCGAATGCGGCTGAAAGCTTTACACCACCCGACCGTCGAACTTTAATGTAGGTAACCAGTTAACGCTGTAACTATTGGATAACCCTGTAGATAAAAATCCGCTGACAGGGGCAGTTAAACATCGTTGCTTTGCCGCCATTGTAGGATCATCTCTCTGGTAACTTCCTTTTTATAGCAAATTGGTGCATAGCCACCAGCTTTGCTCCATGCACTTCGTCTGCCGCAGCTACTGCCATTTCTTGCTGAATTAAATGGACAAGCACATACGCCTGGATACGAAGCAATGGATTGATCAATAAGCTGCTGTTTAACCTGATCGTCACTCAGACGAGCGTTTTTTGCGAGCACCATTTCGGAAGAAATGAGTCCATATAAGATGATTACTGCTAACGAGATATTTCTGACAAGCATGGTCATTCCCTCCACAGTGGAGGTTAAAAGTTAACCGGTAGTGTTACGATTCAATCGGTCAATTAAGCATCATTTCATGCCTGTTTATCGTTCCCTTGTATCCTGGTACCTGCTCAAATGGCGGAGGATTTGTAGCGATCGTCAGCGCCTGCGATGGGGAACGATCCATCTAACGCTTACTGTGAGAGAAATCAGAGGGGCGGCCTGGCGGCCATCACGTCATTTTTATTGTGCCTGTTATCCAGCTCTTCGCGCTTCATCAGGAGCGAACTCATTCACCAGAAAATTCCGAAGTTTCAAACCTAAGAATGTCCCTACAGTAATCATCCTTGCTGCCTGGTAGGCTAAATAAACTACACATGCGGATGAATGCGTGTGTGATACAAGAGTAATATTGATTCCTTTCCCGACCACCATGGTCGGGTTTTTTGTGCATGTTTCTGAAACTACCTGCGCCCTTACCCATAAGGCATCTCCTGGTGATGACCATAAGGCGTACAAAAACTCAACGCCTGTTCCATCCTATCGCAAACCAGGACTACCAGAATAACGTCCCCGCGATATACTCCAGTCAGAAGGGTAACCAATGCCATACACCGTAGCAGCACGCAGCAAAGAAGTGCGGGGAAAGATTAGCGTCAGTCTGGCCGCGCCATGAGACGCTTACAGGGGGCATATAAGCCCCCTGGTTCTGACATATGAAGTGCAAGCTGGCGCAACTGCATGACGACTTTTCAGAGCGGTTTCACTACTACCGCAACGAGTTGATGACAATTTGCAGGATAATTCCGCTTTATCAGAAGGAGGCTAAACGTGAAGAAGACAATATATCTACCTCAATACGATAAAAAAGCAGAGGCGCATATCGTTGGGGATAAAATAAAGGTGCGATACGATGAAAATGAAGACTTCCCTAAACGTCTTAAAGTAAAAGACCAGTTTTATGTCGTCATTGACGGTGAGGAGAGAATTATGGTGCTCACCAGAAGCCCGATTGGCTCATGGCATTTTACTCTACAGTAGAGTGGAGTGTTAACGACCTCGCCCTTTACTGAGAAATTCCCAGTAATGGGCGGGTAAAATAGAACGGGCATAGAAAATATAATCAAATAATTTTGCAACCCGTTAAGGGAAATCCTCTCTATGCCCGATTGCTCATTCTGTCAAAAGTTTTTCCGCCACGCTTTAGCGCCGTTTCACCACTACCATAACAATGCCCTGCTCGATGCCACGGCCACATTACCCAGGAAGCTTCTCTTACCTTAAACTGTATTGGTAGCTGTCTGCCAGGTTCTGCTCAGGTTAAAAACAAAATTAAGCGCGTTAACCCCCTGTTAGATAATACTTCTTTGCATGAAGATATCACACTGATATTCCATAATATCACCTCACTTCTTACTTAGCGCCTTTCCTGGTGTGTCATTGCAGCCAGCTGGATTGGATAGCCTTACGAGGCTAGTTAGATTATTTATCTTATTCACAGGCCACATTATGGCCTCTGAATATCATCATCCCAGGATAAATATCCGTTTGTTGAGCTTTTAAGATGTTTCCGTTATGAAAGAAGAACCAATATCTTTTGATTCATGTATACCCACCATAGGAATTTTTAGCATTGATGCCCATGCATTTTGCATGTGGAGCGCAACCCGAAACTAAACCAGCCAAAGCAAATGCAACAAATAACTTCTTCATACCCTCATCCCTTAACGTAAATGATGGAATGAATCCTAAAGAGGATCTGATGCAATAGGAAGCAAAAAAATGGGGATTTGGCTTTGACCGGAAAGGAAAAACCCGCCGGATGGCGGGCTATTGGAGGGGTTGATATCTATTAATGGTTCTCACATCCTAACTGAGACTTATCGATGATCTGTGTACCTTCTACACGGAATCCGTAAGTCCCAAACAGGAAGGCGTGATTAAGCTGGTAGATAACAACATCGCTCAAACCAACAGCGCACTTATCTTTTTCAATAGCGCGGTCCATTGCAGTTTTAACGCTAGGAATCCCAAGAGGGAAAATCACGATTGGCGCCTTATCCTCACCAATTACGCGAGCGCCCTTTTCGAATTTAGCGGCATTTAGATTGTAGTTTTTGGTGCTACCAACAGTCATGTCGGCAACGCGAACGGTACAACCAGAGAGTAAAATCGCACAAGCAGCCACAGCTAAAGTTAATTTTTTCATTGTTCTTCGTTTCCAGATAAGTGAAATTGTTCAATGCAAAAGCTTTATCGACAACTAAAGCCAAATCATTAGCGTTTTAATGAAAAACTAATGATGAACATTATGCTGCTTCCGCCAGCTTTCTTGCTTTCTTTGCTATGTAATCATCGACCACGGAATCATACTCATCGCGAGTGAATCCCTTTTGGTTTAGGTACTTGGCGTTAAGCATAAGCTGAAACTCTGTCATGCTGAGCTGTTCCGCTTCTGACCGGCTAATGCTGCGGTACCCGGATATACGAAACCAGAGAGTCATGTGAGTTGATGAAGAGGCGAACATCAAGTGCAGGTCATTTGTTCAGCTTGAGTGTGAAGAGGTTAGGCGCTAGAAATATAGCTCCATAGCTGAGTAAATATCCGGTTTACCAGAAGAAGAAAGGCAAATGAAAATAACTCTGACATTTGATGATACTGGCACTGAAAAGGAACATGATTTTGACTCCGAACCTGGCGCCGGTGAGTTAGTGACGTGAGTTCGTGAGGGTAAAGGAGCGAATTAAATTGTTTTAACTGAACCTGAACCTGAACCTGAGCCTGAATCTGACCTTACCTATGACAATGGGAATAATGGCTATCCCACAACGGCCAGGGTTCGACCATCATAGTAATACCAACCGCTCACCGAGGCGTTTTTTATGCTAAGAATCAGTAATCTGCTATATGTAATAACACAATGAAGGCATTGAACGTAAAGTGTGGGGCGTGAGCTGGCGCTTAAGAACCGGCAGAAATCGAAACTGCCCTCATCTACCTGTCGTAACGGAGATTAGGTGCAAAATTGACTCACTTTTGGGTGATAACGACACAAATACGACACAGGGGGAAAATCAGGTGGGATTGAAACTAGCGTAACTGCCTGAAAAGTAATGGTACGCCCTACAGGATTCGAACCTGTGACCTACGGCTTAGAAGGCCGGTGCTCTATCCAACTGAGCTAAGGGCGCATGGAGAACTGAGGCGAATTATACGGTGCGAACCTGCTGAGTCAACGATTTATCGGGCGGAAGCGGTCTGTTGCTGCACTATTGAACAGTCTTGCCTGAAACTGTGCCTGACAGCAGCGCCCGCTTCTGACAAAATAGGCACCAATCCCCGTATTAACTCAACACAGATGGATCCCCTCTCTGATGGTAGCAAAGATTATTGACGGTAAAACGATTGCGCAGCAGGTGCGTCAAGAGGTTGCGGAAAAAGTCCGCCAGCGTCTGGCAGCCGGAAAGCGTGCTCCGGGCCTGGCAGTTGTTCTGGTTGGTGAGAACCCCGCTTCGCAGATTTATGTCGGCAGTAAACGCCGCGCCTGTGAAGAAGTCGGGTTCCTCTCCCGCTCTTACGATCTGCCCGCTTCCACCAGCGAAGCCGATCTGTTAGAGCTGATCGACAAGCTGAACAAGGATAGCGAAATCGATGGGATCCTGGTGCAGTTGCCTTTGCCGGCAGGCATCGATAACGTAAAAGTGCTGGAAAGCATCTCGCCTTCGAAAGATGTGGATGGCTTCCACCCTTATAACGTTGGTCGCCTGTGCCAGCGCGCGCCAAAGCTGCGCCCATGTACGCCCCGTGGCATCGTGACGCTGCTGGAGCGTTACAACATCGATACCTTTGGCATGAATGCCGTGGTGGTTGGCGCCTCTAACATTGTCGGACGCCCGATGAGCATGGAGCTGCTGCTGGCTGGCTGCACCACAACCGTTACCCATCGCTTTACCAAAAATCTGCGCTTCCATGTGGAGCACGCCGATCTGCTGGTGGTCGCGGTAGGCAAACCAGGCTTTATTCCGGGTGACTGGATCAAGCCAGGGGCGGTGGTGATTGACGTGGGTATTAATCGCCTTGAAAGTGGCAAAGTGGTGGGTGATGTTGATTTTGCGGCGGCTTCAGAGCGTGCCTCTTATATTACCCCAGTTCCAGGCGGCGTAGGCCCGATGACTGTGGCAACGCTGATTCAGAACACCCTGCAGGCCTGCGAAGAATCTCATGATGGAGCAGTAAAATAATGGCAACGTTCTCTTTAGGTAAACATCCCCATGTCGATCTGTGCGATCTGCTGAAGCTGGAAGGTCTGGTGGAAAGCGGCGCGCGCGCCAAAACGCTGATTGCAGAAGGCAACGTCACCGTCGATGGCGTGGTGGAAACCCGCAAACGCTGCAAAATTGTAGCGGGCCAGACCGTGGTATTTGAGGGTCAAAGCATAGCGGTTACGGCATAAGCCTGCCCTTTTCCGGCAGCGTTTCGCTGCCGGATTTCTCTTAATCTTCCCAGGCCCAATCCGGTACAGCCCCTTCCTCTCTTCATGCGCAATACCCTATTTCTCGTAAGGCAATAGCCGATCGACTTCAAACTATCACTATTTCCTCTAGCTGAAGATGAAAATCCTGTTGCAGCAAAATCACGCTTCTCTCACGATAGGTAGAACGTTCTACTAAAACGTTCTACTTACAATAACAGGGTGTGGAAAACACCACCGGGGGAAGGCAGCATGAGTCTGATATCAGGGTTTGTGAGATCGTTATCAAAATTATCCATGATTGGTCGCGCGTTAATGCTGCCAATCTCTTTGCTTCCGGCCGCAGGGCTGCTACTGGCCTTCGGCGACAAGTTTCACCTGCCGCTAATGATGAACGCGGGGGGAGTGATTTTCGATAATCTGCCGCTACTGTTTGCCATCGGTTCCGCTGTAGGTCTGGCTTCTGAATCGGGTATCGCCGCCCTTTCGGCCGCCGTATCGGTATTTATCACCAACATCACCATCGGGACGCTGCTGGGCATAACGCCAGAGATGGCTTCCCAGGGCGGAAAATACGCCATGGTGGTGGGCATTCCGACACTGCAAATGGGCGTGTTTGGTGGGTTGATCTGCGGTATCCTCGCTGCCTGGTGCTATAACCGTTTTCACACCCTGCAACTGCCGGAATTCCTTGGCTTCTTCTCCGGTAAGCGCTTCGTCGCCATTGCAACAGCCTTTCTCTCCTTTATTCTGGGGCTGCTGCTGCCCTATGTCTGGGAACATGTTCAGAATGGAATCGATGCGCTCTCCGTGGTCGTTAACGGCAATAACCAGGCCGCCTCAACCTTTATTTTTGGCCTGGTTGAACGTGCGCTTATCCCGCTCGGCCTGCACCATATCTGGTATCCCTCTTTCTGGTACTCGTTTGGCGACTATACAACCCTGAGTGGCCAGGTGATCCACGGCGATCAAACTATCTGGTTCAAGATGCTGGAAGAGGGAAGTAAAACCTTCAGTAGTGATACTTACCAGAATGCCGGTAAGTTTATGCAGGGCGAGTTCCCGCTGATGCTGTTCGCGCTGCCTGCCGCCTGTCTGGCGATGTATCATGAGGCGCACACCAAAAATAAGAAAATCGCTTCCGGTATTCTCTTCTCTGCGGCCCTCACCTGCTTCCTGACGGGGATCACCGAGCCGGTAGAATTTACCTTTATTTTTGTTGCGCCGGTCCTTTATGTCTTTAACGCTATCATGGCTGGCGTGGCTTATATGTCTATGTATCTGCTGCATGCACATATCGCTAAATCGTTCTCCGCAGGCCTGATTGACTATATCTCCTTCGGCATTCTGCCCTCATTTAACGGCTATCAAACCAACTATCTGAACGCCGTGATTGTCGGCGTGCCGATGGCGCTGATCTATTACTTCACTTTCCGGTTTGTCATCCGTCGTTTAGATGTTAAAACACCGGGACGGTCAGAAGTGACCGCCACGACAGATGATAAAACCGATGACGAACTGGCTACCGAAATCATTACGCTGCTGGGCGGCGCGAAAAACATCGACTCCGTGGGCGCCTGTATCACTCGTCTGCGCCTTGAAGTGGCAGAGAGCGAGAAGGTAGACAGAGACGGGCTGAACAGTCTTGGGGCGCGCGGCGTAGTGTTTGTCGGTGACAATGGCATTCAGGTGATTTTCGGCGCGAGAGCACAGTTTATTGCCCAAAGCATGTCTGAAAGGACAAGCAAATAATAAGATGTCACTCTGATACGTCCCCGGTAATACTGGGGACGTTTTCATCTCAGGCGGACAGGGGCGCGATTTCAGGGAGGGGATTTGAAGAAAGTCAGTATCACAGATGTCGCAAAACGCGCGGGCGTATCGGTTTCTACCGTCTCGCTGGTGCTGCGCCGTAAAGGGAAAATTTCGGATGCGACGATAGAGAAAGTTCAGGCCGTCATTAACGATATTGGCTATGTCCACAACGTCGCCGCCGCAAACCTGCGTTCCAATACCTCTAATCTTATCGGTCTGATCCTGCGGGATTTCAGCGACAGCTTCTCAATTAAAGTGATGGCAAGCCTCGTGCAGGAGCTGGAAAAACAGGGTTATATGGTTTTTCTCGGCCAGCCGCTTAACGAGGATGAACATCTTGAGCGCTGCCTGCTCTCGTTCAGGCAGCAGGGCGTTGCCGGAGTGATTTATCTTTCCTGTGACGTGCGGTCATCACGTTTGCCCGCACAAATTCGCGACTGTTCGCTACCGCTGGTTGTGGTTTCTCAACTGAAGCTGGAAGAAGAGTGCAATCTGGTAATGCGCGACAACCGGCAGGCGGCGAATCTGGCCGCGCGCTACCTGATTGAGCGCGGCCACCGTCAGATCGCCTATATTGGCGGTACCGAAGGTGATCTGATTCGCCAGCAGCGGCTTGCAGGATTTCGCAGTGCCATGAACCAGTATGGTCTGGTCTTAAGAGAGGACGCGACCCCCGCCTGTAGCGATGATACCCGTGCAGCGGGCATCGTCACGCGGCAATTGCTGGAAAAACATAACACTCTCACCGCCCTGCTCTGCCATTCTCCCGATGCCATGATTGGCTCAATTGCCGGTATTCATAATGTAGGGCGCACCGTAGGCAAAGATGTGTTTTTAACCCAGCAGGTGGCGCTGATCGGCTTTGAGGATATGCTGCACGTTAATCTGACTTCTCCGTCGTTTACCTATGTTTCTTCTGCCAGTGAGGAGTCGGGACGCCAGGCTGCCGCGCTAATGATCCGCAAGCTGCAGGATCCGCAACTGCAAACGCAACGGATTACGCTTTCCGGGCAACTTGTTGCACGGGAATCGGCATAAGCCGCAGCATGCTCTGGTAACAAGCGTTAATGTGCTGACAGGCAATTCAGGCTGAAATAAAAAAGGGGCTTTCGCCCCTGATAGTGATACACGCTGAGATTACTTGCGGCGCCAACTGGTTCCCTGCGGGCCATCTTCCAGCACGATGCCCATCGCCACCAGCTTATCGCGGGCCATATCTGCCTGCGCCCAGTTTTTATCTCTACGGGCGTCCAGCCGCATTCTGATCAACGTTTCGATCTCGGCAACTTCATCATCATTACTCTGCGCGCCGTTTTGCAGGAACAGTTCCGGATCCTGCTCCAGCAGCCCGAGCACGCCAGCCAGCTCGCGCAATTTTGCCGCAAGACCGTTGGCCGCCGTCATATCTTCCGCTTTCAGGCGGTTGACTTCACGCGCCATATCAAACAGCACGGAATAGGCTTCCGGCGTGTTGAAGTCATCATCCATCGCCTCACGGAAACGGGCTTCAAAGAGTTCGCCGCCCGCTGGCAGTGCCTGAATGTCGGTGTTACGCACTGCGGTATAGAGACGTTCCAGCGCAGAACGGGCCTGTTTCAGGTTCTCTTCGCCATAGTTCAACTGACTGCGATAGTGGCCGGACATCAGGAAATAGCGCACAGTCTCCGCATCAAAATATTCCAGCACGTCGCGCACTGTGAAGAAATTGTTCAGCGACTTGGACATCTTTTCACGGTCTACCATCACCATGCCGGAGTGCATCCAGTAGTTCACGTACGGACCGTCATGGGCGCAGGAAGATTGGGCAATTTCGTTCTCGTGATGCGGGAACATCAGATCGGAGCCGCCGCCGTGAATATCAAAATGCTCACCCAACTGTTTGCAGTTCATGGCTGAACACTCGATATGCCAGCCCGGACGGCCTGCGCCCCACGGAGAAGGCCAGCTTGGCTCGTCAGCTTTGGACATTTTCCACAATACGAAGTCCATCGGATTACGCTTGACGTTGGCCTCCACTTCCACGCGGGCGCCAGCCTGTAGCTGATCCAGGTCCTGGCGGGATAACAGGCCATAATCGGCATCGCTGGTAACAGAGAACATCACATCACCATTGCTGGCAATATAAGCGTGATCGCGATCGATCAGTTTAGTGACGATCTCAATGATCTCTGCGATATGACGCGTGGCGCGCGGTTCCTGATCCGGTGGCAGGATATTCAGCGCAGCGAAATCCTTATGCATCTCGGCTATCATCCGGTTGGTCAGCACTTCGACCGTTTCGCCGTTTTCATTGGCACGTTTGATGATCTTGTCATCAATATCAGTGATATTACGCACATATTTCAGCGAGTACCCCAGATAACGCAGGTAGCGAGCCACCACATCAAACGCGACGAAGGTCCTGCCATGGCCAATATGACACAGGTCGTAAACGGTAATGCCGCACACGTACATGCCGATCTGACCAGCATGAATAGGTTTAAATTCCTCTTTTTGACGACTCAGGGTATTAAAAATCTTTAGCATTGAGACATTCCGTTTTGACGTGTGCGGGTTAAAACCAAGGGCATATTCTGCCGTATTGTTATCGTAAGCGCCACGCAAAGCAAGCTGCTCCAGACCGCAGGGTGTTGAACGCCTGACGTCGGGCCAGGTTCTGTATAAGCATGATAACCAGAGAAGCTATTGGTTAACCTTATCCTTTCCTGCCTGCTCTGCCATTCGCACGCCTGGAGGCCTGCACCTGCCGGTTGCCTGGATTTTACAAAGCGATGTCGTCTGAGCGCTGATAACCGAATAAAGCCTGATCTACACTTTATTCTTTAGCAAATGACGTCAGCTTTTGGCCCGGCCAGGTTTATGCAGTGATGCTGACTCGTCATCACATTTTGTGATATAAAAGCCCTCTGTTAATAGCGTGCTGGGCTCACAAGGTCGCCGGCACCGCCTTCCCATTCACCACTCCAACCTTTACAGGATGAGAATATGGTCACTTTCCAGACAAATCATGGCGATATCGTTATCAAAACCTTCGATGACAAAGCGCCAGCTACCGTTGCAAACTTCCTGGATTACTGCCGTGAAGGTTTCTACGACAACACCATTTTCCACCGTGTTATCAACGGCTTTATGGTTCAGGGCGGCGGCTTCGAACCGGGCATGATCCAGAAAGCAACCAAAGAAGAGATCCGCAACGAAGCCAGCAACGGCCTGAAAAATACCAAAGGTACGCTGGCTATGGCGCGTACTCAGGCACCTCACTCTGCTACCGCCCAGTTCTTTATTAACGTGGCAGATAACGACTTCCTGAACTTCCGTGACGAAAGCCTGCAAGGCTGGGGTTACTGCGTGTTTGCTGAAGTTGTTGAAGGCATGGATGTAGTAGAGAAAATCAAAGCGGTGGCTACCGGCCGTAGCGGCATGCACCAGGATGTGCCTAAAGATGACGTTGTGATCCAGAAAGTCACCGTCAGCGAATAATGCCTCACACGCTGTTTATCGCAGATTTGCATCTGTGCAAAGAAGAACCGGCAATTACTGCCGGTTTTCTTGCTTTTTTACGCCGTGATGCGCTGAAAGCCGACGCGCTCTATATCCTCGGCGACCTGTTTGAAGCCTGGATTGGTGATGACGATCCTGACCCGCTGCACGCTGAGATCGCAGCCGCGCTGCTTAGGCTCCAGCAGCAGAATATCCCCTGCTACTTTATCCACGGTAATCGTGACTTCCTGATAGGTCAGCGCTTTGCGGCTGCCAGCGGCATGACGTTGCTGCCGG
Organism: Erwinia sp. MMLR14_017; assembly: GCF_033657285.1. Taxonomy (NCBI): domain Bacteria; kingdom Pseudomonadati; phylum Pseudomonadota; class Gammaproteobacteria; order Enterobacterales; family Erwiniaceae; genus Erwinia; species Erwinia sp. MMLR14_017. Next base: position 226,364 of record NZ_JAWVWP010000004.1, on the reverse strand, counting down.
AAGAGCAGGTAGTGACGCTCTATAATAAACAGATCCTGATTATGCACGGCGATACGTTATGTACCGATGATGAAGGTTATCAGCGCTTCCGGCGCAAGGTGCAGCAACGCTGGCTGCAAAGGCTGTTTCTGGCTCTGCCGCTGTTTGTCCGCCAGCGTATTGCGGTGAAAATGCGCGCAGGCAGTAAACAGGCTAACAGCAGTAAAGAGAGTGCCATCATGGATGTGAATGCTCAGGCTGTAGCAGAGACGATGGCCCGACATCGGGTGAATGTTTTAATCCACGGTCACACTCATCGCCCCGCAGTGCATCAGCTTGAGGTAAAGGGTCAGCTTGCTGAACGTCTGGTGCTGGGCGCATGGCATACTGAAGGCTCGATGATCCGCGTCAGCGAGCATGAAACCACGCTCATTTCCTTCCCTTTCTGACCCGCAAAAAAAAGGGACAAATGCCCGTCTGAAGCCTGGGCAAACGTTTTCCTTGCTGCACAGTCATGCTATCCTCTTTGCCCTTCCCATCTGAGTGCCTGGGCAGTCAGATGACGTATGTCAAATCACAGGAGTCAGACCCGCATGTCATCCAACGCCGCACCGGCCCGCATTGCTATTGTTATGGGTTCCAAAAGTGACTGGGCAACCATGCAATTTGCCGCGGACATTCTCACCAGCCTGGCCGTGCCCTTCCAGTGTGAAGTGGTTTCCGCGCACCGTACGCCGGACAAGCTGTTCAGCTTTGCCGAACAGGCTGCGGATAACGGTATTCAGGTGATTATCGCGGGCGCAGGCGGGGCAGCGCATTTACCGGGCATGCTGGCAGCGAAAACGCTGGTGCCAGTGCTGGGCGTGCCGGTGCAGAGTGCTGCGCTGAGCGGCGTGGACAGCCTCTACTCTATTGTGCAGATGCCACGCGGCATTCCGGTGGGCACGCTGGCAATCGGTAAAGCCGGGGCGGCCAATGCCGCTTTACTGGCGGCGCAAATTCTGGCTATCCATGATGCCGATCTCTCCGCGCGTCTGGCCACCTGGCGTCAGACGCAGACGGATGAAGTGTTGAATAACCCGGACCCGCGGGAGGAAGCATGAAGCCGGTTTGCGTATTAGGCAATGGTCAGCTTGGCCGTATGCTGCGCCAGGCGGGTGAACCGCTGGGTATCGCTGTCTATCCTGTCGGGCTGGACGCGGAGCCAGAAGCGCTGCCGATCCATCAAAGCGTGATTACTGCAGAAATTGAGCGCTGGCCCGAAACCGCCCTGACGCGCGAACTGGCGAACCATCCGGCGTTTGTGAACCGCGACATTTTCCCACGTTTAGCCGACCGGCTGACGCAAAAGCAGCTTCTTGATCAACTGGGCCTGGCGACAGCGCCCTGGCAGCTGCTGGCAGAGAAGGCGCAATGGCCGCAGCTTTTTGCCTCACTGGGCGAGCTGGCGATCGTTAAGCGCCGTACAGGGGGTTACGATGGGCGGGGTCAGTGGCGTTTACGGGCGGGTGAAACAGACAGCCTGCCAGCTGACTGTTACGGCGAGTGTATTGTTGAACAGGGTATTAACTTCTCAGGTGAAGTTTCTCTGGTAGGCGCCCGCGCCCACGATGGCAGCACCGTGTTTTATCCGCTGACCCACAATTTGCATCAGGAGGGGATCCTGCGCACCAGCGTTGTGTTGCCTGAACCCGATCCTGCCCTGCAAAAACAGGCTGAGGTTATGCTGTCAGCTATTATGCATGAGTTGCAGTATGTCGGCGTGATGGCGATGGAGTGTTTCGTGGTGCCGGAAGGGTTGTTGATTAATGAACTGGCTCCCCGCGTGCATAACAGCGGCCACTGGACACAAAATGGCGCATCCATCAGCCAGTTCGAGCTGCATCTGCGAGCTATTCTGGACCTGCCGTTGCCCACGCCGGTTGTCAGCACCCCTTCGGTGATGGTGAACCTGATTGGCACCGCGCTGAGCCTGACCTGGCTGCAGCAGCCGCTGGTGCATCTGCACTGGTATGAAAAAGAGGTTCGTCCGGGGCGTAAAGTGGGCCACCTGAACCTTTCGGATATCAGTAAGCCTTCTCTGCAAAGAGCGCTAAACAGCCTGGTTACTCAACTGCCGGAAGAGTATGCCAGCGGCATTGCCTGGGCGGTAGAAAAGCTGGAAGCCTGAATCTGATGCGGGTAAGTCGCCCTCAGGGGCGATTTTCCTGCAAGGGCAGATAAAGGACAGTGCGCTACTGTACTTAAGTATGGCTATCTATTCGCTGCTGAAAATCGTATTGTATTAGCGAACCAAAAATATAAATATTCTTGATTATTAGTACATTAGATTTAATTTGCCAACACCAAGGGAACCAGTACCAAGCCAGAAGCGTTACAAAAGGTAAAGTAATCTTTCCTTTTGCTTCCCGAGTGCGATCTGGTTCACCCTCTAAATCTGCCCGTAACGCCGCATTTTGCCTCACTGCTCCTCCTCCTCGTTGACGCTTGATCAAGCGGTGCTGTTAACCCCTTCTGCTGCCCTTAAGGTTATGCGAAAGATTAAATATATGTTAAAGTCCCGAATCATCGATGGAAGCACTATTTTCCCAGGGAGATAATGACATGGCTAAATTATTTTTTAATAATCAGGCTATTAATACGTCAATAAAGGATTATCTGGAAAGGAAGCTTGTTCAGTTCAATAATATTAAATACGCTTATGCCATTATGAGTAAAAGGAATCCTGCGGATTTCAGCATTATCTCTAACCGGCAAGAGTGGTTTAAGGTTTATATAGATAATAACTTTCAGTTTATCGACCCGGTGTTAATGACCGCCCTTTACCGACTGACGCCTTTCTCCTGGGATGAAAACCTGATGCTGAATCAGGGAGTGAAGGTGCCAAAACTTTTTGATATGGCACGTAACCACGACATTATCAATGGTTACACATTTGTGCTGCATGATCATAACAATAACCTGGTTGTGTTGTCGATCATGTTGGATAAGCATTGCGACGATAATATTGAAGAGTTGATTCAGCTTAATAAAAACAAGCTGCAAATGTTATTACTTACCACCCATGAAAAACTGACTCAGCTTTATCAGGAGCAGGCCAGAAAAGCTGATTTTGAAGAGATGAATACCCGGGAGATTTTTTCTAACCGGGAAAATGAGATCATCTACTGGGCCAGCGTGGGTAAATCCTATCAGGAGATCGCCCTGATCCTGGGTATCAAGCTGACCACAGTGAAGTATCACATGGGGAATGCGGTGAAGAAACTGGGCGTGACCAATGCAAGACACGCCATCCGGCTTGGTATTGAACTAAATCTGATCAGGCCTGTTCTCCCTGATGGGGAAGGTTAACGGCCAGCTATCCAGCTGACAGCGGAGTGAAGGAACCCTGGATTCCACCAGCGAAATCAGGGTTTTCTGGTTTTCTCTATCTACCGGCATAAAAATCAAATAGATATTTTCATTTTTCTCCGACTTGCTCTGCTCTACTACAGAAACATCCCAGCCTGATTTTCTGAAGATCAGGTACATAGGATGACTCACAATGGCGTAAATCCCTGCATAGCCATAGTGGCGGGCATAATTAATCATGGAAAGAAACAGCAGAGCACTTACCGGCTGCTGGCGAAGCTCCAGCGCCTGGACACGCTCTTTGTCGATAAACAAACGGCTGGCCTCCACATAATTCCCTTGCGGCAGCTCAACATTTTTAAACCAATCTTTGAATGTGCCGGTAATCATATTAGGGTATTTAATTTCAATAAAGCGCAGACTGCAGATACAGATCTCTTTATAAATACCGAAAATATAGGTCGTACGGGAATTATCATATTCATCCGACTCCATATTATTCTCAGCATTGACCAGCCAGTTAAGCCGATCTTTAAACACCTTCTTTCTCAGGGTGAACAGCTCTTTTGATTTTAATTCAGAAAGAAAACTATAATTCACATCAAGCAAATGCAACATAATCATTCTATCCTTAGCTTAGCTTGCTGTTGATAATACCCTTATCATTCATCAGTCACCAAGGATTATCCTGTATCTTTCCGCCCTGAGCAGGTGAAAAGAGGTTGGCCAGAGGAAGAGTGCCCGGCCGGAAAGCAAAAGGCCGGTTTGCTACCGGCCTTTACGAGAGGAAATGGCTCCGCGCGGGCTAAGCGCCGTTAAAGCCGCGGAACAGCGCTTTGCCTTTCAACAGCCGGACGCCAAGCCAGCCGCCGCACAGGGAGAGCAGGAACGCGCCGGTCAGCGGCAGCGCTAACCACAGCAGGAAGTCTGGCTCCCAGGGGAAGTCGAACACCTTTCGTTGTAATCCCCATAATGCCGCTTCCGCACCGGTTGCGGCGGCAATTCCAGCCACTGCGCCCAGAAGCGCAAATTCGCACCACAGCGTCCCCCGCAGCAGCTTTTTGCTGGCTCCCAGCGTGCGGTAAACCACCAGTTCCTGCCGACGCTGGCGCATACCGACCTGAATCTGTGCCAGCAGCAGCAGAACACCGCAGGCGGTGACCAGCACCACCATGATTTCCAGCGCCTGGCTTACCTGCGCCAGCACCTGACCAATCTGGCGCAGGATAGAGCCAATATCAAGTAAGCTCAGCGTCGGGAATTCCCGGTTTAGCTGTGCCAGCAATGCATTACTTCCTGCAAGATGGAAACTGGTCAGCCAGGTGGCTGGTTGAACATCCAGCGCACCGACGGGGAAGATAAAGAAGAAGTTGGGTTTCAGGCTCTCCCAGTCCACTTTACGCAGGCTGGTAATCCTGGCAGAGAACTCCTGAGTATCGCCAGTAAACGTTAGCGTGTCGCCCAACTTCACGCCCAGCCTGCCCGCCAGCTCCTCCTCGACTGAAACTTCACCTTTTTTCGGCGGCCAGCTTCCTGCCGTTAGCGGATTGTGATCCGGTAATTGTGCCTGCCAGGTCAGATTCAGTTCCCGGTTAAGTGCGTTATCCATCGCCGGATCGGCTGGCTTGCCATTAAGCGCGGTCAGCCTGGCCCGGATAATCGGATAAAAGGTTTGCGGCCTGACTTGATGCTGTTCCAGGAACGTTTTGACCTGCGGCACCTGTTCCCGGGTCATATTGAGCAGGAAATAGTTGGGACTTCCTGGCGGAAGCTGCTGCTGCCAGCGATCGAGCAGATCGCCTCGCATCACCAGCAGCAGAGCCAGCAGCATAAACGACAGCGAAAAAGCCGCCAGCTGGCTGAGCGTGGTCCAGGGCTGACGCAGTAAGCGGTTGATCGCCAGCCGGAACGCCAGATTACGGACGCTAAGCCGACGCAGCAGCAGTAATCCCCCCCAACCGATAGCGCCCAGCAACAGCGACAGCAGCACAATCCCCACGACCAGTGCCCAGAGTAACTTGCTGCCGCCCACCAGCATCGCCAGCAGCCCAATCACCACCAGCGCCATCGCTGGCAGGTAATATTTCAGCGGCCAGACGTTGGCAATCGCATCGCGCCGCAGCACGCGTAAGGGCTGCGTTGCCAGCAGTAAACGGTAAGGCCGCAGCCCCACCAGCAGCGAGATAATAAATAGCGAGCCAATAGCCCACAGCCAGGGCCATGCGCTGGCTGGCGGTAACTCCCCCGGTAAAACAGGCTTCAGCATCCGCAGCAGCAATACTTCAAAGCCCATGCCAATTGCGCCACCGCAGACGGCTGCCAGCAGCAATACAGCCAGCCACTGCCCGACAATAAGTTTCCTTAACGCCGCGCGATTCGCCCCCAGCGTTTTCAGCACCGCCACCAGATCGTAGCGGCTGCGGCAATAGTGACTCATAGCAACCGCCACGGCAGCTATCGCCAGCATCAGAGTGAGCAGCGCCGAAAGCAGCAAAAATTGCTGCGCCCGCTGCATCGATTTCCCCAGCGCATCTTCAGAGTTCTCAACGCTTATCCAGCGCTGTTCCGGCTTGATGCGGGTTTCGATATAGCGGTCATAGGCGCTGAGCTGCGCTGGCGTACCCGCGAACTTATAGCGCCAGGTGACACGGCTGCCGGGCTGTATCGCCCCGGTCTTGCCCACGTCGGCCAGATTCATTAGCAGCCTTGGCGCGGTCTGGAAAGGGTTGAAGCCCGAATCAGGCTCCTGAATCACCTCGCCTGCCACCCGCAGCGTGGTGTCGCCCACATCAAGGCTCGCCCCCGTTTTCAGGTTTAACAGCGCCAGCAGGCGGGGAGCCGCGAGCACCGTTCCCGCAGCGGGCTTCACTCCTGCCGGTTCCGTTGCCAGCTTGCCGAACATCGGATAGAGATCGTCCACCGCTTTGACCGACGCCAACTGCGGCGTATCAGCAGCAAAAGTCATGGTCATAAAGGTGAGCTGACGCCCCACCTGCAACCCTTCTTTCCGCGCCGTATCCAGCCACTCCTGCGGCACTTCGCGTGAACTTTGCAGCGTCCTGTCACCGGCCATAAAGTCGCGGCTTTGCTGAGTCAGCCCCTTCTCCATCCGGTCGCTGAGCGAACCTAAAGCCAGCACGCAGGCGACAGCCAGGGTCAGCGCCAGCCAGACTATCAGCAGCGAAGGTGATTTCCATTCACGCCAGAACCAGCGCCAGATCATGCTTCCTCCCACAGCTTGCCGTCACGCACCCGCAGCCGCCGGTCGCAGCGAGCGGCGAGCTGCTCATCATGGGTCACCAGGATCAAGGTGGTGGCAAAATCGCGGTTAAGTGAGAAGAGTAAATCGGCGATGCGATCGCCCGTTTTGCGGTCCAGGTTGCCCGTTGGCTCATCGGCAAACAGCAGCGCGGGACGCCCGTTAAAAGCTCTGGCCAGCGCTACACGCTGCTGTTCCCCGCCTGAAAGCTGCGACGGCAAATGCGTCAGTCGCTCAGCCAGGCCAAGCTGGGCCAGCAGTGCCTGAGCCTGCTCACGGCTCTGGCGATCGCTCTCACCTCGTAGCAAGGCAGGAAGCTGAACGTTTTCCAGCGCATTTAGCGTGGGCACCAGCATAAAGGACTGGAAAACAAACCCGACGCTCTTCGCTCGCAGTTCAGCGCGCTGCTCCTCATCCATCTGATGCAGCGGCGAGCCAAGCAGAAACACCTCGCCTTCAGAACCGTCATCCAGACCGGCCAGGATCCCCAGCAGAGTGGACTTCCCGGAGCCGGACTCGCCGATCAGCGCAATGGTTTCAGCCGGTTTGACAACCAGCTCAACTCCGGTAAGGATGGAAAGGTGATGATCACCCTGACCGACGGACTTACTAAGACGATGAACTTCAAGAATGTTTTCCGCTGGCATTACTCTGTCCTGTTATTATTGGCTTTCATGACGCACATGGCGACGGCGGCAGACAAGCTGCTGGTGCTGGGCGACAGTTTAAGCGCCGGTTACCGCATGTCTGCCACCACCGCCTGGCCTGCGTTACTCAATGATAAATGGCAGAAATCTCCGGCCATTATTAACGGTAGCATAAGTGGCGATACCGCCACCCAGGGGCTGGCGCGCCTGCCCTCTTTGCTGAAACAGCATCAGCCGCGTTGGGTCCTGATTGAGCTGGGAGGAAACGACGGATTACGCGGATTCCCACCGCAAAATATCGAGCAGGATCTCAGTAAAATCATTGCTCAGGTCAAGGCCGCAAATGCCCAGCCGCTGCTGATGCAAATCCGTTTACCGGCCAATTACGGCCGCCGCTATACCGAATCTTTCAGTGACATTTACCCGAAGCTGGCGAAAGAGTTTTCTGTTCCGCTGGTGCCCTTCTTTATGGAGCAGGTCTACCTGAAGCCGGAATGGATGCAACAGGATGGGATCCACCCTAATCCCGATGCGCAGCCCTTTATCGCCGGTCTGATGGCGAAAGAACTGGCTCCCTTAGTTAAGCACGAGTAACGGGGTTTTCAGACGGCTTACAGGTAAAGTTATGCAAAAAATCATAGTAATAACCGGCTGTTCCAGCGGTATTGGTCTGGTGGCTGCCAACGATTTATTACGCCGGGGCTACCAGATTTTAGCCGCCTGCCGCAAGCCGGAAGATGTGCTGCGCATGAACGATCTCGGCTTTACTGGCATAGAACTGGATCTGAATAGCAGCCAGAGCGTGGAACGGGCCGCCGCGAAAATTATCGAGCTGAGCGGGAACCGTCTTTATGGCTTATTTAACAACGGCGGATATGGCGTTTATGGTCCGCTGGAATCTGTCAGTCGCCAACAGATGGAACAGCAATTTGCCACTAACCTTTTTGGCACCCACCAGCTAACCACTTTGCTGTTGCCCGCTTTGCGTGCCAGCGGCGAGGCGCGGATTATTAACACCAGCTCCGTTCTGGGGCTTATTTCCACGCCGGGACGGGGCGCTTATGCGGCCAGTAAATATGCGCTGGAAGCCTGGTCGGATGCGCTGCGTATGGAGCTGTACGGCAGCGGTATCCGCGTCAGTCTGATTGAGCCAGGCCCTGTCAGCACCCGCTTTACCGATAACGTCAGCCAGGCTCAGCAGGATAAACCGGTGAAAAATCCCGGCATCGCCGCCCGCTTCACGCTGCCTCCCGAGGCAATTTTACCGAAATTACGCCATGCTTTAGAGAGCAGGCATCCCCGCCTGCGCTATCCGGTGACCCTGGTCGCGCAGGCTATGACGGTGTTACGCCGTTTGCTGCCGGGCTGGATGTTGGATCGCATTCTGCGCGGGAAACAGGCATAAAGCGGCAATAAACCTTGAAGCGCTGCGGTGTGCCCCAATAAAGTAAGAAACCCTGTTAAAGAGACGAATTCATGTCACCACAAGCTGCAATAGTTACGATTAACGAAACCAACCTGCAACAGACGCTTGAGCAGTCAATGCAGGTACCGGTGCTGTTCTATTTCTGGTCTGCCCGTAGCCAGCACTGCCAGGAGCTGACGCCCGTTCTGGAGCGACTTGCGCAGGAGTATGCCGGGCAGTTTGTACTGGCAGAGCTGGATTGCGATGCAGAGCCTGCGGTAGCGCAGCAGTTTGGCCTGCGTTCTATTCCTACCGTCTATCTGTTCCAGAATGGCCAGCCGGTTGACGGCTTCCAGGGGCCACAGCCTGAAGAGGCAATCCGCGCCCTGCTGCAGAAAGTGCTGCCGAAGGAAGAGGAGCTGAAGGCGCAGGAAGGGATGCAGCTGATGGAAGAGGGTAAAGTGCTGGATGCGCTGCCGCTGTTGAAAGAGGCCTGGCAGCTGAGCAACCAGAACAGTGAAATGGGGTTCCTGCTGGCAGAAGCGCTGATAGCGCTGAACCGCAGCGAAGAAGCTGAAGCCGTACTGGCCGTAGTGCCGCTGCAGGATAAAGATACCCGCTATCAGGGGCTGATGGCGCAGATCGACCTGCTGAAACAGGCCGCAGACACGCCAGAAATCCAGCAGTTGCAGCAGCAGATGGAACAAGAGCCGGAGAATGCCGAGCTGGCGACCAAGCTGGCGTTACAGCTGCATCATGTGGGGCGTAATGAAGAGGCGCTTGAGCTGCTGTTCAGCTTCCTGAAAAAAGATTTAAGCGCGGCTGATGGTCACGCGCGCAAAATGTTGCAGGAAATTCTGGCCGCGCTGGGGACGGGAGATGCGCTGGCGGCGAAATACCGTCGTCAACTCTACGCCCTGCTCTACTAAAACGTCATCTACCGCTCAGCCTCCTGCCGGGCGGGACTGGGCCGAATGAATCGGCCCGTATAACAACAATCCGGAGGTTATATGCTGACTGTGATCCCCGTAATTATTGTGCTTGCCCTGATCGTTGTCTGGTCAGGGATCAAAATCGTCCCGCAGGGCTATCAGTGGACGGTGGAGCGCTTTGGCCGCTATACCAAAACGCTGCAACCCGGCCTGAATTTGCTGGTGCCTTTTATGGATCGTGTGGGTCGCAAGATCAGCATGATGGAGCAGGTGCTGGATATCCCCTCTCAGGAGATCATCTCGAAAGACAACGCCAGCGTGACCATTGATGCCGTCTGCTTTACGCAGGTGGTGGATGCGCCGCGCGCCGCTTATGAGGTGAGCAATCTTGAGCTGGCTATCGTTAACCTGACCATGACCAATATGCGCACCGTGCTCGGCTCAATGGAGCTGGATGAGATGCTCTCGCAGCGCGATAACATCAACACCCGGCTGCTGCGGATCGTGGATGAAGCGACCAATCCGTGGGGGGTAAAAATTACCCGCATTGAGATACGCGACGTCCGGCCACCAGCGGAGCTGATAGCCTCCATGAATGCGCAGATGAAAGCGGAACGCACCAAGCGCGCCGATATTCTGGAAGCCGAAGGCGTACGACAGGCGGCGATCCTGCGGGCAGAAGGTGAAAAGCAGTCACAGATCCTGAAAGCCGAGGGGGAACGTCAGTCCGCATTCCTGCAGGCTGAAGCCCGTGAGCGAAGCGCCGAAGCGGAAGCGCGCGCCACCAAAATGGTCTCGGAAGCGATTGCCGCAGGCGACATTCAGGCCATCAACTACTTCGTGGCACAGAAGTACACCGATGCTCTGCAAAAAATTGGCACCTCAAACAGCAGCAAAATGGTGCTGATGCCGCTGGAGGCGAGCAGCCTGATGGGATCTATTGCCGGCATTTCTGAACTGCTAAGCGAAACCAAAAAAGATCGGGGCGTAAAATGATCGCCGAGCTGATGGCGAACCCGTGGTGGCTCTGGCTGTCGGTGGGCGGCATCCTTCTGGCTGCCGAAATGCTGGGTGCCAGCGGCTATCTGCTCTGGAGCGGCGTGGCGGCGGTACTGGTCAGCCTGCTGGTGTGGCTGGTGCCGCTACCCTGGGAGTGGCAGGGGCTGAGCTTTGCCTTGCTGACTATTCTTTCCGCGCTCTGGTGGTACAGATGGCTGAAAGGGCGCGATCGTCAGCAGCCACCCTCCTCGCTTAATCAACGCGGCAATCAGCTGATTGGTCGCGAGCTGACGCTGGAGGAGGCGCTGATTGATGGCTTTGGTCATGTGAGAATTGGCGACAGCGGCTGGCGCGTACAGGCGACAGAAAACCTGCCGGCCGGTACGCCGGTCACGGTGGTGGCCGTGGAAGGCGTGACCCTGAGAATTGTCAGGCGCGCAGAAAATCGTGCCAGCGTCTGACCAGATAGTTATGCTCATCCATTACCGAGTTCCAGACGCCAATATGGCTCATCCGCTGATGGTAGCTACCGCCTTCGCGGCGTTCGCCTTTGGCGATAAGCGGTTTCCCGTCGGCATCAGGCAGAACTTCAGTGGCCGATTTCCCCTCGTACCAAAAGTCCCATTCCGCAGCGGAGAGATACGCACGGGATCTCTGTGGATTTGAGATGTAATAGCCCTGTCGCGCCATCACCGCGCCGGGCCAGCCCGATAGCCACCAGTTCAGGTAAGCATAAGCCGCATCTTTGATTTTTCCTGTTGCGCAGCGCGACAGAGAAAGTCCCCCATACCAGGCGCGATAGCCCTCACGCGGCGTAGCCAGCTGGTAACCGCTCTGCCGAAAATGGTGGCGAAACCAGGTGGGCGCCCACAGGCTCTGTATGCCGATCTGATGGTGCTCAGCCAGTTCAAAAGCCTGCTCCGGCGTAGACCAGAAAGCAAAATGCCCCTGCCGCTGTAAACGCACCAGCACGCCGGTCAGGCGATCGATATCTTCCAGGCTCAGATTACCGACGTCAGCAAACTCAACCAGCCCGGCTCCCTGCACAGCCAACACCGCGTCCAGCGCGCCAATTGCCGCATCATCCTGCAACGCGGCCTGCCCGGAAAAAGCGGGATGCAGCAGCCAGCTCCAGCTTTCCTCTTCACGGCTCAGCGCGGCGGGCAGCCGGTCTGGTCGCCAGGCAAAGCTGTCAGCGTTGTGAGTCAGCGGCAGCATGCTGATAAGCCCGGTAGGCTGCCCGGACAGAGTGCCATCCTGCTGCACATAGAGCCGGTTCACCGGTACGCTACCCTTGCCCGGTTTTCCGCCCGGAATAAGCGTACCCAACTTGGGCAGGGCGTTAATTTCGTCCCAGAATGCCAGACGGCTAATCTCAAGCGGCTGGATAGCGCGGCCGGGCCAGACAAAATCGATATTGTGGAACCACTGATCGTAGAGATCGTAGCTTTCTGGCTCCATGACCGCGATACGCTGGGCATCTGCCACGCTGTGTAGCTGATATGCTATTTTGATGCCGAGATCCTGCTCTGCACGCAACCGGAGCTGCTCCAGCAGAGTTACAGAAGTTCCCAGTACGCGCAGTGTGAGCTGGTTTTTCGCCATAACAGCGGAGTTCATGACATTTCATCCATAAGATAGGAGTGCTGAAAACGCATAACGGCGCACCTGCAGTAATGAACTGCCATGACAGTGTAATAGCAGCGACAGCCAGACGGCAAAGGCCAGCAACTATTCTCTCTCAGGGTTAGCCAGGTTTGATCGGCAGAAACGCTGCGGCGCGCTGCTCAGCGTCCTGATAATCTCAACTCCTGTGGCATAATGTTTTTTTTGGCAGCGGGAGAACAAGATTCGGGATGGTCAACGACAGCGAAAAAGTGAATATTGCGGTCAGGGGAGCGGCGCGTTATGAAAAGATCCGCCAGATCCTGCATGACGCCATCACTTCCCAGCAGGTTCCCCACGGGCTGGTTCTGCTTGAAGGGCCGCTGGCAACGTTGTTTGGCACCAGCCGCGTGCCGGTACGGCAGGCGCTGAGCCTGTTGCATGAACAGGGGCTGATTACCCGGTTTGAAGGCCGGGGCTTTATTGCTGCCCGCCAGAATGAAGCGGTTAATCCGCAACGTATAACGCTGACCCGCAGCGTGCTGGGGCTGGATCAGCAAAGTGAACTGGTTGATACCCGCAGCACCGGCGAAAAAGTGCTGCAAAGCCTGCAGGAGGCGCTTGCAACCTGTATGGTCTTTGGACATTACCAGCTGAATGAAGCCAGTGCCGCCGGGTTTTACAACGTCAGCAGAAACAGCATCCGCGAAAGCCTGATGCGCCTGCGCGATAAAGGATTAGTGGAAAAAGAGCCTTATGCTCAATGGCTGGCAGGCCCGCTGACCGCCAGAGAAATCAGCGACCATTACGAGATCCGCGCCAGCCTTGAATCAGCAGCGTTGCGCAAAGCGGCACCGCAGCTATCGCAGCAGCAGATCCTGCAAAACCTTGCGCGTCTGAATAAGCTTGAAGGAAAACGGGTCACTTCCGCAGAGCTTGAACAGATTGAAGACGATCTGCATCTGTTTTGCCTGGCGCCTGTGGGAAACCGCACGATGATGCAGATCCTCCGCCAGAGCCAGTCGCCCCTGATTGTGACCCTGATCTTTTACGAAAGGCTGGCCATCCCGATAGATGACGCGATTATCAGCGAGCACCGCAGGGTGTATGAGTTGCTGTTACAGGAGAAATGGGAGTCAGCCGCTCAGGCGCTGCGGGAACATCTGGAACGTTCGCACATCAGGACGCTGCAAAAGCTGAAGGTGCTTTCCATCCTTCCCGTGCCGGAGCTGCCGCCCTACCTGGTACGGCTTAGCTGATCAAACATTGCTTATCCCGTTTTAGTGGTGTGGCAGCAGCCCGCCAGGTCATTAATGATCGGGCAATCGGCGCTCTCATCGCCAGGGCAGCTGGCCGCCAGCGCAAGCAGGCGTTCGCGCATCAGCGTCAGCTCCTGAATATGCGCTTCGATCTCCGCCACTTTATCCAGCGTGCGCGCTTTAACATCGGCGCTGTGGCGCTGAGGATTGTTAAACAGCTGTACCATCTCGCGGCACTCTTCCAGGTTGAACCCGACCTGCCGCGCCTGGCGTAACAGCATCAGCTCTTCCAGATGCTTCGCGCTATAGCTGCGGTAGCCGTTATCACTGCGCAACGGCGGCGTAACCAGCCCTTTCTCTTCGTAAAAACGGATAGCCTTACTGGTTAAACCGGTTTTTTTTGCCACCTCGCTGATATTCATCTTCACTCCTTGACCTTCACCTTGATGGAAGGTTTATTCTTTATTACTACTGTAAAACCCCAGTGGGGTCAAACCAGATAAACGGGAGTTTATATCATGTCACACACTACGATACTGGCGCTGGAAGGCTTGTCCTGCGGCCACTGTGTAAAACGCGTGAAAGAGACGCTGGAACAGCGTGCGGATGTGGAACAGGCAGAAGTTTCGATCGCTGAAGCTCGGGTCAGCGGCAGCGCCCAGGCGAGCGATCTGATTGCTGCGGTTGAACAGGCGGGCTATCACGCCAGCCTGGCAGAGGCCTCTGCTTTCCCAAAGAATGAACCGCTGACAGAGACAGAATCAGAGCCGGAAGCGCTGGCAGCGGCCCCTCAACAGCTTCCGGCAACGCAGAGCTTTCATCTGCTGATTGATGGCATGAGCTGCGCCAGCTGTGTCAGCCGTGTCCAGAATGCCTTGCAGAAGGTGAGCGGCGTCAGCCAGGCGCGGGTTAACCTTGCCGAGCGCAGCGCGCTGGTGATGGGTGATGCCTCGCCTGCGTCGCTGGTCAGCGCCGTAAAAGAGGCGGGCTATGGCGCGGAGGTGATTGAAGATGATGTTGAGCGGCGTGAGAAGCAGCAAAAAACCGCCCAACAGGCCGTACGCCGCTTTCGCTGGCAGGCGGCCGTTGCGCTGACGCTGGGTATCCCTCTGATGCTCTGGGGGATGTCGGGCGACAATATGATGCTCACCCAGAGCAACCGCGCAGGCTGGCTCGCCGTAGGGATTGTTACCTTGCTGGTGATGATAGTGGCTGGCGGCCATTTTTATCGCAGCGCCTGGCGCAGCCTGATGAAAGGCACGGCGACAATGGACACGCTGGTGGCGCTGGGCACCGCAGCGGCCTGGCTCTACTCGATCACCGTAAACCTGTGGCCTGACGCATTTCCTGCTGAGGCGCGCCATCTTTACTATGAAGCCAGCGCCATGATTATCGGCCTGATCAATCTTGGCCATATGCTGGAACAGCGTGGTCGCCAGCGGGCCTCAAAGGCGCTGGAAAAATTACTCGATTTAACGCCGCCAACAGCCCGCGTTATCACCGATGAGGGCGAAAAAGTCCTGCCGCTCAGCGACGTTCAGCCCGGGATGACCCTGCGTCTGACCACCGGCGACCGGGTGCCGGTTGATGGTACCATCGCTCAGGGTGAAGCCTGGCTGGATGAGGCGATGCTGACCGGTGAAGCGATGCCGCAGCAGAAACAGATCGGGGACGATATTCATGCCGGAACGGTGTTACAGGATGGTAGCGTGCTGTTTTCCGCCAGTGCGGTGGGTAAGAACACCACCCTTTCGCGCATCATTAACAGCGTGCGTCAGGCGCAAAGCAGTAAGCCGGAAATTGGCCGGCTGGCCGACAGGATTTCAGCGGTCTTTGTTCCTGCCGTAGTGGCTGTTGCCCTGCTTAGCGCGGCGATTTGGTTCTTTGTGGGGCCGGCACCGCAGCTGGTCTATACCCTGGTGATCGCCACCACCGTGCTGATTATTGCCTGTCCCTGCGCCTTAGGTCTGGCGACACCGATGTCGATCATTTCTGGCGTCGGACGTGCTGCCGAGTATGGCGTGCTGGTGCGTGATGCCGATGCGTTGCAGCGGGCCAGCACCCTCTCCACACTGGTGTTTGATAAAACCGGAACGCTGACAGAGGGAACGCCGCGCGTGGTGGATATCACTCTGTTTAATGGCGCTGATCAACAACAGGTTCTTGCCCTGGCAGCCGCGCTGGAGCAAGGTTCTTCGCATCCCCTTGCCCGTGCACTGCTGGAAAAAGCGGGTGATGCTTCTCTGCCCGCAATTGAGCAATTTCGTACAATACCGGGAATGGGCGTGAGCGGTAAAGTTAACGGCAGTGAGCTGTGGCTGGGTAACAGCGCGTTAATGGAACAGAATCATAATCTGACAGACGAGCTGCGCCTGCAGATTGACGCTCAGGCGGCTAAAGGCGTCACCCCAGTGATGCTGGCGGCAGCGGGTCAGATAGTGGCTCTGTTCTCTGTTCGCGATCCGCTGCGTAGCGAGAGCGTCTCCGCGCTGAAGCGCCTCCGCCAGCGCGGTTACCAGCTGGTGATGCTGACCGGTGATAATAAAATCACCGCTCAGGCCATCGCGAAAGAAGCGGGCGTGGATAACGTCATCGCGGGTGTGTTACCAGAGGGCAAAGCGGATGCCATACGCGATCTGCAAAAGCAGGGCCACCGGGTAGCGATGGTGGGCGACGGCATCAATGATGCCCCCGCTCTGGCGCAGGCAGATGTGGGGATTGCCATGGGCAGCGGCAGCGATGTGGCGATTGAAACCGCAGGAATGACGCTGATGCGTCAGGATTTAAATGCGGTGGTGGATGGCCTGGCGATAGCCAAAGCGACCTTACGCAACATGAAACAAAACCTGCTGGGCGCGTTTATTTATAACGCACTGGGTATCCCGATTGCCGCTGGAGTCCTCTATCCGCTGACCGGCACCTTACTGAATCCGGTGGTGGCCGGGGCGGCGATGGCCCTCTCGTCGATTACCGTAGTCAGCAACGCAAATCGCCTGGTGCGGTATAAACCACCAACGGAATAGCGACGGTTTATCCCGCACGTTTGCGCCTTTTTTACCTGTTCCTCAGTCAGTTAAACCGTTAGCATTGGCTGAACACTGAGAAGGCGGAAAGTATGGGAAAATTCTTGCGAAAGGTGGCTGCGCTCTGGCAGAAACTGTCGCCAACGCACTACGTCTATCCGGCACAGGATGCCACCAGCGGCCAGAGCCAGCTGCATCTGGTCGGCAGTATCCATATGGGCACCCAGGAGATGATGCCCCTGCCTGCTTTACTGCAGACGCGGTTAGCGCAGGCAGATGCGTTAATTGTTGAAGCTGATATCACGGCCAGCGCCTCTCCCTTTGGGGAAAGTGAGATCTGTGCCCCGCTGGCGGAGCGTTTAACGGCCGATGAACTGGCCCGTCTGCAACATTTCTGCCATGAGGTGGCTGTCAGCCCGGAGATGATCGACACACTGCCCGCCTGGCAGGTTGCGCTGATGCTCCAGGCGCAGCAGGCACAGCGTCTGGGCTTACGGGCGGAATATGGTATTGACTTCCAGTTACTGAAGGCGGCCAGGGCGTTGCAAAAACCGGTGATTGAGCTGGAAGGCCCCGAAACCCAACTGGCCCTGCTGAAAGCGCTGCCGGATAATGGGCTGACGCTGCTCCAGGACACGCTGATCCACTGGCATACCAATGCCAGGCTGCTACAGACCATGATTGGCTGGTGGCTGGAAAGCCCACCGGGAGAGAAGCAAACGGCGCTTCCCACGACTTTTAACAGCACGCTGAACGACGTTCTGATGCTGCAAAGGAACCAGCGCTGGGCGGAGGTATTAACGGCGTTACCGCAGGGTAAATATGTGGTGGCCGTGGGCGCGCTGCATCTCTATGGCGACGGCAATCTGCCCGATTTACTGAACGGCAGATAAAAAAAAGGCCAATATCGCTATCGGCCCGTCAAAGAGGAATTTTTTTATGATTTTAGTTATCCGCCAGCAATCAGGTTGCTGACGGGGTGCAGATTGTCGCCTAAAGCCTGGATTTTCGCCACTATTTTTCACCCTGAAAGGGTCACTACGATCGCCGCAGAAGGAGAGCAGCTATGACGCCCGCCGTAAAACTTCTCGAAAAACAGCAAGTCAGCTTTGAACTGCACGCCTACGAGCATGACAATAATGACACACATTTTGGTGATGAAGCGGTGCGCAAACTCAACCAGAATGCGCAGCAGGTTTATAAAACGCTGTTAGTGGCGCTGAATGGGGACAATAAAACCCTCGCGGTGGCAGTTACACCCGTTGCCAGCCAGCTCGATTTGAAACAGGTGGCGAAAGCGTTGGGGGCGAAGAAAGCAGATATGGCCGATCCGCAGATTGCCCAGCGCACCACCGGCTATCTGCTTGGCGGCATCAGCCCGCTGGGGCAAAAAAAGCGGCTGCCCACGGTGGTAGACAGTCTGGCGCAGCAGTTCCCGACCATTTTTGTCTCTGGCGGTAAGCGCGGGCTGGAAATTGAACTCTCTCCTGCGGATTTAGCCCGGCTGCTGAATGCCCGCTTCGCGGATATTGCCCGCAAACCATAATAATCTCTGGTCAGGCTGTCCACAGTTGCCGTGGCTAGTGGGTTTCCCTCAGGGAAACCAGCCAGTCGGGCGAGATGATTCACTCCGCCCTTTGTGCCAGCAGTTGGTCAATCATCCAGCGTCCGGCGGGGCCTGGCGGCGATTTTCGTGACCAGGCCACATCCACCGAAATTTTTTGCGGCCAGCCGGTAACGGGAAGCTCACGTAAAAGCTGATGACCAAACTGCTCCACCAGCCAGCGCGGCAGAATGCTCCAGCCAAACCCCTGCTCAGCCATCTCCAGCAGCAGCAGGTATGAGGGCGCAGACCAGATCCCTTTCCCTGACTGATAGCGTTCGCTCTCGGTCCAGGTATTAAGGCAGAGCTGCCGCACATGTTTCAGCTTTTGCTCGCTGACCATGGACTCCTGCGCCAGCGGATGATCCTGATGAAGATAGATCGCCATCTGCGCTTCCACCTGCAACCTCGCCGTAGCGATCTCTTCCGGATAATCAGGCTGCACGCGGATCACCCCTATATGCGCCCTTCCCGCCTGCAGCAGATCGATCACATCGGCATCTTCAGCGATCATGCATTCAAATTCTATCTCCGGATAGCGGGCATCAAAACGCTTCAGCAACGATTCATGGTAATCCGCCTGCCAGAAGTCAGAAATAGCGAGGCTCAGGCAAGGCTCGACTTCTCCCGCCAGCCTGACAGCCAGCTCATCAAGCTGCGCGCTTGCCCGTAAAATTTCCCGTACCTGAACCAGCGCCCGTCGTCCGTTGTCAGTAAGGACCGGCGAGCGGGCTTCCCGGCTGAACAGGGCGAAGCCTAAATCGGTTTCCAGATTCGCCACGGCGGTGCTGATGGTGGACTGACTTTTGCGCAGCGTCCTGGCGGCGGCAGAAAACGAACCGCTTTCCACAGTCTGCACAAAGGCCAGTAAAGATTCCGGTGAGTATCGCAAAGAAGTATCGCTTTTTTCGATAGAACATCATTTTATCTTAGCAAAGAAAACAGGGAAAATAGCGTTCAGTCACTATTAAGGAGGGTTTATGCGTACCAGAACGCTGAAAGAACGTTTTTGTCATGCCGCAGGCTTCGAGGTACTGGCGATCCTGCTGGTTTCCCCGCTTGCCGCCTGGATCATGGAGAAGCCGCTGTTTCAGATGGGCGCGTTAGCCATTATGCTCTCGACGGTAGCGATGGGCTGGAACATGCTTTATAACGCAGGTTTCGATCGGCTGGCACCTCCCACGATAAAGCGCGGGCTAAAGCTGCGTATCCTGCATGCCGTGGGCTTTGAAGGTGGCTTTATCGGCATCGGCTTGCCGATTGCTGCCTGGATGCTGGGCACTGGATTGTGGCAGGCTTTTTTACTGGAGGTCTCTTTCTTCCTCTTCTTCCTGCCCTACACGATAGCCTATAACTGGGTTTATGACGCCCTACGCGCCAGACTGACAGAGCGAAAAGAGTGTGAGGTTTAATCCTGATAACAAAAACGGCACCGTGACAGGTGCCGTTTTGCTTATCCGCTATCTTAAAGCCGTATGGACTTCAGACGGCAGCCCCGGAAGATGTTTTCTCTCACTCTCCAGCCGCTGATTCATTGCCGTGTCGATTCTGAACAGCCGCCAGATTTTCGGCTTAGCCGGTTTTTCTTTTACCGGCTCAGGCGCTTTTTCCTGATAAACAATCTCTCCTTTCGGCGCATAGGCTGCGGCTTCCAACGGTGAATGGTTCTGAATATATTGCTTCAGCACTTCCGCATCAATAAAACCGGTATTCACATAGCTGGGCAACTGATTAACAGGCGGGTAACCATCGCCCCCCGTGGCATTGAAGCTCAGCGTCGCCATGCGGTAAGTTTTCTCTGGATCTAAAGGCTCGCCCTTGATTTTGATATCACTCACACCGCTGCCATAAGCAATCAGGCTGACGTTGGCAAACTGGGCATAGGCACCAGAATCCACCTGCTTGTTCGCCACCACCGCAAGATATTTCTCTACTTCGCTGCCTTTCATCTCTACATAGGTCAGCGTATTACCAAAGGGTTGTACTTTAAGCACATCTTTATAGGAAATAGTGCCGGACTCAATCGAGTCCCGGACGCCGCCGCCGCTCATCACAGCGAAATCAGCTTTAGTCCTTTCTATCTGCGAAGCAAGGATCACTCTGGCAAGATTGGTCTGAACAAAGCGCATTTTGCTGCGGTCGCCCTCAAGATGGCCGTTGACGCTGCCAATTTTCACCCCCAGCTGCGCCTCCCCTTTTTTCTGGAAGGGCGTCAGCAGCTTCATCATCGCCGTATTTTTGGCGATCTCCTGGGTGTAATTGATCCAGGTTTCGCTGCCATCTGCATTTTTTACTTTATGTCGCAGGTTGATGGGTACCAACTCGTAATGTTCCAGAGTCAGCTTACCGTTAAGGAAAGTGAAATCGGCGCGGCCAATATATTTGCCCCACTCATGAGCCTGAACAATCCAGGTGCCATTCTGGCGATCGGGCTGACACGGGGTGCCGGGAACATAGTCAGCCTGTTTGACGTTCTCTTTTGCCATGCAGACCGGGTCCTGCGAATGGCCGCCAACAATCATATCCAGATAGCCTGCGGGCAGCTCGCGCGCCATCTCGACATCGCCCGGTGCGTTGGAGCCATGATTGCCGTTATCGTAGTGGCCCATGTGGGTCGCCGCAATAATCACGTCCGGCTTCTCATTTTTACGCAATTCTTCCACCACCGCTTTGGCTTCAGCGGCAGGTTTATGAAACGCCATATCGGTGAAGAATTCGGGATTGCCGATCTTTGCCGTATCGTCGGTAGTCAGGCCGATAACCGCAATTTTCAGCCCGACGCGGTTAAACAAGGCGTAGGGCTGGAACAGGCGTTTGCCGGTGCTTTTCTGATAAATGTTGGCCGAAAGCAGCGGAAACTTCGCCCATTTTTGCTGCTGGCGCAGCACGGAAAGCGGATTATCAAATTCATGGTTACCGATAGCCATCGCATCGTATCCCACCAGATTCATACCGCGAAAATCGGGTTCGGCATCCTGTAGATCGGATTCCGGCACGCCGGTATTGATATCTCCACCCGACAGGATCAGCACCTGCCCGCCGTGCGCCTGTACGTCATAACGGATCTGATCCATCATGGTCTTCTGCGCAGCCAGGCCATATTCGTCGCGATCGTTTTGCCAGAAGTGACCGTGATGATCGTTGGTGTGAAGCACGGTAAATTTGTAGACCCGATCTTTAACCCAGGCCTGAGCCAGCAGTGGCGTAGTAAGCAGGACCAGCGTCAGGGCAAGCTTTTTTTTCATTGAAAGCACAACGAATCTCCTTGTTATGAATCGCGCAAGCGTAAAGCATTTGTCAAAATTTACGGCTTTAATGTCATTAATTTGTGACTATTCGATGATTATGCCGCAGGATAATCGGGCGGGCTAATGCTGATGCCTTATCTCTGCCTGTTTTAACGGCCCGCCAGCAAAATAAACGTCATTATCCTCTTAACTGTCTGGATGCACAGGTTTCTCATGGCAAGCGAACGTACTTTATCCTCTTCTTCTCTTCCCGCCAGGCGAACAGCCTTTGGCATCCTGGGCGCAATCAGCATTGCCCATCTGCTTAACGATATGATTCAGTCGCTGATTCTGGCTATCTATCCGCTGCTACAGAGTGAATTCACGCTGAGTTTTGTGCAGGTGGGACTGATCACCCTGACTTTCCAGGTGACCGCTTCGCTGCTTCAGCCAGTTATTGGTTACTACACCGATAAGCATCCCCAGCCCTGGTCACTGCCGATTGGCATGGGATTTACGCTTGGCGGACTGGTACTGTTAGCGATGGCGGGCAACTTTCCCACCATTCTGCTGGCTGCTGCGTTAGTGGGTACCGGCTCCTCAGTGTTCCATCCCGAATCTTCCCGTGTGGCGCGTATGGCTTCCGGGGGACGGCATGGTCTGGCGCAGTCCCTGTTTCAGGTAGGCGGTAACTTTGGCAGTTCGCTGGGGCCACTGCTGGCCGCACTGATTATTGCTCCTTATGGCCGCGGCAATGTCGCCTGGTTTACCCTGGCTGCCCTGCTGGCCATCGTGGTGCTGCTGCAAATCAGCCGCTGGTATCAGGCTCAGCAACGGGTCGCTAAAAGCAGCGCAGCGCCTCAGGAGATAACCACTTTACCCCGCCGTAAAGTTGCCTTCGCCATCTCAATTCTGCTGGTGCTGATTTTTTCAAAATACTTTTATCTCACCAGCCTCAGTAGCTACTACACCTTTTATCTGATGCAGAAGTTTGGCCTTTCTGTGCAAAACGCCCAGTTTCACCTGTTTGCCTTTCTGTTTGCCGTTGCGGCGGGAACGGTGATTGGCGGACCGATTGGCGACAAAGTTGGCCGTAAGCGGGTTATCTGGGTTTCTATTCTTGGCGTTGCGCCCTTCACTCTGCTGCTGCCGCATGCTTCGCTGGCATGGACAGGCGTGCTGTCGGTCATTATCGGTTTTATACTGGCCTCCGCTTTTTCCGCCATCCTCGTGTATGCCCAGGAGCTGATGCCGGGCCGTATCGGCATGGTATCGGGCCTGTTCTTTGGCTTTGCTTTCGGCATGGGCGGTCTTGGCGCTGCGGTTTTAGGCGTAGTCGCCGACCACAGCAGTATTGATGTAGTTTATCAAATTTGTGCCTATCTCCCGCTATTAGGCATTCTTACCCTGTTCCTGCCGGATAATCGCAAGAAATAGCCAGTACCGGCGCGGGATAATTGCATTCGGCGCCGCTTATTTCCTTCAATGCATCTGGCCCCATACTGGTAAACCTTGAGAAACGTCGATTACCTCTCTTTTTTCCCGCATTCCCCCTTTTTAACCCTGTTATTACCCTTTATATCAGGCACTGAGGCGAATTATGCCATACACTTAAAAATTACAACCGGATACATTTGCACACAAAGGAGAGAGGCATGCACCACACCACCCCGCTTATCACCACCCTTGTTGGAGGCCTTGTCCTCGCCTTCCTCTTCGGTATGCTGGCCAACCGTCTGCGTATTTCACCCCTGGTGGGATACCTGTTAGCGGGCGTTCTGGCTGGCCCTTTTACGCCAGGCTTTGTAGCGGATACCAATCTGGCTCCTGAGCTGGCCGAATTGGGGGTGATCCTGTTGATGTTTGGCGTTGGTCTGCATTTTTCTCTGAAGGATCTGATGGCGGTAAAGGCGATTGCCATTCCCGGCGCTGTTGCGCAGATTGCGGTGGCTACGCTGCTGGGAATGGGGCTTTCCTGGGCGATGGGGTGGCCCTGGCTCACGGGTCTGGTGTTCGGATTGTGTCTCTCAACGGCCAGTACGGTGGTGCTGCTGCGCGCGCTGGAAGAGCGGCAGCTTATCGACAGCCAGCGCGGGCAGATCGCCATCGGCTGGCTGATTGTGGAGGATTTAGTCATGGTGCTGGCGCTGGTGCTGTTGCCCGCCATTGCCGGTATGTTTGAAGAGGGCAATGCCAGCCTCAGCATTGTGCTGCTCGACTTGCTGATCACCATCGGTAAAGTCGTGGCCTTTATGGTACTGATGATGGTGGTAGGGAAACGCGTGGTGCCGTGGATCCTCGCCCGCAGTGCGGCAACCGGCTCGCGCGAGCTGTTTACCCTCTCGGTGCTTGCCCTGGCGTTAGGGATCGCCTTTGGCGCCGTCGAGTTCTTTGACGTCTCCTTTGCGCTGGGCGCCTTCTTTGCCGGTATGGTGCTGAATGAATCTGAGCTAAGCCACCGCGCCGCCCATGACACACTGCCGCTTCGCGATGCGTTCGCCGTGCTGTTCTTTGTCTCGGTAGGCATGCTGTTCGACCCGATGATCCTGCTCAATGAGCCGCTGGCGGTGCTGGGCGTGCTGGCGATTATTGTCCTGGGAAAATCACTGGTGGCGCTGCTGCTGGTGCGGCTGTTCGGCCATTCACGCCGTACAGCGCTGACCATTTCCGTCAGTCTGGCCCAAATTGGCGAATTCGCCTTTATCCTCGCCGGGCTGGGTATTTCGCTTAATCTGCTCACTGCGGAAGGCCGCAATCTGGTGCTCGCGGGCGCGATCCTGTCAATCATGATTAACCCGGTTCTGTTTGTGCTGTTGCAGCGTTATCTGGATAAAACCGGCACTCTGGACGATCGTCTCCTTGAAGAGGCGATTGAGGAAGAGAAGCAGATCCCGGTGAACCTTTGCAATCACGCCATCGTGGTGGGGTTTGGCCGGGTTGGCAGCCTGCTTGGCAAGAAACTGATGGAAGAAGGTGTTCCCATCGTGGTGGTGGAAAACAGCCGTAACCGGGTAGAAGCGCTGCGGGAGCGAGGGATCAATGCCGTGCTGGGCAACGCCGCACGCGCAGAGACGATGGACCTGGCGCGTCTGGACTGCGCCCGCTGGCTGCTGCTGACCATTCCTGACGGGTATGAAGCGGGAGAAATTGTTACCGCCGCGCGGGAAAAGCGCCCCACTATTGAGATTATTGCTCGCGCGCATTATGACGCTGAGGTGGATTATATTACCGAGCGTGGAGCAGATCGGGTTGTGATGGGGGAACGGGAAATTGCGCGAAGCATGCATCTGTTAATGCAGACGGATGCAGAGGAGATTAGGGGCCACTGTCCGGTCTGAACAGCTGCCTCCGGCGCCCGCCATGCGGATACCGGAGGCGGGAGATTACCGCTCCCAATAAGACTCTTCCAGACTGTCTTCCCGCTCCGGCAGACCGCGCGTCAGGCGCGGCGAATGCTGGTTTAACACCTGGTAGCTGACGCGGTTGGCGTATTTGCAGACCTGCGCCAGCGAAGAGTAGGTCAGGTAACTGCGCCCATGCTTGCTGGAGTTAGGGACATTCAGACGGTGATAATTATTCGCCGTAATGTCATGCAACATCGCCGCCAGCGCCCCGTCACCCGCGCCGTTGGTGTTCATGATTTTTTCCGGGCCGCCCATATACGGCGCGATGTGCGAGAAAATGCGCAGCGGTTGCTGGCAATCCTGATGACGCATCGCCCGGCTGAATTCATACTGGTTGAACTCTGGTATCGTGCCCGGCAGCAGAGGATGCTGCGTAACGCGCTTGCCCTCCTCTTCCGTAAAGCCCGCCATAAATAAACCGTTCGGTCCGGCGGTACAGAGCACTAAATCCACCCAGTCGAGCGCCATGTTTGCCGCCATTAACGGGTCACTCAGCCCTGTCAGCGCCTCCGCTTCATCTTCATTCATCGCGAGGATCGAAACGTGCTCGTGCAGAAATTCACGCCAGAACTGGGGATTATCCCCAATGACATATTTCGTGCCCAGCGTCAGCACCACCGGGACATTATGCTTTTTAGCAAACCCGATAGCCTCCATTGTCGCATCCGGCATCGGCTCGCCTGGCGCGCAGCGCACCAGATAGGAGGTCAGCACCAGCGCGGATGCGCCCGCAATCATCTCTTCCGGGATGCTCTCTTTCTTCAACTGGTTCATCAATCCGGGACTGATAGCAAAGGTTCGCTCGCCATTTTCGCCAATCAGCGTAAAGCAGCGACCAATGGCGCCGTCCACACCCTGCAAATAGTTGAGATCGGTCCGGCTGGAGGTGTTACAGAGGTAACGGTAGGCGTAGCTGCCAATCTGCACGCTGCTGCACATCACGCCAAGCAGTACAGACCGGTCGTCGGCCAGCACCGAATAGTTATGCAGCGTGTTGCCGATGGTGCCGCCGGCAAACTGATGGGTGATAAGATTTTCCCGGACCAGCTCAGCATAGAGCGCTTCCGCCACCTCATCCGTTATCACCAGTGAATGACCGCTGCTCAGGCCGTAACGGGCCACAAAGGCATCATCGACTCTGGCTTCAATATCCACCAGCGTCTGGTCGATCCCCACTATCCAACTGCCGGTCACTTCCTGCTCAGGCTGCGCCTGTTGCAGCAGCGGATCGCGGGCGCTCACCGGGAAATAGTGCTTGGATTTGCGCTTGCCGGGAAATTTCATCTGGCTATCTCCGCCCGTTAACCAACTCGACCATCATATCGATATGCAATGCATCATCATTCAGGGCGGGAATGTACTCAAATTTGCTGCCGCCCGCATGCAGGAAGAACTCGCGGTTTTGTTCGCTGATCTCTTCCAGCGTTTCCAGACAGTCGGCCGAGAACCCCGGGCTCATGATCTGCACATGCTTAATCCCTTTTGCCGGCAGAGCCTTCATGGTTTCGTCGGTATAGGGCGTCAGCCAGGGTTCGCGGCCAAAGCGGGACTGGAAGGTCAACAGCGCATTCTGGCTGGTCAGCCCCAGTGAGGCCTTAAGCGCCTCAGCTGTGTCGTAGCAGCGCTGCGGATAATCGTCGCCCTCATCGGCGAAACGCTGCGGGATACCGTGGAAGGACATCACCAGCAGATCCGGCTTACCGTGCGTGGCGAAAGAGCGTTCTACAGAAGCTTTCAGCGCGGCGATATAAGCAGGATGCTCCGCATAATCGCGGATAAAGTCGACCGACGGCAGGCTGCGATACCCGGAGAAGACGCGGGTAATGCCATCCCAGACGGCGGCCACGGTGGAGCAGGAGAACTGAGGATAAAGCGGCAGCACGATCAGGCGGGTTACACCTTGCGCCATCAGACTGTCCAGCGCGCTTTCCAGGCTGGGGTTGCCATAGCTCATGCCCAGTGCGACCGGCATATCCACACGAGCCGCCAGCGCATCACGCTGCCGCTTGCTGTAAACCATCAGCGGAGAACCTTCCTCCATCCACACGGAAGCATAAAGCTTTGAGACGCGCGGAGAGCGGATCGGCAGGATCGCGCCATTAAGGAGCGGCCACCATAACCAGCGTGGGGTATCCACGACGCGAGGATCGCTGAGAAACTGTTTCAGATAGCGTTTAACGGCAGGCGTGGTAGGCGCGTCTGGTGTGCCTAAGTTCACCAACAGCACGCCGGGTTTGTCTTGCCTCATTACTGTTCCTTATCGGGCATTTCGGGTGATGAAAACGAGACTTATTCTAGCGGAAAAAGGCGGGGGGAAAACCAATTGCTGCAGTAGGGGCCAGGAAAACCTGGCCCCTGACAACTTAACCGAGGATTTTTGCCAGCTCAGCGCTGACTTCAGACACTTTACGGGTGCCGTCGATTTTGTGATAGGCGGTGTTACCGGCTTCGGCTTCTTTGCTGTAGTAAGCAATCAGCGGCGCGGTCATCTGATGATATTCCACCAGACGTTTACGGACTGTCTCTTCCTGATCGTCTTTACGGGTGGTCAGCTCTTCGCCGGTCACGTCGTCTTTACCTTCCACCTTAGGTGGGTTGAAGGTGACATGATAAACACGGCCCGAAGGCGCGTGCACGCGGCGGCCCACGATGCGCTCAACGATCAGCTCATCAGGTACGGCAAACTCAAGCACGTTATCCACTTTGATCCCCGCTTCCTTCATGGCATCAGCCTGAGGAATGGTACGAGGGAAGCCGTCCAGCAGGAAACCGTTACGGCAGTCTTCCTGAGCGATACGCTCTTTGACCAGCGCAATAACCAGTTCGTCGGTAACCAGCTTACCGGCGTCCATGATCTCTTTGGCTTGTTTACCCAGCTCGCTGCCAGCTTTTACCGCTGCGCGCAGCATATCGCCCGTGGAGATCTGCGGAATACCGTATTTCTCCATAATAAACTGAGCCTGAGTCCCTTTACCTGCACCCGGTGCACCGAGCAGAATAATACGCATTGCGTAAATCCCCTTGCGAATCGCTTAAATTAACTGTTTATCCAAGCCTGGAACCATACCATTATGGTCCTTTATCCACAAGGAACGCAGCGTCTATCCTGCATCGGCATAGCGGGAATGCGCGATCTGACGACGTGCGTATAGCGTTTGCGCAATCACCGCGCTGATAATCACGGCACCGCCAATAACTGCCTGAATTGTAGGCTTTTCGCCCAGGAAAAGCGCCATCCATAACGGTGCCAGCGCGGTTTCCAGCAGCAGAAACAGCCCGGCATTGGCTGGAGAAACGTAACGGGTTGATAAGGCGATCAAACCCATAGCCAGCGGCATAATCAGCGCCCCTTCGGCCAGTGACCAGCCATATTGCGCAAAAGTCAGCGTTTTCAGACTGGCACCCAGCTCCGGCCCCATACAAACCACGATCGCAATGGAAGCCAGCAGCCCCCCCAGCGAAGGCAGCCCCACTGTGCCCCCTTTCACCCTCGAGGTGAAAATAAAGGCCAGCGCCATGGAAACAGCCGTGGCCAGCGCATAGAGATTGGCCAGGGCAGAATGCTCCTCACTTCGTCCGGACATAACAATGATCACCCCCACAATGCCGGCTAAAGCGGCAATCATCACGCTTCGGTCGCTTTTGATGTGGAAAAACAGCCGTGATATCAGCGCAGAGATAAAGGGTGTTGAGGAGATTATTACCAGCACGGTCGCCACATTGCCCCGGTTCAGCGCATTAACGAAGCAGGCTGAAGCGATGCAGAAAAAGAGCGTGGAGAGCGCATTCTCCCTGGTCAGCCATGGTTGACCCAGTGTGCGGCGACTTTTGCGCCAACAGGCCCAAACCAGCAGGCAGACTGCCCACATAAAAAAGCCGCGCAGCGCCACAATCGTCCATGAGTTTTCGATATTCATCATACGGATGAACAGGGAGTCGGTACTGAGGATAATGCCGCCCAGAATACCAATCATATTGCCATTAACAGGCGGGTTCGGTTTCATTCGCGCTCCCATAACTGTGTGAGTTGTTGTTCGACTTGTGCGGTCACATCAACAGCTTTCCTGCCGTCTCCTCTTGCCCAGCATGAGAGGCGAATGGTGCCTGAGTGAGGGAAATAACTGGCCCCCGCAGCTTTCACCTTCTGCTGTAGCGCCTCGCTTAACGGCGGTACGTTAAAGCAGCTGAACGGTAAACCGGGATGGCTCACTGAGGTGAAATCCATGCCGCCCACATCCTCTATCTGCACTTTCATCACCCGTGCCACATTGAAAGGCTGCCAGCTCTGGCTACAGAGATTGCCCAGCGCCTCTTCCAGCGGTTTTGATGAGGCGGTCGACTCTTCAAAAAGCCGGAGTTCGCTACGCATCAGGGTGCTGAAGTGCTCCGGGCGCAGGGCAATAATCGCCAGCCCCACGGTTAATGAAGCGTGTTTGTGCATCGGGGCCACAAAGATCGAGCTGTTTTCAATCAGCTCACTGTGCAGGTTAGTGGCGAAGCTATGGGAGCCGTCCACTACCCCTTTTCCTTTGCAATCGGTCAGTGAATTCACAGCACCGGTGTAAGGGTTAACATGGGTGATAATCGGGACATTGCCCGGCCCGGTGAACTGCGACGCAGGATGATGAAACAGCTCGCTGATCGGCTGATAATGGGCATGTTTTGCCAGGCAAAGGGTCGTTTCCTGCTTATGAAAAAGATGCGAAAGGATCACCAACCCTACCCGCACTGACTGCACGAAGAAAATATCGTAATCCTGTAGCTTATAGAGTCGGGAGAGCTCTTCCCGTAATTCATCTCTTTGCATACGCGCTTGCTTATAAAACTGCTCGCCGTGGATTTTTTGTAGCTGAGGTGATAATGAGGAAGCGTCCATTAATTGATCAACTCTTGTTGATAAAGCAGTGGCAAAACGTTATCGCGGAAAATCGATCCCACCGCGATTTCACAGGGGGGCTTGCGGTAATTGACCCAGGCAATTTCTTCAATTTCCGATCCGGCGCGCGGTTGCCCGGTGATCTCAACGTGATAGACGTGATTTTCAATGGCAGTGGCTTCAAACTCCGCCAGCCCATGAAAAAGACCAAAAGGCCGGAAGGCTTTCACCTGCACACCCAACTCTTCCTGCAATTCCCGTTTCAGACAGGCCAGATGATCTTCTCCCACCAGCGGCTTACCGCCGGGGGAGATAAAAACAGAGGTGCCACGCTTACGCGTTAGCAGCAGTGAACGCTGCCAGATAATGATGGCCGCGCACTTCACGATGACTTTCATATCAGGCTCCAGAAAAGGACCTAACCCAAAGGTTATGTCCTGGGTTAACGTGGCTTCAGGCTGCCGCACTGGTCGCTTTACTCATCACTGGCGTGGAGAGTGTTTCACCCGCCAGGAAACGGACAATGTTAAGAGCCAGCGGGGTCTTATCTTTCAGGTAAGAGAGGATCACTTCATCACTGGGCGTGGAGAAGCTGTCGGCAAAAATGCTGATCCCTTCCAGGGATTTGGTAGAGATACCAAGCTGCAACAGGCGATATTTCACATCATCCGCAGACTGGGCGAATTCATAGATTGGCGACTGATAGTTGATGTCAAACTGCGCCATCATCTCCATCAGAAACGACTTCGCAACCTGTCGCTGTTCCGGGAATTCCATTTGATAATGGGTGATGCCGTCATTAATGGTGTTGATGTCGTTGCGACGGCAGAAATCTACCAGGTGCGCATGGATGGCCAGTTTCTCACCCAACAGCACCAGGTTTTTGCGGTATTTAAGGATATCGTCTTCCAGATGCTCGATAGCGATGGAGCGAAACGCCCCGCTGATATCGGCCACGGTATGGCCCACGACCAGATCGCCAAACCGGTTTTTTAATTCATCCACCCGGTGCGATAAAATGCCACGATGCAGTGAACATCCACTGTTTCCTGACCAGAGGTGTATAGGGATACCCTGTAACATCAGATAACATGCCGCCAGGGTGCTATCCCGACCACCGGTAAACATTACAAGCTGTGTTTTTACGGAATGCTGGTTTGTCATTTTCCTTTCCTTCACGTCGCTGTTGAATGTAATCGTGGGCTAAATTGGGGACAAAAGGGCTGAACAGGGAGTTCTTGTCGCTTCGCTGTGGCGCAGGCTTTCCCGTCTCCAGATTCAGATTAGGGAAAACAGGCTGGACTTTAAAATGATATAAACAGACACTCACTGTTAGTTTTTCTAACAGAGAATGCTTATGTCCGGGCTACCTTCCCTGCGCGCCCTGCGCTATTTTCATCAGGCGGCGCTGCACCAGAGCTTCAGTCTGGCTGCGCAGTCGCTCAACGTGACGCACAGTGCTGTCAGCCACCAGATCAAATTGCTGGAGGAGTGGCTGGAAAAGCCGTTGTTCTTGAGGGCAAACGGGCGCGTGCAGCTCACCTCAGACGGCGAGCGGCTGAAGGTGTGCTGCATGCAGACGTTTCGGGAGATTGAAAAAACGTGTGAGAAGATCCGGGCAAGAAACCTTAACAGTCTGACCGTTTCCTGTGCGCCCAGCTTCCTTGCGCAGTGGCTGATCCCCAGGATTAGCCGCTTCACGGAGCGGCATAAGGATATAGCGCTGACGTTTCAGACGCATGTGGATATCGGGCGGGTGAGAAACGAGCATTCTGATGTGCTGATCCTGAGCCATGAACAGCCGGTGCAGGATGATATCGCCGCGACACTTATCACCGTAGATTATATTGGTCCGGTTTGTGCGCCCTCCTTCAGCAACCGCTTCACTTATGAAACGGACTTCTCCACCCTGCCATTACTGCATGCGGATACCAAGCTGCATGCCTGGGCTGAGTGGGCGAGGAAAACCGGCGCTCGCGGGGATTTCTGGGCGGGCAAGCATTTCGACAATCTGACGCTGGCCATTCAGGCAGCAAGAAATGGACTGGGGATCATTATGACGCCGCAAATTCTGGTTAAAAAAGAGGTCCGTGAGGGCATGCTGATCGCGCCATTAGGCTTTGCGGAAGTAGACAGAGCGACCTGGATGATGGTCAAGGCGTCACGCAAGGAAGAGAGGGAAATTGAGCTGTTTCGCCGCTGGCTGCTGGAAGAAGCGGGAATGACTGGATAAGCAGAGAGTGCTCCCGGCTCTGTTTCTGGCTGAAAACAGGGGGTGCCTGTTTTCTCATCTGGCAGCAGAAAGAAAAAAGGAGCGCATCTCTGCGCTCCCTCATTATCTCCGCTTAGCCCAGCAGTAGCTGGTTCATGCGGCGGATAAACTGGTTAGGATCTTCCAGCGTACCGCGTTCAGCAAACATCGCCTGATCCAGCAGCAGTTCTACCCACTCGGCAAACTGCGCCTCATCCTGCGTATCGGCAGCACGCTTCACCAGTGCGTGATCCGGGTTCAGCTCGAACAGGTACTTCACTTCCGGCACCGCCTGACCAGCAGCAGCAAACAGCTTCGCCATCTGCGTACTCATGTCGTTGGCTTCGGTGGTGACAATGGCTGGCGTATCGGTCAGACGATGCGTGAGACGAACTTCCTTCACGCGGTCGCCCAGCAGCGTTTTCACCCGCTCCACGAACGGCTCCAGCGCTTTCTCCGCCTCTTTCTGCTCTTCGCTCTCCTCATCGGCCAGCTTGCTCAGCGCATCATCTGCTTTGCTGACAGACTGGAACGATTTGCCGTCGAACTCGGTGAGATAGCTCATCATCCATTCATCGATACGATCGGAGAGCAGCAGCACCTCGATGCCTTTTTTGCGGAACAGCTCCAGATGCGGGCTGCTTTTCGCTGCGGCATAGCTGTCCGCAGTGATGTAATAGATCTTATCCTGACCTTCAACCATGCGGCTGACGTAATCTTCCAGCGACACGGTCTGAGCTGGCCCTTCGCTGCTGGTGCTGGCGAAACGCAGCAGCTTAGCGATGGTCTCGCTGTTGCTGCTGTCTTCCGCTGGCCCCTCTTTCAGGACCATACCAAACTGCTGCCAGAATTTCTGATACTGCTCTTCGTCATCTTTCGCCACTCTCTCCAGCATCTGCAGGGCACGCTTGCTCAGCGCATTACGCAGCGTCTGAGTGATGCGGCTATCCTGCAGAATTTCGCGGGAAACGTTCAGCGGCAGATCGCTGGAGTCGATCAGCCCTTTCACAAAGCGCAGGTAGTTCGGCATAAACTGTTCAGCGTCGTCCATGATAAACACGCGCTGCACGTAGAGTTTCAGACCGTGCTTGTGGTCGCGGTTCCACATATCAAACGGTGCCTGAGTCGGGATATAGAGCAGGCTGGTATATTCCTGCTTCCCTTCAACGCGGTTGTGGCTCCAGGTGAGCGGATCGGCAAAGTCGTGAGAAACGTGCTTGTAGAACTCTTTGTACTCTTCATCGCTGATTTCAGACTTATTGCGCGTCCACAGCGCCTGCGCTTTATTGATCTTTTCCCAACTGCTGGTGCCATCTTCTTCGTTATGGTTTTCAATTTCGACGGGCAGCGCGATATGGTCGGAGTATTTGCTGATGATGCTACGAACGCGCCAGGTATCCAGGAACTCATCTTCACCTTCACGCAGATGCAGCGTGATCTCGGTTCCGCGATCCTCTTTGATGATATCCGCCAGGGTATATTCGCCTTCACCTGCGGATTCCCAGAACACACCCTCGTCAGCTGTAGCACCCGCCGCACGGGTGCGCACGGTCACTTTATCTGCCACGATAAAGGCGGAGTAGAAGCCCACGCCGAACTGACCGATCAGCTGGCTGTCTTTCGCCTGGTCAGATCCCATCGATTCGAGGAAGGATTTAGTCCCGGATTTGGCAATGGTACCCAGGTTTTCAATGACCTCGTCACGCGTCATGCCGATGCCGTTATCGCTCAGCGTCAGCGTGCGGTTCTCCTTATCCACGGAAACCCGCACGCGCAGGTCGCCATCGCCCTGATAGAGATCCGGCGTGGAAAGCGCGCGGAAGCGCAGCTTGTCGGCGGCATCAGAGGCGTTGGAGATCAGTTCACGCAGAAAGATTTCTTTGTTTGAATAGAGGGAATGGATCATCAGGTGCAGAAGCTGTTTTACCTCTGACTGGAAGCCACGCGTCTCTTGTCCTTTCATGGTCATTGCTACCTCAACTAATACGGATGTACGGATGGATATAGGTTGAGAAGTAGAGTGGGGGCAAAAGCGAGAATTTCAAGCAGGCACGACGGATCGTGCCGTTGAATGGCTAGAATCTAATCTTGTGACGTCCGGCAAGGGAGTGCGACAGCGTGGTGCCATCGACCATTTCCAGCTCGCCGCCAACCGGCACGCCGTGAGCAATGCGGCTGGCTTCCACGCCATATTGCCCGCACATTTCCGCAATGTAGTTGGCGGTGGCTTCCCCTTCCACCGTGGGATTGGTGGCGAGGATCACTTCCTGAATCGTCTCTTTTTCCAGCCGCTGTTCCAGCCTGTCCAGCCCGATATCATTGGGGCCAATGCCATCCAGCGGCGACAGATGCCCCATCAGCACAAAGTAGCGTCCGGCAAACTGACCGGTCTGCTCAATGGCGTGAATATCGGCCGGGCTTTCCACAATGCAGATCAGCCCGTTTTGCTGTCGACGCGGATTGGCGCAGATGGTGCAGATCTCCTGCTCGGTAAAGGTCCGGCAGTCGGCACAGTGACCAATCTCTGACATGGCACGCGTCAAAGCCTGCGCCAGGCGCATGCCACCGCTACGATCGCGCTGTAACAGCTGGAAAGCCATACGTTGGGCCGACTTCGGCCCCACGCCCGGCAAACAGCGCAGCGACTCCATCAGGCTTTCAAGGAGCGGGCTGGTTTGCATCAGAACGGCATCTTGAAGCCAGGTGGCAGCTGCATACCGTTAGAAACGCCGGCCATTTTTTCTTTCTGTGCTTCCGCTACGCGGCGTGCCGCATCGTTAAATGCGGCAGCGACCAGGTCTTCCAGCATATCTTTGTCATCTTCCAGCAGGCTGGGATCAACTTCCACGCGACGGCAGTTGTGTGCGCCATTAATGGTGACTTTCACCAGGCCTGCGCCTGATTCACCGGTCACTTCCATGGCAGCAATCTCTTCCTGCACCTGAGCCATTTTGTCCTGCATTTGCTGGGCCTGTTTCATCAGGTTACCCAGTCCGCCTTTTCCAAACATAGTTTTCTCTCTCAGATCGGGCCGCATCTCACTGGCGCGAGCATGCAGCGTTTCAAAGGGGGCGAATACTCTCTTCATCCACGTCTGCATCAAAGAACCGACGCAGCGTCTGAATATGATTATCCGCGATAATCGACTGACGCGCCTGCGCCAGCTTCTCTTCGTAAATTGCCTGACGCCATTCCAGCGGCGTTAACACTGCTGGATTATCATCTTCTGTCACTGTGAGTTCAACCGGCTGACCGGCTGCCTCACTCATTGCTTCTGCCAGCACTTTCAGCGCCGACGGTGAATTAAGGTGGCGCTGGCTGGAACGGAGGTGCAGGCAAACGCCGCTTTCCGTCTCCTCTTTCCATGCATTCAATGCCATCTGCTGCACCAGTTTCGGTAATGTCAGCGCGGCGATTTCTGCGGCCCAGGGATCGCGTAACAGAGATTCGGCAGCCAGTTTCGCCATCAGCTCTGGGGTTTTCTCATGCTCCAGCGCCGTACGCAAGGCCTTTGGTGTGGCAACCGGCTCCGGCTTAACTTCGCTCTGGATCGTCGCCTTCCAGCGATAAGCCTCTTTTTTTACCGGCGCGGCAGGTTCAGCGGCTGCCTGCCGCTTCTGGCTGCGCTCGGTAACTGAAGCCAACCGCTCCAGCGCCGAACTTGCCGGCCGCGCACTTTGCGCTGCCGGCTCACCCTTTTTTGGTTTGGTCGCTCCCTGCTGGCGCATTAACTGCGTTCGCGCCTGCAGCAGCTGACTGGTGGTATCGGGTAAATTGCCGGGAGGCTCGGCCTCCTGACCGGTATGCGGCGGCGTGGCTGCCACCGGCGGTGCTGGCGGTGCCACCGGCTGAGCCTGCGGCGTCATTGCCGGACGGGCAACTGGTTCGGCAATCACCTCTTTTGGATGAAAAGCCAGCGCGCGCAGCAGCGCCATTTCCACGCCCATGCGGCGATCCGGCGCCAGCGGCAGTTCTTTACGGCCTACCAACAGCGTCTGATAGTAAAGCTGCACATCCGTTGGCGGCAATACGCGCGCGAGTTCGCGCAGGCGCTGCTCTACGGCGGCGTAATCGTCACCCAGCGCGGAAGGAAGCAGCTGGATCATCGCCACGCGGTGCAGCAGGGTCAGCATTTCAACCAGCAACGCTTCCCACTCCACGCCGCGCGAGGCCGCCTGATTCAGCAGCGACATCACCTGCTCGCCTTCAGCATTCACCAGCGCTTCAATCAGCGCCAGCGGCTGTTCGTCATCCAGCGTGCCGAGCATGGCATTCACGGTGTCGGTGGTTACCTGCCCTTGCCCCATGGCAATAGCCTGATCGGTAAGACTCAGCGCATCGCGCATACTGCCATCAGCGGCACGCGCCAGAAGCTGCAGCGCACGAGTTTCAGCCTCTATCTTCTCTTCGTGCAGCACATGCTCCAGCTGCCCCCGAATCTGCCCGACATCCAGCGCTTTCAGATGAAATTGCAAACAGCGCGAGAGGATTGTTACCGGCAGTTTTTGCGGGTCCGTGGTCGCCAGCAGGAATTTGACATGCTCGGGCGGCTCTTCCAGCGTCTTTAACAGCGCATTAAAGCTGTGACGCGAGAGCATATGCACTTCATCAATCAGATAGACTTTAAAGCGTCCACGCGCTGGAGCGTACTGCACGTTGTCCAGCAGATCGCGCGTGTCTTCAACTTTCGTTCGGGAAGCGGCGTCAATCTCAATCAGATCGACAAAACGGCCCTGCTCAATCTCGCGGCAGTTATCACACTGACCGCATGGCGTAGCCGTAATGCCCGTTTCGCAGTTCAGGCCTTTCGCCAACAGACGGGCAATGGTGGTCTTTCCCACACCTCGGGTGCCGGAAAAAAGATAAGCGTGATGGATGCGGCCGAGCGACAGGCCATTAGCCAACGCTGTCAGGACATGCTCCTGACCGACTACATCAGTAAACGCTTGGGGACGCCACTTGCGGGCCAGTACCTGATAGCTCATTAATTCGCGGAATGTGTTGTGAACCGGAGGGTAATGCTAACACAGCCCCACCTTTACGGCGAGGCTGAACGTCTGGTCTCAGTGACCCGGGAAGTTAACCAGGCTGTAAGAGTCGATGCCTTGCGCCTTCAGGCGCGCTTCGCCGCTTAAGTCGAACAGATTGATGATGAAAGCGGCGTGATTTACTTCACCACCAGCGCGGCGGATTAGCTTAACGGTGGCTTCAATGGTGCCGCCTGTTGCTAACAGATCGTCCACTACCAGCACAACGTCACCTGCACCAATCGCATCACAATGCAGCTCCAACTGATCCGTGCCGTACTCCAGCTCGTAGCTTTGAGCAAAGGTTTTGCGCGGCAGTTTGCCTGGCTTACGCACCGGGACAAACCCGACGCCCAACGCTAAAGCCACCGGAGCGCCGAACAGGAAACCACGGGCTTCGGTGCCGACAACTTTGGTGATGCCTTTATCACGGAAACGCTCTACCAACAGCTCGATACTGAGCGCAAACGCTTTAGGATCTTCCAGCAGGCTGGTCACGTCACGAAACAGAATGCCCGGCTTGGGGTAATCCGGGATGCTTTTGATACTGTTTTTAAGAAATTCAAGCTGCTGAGCAGTCGCGGTCATAATGTTATGCCTGGTAAATACAAATCTGACTCGCGCGGCTTCCTGAGCGCTGACGATCGGAAATCGCAGAGCAAAACGGGTCGGTCAGGGGGAAACCACGCACGAAAACGACCAAATCTATGCAAACCCACGGGCAATTGCAACCATACTCCATAAAATCACCGCTTTTCTTGCCCCTCTTTCACTACAGGTAACCGTAGCATAAAGACGATCAGAACCGAGAGCAGACAGAGTAACATCAGTCGTACCCAGAGGATGTTGACCAGCCACAAGGAAATGGCAAAGGTGATCAGCGTAAACGCAATCATTCTGCCTTTGGCTTTAGGCGGCAGCGCACGATATTGCTGCCAGTGACGCAAATAGGGGCCGAAAAGAGAGCGGTGCAGCAGCCAGTGATGAAAACGCGGGGAAGAGCGTGCAAAGCACCAGGCCGCCAAAAGCAGAAAAGGCGTGGTCGGTAGCAGCGGTAAAATCACGCCCAGTGTGGCTAACCCCATCGCTAACCAGCCAATAATCAGTAAAATGATACGCTGCATTGCCTGAATCCTCCTCTTAACGAGGTGAGGCTAGCATACTCTGTGCAATCTCTGGAGAAACGAAATGAAAAGTGCCCTGCTGCTTCAGCAGCTTGAAGAGAAGCTGGAGCAACTGGCTGAAGCCGTAGCCCCTCAAAGTAACCAACGCACGCCCCGCGCCCGATTCGATGCACAGCTGTTTCATTCGCACAGCACCCGGCTGGGCGACTATCTGTTGGAAGTCAAAGAGAGCATGGTGATGCTCAGGCAGAGCGTTGCTTATCAGCGAACCGATCGTGTCGCCTGGATGGCGGAGCGCGTGGTGTTGCAAATGAGTGCGTTACAACGTGAGCTGGCCACGCAATCGTTACGGAAAAATGAAACCGTTGCCGTGCCGGTTAGCGAGAACCTGTACGAGAAGCTGGCTAAGCATCAGGATTACGAGCGGCGACTACAGGCCATGATCGCAGACAGAGAGAGCCAGCTCGGCCTCTGCGAAACGCTGATCCAACAGCAAAACATGCAGCGAGAGATCGCCGCGCTGGAGGGCCGTCTTCAGCGATGCCTGCACGCTACCCGACGTATTGAGCGGGCGATTGAAAAGCGCGAACACTAGAACCGGTTATACTTGGGAAAATTGTTAAGTGGAGAGAATGGATGGGCCTGCTTTCGTGGATAATCATTGGATTACTGACAGGTTTCCTCACCCGACGCTTTTTTCCGGGGCGGCCTGGAGGGCTTATCCCAACGCTGATCCTGGCGACAACAGGCGCACTGATCGGCGGTTACGTTAGCGTGTTCTTTAATTACGGGACGCTGGCTCACCTTGAACCGCGGGCTATGCTAATCGCCCTTGCTGGCGCGCTAATGATGGTTTTACTGGTCAAAAAACTGCGGATCTGAGTCTGGACCGGGAGAGGAACAGCGTATGTCGCTCGAAAGCGCACCTGAAGAGGTTAAACTGGCGGTAGATTTAATTATGCTGCTGGAAGAGAACAATCTGGATCCCCATACGGTGCTGGCCGCGCTGGCAATCGTACAAAAGGATTTTGAAAAAAAGGTGGCGCGTCAGGATTAAACCATTACGCCTTGCGTAGGGCGGGACTGTGCTGCAGCATATCAATAAGCACTTCCACCAACTGCGGCGCATCAGCTTCAAGATCAAAGCTTTCCGGCATAAACAGCCAGTTCTCCATTATTCCCGTGACATAGGCGCGCATCACCACTGCGGTACGCCGCGTTTCGAGGCCTGGCGGTAATTGCCCCGCTTCCACACACTGGCGCAGGACATCTTCAATCTTCTCGTAACATTCCAGATAGAGAGTTTGTTGCATCAACTGCAGAGTCGTCATTTCACCCACAAACTCACATTTATGGAAAATGATTTCCAGAAGCGAACGTCTGCGCTGGTCCCTTACTGTGGCTACAAGGACATAGGTGATCATTGCGCGCATAACAGAGAGTGGATCAGAAGGGTATTTTAATTGATACTCAAGCTCTAAGTCTTCCAGTCCAGATTCGGACTGTGCCCAGATTTCATTAAGCAAGTCGGTTTTGTTTTTGAAATGCCAGTAAATTGCACCACGCGTCACCCCTGCCGCAGCCGCGATATCAGCCAGTGACGTTTTGGAGACGCCATGCCCGGAAAATCGTTCAATTGCCGCGTCAATAATGTGATTTCGCGTTTCTAACGCCTGTTGTTTGGTTTTTCGTGCCATAGGGTGGTTTTTACAAAAAGGTGGACTTACATACATTTGCGAATGTATGTACCATAGCACGACCATAATTTAAACGCAGCAATGGGTTTATGGGTATGTGATCCATTGAACAATCGATATCGGACACTCGAGGTTTATTTATGAACAAAAACAGAGGGATAACGCCTCTGGCGGCCGTTCTGATGCTTTCTGGCAGCTTAGCGCTGACCGGATGTGATAACAA
This sequence comes from Erwinia sp. MMLR14_017, assembly GCF_033657285.1. Taxonomy (NCBI): domain Bacteria; kingdom Pseudomonadati; phylum Pseudomonadota; class Gammaproteobacteria; order Enterobacterales; family Erwiniaceae; genus Erwinia; species Erwinia sp. MMLR14_017. The sequence goes on along the minus strand of NZ_JAWVWP010000004.1, from coordinate 186,473 downwards.
AGAAGCGCAACAGGCCGGGCAACAACAGCCACCCGAAGTGGGTGTGGTAACGCTGAAAAGCGCCCCGCTGAAAATCACTACCGACCTTCCGGGACGTACCTCTTCGTTTCGTATTGCAGAAGTTCGCCCACAGGTTTCGGGCATTATTTTAAAACGTAACTTCGTTGAAGGGAGCGATATCAAGGCGGGTGAATCACTCTATCAGATTGATCCTGCAACCTATCAGGCGGCTTATGACAGCGCTAAGGGCGATTTAGCTCAGGCAGTGGCAAATGCACAAATTGCGGCGGTAACCGTTAAACGTTACAAACCGTTATTAGGCACCAAGTACATCAGTCAGCAGGATTACGATCAGGCTATCGCTACGCAGAGCCAGACGGCAGCTGCCGCTCAGGGAGCGAAAGCGAATGTCGAGACAGCCCGCATTAACCTCGCCTATACCAAAGTGACCTCGCCTATCAGCGGACGCATTGGTAAATCTTCCGTGACGGAAGGTGCGCTGGTTCAGAGCGGTCAGACCACCGCTCTGGCTACCGTGCAGCAGCTGGACCCTATCTATGTTGACGTCACCCAGTCGAGCGAAGACTTTTTACGTCTGCGTGGCGAGCTGAACGCCGGCAAACTGCAGCAGGTTGACGGCAAAGCTCAGGTCAAACTGTTACTGCAGGATGGTAGCGAATACGCTCAGGGCGGAACATTAGAATTCTCTGATGTCACCGTGGATGAAACTACCGGTTCCATTACGCTGCGTGCAGTTTTCCCTAATCCGGATCACACGCTGTTGCCAGGTATGTTTGTGCGTGCCCGTCTGGAAGAGGGAACCAACCCAAGCGCGTTGTTAGTGCCACAGCAGGCGGTGACCCGTACGCCAACAGGCCAGGCTTCAGCCATGGTCGTAGGCGCGGATAACAAGGTTGAAGCCCGCACGCTGACGGCAGATCAGGCGGTTGGTGACAAATGGCTGGTGACCAGCGGTCTGAAAGAAGGCGACAAAGTCATTACTGTTGGTGTTCAGCGAGCTAAGCCGGGTGCGCAGGTTACCCCGCAAGAAGTGAGTGCAGACGAGGCCAAAAAGGCTGGTTCTGAACAACCGAAGTCTTAAACAGGAGCCGCTGATACATGGCTAAGTTCTTTATCGATCGCCCCATTTTTGCGTGGGTTATCGCCATCATCATCATGCTGGCGGGCGTGCTGTCGATTCTAAAACTGCCGATTGAGCAATATCCCAATGTTGCGCCGCCGGCCGTGCAGATTCGTGCAACCTATCCGGGTGCCGATGCGAAAACACTGCAGGACTCCGTCACGCAGGTCATTGAACAAAACATGAATGGTATCGATGGCCTGATGTATATGTCATCGAACAGCGATTCCTCCGGTACGTTGCAGCTTACTCTGACCTTCCAGTCAGGTACCGACCCGGATATCGCGCAGGTTCAGGTGCAGAACAAACTGCAGCTGGCCACGCCATTACTGCCGCAGGAAGTGCAGCAGCAGGGGATTCAGGTTCAAAAATCCTCCAGCAGCTTCCTGATGGTAGCCGGTTTTGTCAGTGATAATGACAACATGACGCAGAATGACATCGCCGACTATGTGGCGTCGAATATCAAAGATCCCATCAGCCGAACCCTCGGCGTAGGGGATACGCAGATATTTGGTGCGCAGTATGCGATGCGAATCTGGATGGATCCGCACAAGCTGAATAACTATCAGCTGACGCCGGTAGATGTGATTAGCGCGATTAATTCACAAAACTCCCAGGTGGCAGCCGGTCAGCTGGGCGGCTCACCGCCGGTGCCGGGGCAGCAGCTTAACGCCTCTATTATTGCGCAAACGCGTCTGACCTCTACGGATGAATTTGGCAAGATCCTGCTGAAAGTTAACGCAGACGGTTCACGGGTACTGTTAAAAGACGTAGCGAAGATTGAACTCGGCGGTGAAAACTACGAGATTGTCGCTAAATATAATGGTAAACCCGCTTCCGGTATTGGTATCAAGCTGGCAACCGGTGCTAACGCTCTGGATACGGCCGCTGCGGTAAAAGCGGAGCTGGCTAAACTGGAACCTTTCTTCCCGAATGGGATGAAGACCGTTTACCCTTACGATACAACGCCGTTTGTGCAAATCTCTATCAATGAGGTGGTGAAAACCCTGGTTGAGGCGATTGTGCTGGTGTTTATCGTGATGTATCTGTTCCTGCAGAACTTCCGTGCAACTCTGATCCCAACCATAGCGGTGCCGGTGGTGCTGTTAGGGACCTTTGCCATTATCAATGCCTTTGGCTACTCGATAAACACCCTGACGATGTTCGGGATGGTGCTGGCGATAGGCCTGCTGGTGGATGATGCCATCGTGGTGGTCGAGAACGTCGAGCGCGTGATGGCGGAAGAGGGCCTGCCGCCGAAAGAAGCGACCCGCAAGTCGATGGAGCAGATTCAGGGCGCCCTGGTGGGGATTGCCATGGTGCTGTCAGCGGTATTTATTCCGATGGCCTTCTTTGGCGGCTCTACCGGGGTTATCTATCGTCAGTTCTCCATAACAATCGTCTCGGCGATGGTGCTGTCGGTGATTGTGGCGTTGATCCTGACGCCAGCGCTTTGCGCCACCATGCTGAAACCGATCAAAAAAGGCGATCACGGTAAAACCACCGGTTTCTTCGGCTGGTTTAACCGCATGTTCGACAAGAGTACCGACCACTATACCAACAGTGTTGGTCATATCATCCGCAGCACCGGGCGTTATCTGGTTATCTACCTGGTGATTGTAGTGGGTATGGCTTACATGTTCGTTAAGCTCCCTTCCGCCTTCCTGCCGGAAGAGGATCAGGGTCTGCTGCTGGCTCAGGCACAGCTGCCTGCCGGTGCGACCCAGGGCCGTACGCAGAAGGTACTTGATCAGGTTACCGACTACTTCCTGACCAAAGAGAAAGATAACGTTCGTTCAGTCTTTACCGTTAACGGCTTTGGTTTTGCGGGTCGTGGCCAGAACACCGGTATCGCCTTTGTCAGCCTGAAGCCGTGGGACGAACGTTCCGGTTCTGAAAACAAAGTCGACGGTATTGCCGGGCGCGCCATGCAGGCCTTTGGTGCTATCAAAGATGCGATGGTGATCCCGTTTAACCTGCCGGCGATTATCGAACTGGGTAACGCCACCGGCTTTGACTTTCAGCTGATTGACCAGGCTAACCTTGGTCATGAAGCACTGACGCAGGCCCGTAACCAGCTGCTTGGCATGGTCGCCAAACATCCGGATATGCTGGTAGGCGTTCGTCCGAACGGTCTGGAAGATACCCCTCAGTACAAGCTGATGATTGATCAGGAGAAAGCAGAAGCCCTGGGCGTCACTATCTCCGATATCAATACCACGCTGGGTGCTGCCTGGGGCGGCTCGTACGTTAACGACTTTATCGACCGTGGTCGTGTGAAGAAAGTATACGTGATGGGCCAGGCCGACTCTCGTATGTTGCCGGACGATATCAGTAAATGGTACGTGCGCAACTCATCCGGTGAGATGGTGCCCTTCTCTGCGTTCTCTTCTGCTAAATGGCAGTATGGGTCGCCGCGTCTGGAGCGCTATAACGGTTTGCCATCGATGGAACTGCTGGGGCAGCCCGCACCGGGCAAAAGCTCGGGTGAGGCAATGGGCCTGATGGAACAGCTCGCTTCTCAGCTTCCGGAAGGGATCGGTTACGACTGGACGGGAATGTCCTATCAGGAACGTCTCTCTGGTAACCAGGCACCGGCGCTCTATGCTATCTCGCTGATTGTTGTTTTCCTCTGTCTGGCGGCGCTCTATGAGAGCTGGTCGATACCCTTCTCGGTTATGCTGGTTGTGCCGCTCGGGGTTATCGGTGCGCTTCTCTTCACCACCATCCGCGGTTTGAGTAATGACGTGTACTTTGTGGTGGGACTGCTGACAACCATTGGCCTCTCGGCGAAGAATGCGATATTGATCGTAGAATTCGCCAAAGACCTGATGGAGAAAGAGGGCAAAGGGCTGGTTGAATCAACGCTTGAAGCGGTGCGTATGCGTCTGCGTCCGATTCTGATGACCTCACTCGCCTTTATCCTGGGCGTACTGCCGCTGACTATCAGTACCGGTGCAGGCTCCGGTGCGCAGAATGCGGTAGGTACAGGGGTAATGGGCGGTATGGTTACCGCGACTATTCTGGCTATCTTCTTCGTACCGGTCTTCTTTGTAGTGGTTCGCCGCCGCTTCGGTAAGGACAAAGAAGAGCTGGAACAGGGCCATCCTGTAGAGCATCAACAGCACTAACCCTGGTTTAGTTCCTGATCAAGAGGCCGCTTATGCGGCCTCTTTTTTTTAGCCCTGCCCTGCCCGTTTTCCCGTTGCATTCTTGCGACAGTGCGCGCATAATTAATGTTACGTTACGTTATAACATAACTAATTCAGCGAGGATTTATGAAAAAGGGTATTCATCCTGCTTATCGCACCGTCGCCTTTCACGATACCAGCGCAGATACCTGGTTCACCGTAGGCTCGACAATCAAAACGGACCGCACTATTGAGCTTGACGGCAAAGTGCTGCCCTATGTGCCGCTGGACGTTTCTTCAGCGTCACACGCTTACTACACCGGCAAGCAGAAAGAGTTTGCCAAAGAAGGCAGCGCGCATCGCTTTAACCAGCGCTTCGGTCGTTTCTTTACTGCTGCAAAATAGGGTGTCGCCATGCAGGTATTAAGCTCTCTGGCCTCGGCCAAAAAACGCCACAAAGATTGCAAAGTCGTGCGTCGTCATGGCCGCGTTTTTGTTATTTGCAAAAGCAATCCACGCTTTAAAGCGGTTCAGGGCGGGAAGAAAAAACGTTAACTTACTCTTCAATAGCAAAAGTGGGCCGCAATATGCGGCCCTTTTTTTGGCAACGGCAACTCGAAATGCTTGCTGTGGATAGCTCTCTGTTACCGCTACCTTAAACATCCGCTTATAGTCAGGCTCATTATTACCGTTTTAAAAGCTGACGACGGCCACCCTGCGTGGCCGCCATACTGATTATTTCATGCTGCTAATCATGGCATTAACGTTGTGTTGAAACGCTGTCACGTAAGTATCCGCCTCGCCGCCTTTTTTCGTCAGGGCTTCGGGAAAGAGTTCGCCACCTGGTTTTGCGCCAGAGGCAGAAGCAATCTGCTTAACCAGCCGCGGATCGGTCTGGTTTTCAATGAAGTAGCTATGAATATGCTCAGTTTTAAGCTGCGTGATCAGCCTGGCGACATCAGAAGCGCTGGCTTCTGACTCGGTGGAAAACCCTACCGGTGACATAAAACTCACGCCGTAACGCTGGCCGAAATAGCCAAAAGCATCGTGACTGGTCAGCACTTTGCGCTTCGTCTGTGGGATAGCCGCAAAGCTCTTAGCGGCCCAGCTATCCAGCTTATTTAGCTGACTAATGTAGGCAGAACCACGCTGACGGAAATAGTCTGCATCTTCAGGATCGGCGGCGATCAGGGCATTCATAACATTGTTGGCATACACTGCGCCATTCTTCATGCTGTTCCATGCGTGCGGGTCGGTAATGGTTTTGCCCTCCTCTTCCATAGAACGGGTGGCGATCCCCTGGGAAGAGACGATCACTTTACCCTTATAGCCGGAGGCGGTGATAAGACGATCCATCCACCCTTCCAGCCCGAGTCCACTGACAAACACCACCTCCGCCTGCGCCAGCGCCTGGCTGTCCTGCGGCGTGGGTTCAAAGCTGTGCGGGTCGCCATCCGGCCCAACCAGACTTTTCACCTTAACGTGCTTACCTCCAACTTCTTTTACAATGTCCGCCAGCACGGAAAAGCTGGCAACGCTATTCACAGTTTTTGCCATCGCCATTGGGGTGAGCACTATTCCCGCCAGTGCCAGGGCTACAGGTAACTTCTTCATACTTTCTCCTTACCAGTTGAAAAGGGGCGCGGACGCAAGATCCCACCGCATGGCCCCACTAAAATCGAGATGAAAAACAGAATTGCGGCGCTTAACACCACCGCCGGTCCGGCAGGCAGTGAGAGAAAGAAAGAGGCAATAAGTCCGCTAAAGCTGGCCAGCAATGCCAGAATCATCGCGGCTGCAATCATGGACGGAAGTTCCCGGCCCCAGAAGCGAGCGGCAGCAGCTGGCAGCATCATCAGTCCAACGCACATTAGCGTTCCCAGCACCTGGAAACCCGCTACCAGGTTGGTGACCACCAGAACCAGAAAGATGCCGTGTACTAACGGAGCGACCCAGCGGTTCTGCGCACGTAAAAAACCAGGATCAAACGCATCAATCACCAGAGGGCGGTAAATCAGGGCCAGCACCGCCATTGACAGGGCAGAAATGGTGCTGACCAGCAGAATGGAAGGATTGTCTACAGCCAGCAGGGAGCCAAACAGTACGTGCAGCAAGTCAATACTGGAACCGCGTAGAGAGACAAGCGTGACGCCTGTGGCCAGCGAGCCGAGATAGAATCCAGCAAAGCTGGCATCTTCCTTTAACGGCGTGTAGCGACTGACCGCACCGGACAACAGCGCCACGGACAGGCCGGCAATAATGCCTCCAATTCCCATCGCTACCAGCGACAGGCCTGAAATCAAATAACCTATAGCGGCACCGGGCAGCACGGCATGAGACAGCGCATCCCCAACCAGACTCATTCTGCGCAGCAACAGAAATACGCCCAGCGGTGTAGCGCTGAGTGAAAGAGCGATGCAGGCGACCAGCGCCCGACGCATAAAGCCGAATTCAATAAAGGGATGAAGCAGCGTCACCATCAGGATGCTCCCTGACTGCGTAGCCGTGTTACCGGTTTGCTCATACCAGACCATTCAGCATGGCCGTTATTAAGACGAAGCGTCTGAGGGAAAAATTTTTCAACGGTGGCCATATCGTGCAGGACAACGATTACCGTGCAACCTGCCTGATGACGCTCCTGCAACAGCTTCATTAATAATTCACTGGTCTGGCTGTCTATGGCGGCAAAAGGTTCATCAAGCAATAACAGCTCGGCGTTCTGGATTAGCAAACGGGCAAACAACACCCGTTGCAACTCTCCACCCGATAAAGTACCCGGTAATGCAGTGGCAAAATCCAGCATGCCAACTTTGCCCAGCGCCGCCATAACATTCTGACGAAGTTGCCGGTTTACCGAACCAAACCAGCCACATTGTCGCCAGCTTCCCATCGCGACCAAATCAAAGACGGTGATAGGGAAGCTCTTCTCTATTTCTGCCTGCTGGGGCAGCCAGCCAAGAGAGGCTGGTGCTTGTGATATATTGACTGACCCGCTAACAGGACGCAGTAAACCAGCCATCGTTTTCAGCAAGGTAGACTTTCCGGAACCGTTAGCGCCCACCAGGGCGGTCAAAGATCCTTTCTGGAACTCTCCTTCCAAAAGAGGCGTTACTGCTCTGCCCTGATAACCTGCTCTGAGCTGATTTAAGGTAATCATCAGGCGGTTGCCCAATATGTCAGGCCTGCCAGCAGCACAATGACTAACGAAGATATCGCCAGGCGCACCAGGGCAGAGTGGGTAAACAAGCTACCGAAGTGAATCAGAGAGTGAGGGGACGGCATAAAAGTGACCATTGTTATGTTATAATATAACAATTATCATACGTTGACTGAGTGTGAAGGCACTAAAGAAAGTGTATCTAAGTATTACTTGCTAATAACGTTCAGATTGCCGAGGTTATATAAACTTTTTTCAACTTCCCGCAATCTGATGTCGCGAAAAAGCGCATTATCTACTAAGATAAATAAGAATTAAATCATTAAGATAGTCTGAATTACACTAAACAGCCTTGATTAATCCATCAAGCCGACTAATTATCTCTATAAGCGTTAATTAACTCTGTGGAGAAAAAATGCGCAAATCCATTCCCATTCCTGACAAAGGTAATGAACCAGATCTGAATCTACTTTCAGAAAACGTTCAGCGGATTATTCCCAAAATAGAAACGGCGCTAACCGGCTCGTTGTTATGGTATTCACAAAATGCGCAATATGTTCCCGATAGCATAAAAATTATTTCTATAGAAGATTCTGGGGAATCGCGTTATAAGATGAGATACAGCTTTCGCTGGAACGTTTTCAATGCCTGTCTTGATATTGATGAAGATGAAACGACTTTTGAAACCGTGAATTTTGAGTACCAGCCGGGACAACTGATTTTTGATTTCATTCAAACCGAGCAGTCAACGTCAGCGGATGAATTGTAATAGTACGTAATAGCGTCAAAATAAAATCGCTGACGTTATAGTTATTAATATTTTTAGGTTAAGATTAATTATCGCTTCCTGGCATACTCAACGCTGAAAGCCCGCGCTAACGGCATCTTTCACTCGCTATGGAGGGGAAAAAGATGGACGAATACTCACCAAAAAGGCATGATATCGCCCAACTGAAATTCGTGTGTGAAAATTTGTATGACGAAAGCCTGGCAACATTAGGTGACAGTCATCATGGCTGGGTTAACGATCCTACATCTGCGGTCAATTTACAGCTCAACGATTTGATTGAGCATATTGCTGCCTTCACCATGAATTACAAAATCAAACATATCGAAGATAGTGACTTGATTAGTCAGATAGATGAATATCTTGATGATACATTTATGCTGTTCAGTAATTACGGCATTAATGTTCAGGATTTGCAGCGCTGGCAAAAATCAGCGAAACGATTGTTCAACATTTTCGCAGAGGAATGCGCTCTCGTGCCGATACAGACGAGCCATTCATTTTAGCAACCCTTTATTTTTTCTACGGTTTAACAATGACAGATAAACTCCTGACTAAAACTGATTATCTGATGCGTTTAAGACGTTGTCGTTCTATTGACACGCTGGAACGTGTGATTGAAAAAAACAAATACGAATTATCCGATAATGAACTGGCCGTATTTTATTCTGCTGCGGATCACCGTCTGGCTGAGCTGACAATGAATAAGCTTTACGACAAAATTCCGGTATCTGTCTGGAAATTTGTTCGATAAGTTTTTTGATGAGAAAGAGAAGGCTGGCAGGCAAAGGCAGAATTGGGTGGGGGCCCTGCCAGCTACATCCCGGCACACGCGTCACCTGCTGCGGCTGCTTCCTTCCGGATCTGACCGAGTTCACAAGTTAGCATTGCGGGAGAACCAACCGGGCCCCCATTGAGTGCTCCATCAGATGGAGCGAGGGCATTATCAATGAAGGCTCAGGCAATTGCAAGCCTGTGCCGGATGACCGTTGCTTTCTTGTGCAAATCTCTTCTCCCCGCTATCTGCTTGTTTTCAAAGCCAAAGCAGCGCTGTCTGATGGCAGCCCGATAACTTCCTGAAATCGCTTCAGATGTTCTGCCGTTTCGATTATTGTTGAGATCGAATCAGGGAGAATTTATGGATCACTTCGATACTTTTCAACAGCGCATCTACCAAATTCTTGCCGCCATTCCCTGCGGTAAAGTCACCACATATGGTGATATCGCCCGTCTGGCTGGCTCGCCACGAGCGGCCCGACAGGTTGGGGGCGTACTCAAACGCCTGCCAGAAGGCAGTAAACTTCCCTGGCATCGGGTTATAAACAGGTTGGGCGAGATCTCCTTAACGGGTGACGATCTGGATCGGCAGCGCCAGGCTCTCCTTCAGGAAGGGGTCGATGTCAGCCCGGAAGGAAAAGTAGTGCTCAGCCTCTATCGCTGGCAAGGATAACCGCCCCCGCAGGGGCGGAGAAGCTTACAGGGAACTTGGAGCAGGCACCGATGAAGAAGGCGTAATCTGCGTTGGCGATGTAGAAGGTACTGTGGTCGCCGCCCCGCTTTGCGTCGGCATAGCCATTGAAGGGACCGGAACCAGTAACAACTCCTGCTTATTGCCACCGTTATTAATCACCGGTTTGACGTTATCGGTAATAAACATCATTTTACCGTCTACCGTGATCGCCGCGCTCAGAAGAATGCGGGCGTTTGGCTGAACATCAGCCGGATTGAAAGGCAGAATAAAGTTGAAAGGTGCCTGCTTGCCTTCCGTTCTTACCGCGCGCTGTGACAGGACTTTTGAAGGCTGATCGGCAATAGAAGCATCTGAGAGCGTGACGGTTAGTACCGCATCCGGTGGCAGCGACACGCGCTGACGGATATAGACCGTACCACTCACGTTAGGCTGCCGTAGCGTGGCCTGCTCACCCGCTACCTGAGAAGCCAGCGTAGCCGTAGGTACGTCCTTCCCTTTATCAGCGCATCCTGAGAGTGCAACCGCCAGTGCGGCACCCGTTAACATTGGCCAGACTTTCATTGATTTAATCTCCTTGCTATCAATGTAGAGGTTGATGTTTCTGTTAGCCTGAAGAGCAGCGATTTGCTGCTCTGTTACCTTTAATTCTGGCACAAGTTACTGATTTTGCCTGGCAGCCTTTTTGTCCTCCTTTCGGCAAAGATAATTTTTGCTGACCCGTTGACCTTAACTGGTCGGATCTCGCACACTGAGGGCAAGACGATCAATGAGGATGGCCGCCATGAGTCACGCTTTGCAAAACCTGTTAAATCTGTTGAATCTGGAAAAGCTGGAAGAGGGTCTGTTCCGCGGTCAGAGCGAAGACCTGGGATTGCGCCAGGTATTTGGTGGCCAGGTGGTAGGCCAGGCGCTGTATGCAGCAAAACAGAGCGTGCCGGCGGACCGGATCATTCACTCTTTTCACAGCTATTTTTTACGTCCCGGCGACAGCCAAAAAGCGATTATCTATGATGTGGAAACGCTGCGTGACGGGCAAAGCTTCAGCGCCAGAAGAGTTAGCGCGGTACAAAATGGTCATCCCATCTTTTACATGACCGCATCATTTCAGGCGCCGGAAAGCGGATTTGAGCATCAAAAACTGATGCCAGAGGTGCCCGGCCCAGATAATTTGACCAGCGAAAGCGAGATGGCCAGGCAGTTAGCCCACTTTATTCCAGAAAAAGCGCGCGAGAAATTCCTATCTGAAAAGCCTTTTGAGATCCGCCCCGTTAAATTTCATAACCCGTTAAAGGGCCATGTGGATGAGCCGACCCGGCACGTCTGGATCCGTGCCAACGGCGCTATGCCGAAAGATATGCGGATCCACCAATATCTGCTGGGCTATGCCTCAGACTTTAACTTTCTGCCGGTCGCGCTGCAGCCGCATGGTAAAGGATTTCTTGAGCCAGGCATGCAGGTTGCCACCATCGATCACTCCATGTGGTTCCATCGCCCTTTCGACCTGAATCAGTGGCTACTCTACAGCGTGGAGAGTACCTCTGCTTCCAGCGCCAGAGGGTTTGTTCGCGGGGAGTTTTATACTCAGGATGGCACGCTGGTTGCCTCTACCGTGCAAGAGGGCGTAATGCGCCTCCGCCAGACGAAGCAGTAATAAAAAAAGGCTCCCGAGGGAGCCGTTTTTTTCTCATCTTTATAACCAGTCCATTACTGGTTATAAGCATTCTCGCCGTGGCTGTTTACGTCCAGACCTTCACGTTCCTGCTCTTCCGGAACACGCAGACCAACAATCATATCTGCCACTTTGAAGGCGATAAAGGCAACCACGCCGGTCCAGACGATGGTTACGCCTACGCTGAACAGCTGGACCCAAACCTGATGACCCATCGTCACGCCTTCTGCGTAGCCCACGCCACCCAGTGAAGAGGAAGCGAAGACGCCAGTGAGAATACAGCCAACGATGCCGCACACGCCGTGCACGCCGAATACATCGCAAGGGTCATCAACACGCAGCCACTTCTTCAGGGTGGTCACACCCCAGATACCCGCCAGTCCACCAACGATACCAATAATCAGTGCGCCGCCCACGCCAACATAGCCACAGGCTGGGGTAATAGCGACCAGACCGGCAATCACGCCAGAACAGACGCCCAGCAGTGAAGGCTTGCCGCGAAGAGCCCACTCACCGAAGGTCCAGCTCAGCATTGCGCCTGCGGTGGCCATCACGGTGTTAATAAAGGCCAGACCAGCGACTTCGTTGGCCGCACTGGCAGAGCCAGCGTTAAAGCCAAACCAGCCCACATACAGAATAGCGGTGCCGGTAAAGACCATTGGCAGATTGTGAGGCTTGAAGGCTTCTTTACCGAAGCCAGCGCGTTTGCCCACCAGATAAGCCCCCACCAGTCCTGCCACAGCAGCATTGATGTGTACAACGGTGCCGCCAGCGAAGTCCAGCGCGCCATCCTGAGCCAGCAGACCGCCAGACCAGACCATGTGCGCAATAGGCAGATAAGAGAAGGTCAGCCAGATAGCCACAAAGATCAGTACGGCGGAGAAGCGAACGCGTTCAGCGATAGCCCCTACAATCAGCCCCACGGTGATACAGGCGAATGAGGCCTGGAATGATACGTGGATATACTGATAGAAGGTGCCAACCAGCGACGTCAGCTGAATGTTTTTCAACATAGCCATGCTGAAGCCGCCAAAGAAGGCGTTTCCTTCACTGAAAGCCAGCGAGTAGCCATAAACCATCCACAAAACGCAGACCATAGCGAAGGTCACGGCAACCTGGGTCATCATGGAGAGAACGTTTTTAGCGCGGATTAAACCGCCGTAAAACAGGGCGATACCTGGTAAAGTCATAAACAGCACCAGAGCGGTGCAGATCATCATAAAGGCGTTATCGGCTTTATCAGCCACTGCGGGTGCCGCAGCCATCGCAAGCGAGGGTAATAAGGCCAGGGTGGCGAGGCCGAATGTAGCAATTTTTTTATTCATTTTATTCCATCCTTCACTATTCTAAGCCCCTACAGCGCAGCTTCATCCGTTTCGCCAGTGCGAATACGGATGACACGCTGCAGTTCCGCAACAAAAATCTTACCGTCACCGATTTTGCCGGTGTAAGCCGCCTTGCTGATAACGTCAACCACTTCGTCAAGCTGGTCATCTGCAATGGCAATGTCTATTTTTACTTTTGGCAGGAAGTTCACGCTGTACTCAGCACCGCGATAAAGTTCTGCATGCCCCTTCTGGCGACCAAAACCTTTAACTTCGGTAACGGTAAGCCCTTGAATACCGATAGAGGACAATGCTTCACGCACGTCTTCCAGCTTAAACGGTTTGATTACCACGGTAACCAGCTTCATACGATCCCCTCCAGGTATTGAAAATGGTTGATGCGCCCGACACGGAAGGATTAAAGCAAAGGCTGTGCCATAAATTATAAATTGGCATTTTTCAGACGATTAGTCAGTCCGGCTCTGAGTTTCTTATCAGCGTTAACCCGCTTCCAGCCAGACCCTGATGAAATCTACGCAGAAAAAACGCACCATTAAGGTGCGTTACGCTTTAAATTTGTGCAGAGCGTTCGTTTAAGGCGATTTTGCGCCTGATTGTGGTGCAGCGAAGCGGTAAAAAATTACGCTTCTTCGCCCGCTTCCAGCTCTTCGCCAGCCTGCTGCAACTGGTACATCTGCCAGTAGCGGCCCTGTTTTTCCAGTAGCGCCTGGTGGCTTCCCTGTTCGACAGCACATCCACGGTGCAGAACAAGAATGGTATCCGCCTCAATAATTGTGGAAAGCCGGTGTGCGATTACCACCAGCGTGGTCTGTTCCCGCACGGCTTTCAGCGCTTTTTGAATCGCCTGTTCAGTACCAGAATCGATATTTGCCGTAGCTTCATCCAGGATCAGGATCTGCGGCGCAGCCACCAGCACTCTGGCCATTGCCAGCAGCTGCTTCTGCCCGACAGAGAGATTATTCCCCTGCTCGCCCAGCCGGGTATGGATGCCATTGGCAAGGCTGCGGGCGAGTTCGGCAAGCTGCACCGTTTCAAGCGCCTGCCACACCGCTTCTTCGCTGATATCACGGCCCAGCGTGATGTTGGCGAAAAAGGTATCCGCCAGTACCACCGGGTCCTGCTGGACCATCGCCACGCCCTGACGTAATACGCTATGACTGAGCTGGCTGAGTGGTCTGCCATCCAGAGAGATCTCGCCATGACGTATCGGGTAGTAGCCCATCATCAGGTTGGCCAGCGTGCTTTTACCGCTGCCGGTGTGCCCTACCAGCGCCACAAAATTTCGTGAGGGGACATGGAGCGAGATATCGCTTAATACATTGCGGTTATCACGATAGGCAAAGGTCAACCCTTTGATTTCTATCTCGCCAGAGGCCAGAGGCCGGGTGTCCGCACCATAGTGCTGACGGGGCGCGTCAATCAGTTCAAAAATTCGTTCCCCGGCAACCACAGCCTGTTGCAGCATAGACTGCTGCGTGGTGAGCTCGATCAGCGGTTCATTAAGCCGCCCCAGGTAATTGATGAAGGCATAAAGTACGCCAACTTTTATGCTACCGGCGGCCGAGAAACCAAACAGCATCATCAGCCCACAAAGGATCATGGCTGAGAACAAACTCAGAAGAGGACGCAGTAAAAAGCCATCCAGCTTCAGCGTTTCCATCCTCGCCAGATAGTGTGAACGACTGGCCTCTCCCATTCGCTCACCAAAACGGGCCTGCTGGCGAAACTGCTGGATCACGCTCATGCCGTTAATTACTTCATTGAAGCCATTATTAATATCAGCCAGATAACTGCGCACCCGACGCACAATTGGCGTGCTGTAACGCTGATAGATCAGCATTACCGTCACTACGGCGGGGAAAATCGCAATCGCGACCAGCGCCATACGCCAGTCGAGGCTGAACATCGCCACCAGCATGGCGCCAATCAACGCTGCACTGCGTAAAACGGTGGCCACCACGGTGACATAAAGATCGCGGACAACTTCAGTATCATTGGTAACGCGAGAGATAATCTGCCCTACTGGCTGAGTATCAAAAGCGCTTAAAGGCTGGCGCAGCGCAGCATCCATCACGTCCATTCGCAGCTGCTGAACCACGCCAACCGCCGCCTGGTTAAACAGCAACGCCTGCCAGTAGTGCAGCGAAGCCGCAAGGATTTGCAACAGGATAAAGCTGACCGCCAGTCCCGCTGCCAGCCCCAGCGGCATTTGGTGTTTCGCCACCATATTATCGATAAAGTAGCTGACCAGAATCGGGCCAAGCACCTCTGCCGCCGCCGCAATCCACAGCAGCAGCACAGCCAGGCCAAGGGATTTTCGCCAGGGCGAACCATAGCTCAAAAGGCGTTTCAGGGTGGGCCAGAGTTGGGTCATCTTAGCCATGTGGAACCCCCTTTTCGCTCTCTTCATCATCCAGCGCAGCTTCAAGTTGCTGATAGCGGTACATCTCCTGATACCATCCTGGCTCAGCAACCAGCCGCTCATGCTGCCCTCGTTGTGCCACACTCCCTTTTTGCATCACCAGAATTTCGCTGGCTTCCGTCAGGGCAGATAAACGGTGTGCGCTGATGATCACTGTTCTTCCCTGCCCCCAACGCCGGAGATTATGCAGGATCAGGTGCTCTGTACGCCCGTCCACAGCGGATAGCGCATCGTCCAGAATCAGGATTTCGGCATCCAGTAACAGCGCCCGCGCAATGGAGATACGCTGCTTCTGTCCGCCAGAGAGCATTACGCCCCGCTCGCCCACTTCTGTTTCATAGCCTTCAGGCAGGCGGAGAATATCATCATGGACGTTTGCCAGCCTGGCCGCCTCTTCAATCTCACTCTGTTTAGCGCTGGGACGCCCCAGGGCGATATTATTGGCAATCGTATCTGAGAAGAGAAATGGTGTCTGGCTCACTACCGCCAGCCGACTGCGCCAGCTATCCAGGCGAAGCTGCGTCAGCGGAATGCCGTGATAGCGGATATCCCCCTGTGCAATGTCGAAATGGCGCTGGATCAGGCTCAGCAGCGTGCTCTTTCCGGAACCTGTTGGTCCGCAAAGGCCGAGCATCTGGCCCGGCTTCAGGCTGACATTAACGTGGCGAAGGGAAGGATGCTGAGCGCCAGGATAACAGAACTCCCGGATAGCGATCTGCAGCGGGCCGCGCGCTTCAGGCAGCACTTTCGTGCCATCCTCAACGGCAGGCGCTTCAGAGAGCAGGGAACGGATCCGGCTCCAGGCTGCGCTGCCGCGCTCGACAATATTAAACATCCAGGCCAGCGCCAGCATTGGCCAGATCATCAGGCCAAGGTACATCACAAAGCTGGTCAGCTGGCCCAGCGTCATCTGATCGTGCCAGACCAGCCAGCTGCCGCCGCCAATCGCCAGCAGGTTTGACATGCCAATAGCGATATAGATAGTGGGATCGAAACGGGCATCCACTCTCGCCACCCGCAGATTTTTTTTGCCGGTATCGCGGGCGATGCTGGCGAACTGACCTGACTGATGATCTTCCAGGCCAAACGCTTTAATCATGCGGATGCTGGTCAGGCTTTCCTGAGCCTGATCGTTCAAAGAGGAGAAAGCCGCCTGGGCAACCTTGAAGCGGCTATGCAGCTGGTCGCCATAACGTTTGATAACCAGCGCCATAATGGGCATCGGCAGCAGCGCCAGCAGGGTTAACTGCCAGCTGATCTGCGTACTCATCACAAACAGCACAACCAGCCCCATCACCAGCGAGTCCACCAGTGTCAGCACGCCCTCTCCGGCGGCAAAAACCACGCGGTCAACATCGTTGGTCGCGCGCGCTATCAGGTCGCCGGTACGGTGACGAAGGTAAAACTCAGGGTGCTGGCGGCTGAGCTGACGATAGAAATCCTGCCGCAGCTCCACCGCAAGCTGGTATGAGGCGCCGAACAGCAGTACGCGCCAGACGTAACGCAGCAGATAAACCACCACGGCTGTCAGCAGCATTACGCCAACCCATATCATCAGCTGTGAGGTGCTCATTTGCTGCCGGGAAAAACCGTCAACGATCGTGCCGACCACTTTTGGCGGCACCAGTTGTAAAACAGCAATGACGATTAACAGGAAAACCGCCCCAAGGTAGCGGCGCCACTCGCGAATAAAATACCAGCTTAATTGGCTAAACAGTCGCACTGAAAACGTCCCGGTTATGATTGAGCAAGGTCAAAGCAGGCGTCCACCTCATTTCAACGGCAGCGCAGTAGTGTACTTTATCTCTTCCATCGCAAAGCTCGAAGTGACATCCAGTAAACCTGGAACCCCGTTCACTAAACGTTTATAGAAAGCGTCATAGGTTTTCATATCTGCGACCTGAAGGCGTAAAAGATAATCATATTCTCCCGCCATGCGGTAACAGCCCATCACTTCCGGCATTGCCTGCACCACCTCAACGAACTGTTGATACCAGTTGCTGCTGTGCTGTTGGGTTTTGATCAGCATAAACGCCGTCAGTGACAGATCAAGTTTATCGGCGTCCAGCAGCGCAACACGGGCGCGAATATAGCCCTCATCCTCCAGCCTTTTCAACCGTTTCCAGCAGGGTGTGGTGGTGAGGTGCACTGCATCTGCCAGCGCCTGAAGTGACAGGGTGCAATCCTGCTGCAGTAAAGCCAGCAGTTTCAGGTCTGTTTTATCTGTCATTACTCGCTCCGGGAGAAAATCATTCTCTTATTCAGCCATTTTACAGGAAAGAGAGTAAGCCTTTTTTCCGATTAATGCCGTACTCTTAACCAAATTTTGCCGGGGAAACACTATGTCAGATCCATGGGTATCACATGCCATTGCAGAGATTAACGCCGATATACAGCGATCGGCAGACACGCATCTTATTCGCCTGCCGCTGAAAGCGTTTCCGGGCATCTGGCTCTACCTGAAAGATGAGAGCACGCATCCCAGCGGCAGCCTCAAGCACCGCCTGGCAAGATCGCTGTTTCTTTACGGCTTATGCAATGGCTGGATTAAAGAGGGAACGCCAATTATTGAAGCGTCTTCCGGCAGTACCGCCGTTTCAGAAGCCTACTTTGCCCGTTTACTGGGGCTGCCTTTTATTGCGGTGATGCCTGCCACCACGGCAAAACGCAAAGTCGAACAGATCGCCCTCTATGGCGGACGCTGTCATTTTGTCGCCGATCCCTGTCAGATGTATGCAGAGTCTGAACGGCTCGCCCGTGAACTGAACGGCCATTTTATGGATCAGTTTACTTTTGCTGAGCGGGCGACAGACTGGCGTGGCAACAATAATATTGCGGACAGTATTTTTCAGCAGATGAAAAATGAACCGTTCCCGGTGCCTGAAAGCATCGTCATGAGTGCCGGCACCGGCGGTACATCAGCGACTATTGGGCGCTACCTGCGCTATCAGGGCTATGCCACAAGGCTTACGGTGGTCGATCCGGAAAACTCAGTCTTCTATGACTACTGGCATCAGCGGGATAAGTCGCTGCGCAATACGCGTGGCGGGAAAATTGAAGGCATTGGCCGTCCCCGCGTAGAGCCTTCGTTTATCGCCGATGTGGTTGATGAAATCATTCAGGTACCGGATGCGGCAAGCATCGCCACCATGCTCTGGCTGGAAAAACAGCTTGGCCGTAAGCCTGGCGCGTCAACAGGAACCAACGTCTGGGGGGCTTTGCAGGTTGCCAAAAGAATGGTGGAAGAGAAACGGTCGGGTGCGATTGTAACGTTGCTCTGCGACAGTGGAGAACGCTATCTGGAGAGTTACTACCATCCTGAATGGGTCGCTGAACAGATTGGCGATATCACGCCCTGGCAGCAGATGCTGGAATAAAATGCCGGACCATCCTGTCCGGCAGACTGCAAAAAGCAGCAGTATCCAAACGCCGGGCTTCCTGCCCGGCACTAAGGCCTCAATATTCGGGGGAATAGTCGAGGTGGGGGGTGGTAAGCCAGTGATTCAGATAGTGCGAAACGCCCTGCGTCTCGCAATGGCCGATAACAGGTAAATGAGGCAACAGCGACTTCAGCTGATTCATCGCATTTCCCATGATGAAGCCCCGACCTACGGTTTCAAGCATTTCGCGGTCATTCATCGCATCACCAAACGCCATGCACTCCGCCAGCGTAAAGCCCAGTGAAATGGCTAATGAATCAAGAGCCGTGCCTTTGTTACAGCCCGGCGGCAGCACTTCCAGACAGTCCCGGGCAGAAAAACAGAGATGAGCACGGTCGCCCAGCGCATCCCTGAGTTCACCCTGAAGCCGGCACAGCTCGTTGTGCTCAGCTATAAAACAGATCTTGGTCACCTGATGGGCAGGAATACGCTTGAGATCGGTCAGCGTATAGCGAAACCCACTCATCTGATGTGCCTGAAGAATATGCGGTACGTCCTGCCCCGTCAGCCAGCCCTGATCGTTAAAAACGTGCAGGCTTGCCGTCGTGTTCCAACGGGTATGGATTACCTCTTCAGCCACCTGGGGAGAGAGATCGCTTGCCGCCAGCAGGTTCCCCTGCTGGTCATGTACGCGGGTGCCGTTACCGGAGATAAGCCAGGCACTCAATTGGAAATCGGCAATCAGCGGCTGCATCTCCAGCCAGTGCCGGCCGGTGGCAAAGGTCAGCAGTACGCCTTTCTCGTTTAGCGCCCGCAAGGCGGTAACCGTTTTCTCACCAAGCTGATGATTGGGCATCAGCAAAGTGCCATCCATATCAAATGCCGCCAGACGTGCCATGATCTCTCCAGTGCCTGTTTTTTCGTCAGGTCAGAGTATCACCTGGTATTTACGGAACTAATAGTGAATACTTTTGCAAAACTATTCCGGGTTTAGAGATGCGCCAGCTTAACCGACTCAATCAGTATCAACGACTCTGGCAGGCCAGCATGGGTGAGAAGCAGCTGACCAACGTGGCAGAAATTGCGTTGCGCTGTATTTGCAGTGAACGCCATGTCCGGACGTTAATGAATCAGTGGCAGCAGTTGGGTTGGCTGAGCTGGCAGGCAGAGTCGGGCCGGGGAAAACGGGGAGAACTTATCTTTTTACAGACGCCGGCCCAGCTCAGGGCGGCGTTGCTTCAGCAGCAGCTGGAGCAGGGGCTTTCCCATCAGGCGCTGGAACTGGTCCAGCTCGCTCCGGATCAGCTCAACCATCTGCTAAAGCCCTATATGGGCGGACAGTGGCTGGATGACCGTCCCACGCTGCGTATTCCTTATTATCGCCCGCTTGAAGGCCTGAACCCGCTTGAACTGCCCGGAAGAGCGGAGCAGCATCTTGCAAGCCAGATATTTTCCGGCCTCACCCGCTTCAAAGATGATCGGGTGTTACCCGATCTTGCTCACCACTGGCAGTGCAGTGCCGACGGCCTGAGCTGGTTCTTCTTTCTGCGTCCACAGCTTTTCTGGCATGACGGCGAACGCGTCTCTTCGTTACAGTTGATGAAAAGTCTGCAACGTATTGTGGCAAGCCCGGCAGGAGAACGACTGCTTGCCAGCGTGAAGTCGGTGTCGCTGCCACAGGCTCTCTGCCTGCGAATCGATCTGCATCAGCCTGACTACTGGCTTAGCTGGCGCCTCGCCACCGTTCCCTGTCTGTTAACCCATCCGGACGATCCCCACTCCGGGACCGGGCCGTGGCGGCTGAGCCACTGGTCAGCAGAGCTGGTCAGGCTGGAAAATCATGTGCGTTATCATGGCGTGCAGCCTTTGATGCAGATGATTGAGTACTGGATAACCCCGCAGCTTTTTGACAAAACCCTGGGAACCAGCTGCCGGCATCCGGTACAGATAGCCATTGGCGAACAGCATGAGTTTGCCCTGCTGCGCCCGGTAAGCCGGAGAATTAGCCTGGGTTTTTGTTATCTGGCCCTGAAGCATGACGCCCTCTCCTCTCCTCAGGCCGAAAAAATAGTGGCATTAATCCGCAGTAAAAAGCTTATTGAGGAGCTACCCCTCGATGAAGGGCTGATTACGCCAAGCCAGGGGATGCTGCCGGAATGGCCCGTACCAGAGGCTAAAGAGCGGCAGGATGTCACACTACCCGCCACCTTGAATCTCCATTATCACCTGCCGGTTGAACTGCATGCCATGGCAGAGAAATTGCGTGAGATGCTGGCCGGAGAAAGTTGCCAGCTTACTCTGCATTTTCATCCGGCTAAAAACTGGCTGGGTTACACGGCGCTTGATAAGGCTGACATTATTATGGGCGATCGTCTGATTGGCGAAGCGCCTGAGTTTACGTTGGAAAGCTGGATAAGGCTGGACCCCTTATGGCCCACGGTGTTAGGGAAGGAGGCCTGGTCGCTGCTACTGAATGAGCTTGACCGCATCCAGCGTTACAGCGAAGAGAGCAAACGTTCAGCAGGACTTCAGGAAACGTTTCATCAACTTATGGCGCAGCCTGCCATTACGCCCCTGTTTAATTATCGCTATCAGGTGAGCGCACCGCCGGATGTGGAAGGCATCACGCTGAATGCCTGGGGATGGTTCGATTTTTCCCGAGCGTGGATCCCTCCTCCCCTGCCGCTTGCCTGAGCAGAACTACCTTTCTGCCACCGCAGGCAGTACCATAGGTTGTAACAGATCAATAAGGTGAAAAAATGAAACGTGCAGTGGTGGTTTTCAGCGGTGGACAGGATTCAACAACCTGTCTGATTCAGGCTTTGCAACAGTATGATGAGGTGCATTGCGTCACCTTCGATTATGGTCAACGCCATCGTGCAGAAATCGATATTGCCCGGCAGCTCGCCCTTTCTCTTGGCGCCCGCGCGCATAAAGTGCTGGACGTGACGATGCTCAATGAGCTGGCCGTCAGTAGTCTGACCAGAGACAGTATTCCGGTTCCGGCGTACGATCCCGAAGCCAGCGGCCTGCCCAGCACTTTTGTGCCGGGACGCAATATTCTGTTCCTGACGCTGGCCTCCGTTTACGCTTATCAGGTTGAAGCGGAAGCAGTGATCACTGGCGTATGTGAAACCGATTTTTCTGGCTACCCCGACTGCCGCGATGAGTTTGTTAAGGCTCTGAATCATGCAGTGAGCCTTGGAATGGCGCGGGAAGTCCGTTTCGAAACGCCGCTAATGTGGCTGAATAAAGCGGAAACCTGGGCGCTGGCTGACTACTGGCAGCAGTTGCCACTGGTACGCAATGAGACGCTGACCTGCTATAACGGCATCAAAGGGGACGGCTGTGGCGAATGCGCTGCCTGCCATCTTCGTGCCAATGGCCTTAACGACTATCAGGCTGACACTGCCCGCGTGATGGCTGAAATGCAGCGCAAGACCGGATTACGCTGACGCGACTCTTCTGCTTAAAAGCGCGGGTCAGGCTGACAGCATCTCCTCCATCCGGCTTTTAAGCTCTCCTTCCATCGGCTGCGCCTTTTGCGTGCGTAGATCGATACAGACAAAGGTCAGCGTGGCATCGGCAATGGCTTCTCCGCCGGGAGCCAGCGTCACCGTCTGACCTATCACGCCACTTTTTCCGCCCAACTGCACCAGACTGCTGTGAACATTCAGCACATCCCCCATTACCGCTGGTCGTCGGTAATTAATATTGATGTTAACCACCACAAACGCCAGATGATTCTCTTTCATCCAGTCGAACGACGGCAGCCGCTCTAACCATTCCCACCGCGCCTCCTCCAGAAACTCCAGATAGCGGGCATTATTCACGTGCTGATAAACATCCAGATGGTAGCCACGGACCTTGATAGTAGTGAACATAACGGCATTGCCCCTTAAAGTGAGAGGTCACACCAACTGGTATGACCTCTACAGGTTAGCAGCGGTTATTGCCCTGAGGCGATCAACGACTCAAACTCGCGAAGGCAGTCACAATTTGAGCCTTGAAAGATTCCGCTCCACCAGCGCATTGCCAATGCCGGGGACCTCCTTTAGCTGCTCTATCTCCGTAAAATCGCCGTACTGTTCCCGGTAGCTGACAATCGCTTCCGCTTTTTTTATGCCAACACCATTGAGTGCCGCAGCTAACTCTTCCGCGCTGGCCTGATTAAGGCTGACTTGCGCAGCCGCCTCTTTATCCGCAGTGATGGCAACCTGTGCCGCAGCGGGGGCAGGTTCGGCTGACTTCACCGGCAGTGCAGCCAGGGTGCCTGCACTCATTATCATCGTGAAACATAATGCTTTAAGTTTATTTTGCATGCTGTAATCCTCCATGTGTTTGACAGCATGGCTACCCTACTGCAGAGAGAAAAAGGAGACAAAGGGAGGAATACAAAACTGGAAAAGGCCGCATAAGCGGCCTTTCGGGATGCAAATCGTTGCAGGATTTTTGCGAGGCTTACTGAGCCTGTGCAGCTGCACCATATTTGATTTTAGCTTCTTTACGCAGGTTGCTCAGCAGCGCTTCAAAAGCAATTTGCGCGTTATTCTGCGTCACGCCCTGGACCATCGCTTTTTTCTGCGCATCCGGCAGGGTGCCACTGCGAACTTCATCAAGCGCCAGCAGCAGCACGTTACCTTCACCATCTTCACTGATGCCATAAGAAGGTTTGCCCTTCGCAGGCTGGCTCAGGGTAAAGGCCGCCTGTGTTGCGGCATCCTGGCCGTTACGCGTCAGCGTCTTCTGGCTACCGAAGCTCAGATTAGCGGCTTTCATCGCCTCATCTTTGCCCGCTTTCAGATCGGCCAGCAGTTTTTCAGCCTGTGCTTTGGCTTGCTGCTGCGCCTTCTGCATTTTCAGCGTATCGGTAATCTGTGCCGTCACTTCATCCTGCGGCTTGACGGCTTCAGGTTTGTGAGCGCTGACGCGCAGTACAAAGGCCCGATCGCCATCAACGGTAATGATGTCCGAGTTATTGCCCGGCGCGCCGTTCTCACCCACTAAACCGCCGTTGAAAATAGCCTGCTCAACCTGCTTAAAATTAAGCTCGGCTGGCGGGTTATCATGGCTGAACCAGCCCGTTTCTACCGCTTTCACGCCAGCAGCCTGTTCAGCGCCAACCAGTGATTCGTTGTCGTTGCTCGCTGCATCGCTGACTTTCTGCTGCAGTTTGTAGTAAGCATCAACGGCTTTTTCCTGCTTCACTTTCGCAGCAATATCATCATGCACAGTAGCCAGAGGTTTTATCTGCTGCGGCTGAACATCATCCAGACGAGCAACCAGGAAACCAACGGAAGATTTGATTACGCCAGAGAGCTGACCTTTCTCCTTCAGCCCGGCATTTTTCAACTCGTCCGGCGTGGTGTCCGGCTCCAGCCAGCCCATGTCGCCGCCATGACGGGCAGAGATAGGATCGACAGACTTCGCTTTGGCCAGTGCGGTAAAATCTCCGCCTTTTTTCAGCGCATCCAGAACAGCCTGCGCATCCGCTTCCGTTTTGGTCTGAATGATGCTGTAACGGCTGCGCTGAGGTTGGGTGTAATCTCCCTGATGCTGATCGTACCAGCTCTGAATATCCCCTTCGCTCACCGTTTCCTGCATGGATGCGGCATCCAGTTTGATGTAGCTCACGCGGAACTGCTCAGGCGACATAAAACTGTTTTTATTTTGTTCGTAGTAGTTTTTGATCTCTTCCGGAGTGACGCTCTGCTTAGCAGCCAGGGCAGCGACGTTGATCGTAGCCTGACGAACCAGACGCTCCTGAGAAACCAGAGCAGCCAGCGAATCCGTTTCACCGCTGAGCATAAAGTCAGTGCCTGTTACGGCTGCAATCAGCTGCTGGGTCGTCAACTGCTTACGCAGAGCTTCGGCATACTGATCGGCAGAAAAGCCCATCTGATTAATCAGGCCAAGGTATTTAGCATTATCAAATTTACCGTTGGTCTGGAAAGCAGGCTGGCTGAAGATGGCCTGTTTGATTTGGTCGTCACTGATAGCCAGTTTCAGATCTTTGGCATAGCCCGTCAGCAGCGCTTCATCAACCAGCTGAGAGAGCGCCTGCTGGCGGATTTGCTGCATCCAGGCAGGGTTGCCAGCGAGCTGTGAGAACTGCTCACCTAACTGCTGCTGTTGACGTGACCGTTCGTTAGAGAAGGCGTTCTCGAGCTGTGCCCGGCTGATTTCCTGTCCGTTAACCTTGGCGGCATAATCTCCGTTTCCCCCAATCAGGTAGTTGCCCACCCCGGTTAACACGAAAGACAGAATGATCAAAGCCAATATAATTTTGAGCACGACATGGTTCGACGCCGCGCGTAAATTGTCCATCATGGTGTGACAACACTCCGCTGTAGTATGAATGTAAACCTTTGCGCTTTCATCCCCATTTCCCGGGAACATTATACGCCTGCGTTGCAAACCGCACGCCGTTAACCGCAACTCGCAAATGCCATTGAAACATAAAAAAAGGCACATCTGTAGTGATGTGCCCCGTATGGTACATGAGAACGCTCAGACAATCCTCACTCCACCGAAGAAATTGCCGCGGTGGAAGCATACCGCCCTTAGTTTACGGCGTCTTTCAGCGCTTTACCGGCACGGAAGCCTGGTACTTTACCCGCTGGGATAGTGATCTCTTTACCGGTTTGTGGGTTGCGACCGGTACGCTCAGAACGCTCGCGCACGGAGAACGTGCCAAAGCCAACCAATGCCACTTCATCGCCTTCTTTCAGTGAATCTGACACCGAGCCCATAAAAGCATCAAGTACACGTCCCGCTGCTGCTTTAGAAATATCGGCGTTTGCAGCAATTTTGTCGATCAACTGTGACTTATTCACTCAATAATCCCCTATTTTATTATTCACCTCGTAACCGGGCTTCCCACCCGATACGAACGCGCATCAATTATCTGGATTCAGTCTTGTCACGCCTTACACGGCAGAGCCGTCACTGGCTTAACAGCACTCTAAATTAACGGCACAAAAAAAAGCTGGCAAGTCCCAATTTACCTGCCAGCTCTGGTTTTGGCGTCTTTTTGTCTTATATCACTATTTTGCGGTGGCTACCTGCATCCCGTAAGGGGCATTTTGCAGCGCAAGCGTCAGCACTTCCTCGATGCGCTTCACCGGATGAATATCCAGATCGGCAATCACGTTATCCGGGATCTCTTCCAGATCGCGCTTGTTTTCATCAGGGATCAACACCGTTTTAATACCACCACGGTGGGCTGCCAGCAGCTTCTCTTTAAGACCGCCGATTGGCAGAACCTGGCCGCGCAGGGTGATCTCACCCGTCATTGCCACGTCTGCACGCACCGGGTTACCGGTCAGGCAGGAAACCAGGGCAGTACACATAGCGATACCCGCACTTGGGCCATCTTTCGGCGTAGCGCCTTCCGGAACGTGAACGTGAATATCACGTTTTTCGTAGAAGTCACCATTGATGCCCAGCTTCTCTGCACGGGCGCGCACAACGGTCAGTGCCGCCTGGATAGATTCCTGCATCACTTCGCCCAGCGAACCGGTATAAGTGAGCTTGCCTTTACCCGGCACGCAGGCGGTTTCAATGGTCAGCAGATCGCCACCCACTTCCGTCCACGCCAGCCCCGTTACCTGACCTACGCGGTTTTCGTTATCAGCGCGACCGTAGTCGTAGCGCTGCACGCCGAGATAATCCTTCAGGTTATCGGCGTTGATCACGATATGCTTGACGGTTTTATCCATCAGCAGCGTTTTGACCGCTTTACGGCACAGCTTGGAGAGCTCACGCTCAAGGCTACGCACACCCGCTTCACGCGTATAGTAACGAATGATACTGACAATCGCGCTGTCTTCAACAGTGATTTCATTGTCTTTCAATGCGTTACGCTCAATTTGCTTGGAGAGCAGGTGCTGCTTGGCAATGTTAAGCTTTTCATCTTCGGTGTAACCAGAAAGACGAATTACTTCCATACGATCCAGCAGTGGCGCAGGGATGTTCATGGAGTTAGAGGTCGCCACGAACATTACGTCGGAGAGATCGTAATCCACTTCCAGGTAATGGTCGTTAAAGGCGATATTCTGTTCCGGGTCCAGCACTTCCAGCAGCGCTGAAGCGGGATCGCCACGCATGTCAGAAGACATTTTGTCAATTTCATCCAGCAGGAACAGCGGGTTTTTTACGCCTACTTTTGCCATTTTCTGGATCAGTTTGCCCGGCATAGAGCCGATGTAAGTCCGGCGGTGACCACGGATTTCCGCTTCATCACGCACGCCGCCCAGCGCCATACGGACATATTTACGTCCGGTCGCTTTAGCGATGGACTGTCCCAGCGAGGTTTTACCCACGCCTGGCGGTCCTACCAGACACAGGATAGGGCCTTTGATTTTGCTTACACGGCTCTGGACTGCCAAATATTCCAGGATGCGGTCTTTAACGCGTTCCAGACCAAAGTGGTCGGTATCCAGGGTTTCCTGCGCTTTCACCAGATCTTTCTTGACCTTGCTACGCGCGTTCCACGGAACCTGAACCATCCAGTCGATATAGCCACGCACCACGGTTGCTTCTGCCGACATCGGGGACATCATCTTCAGCTTCTGTAGCTCAGCTTCCGTTTTGTCGCGCGCCTCTTTCGGCATTTTCGCCGCATCAATTTTGCGTTTCAGCGCTTCGTTTTCGTCAGGCGCATCGTCCATTTCGCCCAGCTCTTTCTGAATCGCCTTCATTTGCTCGTTCAGATAGTATTCGCGCTGACTCTTTTCCATCTGTTTTTTAACGCGATTGCGGATACGCTTTTCCACCTGGAGCAGATCAATCTCTGACTCCATCATCGCCATCAAATACTCGAGACGTTCGTTGACGTCTGACATCTCCAGCACAGACTGCTTGTCCGCCAGCTTCAGCGGCATATGCGCCGCAACGGTATCAGCCAGACGCGCAGCATCTTCAATGCTGTTCAGCGAGGTCAGGACTTCAGGCGGGATCTTTTTGTTCAGCTTGATATAGCCTTCAAACTGATTGATCGCGGTACGCACCAGCACTTCCTGCTCGCGCTCATCAATATCAGGTGAAGCCAGGTATTCCGCCTGGGCAGTAAAATGATCGCCATTGTCCGCAAGCGTCGTGATATGCGCACGCTGCAGGCCTTCTACCAGCACTTTTACCGTACCGTCCGGCAGCTTCAGCATTTGCAGAATAGAGGCCACAGTGCCTACAGAGAAGAGATCGTTAATGCCTGGCTCATCCGTTGAAGCTTCTTTCTGAGCGACCAGCATGATTTTTTTATCATGATCCATGGCGGCTTCAAGGCAGCGAATCGATTTCTCACGACCGACGAACAACGGAATTACCATGTGCGGATAAACCACTACGTCACGCAACGGCAACACAGGGATTTCAATGCGTTCAGAACGCTCAGGATTCATAGAGCTCTCTCTTAGTTTAATTTCCGCCAGGGTGATGGGAACCGCAACAGGCGAGTAGCAGTTTTACCCACAGGTAGTTGAGTATATGGGGATGAATGTAAGAGATTCAATGTTATCTGCGAGAGAAAAACAAAAGGGGGAATAAATTCCCCCTTTTAATGTTAACTGACTGGAAAGATGTGGTTATTTATTCACCAGAAGCCTGTTGCGCTTCCTGTTTTCCGTAGATCAGCATCGGTTCGGTTTGACCGTCGATCACTGAATCGTCAATCACCACTTTTTCCACATCATCCATGGAAGGAAGGTCGTACATGGTATTCAGCAGCGCGCCTTCAACGATAGAACGCAGGCCACGGGCACCCGTTTTACGTGACATCGCTTTTTTGGCAATCGCCGTCAATGCTTCGTCACGGAACTCCAGGTCTACCCCTTCCAGATTGAACAACGCCTGATATTGCTTGGTCAGGGCGTTTTTCGGCTCGCGTAAGATCTGGATCAGCGCTTCTTCACTCAATTCGTTCAGCGTTGCCACAACGGGCAGACGGCCGATGAACTCAGGGATCAGGCCAAACTTGATCAGATCTTCTGGCTCAACCTGCTCCAGCAGCTGACCTTCGGTGGCCTTCTCTGCCTTGCCCTTCACCGTGGCACCAAAACCGATACCCGATCCGGTTTCAACGCGCTGAGAAATAACCTTGTCCAGTCCGGCAAACGCTCCCCCACAGATAAACAGGATCTTGGAGGTATCAACCTGCAGGAATTCCTGCTGCGGATGCTTACGTCCACCCTGCGGAGGCACAGCCGCCACGGTCCCTTCAATCAGCTTCAGCAAAGCCTGCTGAACGCCTTCGCCCGACACATCACGGGTGATGGATGGGTTATCGGACTTACGAGAAATCTTATCAATTTCATCGATATAGACGATGCCGCGCTGCGCTTTTTGCACATCATAATCACATTTTTGCAGCAGCTTTTGAATGATGTTTTCAACATCTTCACCCACATAACCCGCTTCGGTCAGCGTGGTGGCATCTGCCATTGTAAACGGCACGTCCAGCAGGCGAGCCAGCGTTTCCGCCAGCAATGTTTTACCGCTACCGGTTGGACCGATCAGCAAGATGTTACTTTTGCCCAGTTCAATACCGTTGCTGGTATCGCCATTGCGCAGGCGCTTGTAGTGGTTATAAACCGCCACGGCGAGCACCTTTTTCGCCCTCTCCTGGCCGATTACATAATCGTCGAGGTGATGGCGGATTTCATGCGGCGTCGGCAGTGCGCTACGCTCACGATGCGGGGCGACTTCTTTAATCTCTTCGCGAATAATGTCATTGCATAAATCGACACACTCATCGCAGATATACACTGACGGGCCGGCGATCAGCTTGCGCACTTCATGCTGGCTTTTGCCGCAGAAAGAGCAGTACAGCAGCTTTCCTGAACCGTCTTTGCGCTTATCTGTCATCAGTTAACCTCTTCTATTATCTTCGTCCGCACTCTGTTGCGGCGATGATGCCGCCTTGCGGCACCCTCATTCGTAGCTCAATCCCATCCTTTACTATAGACGACGGATGGGCATCGGGCTTACGTGCGATGCGTCAGGATGGAATCTACCAGCCCATACTCTACAGCTTCGCTCGCAGACAGGAAACGATCGCGTTCCGTGTCTCTCTCTATTTCTTCAAGAGTTTTGCCCGTATGCTCAGCCATCAGCTCATTCATACGCTGCTTCACTTTAAGAATTTCACGCGCGTGGATTTCGATATCCGTCGCCTGGCCCTGATAGCCACCCAGCGGCTGGTGAATCATCACGCGGGAGTTCGGCAGGCAGTAACGCTTACCTTTGGCGCCCGCCGTTAGCAGGAACGCACCCATTGAGCACGCCTGGCCCATACAGATAGTGCTGACGTCTGGCTTGATAAACTTCATGGTGTCGTAAATCGACATTCCTGCGGTGATCACGCCACCAGGAGAGTTGATATAAAGGTGAATATCTTTTTCCGGGTTCTCAGCTTCCAGAAACAGCATCTGAGCGACGATCAGGTTCGCCATATGATCCTCGACCTGGCCGGTCAGGAAAATAATACGCTCTTTAAGCAGGCGAGAAAAAATGTCGTAAGAACGCTCTCCGCGAGAGGTTTGTTCGACCACCATCGGCACTAAAGCCATATGAGGTGCAGTTTGTTCACGTTCGCCACTGTAGGACATTACCTTCTCCTGGGTTTTTCATTAGGCAACACTCCGTACCAATTCTACTTGAGTGCGATCCGGAACACTATGTTTCCATTACACTCCCCCACTTTTTAGGGGGACATTCAAGACAGAGGCTGATACGCCATAACGTTCTATTTGGGGATGCTGCCCCGCTGATTCAAGCATAACAACGTTTTAAGCAACTGCTAACCAGGAAAAATAGCTTAGTCGATATTTTGCCGGTTTAATGAGCGAACAGACGTCAAATGGCACATCCGGGCAACGGATAAAATAGAAAAGCCCGCGGTCATGATGAGCGCGGGCTTGCAATTAACTTTCAGGCTCAGTAAATCAGGCTGGTTGCGCCTGGTTCATCAGTTCCTGGAAGTTAGTGGCTTTTTCGGTCACTTTGGCTTTCTCCAGCACGGCTTCAACAGCCTGCTCTTCCAGCGCAACGTTACGCATGTTGTTCATCAGCTCATTGTTCTTGCTGTAGAACTCAACCACTTCTGACGGATCTTCGTAAGCGGAAGCCATCTCTTCGATCAGCTCTTTTACGCGATCTTCGTCAGCTTTCAGTTCGTGGGTACGAATAACTTCGCCCAGCAGAAGGCCAACTACCACACGGCGCTTAGCCTGCTCTTCGAACAGCTCACGAGGCAGCTCTAAAGCCTGCTTCTCGTTGCCGCCAAAGCGCTGTGCAGCCTGACGACGCAGTACGTCGATTTCGCCGTCGATCAGTGCCGCTGGCACATCGATGTCGTTAGCGCTGACCAGGCCGTCAATAGCCTGAGTCTTCACACGGTTACGCACGGCGCCTTTCAGCTCGCGCTCCATGTTTTTACGCACTTCGGCACGCAGACCCGCAACCGAACCATCTTCCACGCCGAAACGCTTGATAAACTCTTCGGTGAATTCTGGCAGCTCACGCTCTTCCACTTTCTTCAGAACGATTTCAAACTTCGCTGCTTTCCCTTTCAGGTTTTCAGCGTGGTAATCGTCCGGGAAGTTAACGTCGATAGTGAAGGTCTCGCCCGCTTTGTGGCCGACAACACCCTCTTCGAAGCCTGGGATCATACGACCCTGGCCCATAGCCAGTACGAAGTCAGACGCTTTGCCGCCTTCGAACTCTTCACCGTCTACAGAACCGTTGAAATCGATAGTGATACGGTCTTCTGCTTCTGCTGCGCGGTCAGTCTCTTTCCAGGTGGCCTGCTGCTTGCGCAGGGTATCCAGCATGGTGTCAACGTCGGCGTCAGTCACTTCTACAACCGGTTTTTCAACTTCGATTGCGTCCAGACCTTTCAGCTCAACTTCCGGGTACACTTCAAACTCAACCGTAAAGGTAAAGTCTTCACCCACTTTGTATTCGCCTGGCATGTAGCTTGGTGCGCCAGCCGGATTAATTTTCTCTTTGATGATGGCGTCAACGAAGTTGCGCTGCATCAGGTCGCCCAGAACGTCCTGGCGAACAGAGGCACCGTAGCGCTGAGCTACGACAGTCATCGGCACTTTCCCTTTGCGGAAACCGTCGATACGTACCTTTTTCGATACGTTGACCAGCTCACTTTTCACCGCATTTTCAATCACGTCTTTATCAACGGTAATCGTAACGCGACGGCCCAGGCCCTGAGTTGTTTCTACTGAAGCTTGCATCTTATTACCTCAAAAAATCACGTGCTCGGTCAACTTCAGACCCTCCCTGCTCCGCAAGAAACAGGGTAGAGACTAAGAACCGGGACGGCTTCTGATGCCAGAACCGCATTCCCTGTTACCAAAAGCGTCCCGAAGACATTCCGGAAAAATAGACGCAGCATTATAGCGGCATCATCAGGGCTAGTCGAGGCTGCTTACCTCCGACATTTCGTCTGGTTCACACCTTTTAGCGGATTAACGGCAGAAAAGTGGATGCCTGGGATGATTTGCCCTAAAAATGACAAAGCGGCCCGCAGGCCGCTTCAGGTGAAAATTGTGCCTCAGGCCAGCATTCCTGCTCCACGGCAGTTTGGCGATGAAGGAACGGTATCCTGCAATCCTTCCCACTCCTTGACGGTGTAGGTATGTAAAGCCAGCGCGTGCACGCTTCCAGCCAGCTCATCCGCCAGAGCACTATAAATAGTACGATGACGCATAAGAAAGCGCTGGTTGATAAAGCTATCGCTGACAATAATCACTTTAAAGTGGCTTTCTGCACCCGCTGGGACGTTATGACGATAGCTTTCGTCATGCACTTCCAGATGAACAGGCGTAAACGCCATTCTTAACTTTTCTTCTATTTCTTCGCGGATCATATCTGGACTCCTTTGCGACCATGAGCTTTGCCCCATCCCACTAAATATTAGCTGGTTTATTATCTTTTCCGACACATTTTGATAAAAATAACCCGCACCGGATCTCCGTTACCCTGCATTTTCACCCCCTCAATAGCAACTGCGGATGTCGTCTGGCGCTAACATTTTTTGCCGGGCTGGCGTAAAAAAAGTGCAAGGCGATGAATTTACGCGCTATCAGGGCTTCCTCTTGATACAGGCGATGATATGATGACCGCAGTTTTGTCAGCATCACACCTTTTGTCATCGAGAAAATAAGCATGTTAAAAAAAATAATTTTCCCTCTGCTGGCCCTGTTTGTTCTGGCTGGCTGTGCAAGCAACAGCAATACAATCACCGTTTCCCCTAAAATCCAGCTTCCGCAGCAGGACCCAAGCCTGACTGGCATCACCGTCAGCATCAACGGCGCCGATCAGCGCAGCGATCAGGCGCTGGCAAAAGTTAACCGTGACGGTCAGTTAGTAACCCTGACGCCTTCCCGCGACCTGCGCTTCTTGTTACAGGAAGTGCTGGAGAAGCAAATGGGCGCTCGCGGTTATATGATTGGGCCGAATGGCGCAGTTGATCTGCAGATCATCGTTAATAACCTCTATGCCGACGTGACGCAGGGCAGCGTGCGCTACAGCATTACGACCAAAGCTGATATCTCTATCGTCGCTACGGCTAAGAACGGTAATAAGCAGGTGAAGAACTACCGTCAGACCTACAGTGTTGAAGGCGCTTTTTCAGCAACCAACGCGAAAATCACCAACGCGGTTAATTCAACCGTTAGCGACGTGATTGCCGATATGGCTCAGGACACCAGTATTCACGAGTTTATCAAGCAAAACGCCCGTTAATTGGCCTGTGCCCGTCGGCATCCCGGCGGGCTATGTTTTAAGGTTTGTATGCCCAGCCACTACCTCCAGATCTTTACCCAACGTAATGCCGCCCTTCTTCTTATTCTTGGCTTCGCATCCGGTTTACCGCTGGCGCTCACCTCCGGCACGTTGCAGGCCTGGATGGCAGTTGAAAATGTTGATATCAAAACAATAGGTTTCTTCTCGCTGGTCGGTCAGGCTTACGTCTTCAAATTCCTCTGGTCTCCGCTGATGGACCGCTACACGCCCCCATTTTTGGGACGTCGCCGCGGCTGGCTGCTGATCACCCAGATTCTGCTGATCGTTGGCATCGCTTTAATGGGCTTTATGCAGCCTTCTGAAGATCTGACGCTGCTGGCGGCCCTGGCGGTGCTTGTTGCATTCTGTTCCGCTTCGCAGGATATCGTTTTTGACGCGTGGAAAACGGATGTGCTGCCTGCGGAAGAGCGGGGAAGCGGCGCGGCGGTGAGCGTCCTGGGTTACCGTCTGGCGATGCTGGTTTCAGGTGGGCTGGCACTCTGGCTGGCCGATCGGTATCTGGGCTGGCA
Organism: Erwinia sp. MMLR14_017; assembly: GCF_033657285.1. NCBI lineage: Bacteria > Pseudomonadati > Pseudomonadota > Gammaproteobacteria > Enterobacterales > Erwiniaceae > Erwinia > Erwinia sp. MMLR14_017. The sequence goes on along the minus strand of NZ_JAWVWP010000004.1, from coordinate 152,640 downwards.
GGCGATCTGGTGGCTGATGGCTGCCATGATGCTTCCTGGCGTGATAGCTACGCTGTTAGCGAAAGAGCCTTCTGATGCGCTCAACCGGCCGCACACTCTGGAGGAAGCGGTAATCGCCCCGCTTCGCGACTTTTTCAACCGCAATAACGCATGGCTTATTCTCTCTCTGATCGTTCTTTATAAGCTTGGCGATGCCTTTGCCGCCAGTCTGACCACGATCTTCCTGATTCGGGGAGTGGGGTTTGATGCCGGCGACGTAGGCCTGGTCAACAAAACGCTGGGGTTAATCGCTACGATCATTGGTGCCCTCTACGGCGGTATAGTGATGCAGCGCCTGAGTCTGTTCAGAGCGTTAATGCTGTTTGGTATTTTGCAGGCCATTTCCAATCTCGGCTACTGGATACTGGCCGTAACGGATAAACATCTCTACAGCATGGCGGCAGCCGTATTTGTGGAGAATCTTTGCGGCGGTATGGGGACCGCAGCGTTTGTGGCGCTGTTGATGACGCTCTGCAATAAGTCTTTCTCCGCAACTCAGTTTGCCCTGCTCTCTGCACTCTCAGCCGTTGGCCGCGTCTATGTCGGACCGGTAGCCGGCTGGTTTGTTGAGGGATGGGGATGGCCAACTTTTTACGCGTTTTCCGTCGTGGCGGCATTGCCTGGGCTACTTCTCCTTGCGGGCTGCCGCAGAACACTGGAGCATGCGCAAACGCATCAATCCTTCCTGCCGCGTACCCGTTTCGAGGCAGGTTATCGTTGGGCATTAAGGGCGTTAAAATCCGGGGCCGTTCTGCTTATCTCCGGGCTGCTTCTGTTGGCTTTACGCGCAATAAATGTGCTGGATGCAGGTGCACTCATTAGCGTTCTGCTTGAATCAGGTACTTTTTTGGCCCTGTCAGGGATTGTGGCCGGAAGCCTGCTGGACTTTTTAGCGCAGCGAAACGGGGAGCAGGAAAATTAAAATTATTTTTTGTCACCCATTAAAATTATCCCGCTACGTAAGCACAATTTTTTAACAATCGCATCCTTTAACAGCCCTGAAAAAACGGCGTTCGCGCACGATATACCGCCGTTTTTTAACAATCAGCCGATTGCACATTTACACCTTTTTCATTATTTCCCTGAACGTTTTCATCTTTACATTAGAATCTCTGTCTATATTAAAAACCGGTGCGTTATTAGTATTGTTTAAAGTAAATCTCACAAATGATGCACAGATGTTAAATATTTGAATGACAGATTCGCTGTTTATAGCAGAGGCCATGGCAAATACGGGGTTATCATTGTTTTTTGTTATATTGGCAGCAAACCCTTGCCAGGATTCATAATTTGTCACCTCCAGCAACATCTGTGACAGTGTTTGCAAAAGGTGTCAACACGGCGCTGACACAAGATGTTGCTGGTTTACAGTACTGAAACGTTCCCGTAAAATGCCGCCACACTTAAACGACAATAGAGCCCTTGTCATTGAGGTCGTTAAATGAGACTCATGAAATACAATAAAAGTTTGGGGATTTTGTCATTAATTGCAGGCACTTTATTGTTAAGTGGCTGTGATAGTGCGTTATTGAATCCCAAAGGACAGATTGCACTGGAGCAACGCTCGCTGATCCTGACAGCCTTCGGCTTGATGATGATCGTCGTTATTCCCGCAGTCTTAATGGCCGTGGTGTTCGCCTGGAAATATCGGGCATCCAATACCAATGCAAAATACAGCCCTAACTGGTCACACTCGAATAAAGTGGAAGCCGTGGTCTGGACTGTTCCCATCTTAATTATTCTTTTCCTGGCTATCCTGACGTGGAAATCTACCCACGCGCTGGAACCGGGTAAGCCTCTGGCCTCCGATGTGAAGCCGATTGAGATTGATGTGGTTGCACTGGACTGGAAGTGGTTGTTCATTTACCCGGAACAGGGTATTGCAACCGTGAACCAGATCGCCTTCCCGGCCAACACGCCGGTGAGCTTCAAGATCACGTCTAACTCCGTAATGAACTCCTTCTTCATTCCAACCCTTGGTAGCCAGATTTACGCTATGGCGGGGATGCAGACTAAACTGCACCTGATTGCGAATGAACCAGGTACGTTTGACGGCATTTCCTCCAACTTCAGTGGTCGCGGCTTCTCTGGTATGAAGTTCAAAGCGATTGCTACCCCTGACAATGCCGCTTTTGAGCAGTGGGTAGCGAAAGCAAAACAATCACCTAACACGCTGACGACTATGGATGATTTCGAGAAACTGGCAGCGCCAAGCGAAAACCATCCGGTGCAGTTCTTCTCAACGGCGAATCCTGAATTGTTCAAGCAAGTGATTGGCAAATTCAAAATGAGCCACGGGAAAATGGACATGTCTGAACATGAAGGCATGGACATGAGCGAAGCTTCTAAAGCGGGAGCTGAGGAATAATACGATGCTGGGAAAATTAACCCTTGATGCAGTACCGTATCACGAGCCGATTCTCGTGGTCACCATTGCAGCCATCCTTCTTGGTGGTATGGCATTGGTCGGAGCAATCACTTACTTCGGTAAGTGGAAATATCTGTGGTCAGAATGGCTGACGTCTGTTGACCACAAAAGACTCGGTATCATGTATATCATTGTGGCTTTCGTCATGTTGCTGCGCGGCTTTGCCGATGCGGTGATGATGCGTAGCCAACAGGTGCTGGCTTCGGCTGGCGAGGCCGGATTCTTACCGCCCCATCACTACGACCAGATCTTCACCGCCCACGGCGTGATCATGATCTTCTTCGTGGCGATGCCGTTTGTTATTGGTCTGATGAACATTGCTGTTCCTCTGCAGATCGGTGCACGCGATGTGGCCTTCCCGTTCCTGAACAACCTGAGCTTCTGGTTCACGGCTGTGGGTGTGGTGCTGGTTAACCTGTCACTGGGCGTGGGCGAATTTGCTCAGACCGGCTGGCTGGCCTATCCGCCACTTTCCGGCGCGGAATACAGTCCGGGGGTCGGCGTTGACTACTGGATATGGAGTCTGCAGCTTTCGGGTATTGGTACGACATTAACTGGTATTAACTTCTTCGTTACTATCCTGAGAATGCGTGCGCCTGGCATGACCATGTTCAAAATGCCGGTGTTCACCTGGGCTTCGCTTTGTACGAACGTGCTGATCATTGTCTCCTTCCCGGTTCTGACCGTGACGCTGGCACTGTTGACTCTGGATCGTTATCTGGGCTTCCATTTCTTCACCAATGAAATGGGCGGCAACATGATGATGTACGTAAACCTGATTTGGGTTTGGGGACATCCGGAAGTATACATCCTGGTTCTGCCAGTCTTCGGTGTCTTCTCCGAAGTGGTGGCTACCTTCTCTAAAAAGCGTCTGTTTGGTTATACCTCACTGGTATGGGCGACGGTTGTTATTACCGTTCTCTCCTTTGTGGTCTGGCTGCACCACTTCTTCACCATGGGCGCCGGTGCGAACGTTAACGCCTTCTTCGGTATCATGACGATGATTATCGCCATCCCGACCGGTGTTAAAATCTTCAACTGGCTGTTCACCATGTACCAGGGCCGCATTCAGATGCACTCTGCTATGTTGTGGACCGTAGGCTTCCTGGTCACCTTCTCTGTAGGTGGTATGACCGGTGTTCTGCTGGCGGTGCCGGGTGCGGACTTCGTGCTGCACAACAGTCTGTTCCTGATTGCACACTTCCATAACGTGATTATCGGTGGTGTGGTGTTTGGTTGCTTCGCTGGTGTGACTTACTGGTTCCCGAAAGCGTTCGGCTTCTGCCTGAACGAAAAATGGGGTATCCGTGCCTTCTGGTTCTGGATTATTGGTTTCTTCGTTGCCTTTATGCCGCTGTACGCACTGGGCTTCATGGGGATGACCCGTCGTCTTAGCCAGGATATCGATCCACAGTTCCACGCTCTGCTGGTGGTTGCTGCGGGCGGTGCCGCGCTGATTGCTTGTGGTGTGCTGTGCCAGATTACGCAGTTCTGGGTCTCTGTACGTGACCGTGAGCAGCTGCGTGATGTGACCGGTGACCCATGGGGCGGTCGTACGCTGGAGTGGGCAACCTCTTCACCACCACCGTTCTATAACTTTGCTAAAGTGCCTGTCATTCACGAGCGCGATGCGTTCTGGGAAATGAAAGAGAAAGGCGAAGCGTACAAACAGCCTGAGCGTTACGAAGAGATCCACATGCCGAAAAACAGCGGCGCTGGTGTGGTTATCGGGGCCTTCAGCCTGGTGTTTGGTTTCGCGGCTATCTGGCACATCTGGTGGCTGGTAGGTCTGACGTTCCTCGGTATGATCTTAACCTGGATCATCAAGAGCTTTGACGAAGACGTTGACTACTACGTTCCCGTTGCCGAGATCGAAAAAATCGAGAATCAGCACTTTGATGAAATTAGCAAAGCAGGTCTGAAAAATGTCGACTGAAACTCTGACTAAACACCACGACGCCCATGCGGAGCATGGGCATCACGATGCAGGAGCCAATAAACTCTTTGGCTTCTGGATCTACCTGATGAGCGACTGCATTATCTTCGCAACGCTGTTTGCGACCTATGCAGTGATGGTCAACAGCACAGCTGGCGGCCCTGCAGGTAAAGATATCTTTGAGTTACCGTTTGTTTTGGGCGAAACAGCGCTGCTGCTGTTCAGCTCCATCACCTACGGGTTTGCCGTAATCAGCATGGAAAAAGGCACCAAATCAACCGTACTGGGTTGGCTGGCGGTGACCTTCCTGCTGGGTGCAGGCTTTATCTCAATGGAAATCTATGAGTTCCATCATCTGATTACCGAAGGCTTCGGTCCACAGCGTAGCGGCTTCCTTTCAGGATTCTTTACGCTGGTAGGTACGCACGGTCTGCACGTGACCTGCGGTTTGATCTGGATGCTGGTACTGATGTATCAGGTTGCCACTAAAGGTCTGACCTCTACCAACCATACGCGCGTGATGTGCCTGAGCATGTTCTGGCACTTCCTGGACGTTGTCTGGATTTGTGTATTCACCATCGTATATCTGCTGGGGGCCATGTAATGAGCAAGACATTAAGCGATCATGGTACCTCGCACGGTAGCGTGAAGACCTACATGATCGGTTTTATTCTGTCGATCATTCTGACTGCTATTCCTTTCTGGATGGTCATGAGCGGCGGCGCGTCTAAGGGAACTATCCTGGCCGTTGTCATCGTGACGGCAGTCATTCAGGTGCTGGTGCATCTTTATTACTTCCTGCACCTCAGCACCTCTACCGACCAGCGTTGGAATCTGGTGGCAATTGTCTTCTCTGCCGTCATCATTCTGATCGTTGTAGTGGGCTCTATATGGATTATGTGGAACCTCAATTACAACATGATGGTCCACTAAAGAGCTGCCCGTGATGATGAAGCAATACCTGCAAGTAACGAAACCAGGAATTATTTTCGGAAATTTAATTTCTGTAATCGGGGGATTTCTGCTGGCCTCTAAAGGCAGTATCGACTATCCCCTGTTTCTCTCCACCTTGGTTGGTGTCTCGTTGGTGGTCGCATCAGGTTGTGTCTATAACAACTTTATCGACCGTGACATCGACGTAAAAATGGAGAGGACCAGAAATCGAGTGCTGGTAAAAGGCCTCATTTCTCCGACAGTCTCTCTGGTTTATGCAACCGTTCTGGGTATTGCTGGATTCGCGTTGCTGTATTTCGGAGCAAATCCGCTGGCCATGTGGCTGGCGGTGATGGGCTTTGTGGTTTATGTGGGCGTTTACAGCCTCTATATGAAGCGCAAGTCTGTGTATGGCACGTTGATTGGTAGTCTTTCCGGCGCTGCGCCGCCAGTCATTGGCTACTGTGCTGTCACCAACCAGTTTGATGCTGGCGCATTAATCCTGCTGGCTATCTTTAGCCTGTGGCAGATGCCGCATTCCTATGCGATTGCTATCTTCCGCTTTAAAGATTACCAGGCCGCGAATATCCCGGTTCTGCCGGTGGTAAAAGGTATTTCGGTAGCAAAAAATCATATTACGCTCTATATCCTGGCGTTTATGATTGCCACCCTGATGCTGACGCTGGGGGGATATGCGGGCTACAAATATCTGATTGTTGCTGCAGCGGTTAGCGTGTGGTGGTTGGGCATGGCGCTTTCGGGCTATAAAACGCAGAATGACCGCGTTTGGGCTCGTAAGCTGTTTGTCTTCTCCATTGTGGCCATCACGGCGCTCAGCGTCATGATGTCAGTAGACTTTATGGCTCCGGCCTCGAAAGACCTGCTGACGATGGTCAGATAGCACAGACCTCATCACAAAGGGCGCGATTATCGCGCCCTTTCTTTTTGTTACCACTTCGCGATAAGTATTATTTTACCCGCCCTGCCCCGCCGCCTAAAATACGTCGACCAGATAAACTGAGGTAGTAATGAACGATAATAAAATGACTCCAGTCGAGCTGCGTGCGACATGGGGTTTGGGGACGGTCTTTTCCCTGCGCATGCTGGGCATGTTTATGGTGCTGCCGGTCCTGACGACTTATGGCATGGCATTACAGGGAGCAACAGAAGCATTAATTGGACTCGCGATTGGCATCTACGGTTTAACGCAGGCCGTATTCCAGATCCCCTTTGGGCTGTTATCGGACCGTATTGGCCGTAAGCCTCTTATTGTTGGTGGATTACTTATTTTCGTTCTCGGCAGCGTGATTGCCGCCTGCACCACCTCCATCTGGGGCGTCATTCTGGGCAGAGCCTTGCAGGGATCGGGCGCTATCGCTGCGGCGGTAATGGCTTTGCTCTCCGATCTGACCAGGGAGCAGAATCGCACTAAAGCGATGGCATTTATTGGCATCAGCTTCGGCGTGACCTTCGCCATCGCTATGGTGTTGGGGCCGATCATCACCCACGCTTTAGGTCTGCATGCGCTGTTCTGGATGATTGCGATTCTGGCGAGCTGTGGGATCGTTATCACGCTTCTGGTGGTACCTGCTGCGCCGAATCATATTCTTAACCGTGAATCGGGCATGGTTAAAGGTTCTATCAAAGATGTGCTGGCAAACAGCCGTCTGGTAAAACTGAACTTCGGCATTATGTGCCTGCATATTTTATTGATGTCGAGCTTTGTTGCCCTGCCGGGCGAGTTCGAACGGGCCGGCTTCCCGGCAGAGCAACACTGGAAAGTTTATCTGGTCACCATGCTTGTCGCCTTCTGCGGCGTTATCCCGTTTATTATTTATGCCGAAGTGAAGCGTCGCATGAAGCGGGTATTTGTCTGCTGCGTGGCGCTGATGCTGATTGCTGAAATTGTCCTCTGGGGCGCAGGCAACCACTTCTGGACGCTGGTGGTTGGCGTGCAGCTCTTCTTTATTGGTTTCAATTTGATGGAAGCTATTCTGCCTTCATTAGTGAGTAAGGAATCCCCTCCGGGTTATAAAGGCACCGCGATGGGGCTCTATTCCACCAGCCAGTTTATTGGTGTGGCCATCGGCGGCAGCATGGGCGGTTGGGTCTTTGGTCATTTTGACGCGCAGAGTGTGTTCCTGGTGGGCACCCTGGTCGCGGCGCTCTGGCTGATCGTTAGCTGTACGATGAAAGAGCCGCCTTATGTCAGCAGCCTGCGAATCATGCTGAATAACAGTCCGCTGGAAAAAGCGGAGCTTGAACAGCGTATTAAAGCGCAACCGGGCGTGGCCGCAGTGTTTATCGTACCGGAAGAGAAAAGCGCCTATGTGAAGATCGACAGCAAGGTGACTAACCGGGCGGAGATCGAGAAGCTGGTGGCTGACGCGGTTTAATAGTTAATGTGAGTAAGGGATTACTCAAGAGCGACTTATCCGGGTGTTGTTATACACTGCCCGGTCAAAATCGGGTGCGATGGCAAGGTGTCCCGATATTGCTCCTTTTCAGTATGTTGTAATTAAACTCCCTGTCAGAAGCGGGTTCGGTGACATGGCGTCAATATGGGACTCGTTATCCGAGACGTTGTGAATCCATCCCTGCGGCAGACACTTGGCTAATGTGCTCTTGGGTGTCATCCAGGAGATTCGTCGTTGTCTTTGATTTCAGCGCTTGCACAGGTTAAGACCGGCTGCGGTGCAAAGGCACCCCCGTTAAATTCTGTATTGTTGATTGGCTTAGTGTCTACACAGGTCCAAACCAGCTTTGCTGCTGGGTTTGGAAGTTGGTTTTGGCTTTATCTGACAGGCGACACCAGTACTGAGGGGAAGGGAGAGGAGGCTGCTAAGCAAAAACTAAGCGGCATGGACGCCGCTTCGCAGCCCCCACGGAGGGGTTTACGGCGTTTTTGTGTTCAGCCCCCTCTTCCTGAGCAGATTAATCATTCCGCAAACGACGCGCCCTTCCCACTGCGTGAAGTGAGCAGCGAATCTGCAAAAAACGCCCCTTTCCTCTGCCTGTCTGGAGTCGCGAATTTTCAGACAATAAATCTTTCACTGACCCGAAGTACTAATCTTCAGAGAGCATGCCCTTGTGCTTCTGCTGATTGCACACGTCAATCAGTCGCGGAAGTTCTTAAACTGGAAAGGCTGACCCAAATCACCGCCGCGCACCAGCGCCATTGCGCCCTGCAGATCATCGCGTGATTTACCCGTTACCCGGATTTCATCGCCCTGAATCTGCGTCTGCACTTTCATTTTGCTCTCTTTGATAAGCTTAATCAGCTTCTTCGCCACGTCAGCGGGAATACCTTTTTTCATTTTAGCTTCCACGCTCCAGGTCTTGCCGCTGTGCTCAATCTCTTCCGGGATCTCCAGCGCTGCGCCTTCAATGCCACGCTTAAGCAGTTTTTCACGCAGAATATCTACCAGCTGCTTAACCTGAAAATCAGATTCGCTGAGCACCTTGATCGACTCATTGTTTTCAATCAGCTCGTAGCTGGCCGTTACGTTACGGAAATCGAAGCGCGTGGCCAGTTCACGGTTGGCATTTTCTACCGCATTTCGAACTTCCTGCATGTCAATTTCTGAAACGATATCGAAAGATGGCATGATGTATTCTCCTGATCGTAAAGTGACATGCATAATACCCACTTAGGCCCGGTAAAAAAACCATCGTTGATGAAAGCTATAATAAGAATATCGGCCTGCGGGTTTCCAGTAAAAGTCGGCAGCCTGGTTGAACTCACGCAACCCGTAAGCGGGGAGGATGAATGAAAATTACCGTATTGGGATGCGGTGCATTAGGGCAAATCTGGTTAGCTGCCCTCGACGCTCAGGGCCACGAGGTCCAGGGGTGGTTGCGTGTCCCCCAGCCCTATTGTTCGGTAAACGTCATCGACCTGAGTGGCACCGTCATTAATAAGACCTGCATTGCCAACGATCCGAAATTTCTCGCCGAAAGTGATCTGCTGCTTGTGACGCTGAAAGCCTGGCAGGTGTCAGAAGCAGTGAAAAACCTGCAGGGTACGATGCGCGATGAGTGTCCGGTCCTGCTGCTGCACAACGGAATGGGCACGCTGGATGAGCTAAAAGCGCTTCCTCAACCTTTACTCAGGGGCATCACCACACATGCCGCCAAACGTGATGGCACGGTTATCGTGCATGTTGCAGCAGGCATCACCCATATTGGCCCCACCTCCCCTGCTGCGGCTGCTCTTACCGATTTTGCAGAGGTGCTTCAGCACGCGTTACCGGATGTGGCCTGGCATAACAATGTGGCCTCAGCGGCATGGCAGAAACTGGCGGTAAACTGCGTGATTAACCCGCTAACCGTCGTGTACGACTGCCCCAACGGCGAGCTGCTAAACCATCTACCGGAAGTGTCCGCTTTGTGCAGTGAACTGGCAATGGTGATGGAGCGGGAGGGCCAGCACACTTCACTTGAGGCGCTGCTCGACTATGTGCTGGACGTGATCAACAGCACCGCCGCTAACACTTCTTCCATGCTGCAGGATATTCGCTCCGAACGCAGGACAGAGATTGATTACATCACGGGCTACGTGATCCGCCGGGCGCGGGCACAGGGTCTGGCGACGCCTGAAAACAACCGGCTTTACGAAATGATTAAGCGAAAGGAACAAGATTATGAGCGAGAACGTATCGGTACTGGTTTGCCTGGCACCTGGGAGTGAAGAGACTGAGGCCGTCACCACTATCGATCTGTTGGTACGCGCAGGAATAGAGGTCACAACCGCCAGCGTCACTGACGATGGCAGCCGCGAGATCCGCTGCTCACGCGGCGTACGGCTTCTGGCCGATGCGCCATTAGTTGCCGTAGCCGATAATGATTTTGCCGCTATCGTGTTGCCGGGTGGTCTGAAAGGCGCAGAAGCCTTCCGGGATAGTCCCTTACTGATTGAAACCGTGCGTCAGTTCCATCTTTCTGGAAGAATTGTTGCGGCGATTTGCGCCGCCCCTGGCACTGTACTCATCCCGCACAATCTGTTTCCCGTAGGGAACATGACCGGCTTTCCCGGCCTGAAAGAGACAATTCCCGCAGAAAAATGGATGGATAAACGCGTGGTCTGGGACCCGCGTGTGAATTTACTGACCAGTCAGGCACCCGGCACCTCTGTCGACTTCGCGCTGAAGCTGATAGATCTGATCCTGGGTAAGGATAAAGCGCATGAGGTGGCAAAAGAGCTGGTACTGGCAGCGGGAATTTATGATTACCGGGAGTGGATTGAATAAGCTGGAACATTCGGGGCGTTTCACTCGCCTTAGTGAGTCCGTACAAACAGGATATGTTGCCAGGGCCACTAAAAAATAGCCGCTGACAACTAAAAGGTTTGCACAAGAAATTGTGCAAACCCTCTCAAGCTAGGGGCGATAAACTTTGACGTTTTTAAAGCCCTGCTCGTGCAGATAGAGCGCCTGCAACCGGCTCATTACGCCACGCTCGCAGTAGAGCAGCCAGGTTTTGCTCTGGTCCAGATTGCCAAACTGTGTGCTCAGCTTGTAGAACGGCAACCCTTTGACCTCCACGCCTTCGAGATCAAGCGGACGATCGTCCTGCTCATCTGGCGAACGGATATCCAGCACCACATCATTCTCAGCGAAAGAGACCACCGTCTCTACTTCCACCACTTCCTGCTCGGTTTCTTCCGCAATCTGGCGAATATCAACGTTAGTGGCTTCAGCTATCATCTGGTCCAGGATAGCGAAATCGAAGTTCTGCTCTTCCGCTTCAATTTTCGCTTTCACCGCTTTCACGGTCGGGCTTTTTGAAATCACGCCGCAATATTCCGGCATGGTGCGGGCAAAATCTTCCGTGCCGATATGGCGCGCCAGATTGATGATGTGCTCTTTATCATGGGAAATCAGCGGACGCAGGATCAGCGTATCGCTGGCATTATCGATCAGACGCAGGTTGGTCAGCGTCTGGCTGGATACCTGCCCCAGCGCTTCACCTGTGACCAGCGCCTGTACGTCGTAACGCTCGGCAATTCTGGAGGCGGCACGCACCATCATCCGCTTCAGCACCACGCCCATCTGGCCATCTTCCACCTTCTCCAGGATCTCGCCGACTACTGGCTCGAAATTGATCGCCACAAAACGTACTTTGTGCGAGCGGCCAAAGCGGTTCCAGAGATAGTGCGCGACCTGACGCACGCCAATTTCATGCGCCGCGCCGCCCAGATTAAAGAAGCAGTAGTGCACGCGGCAGCCGCGACGCATCAGCATATAACTGGAAACGCCGGAATCAAAGCCGCCGGAAATCAGCGAGAGCACATCTTCCTGCGTGCCAATCGGGAAACCGCCAATGCCTTCATAGCGTCCGGTAACCAGAATCAGACGATCGTCTTCAATCTCCAGATTCACCGTTACCTGCGGGTGGTTAAGCTTCACCTGGGCGCTTTCAACGTGTTGGTTTAACCCGCCGCCCACATAACGCTCAACGTCCTGAGAGCTGAAATCATGCTTTCCACGACGCTTCACGCGTACGGAGAAGGTTTTCCCTGCAATACGATCGCGGTTCAGCTCCAGCGTCTGCTCAAAGATATTGTGCATATCCGTGTAGACGCGATCTTCCACCGCCAGCACGTGGTGAATGCCGGGGATGCGCTGCAGCTCGTCGACAATCACGGCTCGCTTGCTTTCATCCTTTGAACGCACTTCGATATGATCCCAATGACGTACAACGGCCAGCGTTTCGTCGCTATACTTGAGGACATTACGGATGTTCGTCGTCAGGATTTTGATAAAGCGCAGGCGAACGCTCTGGCTTTTGATAGTAATTTCGGGGAATAACTTAATGATAAACTTCATGGCGGCATGGGTTCGTTGAGCAATTAAGTGCTGAAATGAAGCGCACTTAGCTGGTAAAATCATCGTATTGCAAAGCAGCCTTCGCCCCTTTACATCCAGGGCTGGAGTGTATCACATCTGTCCGGTGACTGCTTCTTCATCCGTTAGCAGCATCATTATTTTGCTAATCATTTCGAGTCGGCTACCATGAGCGACTACATGGTAAAAACCGACTGAGCAGAAAGCCATTATGCCAAAAAAAGCCGAACCGCCAGCCAGCTTCGAAACCTCCCTTGCGCAGCTGGAACAGATTGTTTCCCGTCTTGAAAGCGGCGACCTGCCGCTGGAAGAGGCGCTCAATGAATTTGAACGCGGCGTGCAGCTGGCACGCGCAGGCCAGCAGAAATTGCAGGCTGCGGAGCAGCGTGTGCAGATCCTGTTAAGCGACGATAAAGAAGCTGAGCTGCAGCCCTTCACGCCGGAAAATGATTAATGGATTTTAGCGCCCTTCTCACCGCCCACCATGCGCGGGTAAACCAGGCTTTACAACGATTTATCGCGCCGCTGCCGTTTCAGAATTCCCCGCTGGTGGAAGCGATGGCATATGGGGCATTATTAGGGGGTAAACGCCTGCGTCCTTTCCTGGTATACGCCACCGGCGAAATGCTCCGTGCCAATAACGAGGCGCTGGATGCCCCAGCGGCGGCGGTGGAATGTATTCACGCCTATTCACTGATCCATGACGATCTGCCCGCAATGGATGATGATAGTCTGCGCCGCGGCCAGCCGACCTGCCATATTAAGTTTGGTGAGGATACGGCTATTTTAGCGGGTGATGCGTTACAAACGCTGGCCTTCTCTATACTGGCTGATACGCCAATGCCGGGCGTAAGCGCTGAATACCGCGTTGCGATGATTTCTGAACTGGCGCAGGCCAGCGGCGTAGCGGGCATGTGCGGCGGCCAGGCGCTTGATCTCGCGGCGGAAGGCCAGCAGGTTAACCTTGCGGCGCTGGAACAGATCCACCGTCATAAAACAGGGGCATTAATCCGCTCCGCCGTGCGCCTTGGTGCGCTGGCAGCGGGTGAACGCGGCCGTGAAGCATTACCTGCGCTGGATCGCTATGCCAATGCAATAGGATTGGCGTTTCAGGTTCAGGACGATATTCTTGACGTGGTAGGCGATACCGCCATCCTCGGCAAACGGCAGGGAGCCGATCAGGATTTAGGCAAGAGCACCTACCCGGCCCTGATGGGACTTGAGAGTGCGCGGGCCAAAGCGTGGGACCTCTATCAGGAGTCACTCAGCGCATTAGATACACTTGCAGCGCAATCCTTTACTACAACATCACTACAAGCGCTTGCAAGTTACATAATTGAACGCAATAAATAACTTTCACAATGAGTCTCTGATGAGTTTTGATACTGCAAAATATCCGACGCTGGCGCTTGCCAGCACGGTAAAAGAATTACGTTCGCTTCCCAAAGAGAGCCTGCCGACACTTTGTGATGAACTACGCCAGTATTTACTCGACAGCGTAAGCCGCTCCAGCGGCCACTTTGCCTCCGGGCTGGGCGTGGTGGAACTCACCGTCGCGCTGCATTATGTCTATAACACGCCATTTGATCATCTGGTGTGGGATGTGGGCCATCAGGCCTACCCTCATAAGATCCTGACCGGACGTCGTGACCGCATTGGTACCATTCGCCAGAAAAATGGACTGCACCCGTTTCCGTGGCGCGATGAGAGCGAGTTTGATGTGTTGAACGTCGGGCACTCCTCCACCTCAATCAGCGCCGGTCTGGGCATGGCTGTTGCCGCAGATAAAGAAGGAAAAGGTCGCCGTACCGCCTGTGTGATTGGCGATGGCGCGATCACCGCCGGAATGGCGTTTGAGGCGATGAACCACGCCGGTGATATCAAATCCGATCTGCTGGTGGTGCTGAATGACAATGAAATGTCGATTTCCGAAAACGTCGGCGCGCTGAACAATCGCCTGGCGCAGATCCTGTCGGGCAAAACCTATTCGCGCCTGCGTGAAGGGGGCAAAAAAGTGCTCGGTGGTCTGCCTCCTATCAAAGAGCTGGTGAAAAGAACGGAAGAGCACCTGAAAGGGATGGTTGTTCCCGGCACGCTGTTTGAAGAGCTTGGCTTTAACTATATCGGCCCGGTTGATGGCCATGATGTGCTCTCTCTGGTGCATACGCTGAAAAATATGCGCGACCTGAAAGGGCCGCAGTTCCTGCATATCATGACCAAAAAGGGCAAAGGTTACGCCCCGGCTGAAAAGGATCCTATTGCCTGGCACGCCGTTCCTAAATTTGATGCCGCCAGCGGCCTGTTGCCGAAAGCCGTTGAGGGTCTGCCGAGCTACTCCAAGGTGTTTGGTCAGTGGCTGAGCGAAACGGCGAAAGATGACGCTAAGCTGATGGCCGTCACGCCCGCTATGCGCGAAGGTTCGGGCATGGTGAGCTTCTCACGCGACTATCCGGCACAATATTTTGACGTGGCGATTGCCGAGCAACATGCTGTGACGTTTGCCGCAGGTCTGGCAATTGGCGGCTATAAGCCTGTGGTTGCCATCTACTCCACCTTCCTGCAGCGCGCCTACGATCAGTTGATCCACGATGTGGCTATCCAGAAGCTGCCGGTGCTGTTCGCTATCGATCGTGGTGGCATTGTTGGCGCTGACGGACAGACGCATCAGGGCGCTTTTGATATCTCCTTCCTGCGCTGCATCCCCAATATGGTGATCATGACGCCAAGTGATGAGAACGAGTGCCGTCAGATGCTCTATACCGGCTATCACTACTCGCAGGGGCCGAGCGCGGTGCGCTACCCTCGCGGAACAGGGACAGGTGCAGAACTGAAGCCGCTCTCCTCGCTGCCGTTAGGTAAAGGCGTGGTGAAACGTGAAGGTGAGAAGCTGGCGATCCTGAACTTCGGCACTCTGCTGCCAGAAGCGGCAGCAGTAGCCGACGCCCTTAATGCCACGCTGGTTGATATGCGATTTGTGAAGCCGCTGGACGAGGCGCTTATCGTCGAACTGGCCGCCAGCCACGAAGCCTTGATTACCCTGGAAGAGGGCGCCATCAAAGGCGGCGCGGGCAGCGGCGTTATCGAATTACTGATGGCGAAGCGGGTGCTGGTTCCGGTGCTGAATATCGGTCTGCCCGATGAGTTTATTCCGCAGGGCACTCAGGATGAGATCCGCCATGATTATCAGCTGGATGCTGAAGGAATCGAACAGCAAATCAGCCGCTGGCTTGCGTAGTAATACCGCACAATGCTCCCCGTCCGGGGAGCTTTTCTCCTGCTATGCTTAATTCTCTTAACCGGCTGGAAAGCCGTTAACCGACTGGCAGGAGCGCTTATGAAGACCACTCAACTGGGAACCACGGATCTTACCGTTTCCCGCCTTTGCCTCGGCTGTATGACGTTCGGTGAGCCAGATCGCGGCCGTCACGCCTGGACGTTACCCGAAGAGAGTAGTCGCCCGCTGATAAAGCAGGCGCTGGAAGCTGGCATCAACTTTTTTGATACGGCTAATAGCTACTCCGACGGCAGTAGCGAAGAGATCGTAGGCCGCGCGCTGAAAGAGTTCGCCCGCCGCGATGAAATTGTCGTCGCTACCAAAGTCTATTTCCCGATGAGCAATCTTTCCGGCGGCCTGTCGCGCGCCAACATTATGCAGTCCATCGATGACAGTCTGGGCCGTCTGGGTATGGATCATGTTGATCTGCTGCAAATCCACCGCTGGGATTACAACACGCCGCTGGAAGAGACGCTGGAAGCGCTGCATGACGTGGTGAAGTCTGGCAAGGCGCGTTACATCGGCGCGTCATCTATGTTCGCCTGGCAGTTCGCTAAAGCGCTCTATACCGCGGATAAACATGGCTGGACGCGCTTTGTCAGCATGCAGGATCAGTACAACCTGATCCAGCGTGAAGAGGAGCGTGAGATGCACCCGCTGTGTCAGGCTGAAAATATCGCCGTTCTGCCGTGGAGCCCGCTGGCGCGCGGCCGTCTGACTCGTCCATGGGGTGAAACCACGGCGCGTTCCGTTTCAGATGAGTTTGGCAGCACGCTGTATGACAAAACGGAAGAGAATGATGGCGCAATAGCGGCACGCGTGGCCGCTATTGCAGAAGATAAAGGCGTCAGCCGGGCGCAGATTGCCCTCGCCTGGATGCTGGCGAAACCGGCCGTTACCGCGCCGATTATTGGGGCATCGCGAGCTGAACAGCTGAACGACCTGGTAAAAGCCACTGAAGTTACGCTGACCCAGGAAGAGATTATCGAACTGGAGAGCGCCTATCAGCCGCATGCAGTGGTAGGATTTGAATAGCTGAAGAGTGCTGTTTACATAAAAAAGGGCGACCTGCGTCGCCCTGATTATCGCTTCCCGTCCGGCAGATAAAGCCCGATGATAATCAGGCTTACTCTCTGCGAAGCTACATGCAACGCCGCTACCACGCCATATGATGCCCGACATAGTAGAGAATACCGGCTGAAAGGATACCGGCAATAATATCATCCACCATGATCCCCATGCCGCCATGCACGTTGCGGTCAAACCAGCGGATTGGCCACGGCTTCCACATATCCAGAATACGGAAGATAACAAACCCTGCCAGCACCCACTGCCAGCTGTTCACCGGGATTGCCATCAGCGTTATCCACATGCCGATAAATTCGTCCCAGACGATGCTGCCATGATCGTGTACGCCCATATCCTTCGCAGTACGATGACAGAGATAGACGCCAATACAGATACCGAACATCACCAGCAGCGAGTAAATATCCTGCGGCAAAAAGGTCATCAGGTACCAGAAAGGAATAGCCGCCAGCGATCCCATCGTTCCCGGCACATAAGGGCTTAACCCACTGCCAAAACCCGTTGCCAGCAGATGCCAGGGATTGCTCATTTTCAGGCGACTTTTCGCCACGTCTTTATTTCGCGTCAAAATGATCAAATCCTTTCAGGCTGTTCTCCACGGGCTTGCCGTCCTGCAACAGCATCAGCCCTTCCGACTGGGGCGCCATCTGTCCGATGCAGGTAAACGGCACGCCGTAGTGGCCCAGCGCCACATCCAGCGCGCCGCGGTTAATTTCCGGCACCGTGAAGCAGAGTTCATAGTCTTCACCACCGCTCAGCGCCCATTTCAGCGCCTGCTCTGGCGCAAAATTGAGTTTCATCACTTCTGAAAGCGGGAGCGCATCCAGATTCAGCCGTGCCCCGCAGTCGCTCGCCTTGAGGATATGGCTCAGGTCGGAGATCAACCCGTCAGAGAGATCGATCGCCGCGCTGGCGAGATCGCGCAGCGCCTGTCCCTGCAAAATACGCGGCATCGGGCGCAGATGACGTTTGATCAACATCTCATGGGCCACAGGGTCGTTAATCTTCATGTGGTGCTGTAACAGGGCTAAACCGGCAGCGCTGTCGCCAAGCGTGCCGGTAACGTATATCCAGTCGCCGGGACGGGCGCCAGAGCGCTTCAGCGCCCTGCCCTGCGGCACCAGACCGTGGATGCCAAGCGTCAGGCTGAGCGGCCCGCGCGTGGTATCCCCCCCGATCAGCTGCATATCGTAGTAGTCCAGCAGCTCAAACAGGCTGTCGCTGAATGCCTTCAGCCAGGCTTCATCCACCGTGGGGAGCGTAATCGCCAGCGTCAGCCACGCCGGATCGGCACCCATGGCTGCCAGGTCGCTGAGGTTAACCGCCAGTGCTTTATAGCCGAGATCGGCAGGATGGATATCACGAAGGAAATGAACGCCTTCCACCAGCGTGTCGGTGCTGATAGCCAGGGTCTGTTTTTCAGAGAGCGCCAGTAGTGCGCAGTCATCGCCGATGCCCTTTTCCACATCGCGACGGGAGCTGGTCACACGATCAAAATAGCGTGTGATAAGTTCAAATTCGCCACATGCCATACTATGCATTCCGGGTTTGAAAAAAAAGAAGGCCGGAAAAACCGGCCTGGGAGGATTACTTCTTGTTGGGGCGGATATAGGGAGCGGCTTTATCCAGTACGCCGTTGACAAATTTATGGCTGTCTTCGGCACCAAATATTTTCGCCAGCTCGATGCCCTCATTGATGGCCACCTTGTAGGGAACATCGGCACGCTTGCTCAGTTCATATAAAGAAATGCGCAGGATAGCCCTTTCTACCTGGCCCAGCTCTTCCAGCTGACGGGACAGGTAAGGCTTCATCAGGCCGTCGAGATACGCGCTGTTGGTTGCAACGCCGCCCAGCAGCTCGCGGAAATAGCTGATATCGACGTCCTTGACGTCTTGCTCCGCCAGAAACTGGTATTCGACATCAGCGATGTCGTTTTTAGACAACTGCCAGGAGTAAAGCGCCTGGACAGCACATTCACGGGCGCGGCGACGAGCAGCAGGTTTCACGAAATTCCCCTTAAAATCAGGCTTTGATGGCTTTCAATACGTTAATCATTTCAAGTGCGGTCAGGGCAGCTTCTGCGCCTTTGTTTCCCGCTTTGGTACCGGCACGTTCGATGGCCTGTTCGATGTTTTCTGTCGTCAGGACACCAAATGCAACCGGGATATCGCTGTTCATAGCGACACTGGCCAGGCCAGAGCTGGCTTCGCCAGCCACATATTCGAAGTGGGCAGTTCCGCCACGAATAACGGTTCCCAGAGCGACAACGGCATCATGCTTACCGGCTTTCGCCAGCGCACGAGCGGTCATTGGCATTTCATAAGCGCCCGGTACCCAAACCACGGTGATGTTTTCATCTTTCACCTGGCCGATGCGTTTTAACGCATCCAGGGCACCGCTCAGCAGGCTGTCGTTGATAAAGTTGTTGAAGCGCGCAATGACAATGGCAACACGCGCATCAGGAGTAGCAACAGCAGCTTCAATAACGTTCATAATCTTCCTTTCAGGGTTCAGTTATGGCCCCGCAGGGGGGCGGATTCTATCATACTCTTTCCGGGTCTGCTCCGCTTTTAAGCAGCCCCTTGCTTCACGCCGCGCATTGCCGTCAGGCTGCATCCTCCCGACATGAAGGAGAAAAAATTAAGCTTTAAGCGTCAGGCGTAAATCAGGCCCAACCTGACGAATATCGCTGAAGGTGAAGGCTGGCGCTTCAGCAAGTTGTGCTATGCCGGGTAAATGACACAAACCACGCGCCGCATCACCCAGCAATTTTGGCGCAAGGTAGAGAATAAGTTCATCAACCACGCCAGCCGCCAGCAGCGCGCCGGCAAGCGTCGCACCCGCTTCAACCCAGACGCTGTTAATCTGCTTACGTCCCAGCAGCATCATCAGTGAGACCAGATCCGCCTGGCCCTTATGCCGGGGAACAGTAAACTGCTCTACATTCTCTGGCCACTTCAGGCTGTCGGCCTGCTGACGAGCCAGCCAGGTAACGCCAGGCTGTGAAATCAAACGATGATCCGGAGTCACCTGATTATGGCTGTCGATAATTACCCGTACCGGCTGACGCAACGCCTCCTGGGGATACGCCGCCTGGGTATCCGCATCAAGTTCCTGCCAGCGAACGGTAAGAGAAGGATCGTCCGCCAGCACAGTGGCGCTGCTGCTCAAAATAGCGGAACTTTGCGCCCGCAGCCGCTGCACATCGCGGCGCGCTTCAGGCGAGGTGATCCACTGGCTCTCTCCGCTGGCCATTGCCGTGCGGCCATCCAGAGAGGCGCCCATTTTCAGCTGCACCCACGGGAAACCAGTGCGCATCCGTTTTAAAAAGCCCCGGTTGAGCGCTTCCGCTTCCTGCATCATCAACCCGTGGCTGACTTCAATCCCAGCCTGCTGCAAACGGTACAAGCCGCGCCCGGCGACTTCAGGATTAGGGTCCTGCATGGCTGCCACGACACGGCTTACGCCGGCAGCAATTAACGCATCGCAGCAGGGCGGCGTGCGGCCATGATGACTACAAGGCTCAAGGGTGACGTAGGCCGTTGCGCCTTTCGCCTTTTCGCCCGCCATGCGCAGGGCATGAACTTCAGCGTGCGGTTCGCCTGCACGGAAATGATACCCTTCACCTACCATTTTCCCGTCGCGGACAATGACGCAGCCTACCTCAGGATTGGGCGTAGTGGTAAAGCGCCCACGTCGCGCAAGCTCAAGCGCACGCGCCATCCAGATTTCATCAACCATGATTTAGTCCTGTAAACGGGCGATCTCTTCGCCAAACTCACGAATATCTTCAAAGCTGCGGTAAACCGATGCAAAGCGAATGTAGGCTACTTTATCCAGCTTTTTCAGCTCATCCATCACCAGGTTGCCGATCATCTTGCTGGGAACCTCACGCTCGCCCGTCGAGCGAAGCTGGCTTTTGATATGACTGATGGCCGTTTCCACATCATCTGAACTAACCGGACGCTTCTCCAGCGCTTTCATCAGCCCGCGACAGAGTTTGTCTTCATTAAAGGGTTCCCTGACATCATTGCTTTTCACCACTCTGGGCATTACCAGCTCAGCCACTTCAAAAGTGGTAAAGCGCTCGTGGCAGACCAGACACTGGCGACGACGGCGCACCGAAGTTCCCTCCCCGACCAGGCGGGAGTCAATGACTTTGGTATCCACTGCAGAACAGAACGGGCAATGCATGATGCTTCCTGATAAGTCTGGAAATTGATTCACAGTGTAGCGCGAAGTGGCGGGCAACAAAATATCGCGTTGCCCATTTGGCCGCCTTTATGGCTTTTCCCCCTCTGGCGTGATTAAACCGGGTTCGTAACAGTAAAAATCGACTTAAGCGCTATAATCAGGAGGCAGTTAAGCGAAATTTTTTCTTTAAACAAGGATTAACCGGAGGATATATGGGTTTGTTTAACTTTGTGAAAGAAGCGGGCGAAAAGCTGTGGGACTCCGTGACCGGTGGCGATGGCGATGACCAGAGTAAAAAGCTGAAAGAGTATATCGATAAGCTGGGTCTGCCGGGCAGCGATAAGGTTGATGTCAACGTGAAAGATGGCAAAGCCAGCATCAGCGGCGACACTCTCTCACAAGAGCTGAAAGAAAAAATCCTGGTCGCGGCGGGTAACGTTGCTGGCATCACGGCGGTGGAAGATAACGTCAAAGTGCAGCAGGCGGCTACAGAATCAAAATTCTATACCGTAAAGAAAGGCGACACGCTCAGCGCCATTTCCAAAGAAGTATATGGCGATGCCGGCAAGTACAACAAAATATTTGAAGCTAACAAGCCTATGCTCAGCCATCCGGACAAAATTTATCCGGGTCAGACACTGCGCATCCCTGAGTAAAAGGCGGGCAAGGAGCTGCATCAGATATGGCAATTAAAGTGAAGATGAAACCGCTGTGGGTCATGGTAGCGGTGATGCTGGCAGGCTGTACGGCTCCGGCACAGCAGCCTGAGCTGAACAAGCTGCATAATCAGGTAGGCAAGCTAAATAGCGAAATGCGTCAGCTGACGACGCAGGCGGCCAGCCTTGAACAGCAGAACATGCTGAACAGCAGCTCGGAAAACGGTGCCTGGCTGTTGCCTGCCACCAATACCGCAGTGCCCCTAAAGAGCCAGCTGGGCGAGGTTCGTCTTTCCCTGAGTCATGTTGAAAGTGAAGCGAACGGCACGCGGGCTATGCTGCATATCCGTTCAGCTGCGGAGAACACCCTGCCCGCCTTCAGTTTCCAGGTTGAGTGGGGAGAGATGGACGCCACTACCGGTAAACCGCTTCAGGCAGCCAGCCAGAGCCAGGCAATCAGCATTGCTGACTCTCTGCTGCCACGCAGCGAAATTACCGTGCCTTTACGTCTCAGTAATATCAGCCCCGAGCAGTTGGGCTACCTCAGAGTGCATGACATTGTGGCAAAAAACGCGCCACCTGCCTCAGCACCATAAAAAAAGGGCCGCTTTCGCGGCCCTTTTTACCCACTTTCACCATTAAGGCAGAATGGAAGGCTGATCTGCACCCTCTTTTTCCACTTTTTGCTGGATCATGTGTTCACGCTTCATCCCCAGTTTCAGCGCCAGCGCTGAAGCGACGTAAATAGATGAAACCGTACCGATAGAGACACCGATAAGCATGGTCAGCGAGAAGCCTTCCAGCAGCGCGCCGCCGAAGATAAACAGCATCAGTACCACCACCAGCGTAGTCGCGGAGGTCATGATGGTTCGGCTCAGCGTCTGCGTCAGCGAAACGTTAACGATATCGTAAGGCGTACCGCGACGGATCTTGCGGAAGTTCTCACGGATACGGTCCGAAACCACAATACTGTCGTTCAGCGAGTAGCCGATAACCGACATCAGCGACGCCACAATGGTCAGATCGATCTCAATATGGAACAGAGAAAGAATGCCCATGGTGATGATTACGTCGTGCGCCAGAGCCAGTACCGCCCCCAGCGCCAGTCGCCACTCAAAGCGGAAACCGACGTAGATCAGGATCGCAATCAGCGCCACCAGCAGCGCCATGCCGCCAGCCTGCGCCAGATCGCTCCCCACGCTTGGGCCGACAAACTCAATACGCTTGACCGTGGCGTTCTGCTGGCTGGCCTGGTTGATGATGGTCACCACCTTGTTGCCCAGCTCCTGGCCCGCATTACCCTCGTTAGGGGACATACGTACCAGCACGTCACGGCTGCTGCCGAAGTTCTGCACCTGAGGGTCCACGAAGCCGGACTTCTCCAGCGCACCGCGCAGGCTGTCCAGTTCCGCTGGTTTCTCCAGGGTGATTTCAATGACGGTACCGCCGGTGAAATCCAGACCCCAGTTAAACCCTTTTACGCCCATCACCAGAAAAGAGGCGATCAGCAACAGGCCAGAAAGAGTAAAAGCCAGTTTGTCCCAGCGCATAAAGTCATGAACTTTACGCCCGTAGTTTAGTTGTTCAACGCTATAGTCCTGTGCCACAACGCACTCCTCAGATAGACAGCTTGTTGATGCGTTTGCCGCCGTACAACAGGTTGACGATGGCACGGGTACCGACGATGGCGGTAAACATAGAAGTCACAACGCCAATAGCGGTGGTGATAGCAAAGCCTTTGATCGAACCGGTGCCTACCGCATAGAGAATGATTGCGGTAATCAGCGTGGTGACGTTGGCGTCGATAATACTGGAGAACGCGCCTTTATAGCCCTCATGGATAGCCTGCTGAACAGAACGTCCATTCTTCAGCTCCTCCTTGATACGTTCATTAATCAGTACGTTCGCATCCACCGCAACCGCAAGCGTCAGGACGATACCGGCAATTCCCGGCATGGTCAGCGTGGCGCCAGGCAGCAGCGACATGATGCCGACAATCATCACCAGGTTAGCCACCAGCGCCGTGGTCGCAATCACCCCGAACTTACGGTAGTAAACCACCATAAATACGATAGAGGCGATCAGTCCCCACAGGCAGGCTTCCAGGCCCTGAGTAATGTTTTGCTGACCCATTGTCGGGCCAATTGTCCGCTCTTCCACGATCTGGATAGGGGCAATCAGCGCACCGGCACGCAGCAGCAGAGAGAGCTGGCGGGCTTCATTCGGGTTGTTGATACCGGTGATACGGAAGCTGTTACCCAGACGAGACTGGATATTTGCAACGTTTATCACCTCTTCCTGCTTCGCCAGGATCGCCCGGCCGTTGGCATCTTTCTTGCCGCTGTCTTTATATTCGACAAACAGCGTAGCCATCGGCTTACCGATATTATCCTTGGTGAAGTTGGACATGATGTTGCCACCCGCGCTGTCCAGCGAGATGTTCACCTGTGCCTGGTTGTACTCATCCTGGCTCGACGTGGAGTCCGTGATATGGTCACCCGTCAGGATCACTCGCTTGTACAAGGTGACAGGCTGACCATCACGGGTATTTTTCACTTCTGAATCACCCGGAACGCGACCATTAGCCGCCGCAGTAGGATCGACCGTGGTGTTCACCAGACGGAATTCCAGCGTGGCCGTTGCACCCAGAATCTCTTTCGCACGGGCCGTATCCTGAATACCAGGCAGTTCAACCACAATGCGATCTGAACCCTGGCGCTGAACCAGCGGTTCCGCAACGCCGAGTTGATTAACGCGGTTACGCAGGATATTGATGTTCTGCTGAACCGCGTATTCACGGGCTTCACGCAGACGCTCATCAGTCATCACCGCTCGCAGGGCCGTGTCGCCGGTGCCGTTAATGACCAGATCGCGATGGCGCCCTGACAGATAACTGACGGCATCATCGCGCGCTGCGGCATCACGGAAACGAATTTCCATACCGTAGTTGTCGGTTTTGCGAACGTTAGTATAAGGAATATTTTTGTCACGCAGATCGCTTCTGAGGTTATCGATGTTCTGCTCCTGGAGTTTACCCAGAGCGGTATCCATATCGACTTCCATCAGGAAGTGTACGCCGCCACGCAAATCAAGACCGAGTTTCATCGGCTCTGCGGCCAGCATGCTCAGCCAGCCTGGGGTGGCCGGGGCAAGGTTAAGCGCCACGACGTAATCTTCGCCAAGCACTTTTGTTATGGCATCACGGGCGCGTAACTGCACGTCACCGTTAGCAAAGCGCGCCATAATAGCGCCATTTTCCAGAGCAATTGATTTGCTCTGAATATTCTCTTGTTTCAAGGCATTTTGGATCTGAACCAGCGTCTGCTCACTGGCGGCGCTTCCGCGCGCGCCAGTGATCTGAACAGCCGGATCCTCACCATAAAGGTTGGGAAGCGCGTACAGCAGACCGACGAGTAATACGACGATCAGCATGATGTACTTCCACAAAGGATAACGGTTTAACACGGCAGTTCCCTTAGGGAAAACAAAAAATTAAAGCGCCTTCATCGTACCTTTCGGCAGAACGGCAGCCACGAAATCACGTTTAACCACAACTTCCGTTGTGTCGTTCAGCGCGATAGCTACGTAGCCAGTTTCAGCCACTTTAGTGACGCGACCTACCAGGCCGCCCGTGGTCAGCACTTCATCACCTTTGGAAATGGAATCCATCAGTTTTTTGTGCTCTTTAGCGCGTTTCTGCTGTGGACGCAGGATCATGAAGTAGAAAATCAGACCAAAAACCACCAGCATAATGACCAGTGAATAGGGGCTTCCCTGAGATGGCGCCGCTGCTGCCACTGCGTCAGAAATGAACAAGCTCATTAAATTTCCCTCATTGTTTAATTATCAGACGTTTAACGGCGGTACCGCCTTGCCCGTCCGTTCATAGAATTCCGTCACAAACTGCTCTAATTTACCTTCTTCGATAGCCTGGCGTAAACCGGCCATCAGTCGCTGGTAATAGCGCAGATTATGAATAGTGTTCAGACGTGCACCCAGTATTTCGTTACAACGGTCGAGATGATGCAAGTAAGCACGGCTGTAATTGCGACAGGTGTAGCAATCACACTCCGCATCCAGCGTTGCGGTGTCATCTTTATACTTCGCGTTGCGGATTTTCACGACGCCGTCCGTGACAAAAAGATGGCCATTACGGGCGTTACGGGTTGGCATCACGCAGTCAAACATATCGATGCCGCGACGTACCCCTTCAACCAGATCCTGAGGTTTCCCCACGCCCATCAGGTAACGCGGTTTGTCCTCCGGGATCTGCGGGCAGACGTGCTCCAGAATACGGTGCATATCTTCTTTCGGCTCGCCGACCGCCAGGCCGCCCACAGCGTAACCATCAAAGCCGATCTCTACCAGTCCTTTTACCGAGACATCTCGTAAATCTTCGTAAACCCCACCCTGGATAATGCCGAAAAGCGCATTTTTATTCTCAAGGGAATCAAAGCGATCGCGGCTACGCTGCGCCCAGCGCAGCGACATCTCCATCGAGCGTTTGGCGTAATCCCAGTCCGCCGGGTAAGGCGTACATTCGTCGAAGATCATCACGATATCGGAGCCCAGGTCATACTGGATCTCCATCGATTTTTCCGGGTCCAGGAAGATCGCATCGCCGTTGATCGGGTTGCGGAAGTGAACGCCCGCTTCGGTGATCTTACGAATGTCGCCCAGGCTGAACACCTGGAAGCCGCCGGAGTCAGTCAGAATGGGACCTTTCCAGTTCATAAAATCATGCAAGTCGCCATGCAGCTTCATAATCTCCTGGCCCGGACGCAGCCAGAGATGGAAGGTGTTGCCCAGAATGATCTGCGCGCCGGTATCGATAACTTCTTCCGGCGTCATGCCCTTCACGGTGCCATAGGTGCCCACAGGCATAAACGCAGGCGTTTCAACCACGCCGCGATCGAAGATCAGGCGGCCACGACGTGCGCGCCCATCAGTAGTGTCTAATTCGAACTTCACAATGCCTCCACCAGAGATACAGTCTGATGTTAAGTGTTAACAGCCGCACACCATGTGCGGCCGCGTTTCAGCAGGCCCATGGGCCAACGGAAAAAATTATTCGCCCACTTTCTCGCTGACAGCTTCCGGATTATGGGTGATGAACATCGCATCCCCGTAGCTGAAGAAGCGGTACTGCTCTGCTACCGCCTGCTGGTAGGCGTGCATCGTATTACGATAGCCAGCAAAGGCGGAGACCAGCATGATTAGCGTCGATTCCGGCAGGTGGAAATTGGTGACCAGCGCATCAATTACCTGATAGTGATAGCCCGGATAGATAAAGATTTTGGTATCGTCAAAAAACGGGGCGATAAGCGCCTCTTTTGCCGCCTGGGCCGCGCTTTCCAGCGATCGCACCGATGTTGTGCCCACGGCCACAACACGATTACCACGCGCTTTACAGGCGAGCACCGCATCCACAACCTCCTGCGGCACTTCCGCATATTCGGCGTGCATAATATGATCTTCAATGCTTTCAACCCTGACCGGCTGGAAAGTCCCTGCGCCGACATGCAGCGTGACGAAAGCCGTCTCGATGCCTTTTGCCCGCAGCGCAGCCAGCAGCGGCTCGTCGAAGTGCAGCCCGGCAGTTGGCGCGGCAACGGCGCCAGGCTTCTCGCTATAAACCGTTTGATAGAGTTCGCGGTCAGCATCCTCATCCGGGCGATCGATATAAGGCGGCAGCGGCATATGCCCTACGGCGTTAAGAATGTCCAGCACGGCGCGCTCGTCCTCAAAACGCAGCTCAAACAGCGCGTCATGACGAGCGACCATGGTGGCCTTTACGCTTTCGTCGTCCCCCAGCAGCAGTTCTGCGCCAGGTTTGGGTGCTTTTGAGGCGCGAACATGCGCCAGCACACGGTGCTCATCCAGCATACGTTCGACCAGCACTTCAATCTTGCCACCGCTGACTTTGCGGCCAAATATGCGAGCCGGGATCACCCGCGTATTGTTGAAGACCAGCAGATCGCCCGGATTGAGTTTCTCCAACAAATCAGTAAAGACCCCGTGCGACAGCGCCCCATCCGGCCCGTTAAGGGAAAGAAGGCGGCATCCGCTACGCTGAGCTTGCGGATAGTGGGCAATCAAAGATTCGGGCAACTCAAAAGTAAAATCGGCAACGCGCATGGTCATTCACAGTCAGGGAAATCAGGGCGCACATTCTAGCTGAAAACCGCCCATAGCTAAACAACTCCCCGCAATAATGGATAAGACGATATACTGCACTTATGAATTTTCTTGCGCATTTACACCTGGCCTCGCTGGCCCAAAGCTCCCTTCTGGGTAACCTGATGGCCGATTTCGTGCGGGGGAATCCGCACAATGAGTGGCCTGCAACGGTTGCAGAAGGCATTCTGCATCATCGACGCATTGACGTGATGACCGACTCCCTGCCTGAAGTGCGCGCGGCAAGGGACTTTTTCCGTCCCGAAACCCGTCGCGTTTCCCCCATAACCCTTGATGTGATTTGGGATCATTTTTTGTCACGACACTGGGGGAGTATTCAGCCGGAAATTTCTCTGCCAACTTTTCTGGCACAGGCAAAATCTGTGATCGAACCCGATTTAGCCTCTACCCCGGAGCGGTTCCAGAATCTTAACCGTTATTTATGGAGTGAGCGTTGGATGGAGAAGTATGCCGAGGCGGATTATCTGCAACCGGTGCTGCGCGGCATGGCAAGCCGCCGTCCTCGTCTGGCGGCGCTGGAGGACTCCTGGCAGGATTTCATCACAAACTATCAGCAATTTAACGACTTTTTCTGGCAGTTCTATCCGGTTATGATGGAAAAGGCTTCACGTCAGGCGCTTTGATAGCGCCAGCGGCAATACCGCTTGTCCTTTTGCTGAAAAGGGCTATTGTATGGAGCTGCTTTAGTAATTTTAATTTTTTGATAGGTTTAACCTATCTGAATAATCGGCGTATAACGCTGGTGCCTCTACAGGCATCGCTTTTATACTCCGCGTTGTCTCTTTAATCTAACTACTTCTACAGGAGTGAACATGGTCCTGGTAACTCGTCAAGCCCCAGATTTTACCGCTGCAGCCGTACTGGGCAACGGTGAAATTGTTGAGAACTTCAACTTCAAAAAACACACTGCTGGTAAAGCTACCGTTGTGTTCTTCTGGCCAATGGACTTCACCTTCGTTTGCCCTTCTGAACTGATTGCCTTCGACAAGCGTTACGAAGAGTTCCAGAAGCGCGGCGTGGAAGTTGTCGGCGTATCTTTCGATTCTGAGTTTGTGCATAACGCATGGCGCAAAACCCCAATCGAAAAAGGCGGCATCGGCGAAGTGAAATATGCCATGGTTGCTGATATCAAGCGTGAAGTGCAGAAAGCTTACGGTATTGAACATCCGGATGCAGGCGTTGCGCTGCGTGGTTCATTCCTGATCGACAAAGCCGGTGTGGTTCGCCACCAGGTTGTTAACGACCTGCCACTGGGTCGTAACGTTGACGAAATGCTGCGCATGGTTGACGCGCTGCAGTTCCACGAAGAGCACGGCGAAGTGTGCCCGGCTCAGTGGGAAAAAGGTAAAGAAGGTATGGGCGCATCGCCAGACGGCGTGGCTAAGTACCTCTCTGAGAACGCGGCTAAGCTGTAACAGCCCCGATTCTGAAAGGCTCGCTTCGGCGGGCCTTTTTTATTTATATCTTATTTCACCGCGCCCTTCTTTTCAGGTCCATTTATTTCTATTATTTATTCTCCTCACGAAGATATATGGTTATTGCCCTCTGAGAATAATCCTTGCGGATCTTCCGTTTTATCTATTTTTGTATTGGAAAAGTTCGCTTCCCCTATTACTCTGTCAAAAATACCTTCCCGCAGCGTTGGCAGTGATTAAGGTTCTTTCTCAGCAGAAGGCGTTGAGAGGATTTTACCGTTGCCTTGCAATTTTCACCTGTTACGCATTACGGAAAGAGTCACTATGTCTCAAATTCACGCATTCTCTTATCGCAAAGATATTGATGGCCTACGTGCTCTCGCTATTTTGTTGGTGGTGCTTTTCCATTCCGGTGTGGCTGAGTTAAGCGGCGGCTTTATCGGGGTAGATGTTTTTTTCGTTATCTCCGGTTTTTTGATTGGCAGCATTATCTCTCGCGAGATCGGTAATAATACCTTTACCTTTCAACAATTTTACGTCCGCCGTATTCGTCGTATTGCCCCTGCGCTGTTTTTTATGTTGTTTTGCATCACTGCATTAAGCTACAGCATTCTTTCTCCGCTGGAATTTCGCGATCTGGCAAAATATATCACCTCGGTGC
This sequence comes from Erwinia sp. MMLR14_017, assembly GCF_033657285.1. Classification (NCBI taxonomy): domain Bacteria; kingdom Pseudomonadati; phylum Pseudomonadota; class Gammaproteobacteria; order Enterobacterales; family Erwiniaceae; genus Erwinia; species Erwinia sp. MMLR14_017. Next base: position 122,974 of record NZ_JAWVWP010000004.1, on the reverse strand, counting down.
TGCTGTTTGTTCCCAATGTGATGTTATTAAAAGGCATTGATTATTTTAATCCGAATGCCGATCTCAACCCGATGCTGATGACCTGGTCGCTGGGTATTGAAGAGCAGTTCTATTTCGTGCTGCCTGCTTTAATGATTCTGGCCCACAAACTGCGCTTCTCCCCTAAAGCTGTGATTACGGTACTGAGTCTCGCCTCGCTGGCAGCGGGTATATTCATCACCCCGATTAACGGCAACAGCGCCTTCTACCTCTTGCATACGCGGGCCTGGGAGTTAGGCGCAGGCGTGCTGCTGGCTCTCTGGCGCAGCCAGCCGCTCACGGGTGGCAGAAGCCTGCCGCTGGCAGTGGCGGGGCTTCTGCTGATACTGATCCCCGTATTTCTGCTGGATAAAGAGAGCGCGTTTCCTGGCTATCTTGCGCTGTTGCCCGTAGCGGGTGCCGTACTGCTTATTTTGACCCACACTCCGTTGCACCAGCGGCTGCTGGAAAATCGTGTGATGGTCTTTATCGGCAAGGTTTCATACTCATGGTATCTCTGGCACTGGCCATTACTCAGCCTCGCCCGCATCAGTGCAGATGCTCCATTGACCGCCATACAGGGGCTTGCTATCAGTGCAGGTGCGCTGGTTATCGCCACGCTCTCCTGGTATTTCGTGGAAAAACCGTTTCGCCGCCCTGCTCAGCCAAAACAACGGATCATCACCTCTTATACCATCCTGTGCGTAGTGGGCATTTTCTCCTTTGTCTCTATCTATATGGCCGGTGGACTCAAGTATCGCGTCGACGATCTGGTCAATAACGGCGAGCTGTTTAAAGTTGAGGCGGAAAAAAATCCCTGCCTGATGACCTACGGGGAAAACCTGCCCTCCTCCAACAGCCTCTGTATGCCGAAAATGGCCGTTCCGGCGGTAGCGCTAATAGGCGACAGCCATGCTGCTGCGCTGCGCGCTGCCGTTGCCCAATATGCTTTAAGAAAGCAGAAGCCGATGTTTGAACTGACGAAATCATCCTGCCCTTTCTTAGTTGGCGTCAGCCGTTATATGGTTGAGCACCCGCAACAGGGGGAGCAATGTACTGCCTTTAATAAAGAAGTGATGAAAACGTTACTTAGCGATAAAGTGGATGAAGTGATTATTACTGCCTTCTGGTCTTCAGGTTTTTCGTTAGTTCCGGGTTATGGCTATCGCTCTGTTGATGGCAAGGTCACGGATAATTACTTGGCGCTGAATGCTGGCATGAGTAACGTAGTAAAAGAATTACTCGCTGCGAATAAAAAGGTGGCGTTAATTGAAGATGCCCCCAGTCTTGATATAGATCCTCTGAGATTCAATAATACGCAGCACATCCCTCTGCGTAAAAAGATTAATGCGTGGCTCAGCGACAGCAGCCAGACCGTTGCAGACCGTACCCTGCGCTTTCATCTGACGGAAGATAAGGTGAATACGATCCTGGCGAGCTTTGCCCAGCCTGGCGTTAAGGTTATTCGCCTGAGAGATAATTTATGCAGTCAGCAAGGCTGCCTGATCGCCAGTAAAGGCTTACCGCTCTATTACGATAAGCACCATCTGACCGATCTCGGCAGCACTATCGCTCTTGGCAATAATTTGTAATGCACTCCTCTGATCCTGGCGGTTTCATTGCCGCCAGGATTACGTTACTGTCTGGGAAACGGGAGCCGTCAGGTTTCGCCCCGCACGTTATTCAAGGCAATAAAAGAACATGGATGCAAGAGTGCCCTTTCTCACCGCGCTGTTAATGCTGTTTCTCTCCCTGCCCTTCAGCCACCCTACACAAGCTGCTCAACCTGATTACACGCTGGAAAAGGTGGTGGAAATCAGCCGTCATGGCGTGCGTGCGCCGACCGCTGGCGATCGTAAGCTGATTGAAGCCGGAAGCCAGCGCGCCTGGCCTCGCTGGCTGACAGAGGAGGGCAGGTTAACCGGACATGGCTACACCGCTGCCTGGCTGAAGGCCCGCTATGAAAGCCAGCGTTATCGTCAGCTTGGGCTACTCCCTTCTGGCTGCCCTGGCCCGCAGGATGTTTATCTTCGTGCCAGCACGCTGCAACGTACCCAGGCTACCGCAGAAGCCTGGTCTGCCGCTGCCTTTCCTGGCTGCGGCGTGCCGGTTTATGCGCTGAGCCATGAAGATCCGCTCTTTTCTTTCCCTGCCGGTAAAGCAACCAGGGCAGAAAAAGAGCATAACAGGCAGGAGGCGCTGGCTGCATTGGGCGGGGATTTACAGCAGGCCGAAAAGCGTTTGCAGCCGCAGATTGCCGCGCTAAAAAAAGCAGTTTGCCGCGAAAATCAGCCCTGCCCGGTTTTTGAACAACCCTGGGCGCTTAAGGTCTGGTCAAACGGCGGCGTGGCGATAGAGGGGCTGGATACGCTGGCCGCGATGGCAGAAACGCTCAGGCTGGCCTGGAACGAAAACCAGCCTGCCGCCCTTGTTGCATTTGACCACGCCCACTCTTCTGCTGAACTCAGTCAGCTCCTGCCGTTACTGACGGCTAAATATGACTACACCAACGATTTACCTGCCGCCGCACGCAAGGGAGGATCGGTGCTGCTGGACCAGATTGTGAAGGCGCTGAAGCGGGAGGGTCAGCCAGCTTCAGCTAACGGCCAGCATCAGGCAGCCGTCCTGCCACCAGATGTTCGCTGGCTGCTGTATGTGGCGAGCGATATCAACATCGCTTATCTGCGTACCCTGATCAACTTCAGCTGGCAGCAGGGAGAGTACCCGCGCGGAAACATACCGCCCGCCAGTAGCCTGGTGTTTGAACGCTGGCGGAGCAGTAATGGCGAGCGCTTTCTCAGGATCTACTTTCAGTCACAAAGTCTCGATCAAATTCGTCAGCTGACGCCGCCTTCCCCGACTGAGCCGCTTTCGGTAACCGAGTGGCAGGGTAAAGGCTGTCGCGTTACCTCAGTGGGAACCCTCTGTCCGTTTGACACAGCGCTGCAACTTATTGAGAAGAATATAGATCCGCCAAAGGTAGCAGTCAGCTATCCGCACAGTTAAAGCGGGCTATGACTTGTACATCTGACTCGCTCAGCCTGAACCGGCCTTTGTCATGAAGTAAGCCGGATGAAAAAGAATGATCGTGTGGCTGAAGCTGGCTCTATCGTTACGGGCAAAAGCCAGTTGCCAGGCATAAAAAAGCCGCCCGCCAGGGTCAACCTGAAGGGCGGCTCTTTTCACAGTGAAGCCGTTAAGCGCTGGCGATCTTCTTTTTCACAAATCCCCAGCTCACCAACAGCAGCACTATCCAGCCGGCTCCCACATACAGCGAGATGCGGGTATCGGGGAAGTAGCCAATCAGACCGATGATAAAGATCAGGAACAGAATGCCCACCAGCGCGGTAAAAACGCCGCCTGGCATGGCAAACTTCAGGGCCTTAGCCTGCTCTTTGCTCAAGGTGCGGCGGAAACCAATCTGCGCGAAGAGGATCATTATCCACACCCAGACGGTGGCAAAGGTCGCCAGCGAAGCGATCACCAGGAACACTTTTTCCGGCATCAGGTAGTTAAGGTAAACCGCGACCAGCATTGCCGCCATCATCACCAGCACCGTCACCCACGGAATACCTCGACGTGAAACAGTGGCAAACATTTTTGGTGCGTGTCCCTGCTCCGCCATACCGTGCAGCATGCGCCCTACGCCAAAGACATCGCTGTTGATAGCGGAGAGGGAGGCGGTGATCACCACAAAATTAAGGATAGTAGCTGCTGCCGCAATGCCCATATGCTGGAAGGTCAGCACAAACGGGCTGCCGTTGGTGCCTACCTGGTTCCACGGGTAAACAGACATAATCACAAACAGCGTGCCGACGTAAAACACCAGAATACGCAGAGGTACGGTGTTAATGGCTTTCGGAATAGAGGTTTCCGGATCTTTTGCTTCCCCGGCGGTAATACCGATAATCTCAATGCCGCCATAGGCAAACATCACGATTTGCAGTGACAGCACCATGCCAACCACGCCGTGGGCAAAGAAGCCGCCGTTGGTCCACAGATTATGGATGCCGGTTGGCTGGCCGCCATTGCCGATACCCCAGAAGATGATACCGATGCCGGCTACGATCATAATGATAATAGTCGCGACTTTAAACAGAGAGAGCCAGAACTCCACTTCGCCAAACACCTTCACCGTGGCCATATTGATGGCACCGATGATCAGCACCACGCTGAGCACCCAGATCCAGTGCGGGACATCCGGGAACCAGACGCCCATATAGATGCCGAATGCAGTGACGTCCGCGATTGCGACAATCAGAATTTCGAAACAGTAAGTCCAGCCGGTAATGTAACCCGCCAGTGGGCCAAGATAGTCCTGTGCATAGCGGGAAAAAGAGCTGGCCTGAGGGTTATTGACCGACATTTCCCCCAGCGCACGCATAATGATATAGGCGATAGCGCCGCCGATAATATAGGCGAGGATCACGCTCGGCCCGGCCATTTTCATGGCATCTGCCGAACCGTAAAAAAGCCCGGTGCCGATAGCCGAGCCGAGTGCCATAAAGCGGATGTGGCGGGTACTCAGTCCCTTTTTGAGCGTATTTTTTGTCATTTTCTACTTCTGTTTTTACTCTGTCGGCCTTCTCTGCCGCGTGGCAGAGAAGGCGTGCTGAAAGGTTACTCTCCAGGCTTACTGCTGATGCGCATTCACCTGCTGACGGGCATAAACGCGGTCACAGATCGCCACCAGCACCAGCATCGCCAGAGAAGGCGGCAGCCAGGCCAGACCCTGCTCTGCCAGCGGCAGATGCTGAGTGAAAGCGGGCAGCGATGTTTTCCAGTCGGTAGTTTTCACCGCATCAATCATACCAAACAGCAGGCTGACCAGCATGGTGGGGGCAATAATGCGGCTGCTTTTCTTCCACCAGCTCAGCGTAAAGCTCAGCAGGATCAGCACAATGCAAGGTGGATAAATAGCCGTCAGAACCGGGATTGAGATTTGAATCAGGTGGCTCAGTCCAAGGTTAGAAACCAGCATGGAGAACAGGCCCAGCACAAATACCAGCTGGCGGTAAGAGAGCGGCAGATACTGTTCAAAGAACTCTGCACAGGCGCAAGTCAGGCCGACCGCCGTCACCATGCAGGCGACGAAAATCAGCGCGGCCAGGAAGAGGCTGCCCATACCGCCAAAGGTCTGCTGCACATAGGCATGCAAAATGGCTGCGCCATTGGCATTTTGATCCACGATAGAGGAGCTGTCTGAACCCAGTTTAAACAGCGCCAGGTAGACCAGCGTCAGCCCCACGCCGGCAATTAATCCCGCCAGCACGGTATAGCGGGTAAGCAGTTTCGCATCGCTGACCCCGCGTGAACGAGCTGCATTGACAATAACAATACCAAAGACCAGCGCCCCTAATGTATCCATGGTCAGATAGCCATTAACGAAGCCGCTGGAGAAGGCTGCATGCTGATACGCTTCGGTGGCGGGTGCCAGGCCGCCAGCAGGCCAGATCAGTGCCGCCACGCCCAGTACGGCCAGCGCAATAATTTTCAGCGGCGCAAGGAAATGACCGACGGTGTCCAGCAGTTTGCCCGGATAGAGAGAGATGCCGATCACCAGTGAAAAGTAGACCAGGCTGTAAATAAGCAGCGGCAGAGGGCCGTCACCCGTTAAAGGGGCGAGGCCAACTTCAAAAGAGACGGTGGCCGTACGTGGCGTGGCGAAGAGCGGGCCGACGGCAAGGTAACAGACGGTCGCCAGCACAATACCGGCAGCTTTGCCGACTGGCGTGCTCAGCGCATCAATACCGCCGCCAACGCGCGCCAGAGCAATCACGGTAATAACCGGCAGGCCGACCGCAGTAATCAGAAAGCCCAGCGCGGCAATCCACACGTGTTCGCCAGACTGAATGCCCACCATTGGAGGGAAAATAATATTGCCTGCACCCACAAACAGCGCAAAGGTCATAAAGCCCAGCGCAAGGATGTCTTTGGAAGTTAAACGATTAGTCATAAGCAGAAAATTAACCCGTACTGGTGTTCAGTGAAGTCGCGATGTCAGCTTTATCACCCTGCCCGCACTAAAAACGCCAGAATCGCCGCGTGATACGGAGAAATGTTTTTCCTGCTGTCGTTCTGGTAGCGGATTTGCGCTGGTTTTTGATCTTTTAACAGGGGGATAACGTAAAAACGGCGCTAAGTAAACCGTTTATAGGGGAGAAAGGCAAGGTGCGATCGGAAAAGCAGAGTGATATGTTGTAAAAATTACTGCATCCAGTGATTCACTTCAGTTTATCCGCTGGATGCCTTACATGATTTGTATTTTTTTTGCGCGACGCGGGGTTATTTTCTGCATAGATGGGACTAAAGATGCACGAAAGGCGCGAATAGTCGCGCCTTTTGCACATTCTGACGCAGCGTTACCAGACTTCTTTAGCGATATCCACTACCAGACGCAGCTTCGCCCACTGCTGTTCTTCACTCAGGCTGTTGCCCTCTTCCGTTGAGGCGAAACCACACTGAGGACTGAGGCAGATCTGATCAAGACTGACATACTGCGCCGCTTCAGCAATACGCTGCTTCACGGTTTCAGGGTTTTCCAGCTCGCCGTTTTTGGTAGTGATCAGACCCAATACCACCTGCTGTTTGCCAGGCTTGATGAAACGCAACGGTTCGAAACCGCCAGAACGCTCGTTATCATATTCCAGGAAGAAGGCATCAATGTTAACGGTGCCAAACAGAATTTCCGCTACAGGCTCATAGCCGCCTTCAGAGATCCAGGTGGAACGGAAGTTGCCGCGGCAGACATGGAGCCCAATAGTCAGATCGTCCGGCTTCCCTTCGATCGCTTTGTTCAGCACCTGGGCATAGATATGCGCCAGCTCTTGCGGATCCTCGCCACGTTCGCGGATCTGGTTTTTCTGATCTTCCGAGCAGAGATAGGCCCAGACGGTATCATCCAGCTGCAGATAGCGGCACCCTGCGGCGTAAAAGGCCTGAATGGCGTCGCGGTAAGTCTGCGCCAGATCGTCAAAATAGAGGTTAAGATCGGGATAAACGTTAGCGTCGATAGCTTTACGTCCGCCACGGAAGTGCAGCACGCTTGGGCTGGGAATGGTCATTTTCGGCACGGCGTCGCCGCTGATGCTTTTCAGGTAACGGAAATCTTGCAGCATTGGATGATCGCCAAACCCGAGTTTGCCAGTGACGCGGATGCTGTGCGCTTTGGTCTGCACACCGTTGAACTGAATGCCCTGCTCAGACTCGTAGCGCTCCACCCCTTGCAGGCCGTCGAAGAAGTCGAAGTGCCACCAGGCGCGGCGGAATTCACCGTCCGTTACCACTTTCAGCCCGCAGGCGCGCTGGTGCGTGACCACATCACGAATGGCTTCGTCTTCGATGCGCTTAAGCGCAACAGCATCTATCTCACCGGCCTGGAACTGCTCGCGAGCCTGTTTGATGGCCGCAGGACGAAGGAAGCTGCCGACCACTTCGGCACGATACTGGGCTGAATCTCTCTGCATGGTATGTCACTCCTGGCCGCCGATTGTAATTTACCGGCGAAATTATCACAATTCGTTATATACAGACTTCCGGATGTCTATATGGCTGTGAACAGAGTGTCATGAGAAAGATTCAGCTGCAACCGAGGAAATTTCATCAGGCATGAAGAAATTTCATGTTAGTGCTTACTCAGCCATTATTCAGCAGCAGACGGGCTTGTTGGCGCTGCTCTTCAGAGAGAGGCAGATAACCAGCCTGGGTTACCCACGCCTGGCCCCGATCAGACAACACATGCCGCAGGAAAACGGCAGTGAGCGGTTCCAGCGGTTTACCCGGTGGTTTATTAACATAGAGATAGAGTTTACGCGCATAGGGATAGCTGCCGCTGCGAATCGTCTCTGCATTGGGTGGGACCCACGCCGTTCCGTCCCGGGAAACGGGCAGCGTTTTCACGCCCGAGAGGTGGCTCCCCATACTGGCATAACCAATGGCATTAAGCGTGTCGGCCACGGCCTGCACTACGGCGGAAGAGCCGGGATATTCGCTTACATCATTGCGAAAATCCCCGTTACAGAGCGCCTGCTGCTTGAAGAACCCCCAGGTGCCAGAAGCGGAATTACGGCCAAAACGTTGCAGAGGACGCCCAGGCCAGCCGGGTTGTGTCAGGTTAAGATCGCCCCAGTGGTTTACGGCGGCAACGGCTCCGCAGCGGCGGGTCACGGAGAAAATAGCATCAAGCTGTCTGGTGTTCAGCCCCTGTAGCGGATTGTCCTGATTAACTACCACCACCAGCGCATCCATAGCCACCGGCACGGCCAGCGGTGGATAACCATATCGGGCTTCAAACAACTGACGTTCCACAGCCTGCATGGGACGGCTCATTGCGCCGATTTGTGCTGCGCCTGCGGCCAGTGCCGTAGGCGCAGTAGAGGAGCCGGCCGCCTGAACCTGCACATTCACGCCGGGATATTGTCGGTTGAAACTTTCGCCCCACAGCGTCATCAGATTGCCGAGCGTATCGGAGCCGACGCTGGTGAGATTCCCGGCCAGCATCCCCTCTTTGGCCTGCGCCATCAGGCTGAAACAGGTCAGGGCGATCAGAAACAGCTTTTTCATCTCAGGTATCCGGTTCGATCAACGAACCGCATTCTGTGCCAACTCGCGGCTGACAATCAACCTTGGCGGCAGGATGAAGCTGAAACAGGTCGCCACGCCCGGCTCGCTGGTGATATCCAGACGGGCGTTATGATGGCTCAACGCATGCTTCACTATCGCCAGGCCCAGTCCGCTCCCGCCGGTCTGCCTTGAGCGCGCTTTATCCACGCGATAAAAACGTTCTGTCAGGCGGGGAATATGTTCAGGCGAAATGCCCGGACCATTATCCTTTACCTTAAACAGCGCGCCCTGTGCGGTTTCCTGCCAGCTGATATCAATGCGCGTGCCGGGCGGCGTGTGGTTAACCGAGTTATAAACGAGGTTGGAGATGGCGCTTCGCAACTGCTCGTCGTTGCCGAAAACCCGCAGATGCTGGTCGCTGTGGAAATGAATTTCGTGCCGTCCCTGACTCAAGGTTTCCGCTTCACGCTGTAACAGCTTCAGCATTAACGGCACCTCGACTTTTTCCTGCAGATCGAGCGCTGGCGCGGCTTCAATGCGTGACAGCGTCAGCAGTTGTTTCACCAGTCCATCCATACGACGGGTCTGCTCCTGCATCGTATGCAGCGCTTTATCCCGCAGCGGCCCTTCCATTCCGGAATCATTCATCATTTCCAGATAACCCTGCAGCACCGTTAACGGCGTGCGCAGCTCATGGCTGACGTTAGCGAAAAAGTTACGGCGGGCGCCTTCCAGCTGATGCATCTGCGTCACGTCACGCGCCACCAGCAGCCATTGTCCTTCTGAATAAGGCATTACGCGGAATTCCAGATGGCGATGGCTGTTATGCACCAGGGTCAATGGCCGGGAAAAATCCCGCTGGCGAAGATAGCGGGTAAATTCCGGGTAACGAAGCAGGTTAAGGATGTTCTGACCATTATCCTCCGGCCAGCGCAGCCCCAGCATCTGTTGCGCCAGGCCGTTGCACCAGAAGATGGTTCCCTCTTCTGTGGTAAGTACCACGGCATCGGGCAGGGACTCCGCTCCGCTCCGAAAACGCTTAATCAGGTGGCCAAGCTCGCGCCGACGCCGACGATTTCTCGCCTGCATCTGGTAAAGGCCATAAAAGAGAGGCTCCCAACTGCCGCGACCGGCCGGTGGTGTCATACTGCGATCGATCCAGAGCCAGTGGGATAAACGCAGTAAATTAGCGAAGTGCCAGCCCATTACGGCCAACACGGCGATCAGCAGCAGCCAGGGCAGGTAGCCGACCAGTAGCCCCAAAATCAGGGCAGGCAGGCAGGCCAGCACCAGCTCCAGCAGCAGTCTCTTCCAGGAGAGGCGTTCCAACACGGTAGAGGCTCCAGTGCGAACGATCAGTAACGTGCAGAGAAACGGTAACCTGTTCCGCGAACCGTCTGCACCATGCGATCGTGCCCGGTCAGTTCCAGCGCCTTGCGTAAGCGGCGAATATGAACGTCAACGGTACGATCTTCGACGTACACGTTAGTGCCCCACACATGATTAAGCAACTGCTCACGGCTGTAGACCCGCTCCGGGTGCGTCATAAAGAAGTGCAGCAGCTTATACTCTGTTGGCCCCATTTCCAGCGGCTGAGTCTCAGACATCACGCGGTGTGAAGAGGGATCGAGGCTCAATCCCTGCATCTCAATAACCTCCTCCACCGCCATTGGCGAGATGCGGCGCATCACCGCTTTAATCCGCGCCACCAGCTCTTTCGGCGAAAATGGCTTGGTAATATAGTCGTCAGCGCCCACTTCCAGACCGCGAACGCGATCCTCTTCTTCGCCACGCGCCGTGAGCATCATCACCGGGATATCCCTGGTCATCGCTTCACGCTTCAGGTGCTTGATAAACTGAATGCCCGATCCCCCCGGTAGCATCCAGTCCAGCAGGATCAAATCAGGCCAGGGTTCGATGAGCATACTGACCGCACTGTCATAATCTTCCGCTTCTATGGGTTGATAGTCATTTTGCTCCAGCACGAAACACAACATCTCACGGATTGGGGCTTCATCTTCGACTACCAGAATGCGCTTAGCCATTATTGCTCCTGCTACTGTGACGGAATGTCACTGGATATGCGGCGCCATTATGCGTCAGTTTTATGACAGTTTTATGAAAAAAACTGACCCCAGCCCGCCGATTTATAACACTTTTATGAAGGTAGCGGTCAATGTGTCTGGGGTTTTGCCTCTGGCTGTTTATAATCGTCGGCACTGCTTTGCGCCTCAGAGGGACCCCATGCGAATACTCCACACGTCAGACTGGCACCTGGGCCAGTTCTTTTACACCAAAAGCCGTGCTGCGGAACATCAGGCTTTTATTGACTGGCTGCTGGAACAGGCGGTGGAAAAGCAGGTAGATGCCATTATCGTGGCGGGTGATATCTTCGATACGGGATCGCCGCCCAGCTATGCGCGTGAACTCTACAACCGCTTTGTGGTGAAGCTACAGCAAACCCGCTGTGAACTGGTGGTGCTGGGTGGAAATCATGACTCCGTTGCCACGCTGAACGAGTCTCGCGAGCTGCTTGCCTGTCTGAATACCCGGGTCATTGCCGCAGCCAGCGACGATCCTGCGCAACAGGTGCTGCTGCTCAACACGCGCGAAGGTAAACCCGGCGCGCTGCTCTGTGCTATCCCTTTCCTGCGTCCTCGCGATATTACCCTCAGCAAGGCGGGCCAGTCAGGCCGGGAGAAACAGCTGACGCTGCTGGAAGCGATAACCCAGCACTACCAGCGCTGCTGGCAGGCGGCGCTGGTAGCGCGTGAACGCCATAATCTGCCGCTCCCCATCATCGCCACCGGCCATTTAACCACCGTCGGCGTCACTAAAAGTGACGCGGTGAGGGACATCTACATCGGCACGCTTGATGCTTTTCCGGCGCAGGCTTTTCCGCCAGCAGATTATATTGCGCTGGGGCATATCCATCGTGCGCAGCGCATTGCCAATAGCGACCATATCCGCTACAGCGGCTCCCCTATTCCGCTCAGCTTTGATGAGCTTGGCAAGGAGAAAAGCGTCTTCCTGGTCGATTTTGCTGAAGGCAGGCTCAGTAAGATTGAAACGCTGCCGATCCCGCTATTTCAGCCCATGCAGATGATTAAAGGTTCGCTGGAAGAGATTGAGCAGCAGCTTGCGGCTATCCTCCCGCGTGAAGATGGCAAAACCGTGTGGCTCGATATCGAAATTTCTACCCATGCCTGGCTGAACGATCTCCAGCGGCGTATTCAGGAGCTGACGGAGAAGCTGCCTGTGGAAGTGGTGTTACTGCGACGCAGCCGGGAGCAGCGTGAACAGGGCATCAACCGCCAGAATAAAGAGACGCTCAGCGAGCTTAGCGTGCAGGAGGTATTCAGTCGTCGCCTGGCCCTTGAGGAACATGAAGAGCCGGAACGGCTGGCTCGAGCCACCACGCTGTTTAAACAGACGCTGAATGAGATTGATGACGAGGAGCAGGCATGAAGATCCTGACGCTGCGGTTTAAAAACCTCAACTCCCTGAAGGGTGAATGGAAGATCGATTTCACTGCCGAACCTTTTGCCAGCAATGGCTTGTTTGCCATTACCGGGCCTACGGGCGCGGGCAAAACTACGCTGCTCGACGCCATCTGCCTGGCGCTTTATCACGAAACCTCAAGGCTGGGTAAGCTTTCACAGACGCAGAACGATCTGATGACGCGTGATACCTCAGAATGTCTGGCAGAGGTGGAATTTGAGGTAAAAGGGGTGGCCTGGCGGGCATTCTGGAGCCAGAACCGGGCGCGTGGAGCAGTAGAGGGTAACCTGCAGGCTCCCCGCGTAGAGCTGGCCCGCTGCGAAGACAATAAAATCGTTGCCGATAAGGTCAAGGATAAGCTGGAGATGCTGACCGCCCTGACCGGCCTGGATTTTGAGCGTTTTACCAAGTCGATGATGCTGTCACAGGGAGAGTTTGCGGCGTTTCTGAACGCTGACGCCAACAGCCGCGCGGAGCTGCTTGAAGAGCTGACCGGCACCGAAATTTATGGCCGTCTCTCTGCCAGCGTGTTTGAACGCCATAAAACGGCGAAAGCGGCGCTGGATACCCTGCGCGCGCAGGTCAGCGGTATGGCGTTGCTGGAGGATGAGCAGCTTATACACCTTACAACCCGCCTGGAAGAGCTGGTAACAGCGGAGCAGGCGCTTACTTCCCAACATCAGCGGCACCATTTTTTATGGCAGTGGCAGCAGCAGCATCGCGCCGCCCTGCAGGCGGTTAAAGAAGCGGAGCACGCCAGCCAGCAGGCAGAAATCGCCTGGCAGCAGGATAGCGCGGAGCTGACCCGTCTGACCCAGGCAGAACCAGCGGAAAAGTTACGTCCGCTCTGGCAACAGCGCGAGCAGTATCAGCAGGAGTGGCACGAGCTGAACAGGCAGCAACAGCAGCTTTCGCAGCAAAAAGCGCTGGCGCAGCAACAGCTTGAGGAGTGTACGCAACAACTGAAGGCCGCCGATGAAGCGCGTCAACAGCATGAGGCGTATCGCCTGCAGCAGGAGACGCTGATTGCCGATACGCTCCTGCCGCTGGATAACCGCATCGCCTCGCTGACCCAGCAAACAGAGGGGCTGGCTAAAGAAGTAAGTGATTACCAACAATCCCTCAAACGCCGTCAGGGCGCGCTGCAACAAAATCAGCAGGCGCAGAGTGATAAACAGGCACAGCAGCAGCTCAACCGCGAATGGCAGCAAAAGCATCCGCATTTTGCCCGCCGGGGAGAATCTCTGCCGCTGTGGCGTGTTCGCTTTGAACAACAGCAGCAGAGTGAACAGGCGCTGAAAGCCCGGCAGACGCGCATGGAAGAGCAGCGAAAAGCCGTTCTTCAGCTCCAGCAACAGCTTCAGCAGGCAGAGCAACAGGCCAGACCGCAGCAACAGCTGCTGGAGCAGGCCCAGGCCCGACTCACCGAAGCTGAGAAGCGCGCCGCCGCGCAGCGGCAGCAGCATGCCGAAAGCGAGCTGGAGCAGTCGCTGGCACGGCTCAACCAGCAGCGCTCACAACGGCAACAGCTGGCTCTGCTCTCGGCGCAGTGGCAACAGCTGGCGGCCCGCTCGGCACGCCAGCAGGCAGGCCAGCAAGAGAGCCTGAAGCTGCAACAGCAGGAAACGCTGCAGCTGGAAGCGCTGCGCAGCAGCTGGAAAGAGAAATATCAGCATCTTCAGGATCTGGAGAAGCGCTGTGAACTGGAGAAGCGGATCGCCAGCCTGGAGCAGCAGCGTGCCCTGCTTGAAGCGGGAGAGCCCTGTCCGCTCTGCGGCTCCTGCGAGCATCCGGCGGTGGCGGATTATCAGGCGCTTGAACCCTCTGAAAACCAGCAGCGTCTGGCCAGGTTGAGAAGCGAAGTTGAGCAGCTAAAAGATCGGGGCACGGCGAAGCGGGAGCAGTTGAAAAACCTGCTCGCGCTGGCGGAAAAAGAGCAGCAGGCGGCGGATGAGGATCAACGGGAAGCCGCGCAGTTGCGCGCGCAGTGGCAGACGGTTATCTCCGCCCTCTCCCTTACGCTGACGCCAGAACACGCTGAACAAGTGCAGGCGTGGCTGGCAGAACAGGAGCGGCTGGAAACAGAGCAGCAATCCATACTGCAAAGCCTGCAGCAAAGCGCGCGCGAGCTGCAACAGCATAAGGACGCCGTTACGCAACAGCAGAATTCGTTACTGACTTTGCAGCAGCAGCAGCAGTTGATGGGTCAGCAACTGCTTACTACGCAACAGGCGCTGGAAGAGCAGGAGAACCTGCTGGCGCAGGAGCAGCAGAGCGTTAACCAGCAGCGCGACCTGTTGCAGGCCTCTCTCAATGAAGCAGGGTTAGCGCTGCCGCAATCGGGCCAGCAGGAGATGTGGCTTGCAGATCGTGAGAATGAGTGGCAGCAATGGTTACAAACGGAGCAGGCGCTAACTGACCTCCTCCCTCAGCTCACCACGCTGGTCACCCAGCATCAGGCGCTGACGGAAGAGACAGCCAGCGAACAGAGCCGACTGACGCTGCTGGAACAGCGCCTTAAAACCGATCGCGAATCGCTGGAAAAACTCAGGGAAGAACGCTTTAAGCTGTTTGGTGAACGGGCCATCGTGGAGGTCCAGCAACAGTTCCGCGCCGACTCAAAACAGCATGCGGAGAGCAGCGAAACCTGCCTTAAGCAGTGGCAGACGCTACAGAACCAGTTAAATACCCTGAACGGACAGCATAATTCACTGAATGAGCACGCTGTGGTGCTATCTCAACGCCTGAAGAGGGCTGAGCACTCGCTAACCGAAGCGCTGTCAGCCAGCCCCTTCCCGGATGAAGCGGCCTTTATCGGAGCGCTGCTTGATGAGCAACAGATGCTACGGCTGCGGGCGTTACAGAAAGAGCATGACCAGCGGCGTCAGCAAACTGCCGTGCTGCTGCGCCAGGCGCAACAGACGCTGGAAAACCTCCTGCAGGCAAAACCAGAGGATATGCCGGAAGAGGCAGAGGGATTAAGTGAAGTTGTTGCCAGCCTGTCGCAGCAGCTGCGGGAAAATGCCCGTCAACAGGGTGAGACGCGCCAGCAGCTCAACAGCGATGCCGCCCGCCGTCAGCAGCAGCAGGATCTGCTTGCTCAGATAGCCGAAAATGAAAAACAGGTTGAAGAGTGGGGCTACCTGAACCAGCTGATTGGCTCGCGCGACGGCGATAAGTTCCGTAAATTCGCCCAGGGGCTGACGCTGGATCATCTGGTCTGGCTGGCGAACAACCAGCTTAACCGCCTGCATGGCCGTTACCTCTTGCAGCGTAAATCACAGGAGGCGCTGGAACTTCAGGTCGTCGATACCTGGCAGGCAGATTCGCTGCGCGATACCCGTACGCTTTCCGGCGGCGAAAGCTTCCTGGTCAGCCTGGCGCTCGCCCTGGCGCTCTCCGATCTGGTCAGCCATAAAACCAGAATAGAATCGCTGTTTCTGGATGAGGGTTTCGGCACGCTGGATGCTGACACGCTGGACAGCGCGCTGGATGCGCTGGATGCGCTCAATGCCAGCGGCAAAACCATTGGCGTGATCAGTCACGTTGAAGCGATGAAAGAACGCATCCCGGTGCAGATTAAGGTCAGGAAAGTTAACGGCCTGGGTTACAGCAAGCTGGAGACGCCAACGGCGTAAGCAGGATAAACCGGCAGAGTGGCTCGCCGTTTTCAGCACCGGCAGCCTTCACAGGGCCACAGCCCGTTTGCCTGCATCCTGTTGAAGGCTCGGCCTGCCAAAGAGCAATAAGGGCGCCGTAAAGGCGCCCTGTGGATCAGATTTTTGCTGCCTTCGCACGCGGGCCAGGCAAGATGCCGCCGTTGCTGTTAGCGGTCAGTAATCTGTTGCTGGTGACGAAAGCAATTTTATGCGCACTGTCGCTGACGTTACTGGCTATCTGCTTCACCGCAGCGGCGATCAGTATCCCGATGACGCCCTGGTTACTATTATTCTGCTCGTTGTCGGTAGCGGTGGCCAGGCCACTCCAAATCTGCTTCCCGGTACGAAGATCCACCAGTCTGGCGGTTGCCGACACCTGCGTCACGCTGTCGACCACAATATATTTTGTGCCGTAATCGGTGATATCAATATAGAGTGCCGCGTCCGCATTAAAGATGCTGCGAAGCTTCGCCGCGCTCACGGAACGGATATCCGTGGCGTTGTCTAATCCGTTCTGCTTAAAGGTCTCTTCTACCACCGCTACCGGGAAAACATAGTAGCCCGACTCTGCCAGAGGCTGGGTGACCAGCGAGGTAAAACTATGTGCGGCGTTGATATCGGGCGTGTGGTTTTCAGCAGGCAGCACCAGAATAGAAGCGGGCTTGCTTTCGCGGAAAGCCGAATAGTCATAAGGCGTTTTTTTGGCGCAGCCGGTAAGCGTAACCACCGCCAGCAGGGCGGCAATTGCTAAGATTTTCTTCATTGTTGTGCTCCTTGCTTGTTACGCATCAGGAAATCCATATAGCCCGCGGATTCAGGAAAAGCGGTTTTTTCAGCGTTGAACTGCTGGAAAGCCAGGTCAGGATGGCCGGTATCCACATAGAGTAACCCCAGCTGGGCATGCAGCCCTGGCGCCACGGGTTTATTTTTGGCGTGCGCCTGATGAATAACAGCATTCAGCGTTTCAATCTCTTTTTCCGGCGCTGCCGTATGTTGGTAATAGCTGTACAGAGAGGGCTGGTAATCGCCCCAGTAATAGGTGGTAGTCGATTTTCCGGCGCAGGCCGTTAATAACAGCGCCGTAGCCGCTGCCAGAGTATATTTAATAACGCGCATCTCTTTCTCCCTCTGTTATTTAACCGCGCGCCAGGCGCCGGATTCAATTCCGCTGACCAGATGATTTACCGCTTCGCGGATCGCCAGATCCATTACTTTGCCATTCAGCGTAGAGTCGTAGCTGGCAGTGCCGCCGAAACCGATCACTTCGCGATTGGAAAGCGCATATTCCCCTGCGCCCTGAACCGAATAAACCACTTCAGAGGTGGTGACATCGACAATATTCAGGTTCACTTTGGCGTAAGCGACCTGTGTTTTTCCGCGACCCAGGATCCCCCACAGCTGCTGGTCGCCTGTCTCTTTGCGGCCAAACTCGGTGATATCACCGGTGACGACGTAGTTGGCGCCTTTAATAGACTGTGCGCTGCCTTTGTAGCCCGCTTCCGCCTTAAGTTCCTCAAGGTTGGCGCGGTCCAGCACGTTAAAGCGGCCGGTCTGCTGCAGATGAGTAATAAGAATGGTTTTAGACTGATTGCCCAGACGATCCACGCCATCGGAAAAAATACCGTTCATATAAGAGGAGCGGTTATCAAACTTGCCTACGGCGATCGGGCTTTTCACTCCCTGATAAGCAGGCTGGCTGGCGGCAGTGACCTGCGGAGCCTCTATAGCGCGGGAAGATTCGGTGGCGCAGCCGCTGAGAACAGCGCTGCTGAGTAACGTCAAAGCAACAAGGTGATAATGGCTTTTCATTTCTTATCCATGAATTAAGTAAAAACAATCCTGCACTCATTTTAAAATTTCGGCAGCCCGCAAACCCAGCGGCAGAAATAGAACAAACTTCTTGTTATTAACTTCATCATTCATCCTGCCCGAAAATATAGTTTATTTCCGTTACTAAGTAATCTGTTCTATTATGGCAACTGCTCAATGGCGATGTGGGCGAACAATAAATAGCCGGCGAGTGCTGGAATAATCTGTCAGCGGGAAGCTAACTCAGTAAACTATCGGCTGACATTAAATAATCTTTAGTAATATGGATAATAAAATGCGTTCAGGTAAAGGGCAAAAGAGGCTGTTCAGAGGCGGGATAAGCGTGCTGATACTGGTTCTTGCCAGCTGCCAGACGCCATACCCTGGCAATCACCCTAAGCCGCCTCCCGCCGGGGAGGAGGAGATGCGGGCATATGCGGAGAAAGTCTGCGTCAAGCCAGAAGCGGGATTCAGCTATTCTGACTGTATTTATCTCTCTGAGTTGCAGTACGGCATTCAGCGCAATTTTTACGGCTCAAAGCAGTATGCGGGGCGCGAATGCACCCTGACCATTCGTTACAACGAAAAGGGGCGCTACGATGTCCAGAGCACCGCAGGCGATGAACTGCTGTGCAAGAAAGCCTGGAGCGTGGTCAGCTCGGCAGAAAATTTGCCGCCGCCGCCACAAAGCATACCAAAAAGTATGGTGCTGATTTTCAAACCAGCCGGTTAACCGGCTTTTCATCCTGACGCCACTGTCGCGGACTGATGCCAAACCAGCGGCGGAAAGCGCGGGAAAAGGCGCTGACTTCTGAATAGCCCAGCAGCAGCGCCATTTCAGAGATCGGCAGCTGACGCTGCTGCAGATAGTGCGTTGCCATCTCGCAGCGAACGTTATCCACCAGCGCGGTAAAACTCAGGTTCTCGTCGCGCAGACGGCGTTGCAGTGACCAGCTCGACAGCCCCATTTTCTCCGCTACCTCTTCCAGTACCGGTTCACCTTTCAGCAACACCAGATGGACCTGAGCGCGCGCCTGATCGACGATATTTTGCTGTGAGGTGGCGCTGTTCAGGCGACGAATGGCATCCTGCATCACCATCAGCAGCATAGGATCGCTCTCCGGCATGGCCCGCATCAGATCGCGTTTAGGGATAATCAGCGAATTAAAAGGTTGATCAAAATAAACCGGCGCATCAAACACTTTGCAGTGTTCATGCCATTGAGAAGGTCGCGGGTG
Source organism: Erwinia sp. MMLR14_017 (assembly GCF_033657285.1). Classification (NCBI taxonomy): domain Bacteria; kingdom Pseudomonadati; phylum Pseudomonadota; class Gammaproteobacteria; order Enterobacterales; family Erwiniaceae; genus Erwinia; species Erwinia sp. MMLR14_017. The sequence continues at coordinate 104,187 of NZ_JAWVWP010000004.1, read as the reverse complement.
TTCAAAATGCACTTCACGCGGCGCCCAGTTTTTTCCGGTGACGTGGCGGATCAGATTCATAAACATGCCCAGCGTCAGCTCAGCATCCTGACGCCGACAGAGGATAGCGCCGTGACGCACCTGATAGTCGAGTCGCCAGCAGTCGCCTTTATCTACCAGGCGGGTCAGCGTGTCGTGCTGATGCCAGGGAAAAGCGTTAACCACGTTATGTAACGCCTGCTCCAGCGTCTCTGAACAGAGGCCAACGTAGCCGATCAGACCTAATGACTGCGGTTTAAACTGCTTGCCGTAATGTAAACCGAAGTTATCACAACCTGAACAGCGTGCCGCTTCTTCCATCACGCGGCAATAGTTGATCAACCCCAGGCTCAGGGTGGGGCTGGAGAGCCGCTCAGGATCGATGCCGCTTACCCCGAAAATACGATCGACATCGCCACCTTTGTCACTGATAAAATCACTTAAGCCGCTGGCCGCAGCGGCCAGCACGCCACGGTTGCTGGCAGCGCTGGCCTGCAGCGCCGACGCCATATCAGGCTGTTTGATCACACCGGTTTGCATCATTATCGCCTCGGCAGGGGAACACATCCTGCTTATGCAGCAATAATCATACCAATCAGGCTCCCACGGGCAGGTCGCTGGTGTCCAGATAGCGGCGGCAGAGGCGCACGGAGTGATCGGCCCAGTGAGGTCCCAGGCTCTGCGCCATCTCCGTCTCCGCGTGCGATCCCACCCAGGCCAGCAGCTGGATCCGCCGCTGGATCAACAGTGTGGGCACCATTTCCATCTCCTTATCACTGATATGCGCCACCTGCTCATAGCCCCTGATCCAGTGATCGATCCATTCGGCTGCACGGGGATGGTGCTCCACAAAACTGATCGCTGCCGCAAGATCGTGCAGATACCAGCCCATTCCGCAGTCATCGAAGTCGATCACCCGCGTCTCCCCCTTATGCAGCAGCAGGTTGGTCAGACGCAAATCGGCATGGATCAGGCCATAACGGGCAGACTCTTTGCCGAACGTCTGCAGATCTTCCCCCACGCGGCCAATAACTTCTTCTACTACCGGACGATCCTCAGGGCGTAAATTGGGCGCATCCCGCCAGTCTCCCCAGTGGCTCTGCGGGCTGACCATGCTGTGATGATCCCAGATAATACGCTGGAAACCGGCAGGCTTCTGCCAGCTTCTGCTGTGCTGATGCAGTCGGGCGGTAATATGGCCCAGTTGCTGAAACGCGCGAGGATCAACATCGGTGGTGGGCATCTCTCCCTCAATCCAGTGAAACAGGACAGCGTGGCGCTTGCTGCCATCCGCCAGCAGGAGCGTCTGAACGGTTTGCCCCTCTTTATCCGTTACCGCTTCAGGGACAACGATCCCCGTTTCCCGCAGCGCATCCAGCCAGTGCAGCTCGCTTTCGATATCCGCCCGCGCATGGTAATTGTCCCGATGCAGCCGCAGCGCATAGCGTTTGTCTCCTGCCACCAGCAGAAACGTGGCGTTCTCTGAGCGACAAAGCAGGCTCAGCCTTCCCTGTAGCGAAGCGGGATAGCGGGCGACCGCTTGCTGTGCAAGGTTAAGCAGCGCGGTGTTATCCAGGTTGTCATATTGTGTGACACTCATAATCTGGCTCCTGAGAGGTTAGCGGCCGGTTGTGTTACCAGCATGGCGTCGCCAGGTCTGCACCGCCTGACCGCAGACGACCCTCTTTTGACTGTAGCGTGCATCCACCACTTTTCTTGCTGCTGAGTTGACAGCAGAGCACAAAATTCCTTACGCCAGCGTCAAGTTTCCCCCCGGTACCGGCTGCATTATCGACTGACCATAAAAAACATCACGGGGATATCACTATGACAGGCAAGCTGAAGCCCACCCTGGGCACAATACATCTGTGGGGCATTGCGGTAGGTCTGGTCATTTCCGGCGAATATTTTGGCTGGAGCTATGGCTGGGGCGTGGCGGGTACGCTGGGTTTTCTGGTGACCACCGCGCTGATCGCCACCATGTACACCTGCTTTATCTTTAGCTTTACCGAACTGACTACGGCAATCCCCCATGCCGGTGGGCCTTTTGCCTACAGCCGTCGCGCGTTTGGCGAGACTGGTGGCCTGATTGCCGGTATGGCAACCTTGATTGAATTCGTTTTTGCCCCTCCCGCTATCGCCATGGCTATCGGCGCTTATCTCAACGTGCAGTTTCCTGAACTCAACCCCAAATATTCTGCCGTAGGCGCCTATGTCATCTTTATGACGCTGAATATCCTGGGGGTAAAACTGGCAGCGATGTTTGAACTGGTCGTAACGGTGCTGGCCGTGCTTGAGCTTCTGGTGTTTATGGGCGTGGTGGCGCCGGGGTTCAGCGTGGCGAACTTCGCCGCCAACGGCTGGTCGGGCGGCGAACACTTCGGTCTGCCTGCCCTCTCCGGTATTTTTGCCGCCATCCCGTTTGCTATCTGGTTCTTCCTGGCGATTGAAGGGGCGGCGATGGCGGCGGAAGAGGCGAAAGATCCGAAACGCACCATCCCCAGGGCCTATATCACTGGTATTCTGACGCTGGTGATCCTGGCTATCGGCGTGATGCTGCTGGCGGGCGGCGCGGGCGACTGGCGCAAACTCTCAGATATCAACGATCCTCTGCCTCAGGCCATGAAAATGGTAGTGGGTGAAAACTCTGGCTGGATGCATATGCTGGTCTGGATCGGCCTGTTCGGCCTGGTTGCCAGCTTCCACGGCATTATCCTCGGCTATTCCCGCCAGTTCTTTGCCCTCTCCCGCGCGGGCTATTTGCCTGCGGGCCTGGCAAAACTCTCCCGCTACCAGACGCCGCACCGGGCGATTATTGCCGGCGGGCTGATTGGCATAGCGGCGATCTTCAGCGACAGCTGGATTAATCTGCAGGGTATGACGCTGACGGCAGCAATGATTACCATGGCAGTATTTGGTGCCATCGTGATGTATCTGATGAGTATGCTAAGCCTGTTCAGGCTTCGCCGCATCGCACCGGAGATGGAACGCAGCTTCCGCGCGCCGGGCTACCCGATGGTGCCGGGAATTGCGCTGGCACTGGCGCTGGTATGTCTGATTGCGATGCTGTGGTTCAATCCGGTCATCGGCGCGCTGTTTGTGGCCTTTATGGTGGCTGGCTATATTTATTTCCTGATGACCAGAAACCAGCGTGCCAGCGCCCCACGTGATGCCATGTTGACAGGTGAGTAAGGTAACGGGCGACAGCGATGCCGCCTTTAATGAAAACGTCTGGTGGATAAATGAGGACTCCAGGGGAGCGGCCGCTCAATACACACTATACAGAGCGGCTTTTCCAGAGGAGCCGCCGCTTTTACCAAAGATGAACCGTCCGGGCTATAGCTGAGGGATCACCCCTGCGGCCAGAGCCAGGCGGCACCGCGAACGCCGCTGGAATCGCCATGGAGAGCCTTAAGCAGGGGCGTTTCGCACTCTCCACCAAACACCCATTTTTTCATCAGCTGCGGTACCGTCTGGTAAAGACGGTCGTTATTGCTCATGCCGCCCCCCATCACAATCACATCGGGGTCGAGAAGATTTACCACCTGTGCCAGCGCTTTCGCCAGGCGCAGTTCATAACGGCTCATCGCCAGCTCGGCTATTGGATCCTGCTGCTCAAGCAGCCTGATGATCTCCGCGCCCTTCAGCTCCACGCCGCTCAGACGATGATAATCGATGGCGAAGCCGGTACCGGAGATAAAGGTTTCGGTACAGCCCTGTTTGCCGCAATAGCAGGGAACCTCTTCACGGTAGCGCAGCTCATCTTCATCCATCCAGGGTAGGGGATTATGCCCCCACTCGCCCGCATTGCCGTTGCCGCCAATATGCGCCTGCCCCTGCAACGCTATCCCTGCACCGCAGCCGGTACCGATAATCACCGCAAATACCGTCTGCTGGCCTGCGGCTGCGCCATCAATGGCTTCCGAGACAGCCAGGCAATTGGCATCGTTGGCGATACGTACTTCGCGGTTGAGCAGCTTGTGCAGATCTTTATCCAGCGGCTGACCATTCAGCCATGTTGAGTTGGCGTTTTTCACCCGTTGGGTAAAGGGTGACAGCGTGCCGGGTATACCTATACCCACGCTGCCCTGCTCGCCCGTTTTCTCTTCCGCCAGCTTCACGAGATCGGCAATCGCTTTTATCGTCTGCTGATAATCATCGCGCGGCGTGGCAACACGGTGGCGAAACAGCGTCTCTCCTGATTCCGCAAGCGCGATCACTTCAACTTTCGTTCCACCTAAATCAATCCCGATACGCACTTGTTATTCCTCATTATTTAACGGTCTCTCTTTTACCTTAGAAGGCCAGAGGCGGAAAGGCAATGAAACGCCGCCGCCGATTCGCTATCATGCGCGCTGACTTAAAATTAGCGCGCCTGATGCGCGCCAGAGAGGGAAAGCATAATGCTGTGGTTTAAGAATTTAATGGTCTATCGTCTGAATCGCGAAATCCCACTGGCGGTGGATGAGATGGAAAAACAGCTTGAGGCATTCACTTTCACTCCCTGTGGCAGCCAGGATATGGCGAAAACCGGTTGGGTGTCGCCGATGGGGCCGCGTGGCGATGCGCTGACCCATGTTAATAATGGTCAGATCCTGATTTGCGCACGTAAGGAAGAGAAGATCCTGCCTTCGCCGGTAATTAAACAGGCGCTGGAAGCCAAAATCAGCAAGCTGGAAGCCGAGCAGCAGCGCAAGCTGAAAAAAACCGAGAAAGACTCGCTGAAAGATGAAGTGCTGCACAGTCTGCTGCCGCGCGCCTTCAGCCGCTTTAACCAGACTTTCCTGTGGATCGATACCGTCAATAATCTGATCATGGTTGACTGCGCCAGCGCTAAAAAAGCGGAAGACACGCTGGCGCTGTTGCGTAAAAGCCTGGGTTCGCTGCCGGTGGTGCCACTGACGCTGGAAAGTCCCATCGAGCTGACAATGACCGAATGGGTTCGCTCGGGTGAAACGCCTGCGGGCTTTACGCTGATGGATGAAGCAGAGTTGAAAGCCCTGCTGGAAGATGGCGGTGTGATCCGCTGCAAGAAGCAGGATCTGGTTTGCGATGAGATAGCCAACCATATTGAAGCGGGCAAGCTGGTGACCAAACTGGCGCTGGACTGGCAGGAACGTGTTCAGCTGCTGCTCTCTGATGATGGCTCGCTGAAGCGCCTGAAGTTTGCCGACACGCTGCGTGAACAGAATGATGATATCGATCGCGACGATGTGCAGGCGCGCTTTGATGCAGACTTTATTCTGATGACCAGCGAACTGGCAGCGCTGGTGAGCAATACAGTTGAAGCATTAGGTGGTGAAGCGCAGCGATAATCTGCTGCGTCATGCAATGCATTAACGACCCGGCTACAGCATGGTAGCCGGGGTTGCTACCAGGCAAAAAAGGTCATTAATCTTTCAGGTAACGGCAAAGATAGGATGACGGCTCCGCCACCTGCAGATGGAATTCACTGTGACCCGGCACGTTAAAGATCTGGCCCGGTTCATAGAGCTTCCATTCCGTTTCCCCGTGAAGCAACACCTTCAGCGACCCGCTGACCACCGTCATCTCTTCCGGCTGACCCGTGCCAAACGTATATTCGCCTTCCATCATCACGCCTACGCTGGCGCGCCCGGTACTGGCACTGTCGAAACCAATTGATTTCACTTTTCCGTCGAAGTACTCACTGACGTTGAGCATATAAACATCCTTAAATTCAGAGAAAACAGAACAGTGTAAAGTGCCGAGAAGGTCTCGTTTACACAAGCAGTTCCGCTGCCAGTTTGGCTATCAGCACATTGGACAGCAGCACGGGGATTCCCAACAATTTCTGTAAAAAATCACGGTGCCGCTGATGGTAGCCTAAGCAGTCCAGTACCACGACATCTGCGCCCTGCTCCTGCAGCAGCAGCGCGGCATCTATCAGCTCATCATCGCTGTTGTGCCACGGGCTGGCCACGGCAAAATGGGGCTGCTGCGCCAGGCTTTTCCATTTGCGTGCCTGCTCAGCAATATACTCCTCTCTGGCCACCACAATGCCAACCTGATGCCCGTCGGTTATCGCCTCGACCAGCGGCGGCAGAATACGGTAAGGTTCCAGCAGAACAGCGCGCTCGGTAAAGAGGTTGCTGTACTGCCCGCTGCACAGCATCAGAATAGTCTCGAAGCCCTGTCGTTCAAGCTCGCGGATCTGATTTTGCAGCGCCGCTTCAACTTTTTCAGCCGAAAGCACCACATGCGTGCCATCGTCAAGACGCGTCATAACCACTTTTTCATTTTCTGCCGCCGCATAGTGCCGGGCGATATCCTCTGTCGTCAGCCCATCAAGCAGGCCAACGTGCTTAATCTGTTCTTCGGGCAGGTGTTCAAGTAACAGGGGGTGGAGATCGCTGCGTGCTGCATGGCCCAATGTGAGCGTTGCAAGTGCGTGTTTCATGGTTTTACTTTCCCCGTAAGTCGATTTTTCAGCGGGTGAAACCGCTGGCTCCTTACCGATGCCAGAGCCTGAAAGCACGGACAGAGAAGGCATATCAGCTCTGTCTGAAAGGGCTGATGGCGCCGTGGGTGAAAGGGTATTTTTCAGGAAATCTGTCACGAATCTGTCCAGTTCAGGCTAAGGAAGAGCTAAAGGTTTATTCTTCGGGAATTAACGCTTAATAGAGTGAAAAAAATATGATGATGCAGCTATGGGGTCAAGCAAAAATCGCAGGCAATCCTGACTGGCTTCCCTGCCAGACCGGGATCACTCTTTTTCCTGATCCTCATACCGGGCTTTAGCATCCTGCGCTTCCTGCTCCGTTTCATGCTCGCTGATAAGGGTATCCGTTCTCGGATGGTCGGCACGTAGTTCATACCGGGTCACAGTTTCTTCAGTGGTGCCTTTTTTTACCGGAACAATTCGAGCTTCGCGTGGATACGGCGGACGACCTGCCATAAATTTCTCCTCAGTCAGAATGAAACAATCTGCCCAGCGGAAACGCCCGGACAAGCTGGTGTAACACTAAGTATAGACAAAGACAGGAGAAACCTCAGGAAGTCTGGTGCGCTTTGCAGAGGCTTTAGCTGGCGCGGGCGAGAGAAAGCATCGTAATGATATCTTCCACTACCCTTTCCGGAGACTGCATGGCGTTGATCACATAGTGTGCGGCTTGCTGGTAAAGCGCATCACGCGCTGCCAGCACGTCCACCATTTCATCGGCGATTGGCCGGCCTGTCAGCGTTGGCCGCTGTGCCTGCTCAGGATAGGCCTGCAGCCGCGCGGCCAGCACGTTGGCTTCCGCATGCAGATAGATCACCCGCCCGTGCTCACGCATAAACTTTCTGTTTTCCGCAGCCAGGATCATGCCTCCTCCGGTCGCAATCACCGTGCCGGATGCCGTCACGGCTTTTAATGAAAGCGTTTCACGCTGGCGGAATCCTTCCCAACCTTCAGTCGAAACGATTTCAGCCACGCTACGCTGGGTGATCTCCTGAAGGTAACGGTCGGTATCACTAAAGGCGTAACCCAGCGCGTCAGCCAGTGCCTGGCCAACGGTTGTTTTTCCGCAGCCACGTGCGCCAATCAGATAAAGGGGTAACGACATAACCTGCAGGTCCTCAGCCTTCACGTCGCGGGCAGTTTCCACGGCGACTGGCAGATAGTGATTAACTTTGCGTCGCATCATACCGATAATTTTATCCCGCCACCAGTAGTCAATTTTTCTTTACACCTTACACCAGCCACAACCGATTAAATCGGTTACTTTTCATGTAATTATATGGCGTAATACTTTCTTTACGCCACCAGCAAAAGCGGAAGATGTTTGCAACATTTCCTTACCCGAAGCGCGTTTACTTTCCTGCGGCTGGCCTCAATATAGTAGCTATCATCCCTGTTGGAGAAAGCCCCATGCAGAACCAGGAACAACAATTAATTGAAAGTCTGTTCAGCCGTTTAAAACAGGCGGAAACGCAGTCTGGCCCTCGTGATGCGGCGGCGGAGAAACTGATTCAGCAGCAGCTTCAGGCGCAACCGGGAGCGCCCTACTATATGGCGCAATCTATTCTGATTCAGGAGGCAGCCCTGAAGCAGCTGAACAACCGGGTGAGCGAGCTGGAAGCCAGGCTGGCAGAGTCGCAGCAGCCTCAGCAGAGCAGCGGCGGTTTCCTCTCTAACCTGTTTGGCGGTGGCAATCAGCGGCAGCAACAGCCTGCCCAGCCGCAGCAGTCAGCGTGGAACAGCGCTCCGCCGCAACAGCAGCCAGCTTATGCTCCTCCTCCGCAGGCCGCCGCGCCTTCAGCTGGGCGTGGTTTCCTGGGTGGCGCACTGCAAACCGCCGTCGGCGTTGCCGGTGGAGTGGTGATGGCAGATATGCTGACCAGCATGTTCCATCACTCTCAGCCGGAAGAGATCGTCAATATCATCAATGAGCCAATGCCGCAGGAAAGCTTTGATAATAATCTCGATACTTTCAACGGCAATGATGGCCAGTTTGCCGGTCAGGATGCGGGTTTCCAGCAGGAAAGCGGCAATGATTTTGATGGCTTTGGCACGGATGGTTTTGACAACGATGATTTTGGCGACGACGACAGTTTTCTGTAAGTCGTAAAACGGGTGGGGCTTCCCACCCGTTTGCTCTACTTCTTTTTCTGGTTCTGCAGCCACTTATCCAGTTCATTAGCAAACTGCTGCCGGTCACGCTGATTCAGCGTGGCGGGCCCCCCGGTTTGTATACCGCTGGCGCGCATCGTATCCATAAAGTCACGCATCGTCAGTCTTTCGCGAATCGTGGCTTCGCTGTAGCGTTCACCGCGAGGATTCAGCGCAACAGCGCCCTTCTCCATCACTTCCGCCGCCAGCGGAATGTCCGCCGTGATCACCAGATCGCCCGCTGCGGCACGCCGTACAATTTCATTGTCCGCCACATCAAAGCCAGCGGGGACACGCAGAGTGGTGATAAACCGCGAGGGCGGCACGCTGAGCGGCTGATTAGCCACCAGCGTGACGGTCATCTGCTCACGATCGGCAGCGCGATAGAGCACTTCTTTGATTACTTTCGGGCACGCATCGGCATCCACCCAGATTGGCATCGCCATTTTCCTTATTCATCGGCTACGGGAATGATGGAGATCTTGCCGTTCTTTTCCAGAATGGCAAATTTAATCTGATCCAGCCGTTCCAGCCCGCCTGAACTACGTGCGGAATTCATGATGTCATCTTGCGAAATCCCCGCTTTTCTCGCTCTTTCCGGTAAAAAACGCCCGTTCTCAACCAGAATCAGCGGAATACCGTCAATCAGCATATCGAGCCGGGGAAAACGGGACTTCAGTATGCCAAACAGGATATCCACTACGATCAGCGTAATAATAGTCAGTGAGGCGCCGGTAACAGAGAAGTCATTGCCCAGCAGTGCCTGTTGGGTAGCCTCGCTGATAATTAACAGTAAAATCAGATCAAAGGAGGTCATCTCCAGCAGCGTTCGCCGTCCGGCTATCTTCAGGACTACCATCAGCACCAGGTACATACTGACCGCGCGTAATACCGTCTCCATGTTGTCTCCTTAAGGATAAATCCAGTGGGTAAAATGCACGCTGGTATCGTCGTCAAGCGTGACCGTAACGGGGTAGCGCCCAAATTGCTGCGCCTGAGATCCAATCCAGACGGTTGCGCCGTCCCTGAAGCTTGATGATGAATAGATCAGCACCAGGCTGTTACTTTTACTCACCGCCTGCTGCGGCTGCGGCTGCAGAGACTGGATCTGGAAGTTATCCATCTCTTCGCCGCTCAGCGTCAGCGTGAAGCGATCGTGATGAGCGGGTCTGACCCGGATGGCCATGGCGATATCGCTGTCCCGCAGGCCGAAACGCTCATACTCAACGCGCAACGCGCCGTCTGAAGAAGTGACCACGCCATCGCTCAGAAAGCCTTTCGAAAAGAGCCCACAGGCACCGAGTACCACCAGTGCCAACAGCAGGGCGCCGCCAATTTTCTGGATGCGCCACTCCACGCGCTGCCAGTACATATTTTCCTGGATCGGATAGTCACGACTTCGTTCTTCATCTTGCTTATCAGGATTCATACACCCTCTCTCCTTATTCCTTTAGTCGCTTAAGCTTAGCTGAAGGTGGATTACGGTGGGGAATGACGTAAGCTAGAACCCAATGAAAAACTGACAGAAAAGGGAACGCTACCGTGGAAAAGAAAATCGGCTTCATTGGCTGCGGCAATATGTCCAAAGCCATTATTGGCGGGTTGGTCTCAGCCGGAGAGGTTAAGCCTGAAAACATCTGGGTGTTTGACCGGAAGCCCGAGACAAACCAGGCGATGCAGGAGAAGTACGGCATCACGCCGGGTTCCAGCGCCGAAGAGGTGGCTAAGCAGGCGGATATTCTGTTTGGTGCGGTAAAACCTAATGTGATTTTGAACGTGCTGAAAGAGGTTTCGGGCAGCCTGAATAAAGAGACGGTGGTGGTGTCGATTGCCGCTGGCGTCACGCTGGAGTCGCTGGCAGCGGTGCTGGGCCACGACAGGAAACTGGTGCGGGTAATGCCGAACACGCCAGCCCTGGTAAACCAGGGCATGACGTCGGTCACGCCAAACGTGCTGGTGACCAAAGAAGAAGCGGATGAGATCGTCACCATCTTCCGCGGATTCGGCAAGGCAGAGCTGGTACCGGAATATATGATCCACGCGGTGGTTGGCGTGAGTGGTTCAGCACCAGCCTATGTATTTATGTTTATTGAGGCGATGGCTGATGCGGCCGTGCTGGGTGGCATGCCCAGGGCGCAGGCGTACCAGTTTGCGGCTCAGGCCGTAAAAGGGTCGGCCCAGATGGTGCTTGAGACCGGCAAGCATCCGGCAGAACTCAAAGATATGGTCTGCTCTCCCGGCGGCACGACGATTGAAGCGGTAAAAGTGCTGGAGGAGAAAGGATTTCGTGCGGCGATAATGGAAGCGATGCAGCAATGTATGGCGAAATCGGAACGAATGAGTAAAAACTGACGCGCGTCGGCGGTCGGGCCAGCTGTTGCCAGGGGAGGTAATCCTCCCCACTGCTGGAATTGTGGCGGGAGGGCCCGCTTCGCTCCTGCCCACAACCTTAATTTGGGCGATTCAGACCTCCCCAATGCCGTCAGTAAAGGGCTTTTTCCACCAGCGCTGCTGCTTCCGCCAGGGTCATTGGCTTCTGCATTCTCAGCACCAACTCTGCGGTAAAGGTGTACATGCCACAGGAGGTGACCGCAGCCAGCTGCCCTTTCTGCCCGTAAAGCGCCACAAATTTCTTCTCCTGCAACGAGCCAAACAGCTGATAGTCATCCCACTCCCCTGCGTGCCCAACATACTCATAGCGCGTACCAAACTGAGTTGTCCAGAAGAACGGCACCCGATCCCAGGGATCGTTCTCTCCCAGCATATTTTTCGCCGCAACTCGCCCTTGCTGTTCCGCGACGCGAAAATGTTCAATCCGCAGCGTGCCAGTAGCGGTGGGGAAAGTAGCAATATCCCCGGCGGCCCAGACATCGTCAGCCACCTTCAGCGTCTCGCTGGTGGTCAGACTGCCATCCTCATTCAGTGGAATATCATGAATAAATGCTGTGCCTGGCGCGATGCCGGTGGCCAACAGTACGATATCAGCCGGTACGATCTGCCCATCCTTGAGTTCAACGGCGGTAACATGTCCGTTGCTCTCTTTAAGCGAGGCGATCTCCCCTTCCGTAAATTTCACGCCGTTCTCTTGATGAAGCTCGCGGAAATAGCGCGCAATCTGCTCGCCAAACTGCTTTTTAAAGGGAAGCGGGTCGCGTGCAATCACCTGAACTTCAATCTCCTGCGCTCGCAGGGCCGAGGCCAGCTCCATGCCGATAAAACTGTTGCCAATAATCACCAGCCGCCTGGTTTTATCGACCTCTTTCAGCAACGTGTCGGCCTGTTCTGTGCTGCGCAGCACATGGACGCCAAACAGCGCTTTGCCCTCAAAACCTGGGCGCTGCGGGATGCCGCCAGTGGCGATCAGCAGTTTGTCGTAACTTAAGGTTGCGCCATCGGCAAAATAAAGCAGCCGCTTTGCGGTATCCAGTCGTTCCACATCCGCCTGAATACGTTCAGCAAAGGGAGCAAAGTCCTCCTGAAGCAGAGGCGGCACCTCACTGATTTTCATCTTGCCTGAGGGAACAAATTTAGTCAGAACGGTGCGGTCATAGGGCGCCTCGCTTTCACGATCCACCAGCATCAGCTTGCCCGTGAAACCTTCACGGCGCAGTGTCCAGGCCGCTGCCGCCCCCGCAGCGCCCGTTCCCAGAATCACATAGACAGGCTGCTGCTGGTCGGCGGCAAATGAGACGAGCGGCGGCAGCGGTTCGGGGTCAACCTGCACCATGCCATTCTCCACTCTGACGGGATAGCGCTTGAGATCGCTCAGCGCCAGCGGCTCACACATGCTGCCATCTGCCAGACTGAAATTCGCTTTGTGCCAGGGGCAGACCAGTCTTCCCTCATAAATTGCGCCTTCTTCAAGTGGCGCGCCAGCGTGCGGGCAGTTGCTCTGAAAAGCTTTTACGGTTTGCTGCTCACGAATCAGAATAATTCCCGTTTCGCCAATCGGCACTCGTACCGGCTTAAGCTCGGGTAAATCCTGTAATACGATGGCATTTTGATAGCTCACGACAGTTCTCCCTTCTTTATTTTTATTTATCATCACGGCTAATAAGCCTGGCATTTACAGGGAGAGTGACCAGCAGGAAAAATAACGGAACCGTAAAACAGGAAATAACCCCATGTTTTATATTGAGTTTAAATATTTAAGAAAATATTAACAGCAGCGTAAAGCTGACGGACAGACCAACAGAGGAAATAATTATTAATAGCAGGTTAACCCGTCACTGCTTACTGCCAGGTGACGGGCCGGAGAAACTTACTGGCGGGGATGAAGCAAAAGGCGCTGAATATAGTTTTCCAGCAAAGTGGTATCTTCGGGACTGACCGCTGGGGTATGTGAGGCCGTTTCCAGCGCTGAGGTAATACTCTGCGTCATTTCCTGAAACTGTTGGCTATCCAGTTTACGCACCAGCGCCGTAACGACAATTTCTAACGCTTCAACCTGGGCTACCAGCTCTTTGGATTCAGCTTCTTTTTCCGCCAGCTTAACCAAAAGTTCTGCAATAAGATTTTTCATGCGAACGTCTCAGCGAGATAAAGCATGAAGTTATCATTGTGCTTAAAAAAAGAAAACTGATAATCGTGAGATATTTTCATCACTTAAGTACTTAAAGGCTATCATTTTTCGGTTTTGTGAAACGCCGCGCGCTTTACTGTAATCGAAACGTTTTGCTGGCGTTTTGTACCATTCGTGACGCCTCTGAGCAGAATAAACCAGAGGCTACTGACCTCCGGTTCAGGCAGTTAATAGCCCTGGCTGAAGCCACCACGAGGGCCGCCGCCATGCCCCCAGCCGCCACCGTGCGGAGGCGGGAAGATACAGCCGCTCAACGCGGTGACCAGTGCAACAATACTTACAGCTTTAATGACTCGACTCATCGTTATTTCCTCATGGTAACGTTGGCGCTGATAGTAAGCCTGGTCTCGCGCCCCTTCAATGCGGAATCATCCTGTTCAGGGCCAGTTTTACCGCCGGAAACCACGCTTAACGCTTTCCTGTCAGAACCCTGCATCAATGCTTAAAAAGCTCAGCATGCGTATGCCTGTTAAAGCGATCTGCTTCGCATGATACTGACGAATCTCTTTACATCAGCCTGAACTCAGCGCAATGTGAGCGCATAACATTTCAGGGGATCGTTGATGAAAACAGCCGCTTTACCTGGCCTGCAGCAGCAGCTCTTACGACGCGAGTGGGAAAATCCTAACGTTACGCAGCTCAATCGCCTGCCCATGCATCCGCCTTTTTCAAGCTGGCGTACTACCGAAGCGGCCAGAAAAGATATCTCCAGCGCCAGTCGGCGCTGTCTGAATGGAAACTGGACGTTCAGCTATTTCACTCAGCCAGAGCAGGTACCCGATAGCTGGCTGTGGCAAGATTTGGCTGATGCCACTTCTCTGCAAGTCCCCTCCAACTGGCAGCTGGCAGGGTTTGACGCCCCCATCTATACCAACGTGCAGTATCCGATCCCCGTTACCCCTCCCGTGGTGCCCAGGGAAAATCCTACCGGATGCTATTCGCTGAGGTTCCAGTGCGATCCCAACTGGCTGCTCAGTGGCCAGACGCGTATTCAGTTTGAAGGGGTGAACTCGGCCTTTTATCTCTGGTGCAACGGTCAGTTTGTCGGTTATTCCCAGGACAGCCGGCTTCCGGCCGAATTTGATTTAACCCCAGTGCTGGCTGCCGGAGATAACCGGCTGGCAGTGATGGTGCTGCGCTGGAGCGACGGCAGCTACCTGGAAGATCAGGATATGTGGCGAATGAGCGGCATCTTTCGTGACGTCAGCTTGCTCCATAAACCTCTGGCACACTTAACGGACGTGCAGATTGAAACGCACCTGAGCGCGGAATATCACTCAGCGCAGCTACAGGTTCTTGCCATCTGTTCCGCCGCCACATCCCCGGCCAGTAAAATAGAAGTGCAGCTCTGGCGTCAGGGTGACCTGGTGGGAAGTGTTTGTCAGCCGCTGGGTAGCCGCATCATTGATGAGCGGGGGCGGTATACTGACCGCACAACGCTGGCGCTTAAGGTAGAGCGCCCTGATTTATGGAGTGCCGAAACGCCGCACCTTTATCGCGTTACCGTGGCGCTGCTGAATGCAGAGGGAGCGCTTATCGAAGCGGAAGCTTTTGACGTCGGTTTCCGCAAGATTGCGATTGATGGCGGCCTGCTGAAACTCAACGGTAAACCTTTGCTCATCCGGGGAACCAACCGTCACGAGCATCATCCGGAGCGGGGCCAGGTGATGGATGAAGCGACGATGATCCACGACATCAAGCTGATGAAACAGCATAATTTCAACGCCGTGCGCTGTTCCCACTATCCGAACCATCCGCTCTGGTACCGGTTGTGCGATCGTTACGGCCTCTATGTGGTGGATGAAGCCAATATCGAGACGCACGGCATGCAGCCGATGAACCGGCTCTCTGACGATCCGCTCTGGTTCAATGCGTTCAGCGAACGCGTAACCCGAATGGTTCAGCGCGATCGTAATCATCCCTGCATTATTATCTGGTCACTGGGTAACGAGTCTGGTCACGGCAGCACGCATGATGCTCTGTGGCGCTGGGTAAAAAGCAGCGATCCCACCCGTCCCGTACAGTATGAGGGTGGCGGTGCAGATACCTCCGCCACCGACATTATCTGCCCGATGTATGCCAGGGTCGATCAGGATCAACCTTTTGAGGCGGTGCCGAAATGGTCACTGAAAAAATGGATTGGCCTGCCGGAAGAGAACCGTCCGCTGATCCTTTGCGAATATGCGCACGCGATGGGCAACAGCCTGGGCGGGTTTGCGAAATACTGGCGCGCTTTTCGTGAATTCCCCCGACTACAGGGTGGGTTTGTCTGGGACTGGGTCGACCAGAGCCTGACCCGTTACGACAGTCAGGGCAATCCCTGGCAGGCCTACGGGGGCGATTTTGGCGATACGCCTAACGACCGGCAATTCTGTATGAACGGCCTGGTTTTTGCAGATCGAACTCCCCACCCTTCGCTTTTCGAGGCGCAGCATGCACAGCAATTTTTCCAGTTTTCGCTGCTAAGCACCGAGCCGCTGAAATTCCTTATCCGGAGCGAGTATCTGTTCCGCCACAGCGATAACGAAATCCTGCGCTGGACCCTTGAGCATAACGGCGTAAAAATTGCTGGCGGTGAGCAGGAGCTGGCTCTTTCGCCGGAAGGCAGTCTGATCGTCGATGCCGGAGAGAGACCGGATCTGAGCGGAGAAGTGTGGCTGAATGTTGAAGTTATTCAGCCACAGGCAACCGACTGGTCAGCAGAAAATCATCGCGTGGCGTGGGATCAGTGGAAACTTCCGTCACGTCTGGCCCCTCCGTCGCCAGCGCTGCAACCTGTTACGCCAACGCTTGAGCACAGGGAAGATCTCATTCTCATCCGGCATCTTAACCAGGTCTGGCACTTCTGCCGCCGTAGCGGTGAACTGACACAATGGCTGATTGACGAAGAGCCGCAGCTGCTTACCCCTCTGCGTGACTGCTTTATCCGGGCGCCGCTGGATAACGATATCGGCATCAGCGAAGTCAGCAAACCCGATCCGAATGCCTGGGTTGAGCGCTGGCAACGGGCTGGTTTTAATCAGCTTGCAAGCGAGCTGCTCGATCTGCAAGCCGACAGGCTCAGTCGGGGTGTCCAGCTGACTTCGGTTCATGCGTGGCAGGTCCATGGCGAGCTGAAGTTTCTGAGCAGAAAAACTTTTCTCATTGATGAGTCAGGCCAGATGCATATCTCGGTAAAAGTTTCCCTGGCTGATGGCGTGCCGCCTCCGGCCAGGATTGGCCTTCGCTGCCAACTCGCTGAAGAGGTTAAGGAAATAAGCTGGCTGGGAATGGGGCCGCATGAAAATTATCCCGACCGCCAGAGTGCTGCCCAGTTTTCCCGCTGGACAAGGCCACAGGCGGATCTCTACACCCCTTACATCTTCCCTGGTGAAAACGGGTTGCGCAGTGGTACTAAAACCCTGGATGCCGGTAACATAAACGTCACTGGGGATTTCCACTTTTCACTAAGCCGCTACAGCCTGGAACAACTACGGGAAGCGACCCATCGCCATCTGTTACGAAAAGAGAAAGGGTGCTGGTTACATCTGGATGGCTACCATATGGGCGTGGGCGGAGATGACTCCTGGAGCCCAAGCGTCAGCCCCGAATTTTTGCTCTCCGCCAGCCATTATGCTTACGAGCTGACCCTGAAACCACGCTAAACAGGGGGTGACCTGGCGGGTAATCCGTCAGGTCTGGTTAGCCCCTACCCTTTTGCGATTGCGCCAGCTTACAATAAGCTGAACGGTGTTAATAAACACCACGGCCGCCGTTGCGGCGAAGACCCAACGAAAGCCGCCTATCGCCGAGACGCCAGAGCCAATCAGCGGCCCGACCACATTTCCCAGATACATAAACGACTGGTTATAGCCGAAAATACGTCCGGTTACCCGATCGCTGGAGTAACGCAGCAGCATCGTCTGTACCGCTGGCATCATCGCGCCCTCTGCAAAGCCGAGCAGAAAACGTAATACCCCCAGTTGAAAAGCGCTGTCTGCCCAGGACATTGCCATAAACAGCACAAAGGTCAGCATCAGCGCCGCAAAAAGAATACGTTCCGCTCCAATGCGATCGCCCAGTTTACCCAGCTTAGGCGCTGAAACGAGCGCCGAGACGCCGGGGATGGCGGCCACTACACCGCTGATAAAGGCGATGTTTTGCACATCGGGTTCCAGCTGGCGGACAAAAAGCGTCAGAATCGGGCTGATGGAGCCGTTACAAAGCTGGATCACCAGCGTGGTCAGGAACAGGCTGATAATCAGGCCAGGATTGCCCAGCGTCCGGAACACCATGCTGCCGGTCATGTTGTCCTCTTTTTTAACCCGCGGCTGGCCGCCCTCTTTAATCAGGAACAGGGTAATCAGGAAACTGGTGAGCAGTAGCGCAGAGGTGATCAGGAATACGGCGCGCAATCCTACCCAGTCCGCAAGAAAGCCTCCCATCATCGGCCCCATGATCACCCCGCAAATCTGCGCGGTGGTGACCATACTCATCGCCCAGCCGCTGCGCTCCCTTGGCACCTGAGTCGCCACCATCGCCATGGCATTAGGAATATAGCCTGAGGTCAGCCCCATCAGCGCCCGCAGCAAAAACAGTTGCCAGACATCGGTCACGAAAGCCTGCAGAAAGATCACCACGCCCATGCCGAGCGAGGCGCGCAGCAGCATCAGCTTACGACCTTTGCGATCGGCAAGGCTGCCCCACATCGGCGCAACGATAGCAGAGACTAAAAAGGTGACGCTGAAGATAAGCCCGGACCAGAGCGTCAGGGCGCTGGGATCGGTTACCCCCAGTTGCTCAACATAGAGGGGCAGAAAGGGAATGATTTGGCTGATAGCCAGGCCGGTAAAGAGGCAGCCGAACCAGACTGAGATGAGGTTAACCTTCCAGGATTCCATCTTGTTGTACAAAAAGCCTTATGGCAAAAGTGCGAAAGCAAAGTGTAACAAGGAGGTTTTAGCGATGAGTGGCAAATAACGCGGTAAAGATAACTTTGAAGTTTTAACCTGGGATAGCGGCGACTGAAGCAGACGATCCCCTCAGTAGCAGGCGAATTATGCGGGTAACGCCCTATTTCTTGCTGGCGTATCGGGCATCAGGCGCTGCAGAGCAGGAAGCAGAAACGCAAAAAACCCGCCACGGGGGCGGGTTTTCGTATTCTCACCAGTCAGCTCAGGCAACCTGGCCGCTGGCGAAAAGTTCTCGAATTACAGTGCAGTTACGTTAGCAGCTGCTGGGCCTTTCTGGCCGTTTTCGATAGAGAACTCAACTTTCTGACCTTCTTCCAGCGTTTTGAAGCCGCCGTTCTGGATTGCAGAGAAGTGTACGAATACGTCTTTGCTGCCGTCGGTTGGGGAGATGAAGCCGAAACCTTTCTCAGCGTTGAACCATTTTACTAAACCAGTCATTTTGTTAGACATTTGTCTTTCCTTCAATAAGTATTAAGCCGCAAAGGGCACGGGGTTTGTCAACAGGGTGGACTTATGAGGCACTTAAGAAGGAAGTCAGGAAGAAGAGATATCAAAGATAACGCTTTAACTGAAAACTGCTTTACTAAAATTGCTCGCATACGTTGTCTGTTTCAAAACCGACGATGCATTTACTCATAACAGAGGATGCAGTACAAGCCCTGATGCACAAATAAAAGCAAATTATTCATAACATGTTGTTTTTTATGATAAATTATTTTAGCGCTATTTTTGAGCGGATGGAAATTAACAACCAGAACTACAGTTTCATTACAGTTAACTAACCATTTCGCCCCTTTTCCGCCTCCCAACCTGCCGTCAGGGCAGCCATTTTCAGCGCAGGCTACGCAATCAAGCCAGGTTGAGGCATGATGATTTCCTGACAATCTGGCATCAGGGAAAAAAGCATGTTTGAGCTTTTCAAAGCGATTGGTCTTGGTTTAGTGGTTCTTCTGCCGCTGGCAAATCCGTTAACCACCGTTGCGCTGTTTTTAGGGCTGGCGGGTGATATGAATTATCGCGAACGGAATCGCCAGGCACTACAGGCCTCCGTTTACGTCTTTATTATCATGACCGTGGCCTACTATGCGGGAAATGCCGTGATGAATACCTTTGGCATTTCCATTCCAGGCTTGCGTATGGCTGGCGGGCTAATCGTGGCATTTATCGGCTTTCGCATGCTGTTTCCCCAGCAGCAGGCTGGCCATTCCATGGAGGCTGAACATAAGCTGGATGAGATCACGGAACGTAAGGTGGTGAATATTGCCTTTGTTCCTCTCGCCATGCCAAGCACCGCAGGTCCGGGGACGCTGGCGATGATCATCAGTGCTGCCTCTACCGTCCATCATGGCAATACTTTCTCTCCCTGGGTTATTACCGTAGCGCCAGTATTAATTTTTCTGAGCGTCAGCGTTATCCTCTGGATAAGTCTGCGCAGCTCCGGCGCCATTATGCGCCTGGTCGGTAAAGGAGGAATTGAAGCTATTTCTCGCCTGATGGGATTCCTGCTGGTCTGTATGGGAGTGCAGTTCCTGATCAATGGGGTAACTGAAGTGATCCTTAACTGGCCAGGGCAGGGATAATTCTCTCTTTTATCACCGACTGGAGAGAGAGCGGGCCGCGGTTGGCCTGCTCGCTGTGCTGATAAAAAAGCATAATGAAAAATATTTCTGATTGTTACTGGATTTCCTGTGGCCGCCATCTAGAGTAATTAAAACCCCCGCCTGATTATTATTCAGGCTAAGTAGCGAATGCCTGTTCTGGCAAATCGGACCGAATTTAAGAAAAGTTTAATTTCCTGATCACATCGGATAGCCGCGGGGCTGTCGATGGCGCTATTCCGGAGGTTTACTATGGCACATTACTCGCCAGGCGCAGGCCGGGCAATTACCGACTATTTCAACAGTCCGGCCTTTCACGCGCCCAAAGAGAGTGAACTTCTGGCGGCTATAATGACCGAATTAATGCGTCATGGCAGGCCAACTAACAGCAAAGTGATTATTGCCACGGTAATAGCCAAACTTGAGGGCGAAGTGGATGAAGCGATGCTGCAAGGCTATCGTAATTTGCTGACCCAGTTGTTAGAAGAGAAAGAGCCTTAAGCGGCCCCAACGCACTTTTCTCTAATTCACAGCAAAAAAAACCCGCACAAGGCGGGAATAAGACGAGCATTGCATCTGTTTCGCAGTGACCAGAGATCACTTTTATCTGCTGCTACCCTACGTAATGCTTATTGCATTCGTGTGACACGCTAATCCCCTTTCCTGTAATAACTTTTATCTACAGGCAGGATTGAGGCCACGAGTCATGCATTCTTCAATCCCTGGCGTACGGGCGCGGCGACAATCAGGCAGCTTTATCCGCAATAGGCGCGAGTAATGTTGCCCTGTGAATCACCCATAAAGTTCAGCCGGTTGAGGTTGAAATCCATGGTGACGGCAGAGTTATAAGGAATGGCCCGGACAGGATGCTCAAAACGAAGGCCGTCTATTGAGGAGAGAGGCTTACCCACATAGCGCTGATAGTCAGAGGCGCCACAACGATCCGCTTCCGGGTCCACCGAAGCTGAACTCCCCCCTTTTTGTGCCGCTGTCTGGCAGCCTGACAAGGCAACAAGCGCAGCGATAACGGCTAATTTTCCATATAACTTCATGATTTCTCTCCTGTGCGTTTAGTTCTTAACTCTGCAAAGCCTAACAGAGCCCGGCGACGGATGATAATCGCATTTTTCAGCAGCGGTTTGTTTCTGTGATCCGGGTCGAAATGGCACAAACTGCGCCTTTTTTCACCGTTACCCAGCGCTATAATTTAAGAATAATCTCAGAAAGGAGGAAATATGGAACTGACAATATTTGTCCTTTTCGCGGTCGTTATGACCTTTGTAGCGGTTCGTGTCCGCTAAGTAAAAAAGCCCGTTTTCTGAACTGCTCCCCAAAAGTCGGACACCTGACTGATTAAGGTGCAGTTCAGTGAGCAGTCCTAAGTTCTCCCTTGAATTACGGCTCGCCGTTGTCCCTCATTATCTCAACGGCACGGATGGCTATCGTGAGACGGCCACCCGTTTTGGCGTGGGCCGCCCAGCGGTTCGCCGCTGGGTTTCCGCATGGCAGCAGCACGGCATTGACGGGCTGACATGGAAAACGGGTGACTACACTCCCGAGTTCCGGCTGAAGGTTGTCCACGCCGCCATCGATGATAAAATTTCGCTCCGCGATGCCACAGCTAAATTTAACCTTCTCAATGAGAGCACCGTTTATCAGTGGATTAAACGGTTTCAGGCGTCCGGGGCCGGGGCGCTCTCTGGCCTGAAACGCGGAAGACCGAAAAAGCCGGATCCCATGCATAAGGACATCACCTCCCCGCCAGTACCACGCGATAATTCCCCTGATGCTCAGGCCGAGCTGCGCTACCTTCGCGCCGAGGTTGCCCCATTAATCACAAGGCGGTTCAGCGCCTGATGGGCGAGCTATCGCTCCGCGCCGTTATCCGCGTCAGAAAATACTGCTCATGGAAAGGTCAGGTGGTGAAAATCGCCCCCAACCGCCTGCAACGCGACTTCACGGCCAGCGGTGCCAACGAGAAGCGGGTGAGTGACGTGACGGAGTTCGCCGTTAACGGCGAAAAGCTTTACCTCTCCCCGGTGATTGACGCCTTCAACAGCGAGGTTATCGCGTACAGCCTGTCGGGAAGGCCCGTGCTGGTACTGGTTGATACGATGCTGGATAAAGCATTTACGAGGCTGACGCCGGGGGATGCGCCCGTGCTGCACACCGACCAGGGCTGGCAGTACCAGATGACAGCTTATCAGGACAGGCTCCGGGCGGCAGGCGTGGTACAGAGCATATTGAGAAAGGGCAACTGCCTTGATAACGCGATGGCAGAAAGCTTTTTCGGCACGCTTAAATCCGAATGCTTCTATCTGGAGGAGTTCAGCAGTATTCCTGCGCTGAGAGAGGCCATTGACGCCTGTATCCACTACTACAATCATGAACGAATCAGCCTGCGACTCAATGGCCTCAGCCCGGTTGAGTTCCGCTTACTTCAACAGGTGGCGGCCTGAGCGCAGAGAGCACGAGTCGAAGCCTGACTGGGGCTGGAAAAATGTACATTTTCTTGATTTATATCAACAAACCTTCAGGCAACATTTCATCATGACAGGTTGGACAGAAGATAATCTTCCGCTCAACTAATAAGGGAATTTATTCAATGGCTATTCCGGTTTACTTATGGCTCGAAGATGATGGTGGATCGCCAATAAAGGGCAGTGTTGATGTTAATGGTCGAGAAGGAACCATAGAAGTTAGTGAACTAATGCACTCTGTAGAACAGCCCACTGATTTTCTGACTGGGAAAGCGATCGCAAAGCGCTTGCATAGCTCATATGCTTTCATGAAAGGCATCGATAACTCATCGTCTTATCTGTACAAAGCATTGTCTACAGGTCAGACCCTAAAAAGGGCTGTATTTAAGTTCTATCGCATCAACCACAACGGATTCGAGGAAGAGTATTTCAGGACTACGCTGGAGAACGTGAAAGTAACAGAAATAGAACCGTTCATGATGGATATAAAAAATCCTCAATGGGAAAGGCATGCTCATCTTGAATACGTTGATTTAGCTTACGAGAAGATCACATGGCATTACCTTGATGGCAATATAATTCATTCTGACTCATGGAAAGGACGGCTACATAATGGCGTGGGTATATGATGTAAAAACACACACCTTCACCCGTAATGGTGAAAAGTACACCGCTGACTATGCCGGAGCGACTGGATATAAAAACGATAGCTCCCAGGAATGTGTGAGCGGGAAAGGCCCTCTTCCCAGAGGGACTTATACAATTGGCTCCCCTCACAATTCTCCTCACACGGGGAAATACACACTAAACCTTACCCCGAACCTGAGCAATGCAATGTGCGGACGCTCAGCTTTTCGCATACATGGCGCGAGCAAGAGGCATCCACTGGACTCATCCGAAGGATGTATTATAGCCTCCATCAGCGTCAGAAAGAGCATTTGGGCGAGTGGTGACCGGGAGCTAAAGGTGAAATGAAATATATTGCTATTGTCCTTGCTGTAATGGCTTCTCCTGCCGCTATATCTATGCAAATGGAGGGGTTTGGTGCTAACTACTACCAGGATGATGCATCCGTTCCTGAATACGATACTAACAAGGATTTATCGCCTCACGTTATTATTGACGATAACATGTTTTTAATGGAATACAGCACCCTTGCAGACATAGCGAAAACTACTGACGTAACCATTAACAAAGGAGATCAAGCCTCATGGCTTTGCCTGAACTCAAAAGGCGTGAACTATTGGTTTATTTCAGATAACGAGATGGGACAAGGCGATTTAACATCTATTGCAGTAGCCAGAAATGAGAGGCCTAAAGGATGTTATTCTTATTCGGGTGATTTAGGAGTAACAATCAAGGGGATTCTTTTATTGAATATGACATTGAAAAAGATTTCATCTTCGTTTTCTAACACTCCAGATGCAAATGTGTTTAGATATTGCAATGACACCAAGACTTATGGTGATTTCACACAGATGAACTGCCTTCAATACAATCTTAAAGACAAGAATGTAGAGGGTGTGATAATTAGTCAAGTTACGTCTAATTAAACTTGCATGGGACTATTAAGTCCAAAACTGCCTGTTCGCAACTTTGTAGATGATTAATGGGACATGTAAGCGATGTAGTCCTGTTTGTCCTATGAAGTCCCCTGACCATCTGCTTGTGGTCAGGGGACGGCTCCTAAAAAACTGAGTCCAACATTACGGGGTCAGTTCAATTACGCGGGCTTTTTTATTGCTGCGCGTTGCCATCAAACCGTCAGTACTGGCTCTTCCTGTAGTAGCAACTGGAAACGTTCCAGCGGCATCGGTCTGCCCAGATAGTAGCCCTGCCCTTCCTGACAGGCGATCGCCTGCAGCTCTTTCAACTGTTCCCGGGTTTCAATCCCTTCAGCCGTCACCGTCAGAGAGAACGCTTTGCCCAGCCCGATAATCCCTTCTACGATAGAGAACGCCTGCGGTGAATGGGGGAAATCGTTCATATAAGAGCGATCCATTTTCATGCCGTCAAACGGGAAGGTTTTCAGGTAGCTCAGCGAAGCATAGCCTGCGCCGAAATCATCCACCGTCAGCCTGACACCGAGTTTTTTCAGCGCCTGCATCACTTCCAGCGCGCTTTGTGGATTTTCCAGCGTAATGTTCTCAGTAATCTCCAGCTCAAGCCGATCCGGCGCCAGGCCGCTGGTGTTAAGCGCATTTGCCACGCGAGCCGCGAGCTGACCGCTACGAAACTCAACGGGAGAGATATTCACCGATACATACATCGGCGCAGGCCAGTTCATGGCATCGTTACAGGCACGGTTAAGCACCCAGTCACTGATATCAATAATCAGGCCGGTCTCTTCTGCCAGCGGAATAAAGCCGTCCGGCATAATCATCCCTGTTGCCGGATGCTGCCAGCGAATCAACGCTTCTCCGCCTTCCAGCCGCCCTTTTTTCAGATCGTAGCGAGGCTGATAAAATAGTTTAAGCTCGTCCCCGCTGATGGCCTTGCGTAAGTTGCACTCCAGCTCCCGGCGGTTACTCAGTTGTTCAGCCATTTCCGCCGTGTACCAGGTCCAGCGATTTCGTCCTTCACGCTTGGATTTATAGAGGGCAATATCGGCCAGGCGCAGCAGCTCTTCTGCCTGCATCGCGTCCTTTGGTGCCAGCGCAATGCCAAGACTGGCACCGATAAAGATCTCGTGCTGCCCCAGCCAGAAAGGGCGCTGAATTTCATCCAGCAGCTGGCGACAACAGTGAGCAATCTCCTCTTCGCCCTGAAGATTGGATACGATCAGGATAAACTCATCGCCTCCCTGGCGGGAGACCAAATCCCCGGCCTTCAGCACGCTCCGCAGACGGTGCGAGACCTCGTTCAGGACACAATCCCCGGCAGCGTGTCCCCAGGTATCATTGATCGGCTTGAAATTATCCAGATCAAGGCTTATCAGCACCAGAGGGCGCTCTTGAGTAGGCTGCGCCTGTAACCGGCTGAGTAAAAACTCACTCATGTAAAGCCGGTTAGGTAAACCTGTCAGCGCGTCATGCTGTGAAAGATAATGGACCCTGGCCTGGGCCTCCACTTCACGCGTCACATCCGAAACCGTGCCGCGATAGCCCACAATCTGCCCGTTAAGCTCTACGGGATTGGCGATCAGATTGCATAACCGGGTTACGCCCAGCGCCGTGATCGAAAAGCAGCGCAGCACGTGTCGCTGCCCATCCGCACGCTGCTGGAAAATCCACTCTGATACGGCCTGGTCATCATGTTGCAGGATCTTATCAATAGAGTGTCCCAGCAGGTGAGAAACATCATAATGCGTGACGGCGGCAAATCGCTTCGACAGGTAGATCAGGACTCCCTGGGCATTCGTTTCCCAAATCCAGTCGGAGGCCGTTTCCGCCACGTCCCGAAAGCGCGCCTCACTGGCTGCCAGTTCAAGCTGGCTTTGTACCAGCTGGTCAAAGCGGTCATCGGAAAGCGCGGCATTGTGCATTGCATGATTAATGACGCGGCGAGCCACCAGCCCGATAATCACGACCGTTATAAAGAGCATCGGCAATAAAAACAGCAGCAGGCTGCCGCCTGGCTCGCTGGAGTCCCAACGAATCACAAGGGGATTATCATCCGCGATCTCTTCATTCAGCAAAGGCGGTAAAAAAAAGTCCTGTGTATTATTGGGAACGCGGGCATTAAGCACACCGACGCTGGTACCAAACGCTTTTAGTTTTTCAGGCGTGAAACGATTGACGAAGACCATTACCGAAGGCGGGCCTTTTTTCATTTCAAGACCCGGCACTTTACCCGTGGTAATAGGCGCAGCAGCCACGATGGCTGGCGTGGAGCCGACCAACGCGTTTTGCGTCAGCGCGCTTTGCTCCTCTGCCAGCGCACGTGCGCTGCGGATTAGGGGCGCAGTATGGATCCCCAGCCAGCTTTCCAGCTGAATGTCCGTGAGCTGGCCGTTGACTACTGCATAACTGGTCCTGCCCTCACCATCAACAACAAAAACCCCTTCATAGTGATATTCAGTAAACAGGCCGGGACCGAAGTTTTGCTCATCAAATGCCCAGGTGCGATTGACTTTCAGATGCAGGTTATTCCAGGCTTCGCCCCAGAAAGCGTAATCACGTATATCTGTCAGTATGCTCTGGCGGCTCTCCTTCCAGGCATTCTGCAACAGGAATGTCTCCTGCTTCACGGCATCTTCGTTCTGACGCCATGCAATGCCCACCACCATCAGCATGGAAAGCAGCAGCACGCTGCTTAACAACAGCGTCAACGACATCAATAATCGTCGGGTAAAAAGGGTCGTTTTCTGCCCGTCTGCGGCGGGCAGCGGGCTAAGTACAGAGGGGTATTTCATTAACTCGGGACCTTATCAAGCAGGCTACTCAACCCTCCATGTTGGTAAGTGCCGTATGGCGTAAAAGAAATCGCTGGTCCTCTCGTCCTCCAGACGCGATCGTCTAATCACTATCGGCCTGGAAGAGCAACAATTTAGGACGTTTTTGCAGGAATGCGGGCATCTCGACAGCTTTGCCGACGCTTGTTACCATCCCCCGATAGCCGTCAGAGAAAGAGTGCAATGAACAATCATGCCGACAAAGTGACATGCACCTTACTCTGCATGGGAATGTGCCTTGTCTGGTACACCCTTACCCTTATCGTGAGTGCGTTACCGGGCTATTCCGCTTTGGCAGCAACAGGCATGTTAATGCCGCTGCTTTGCGTGGTGGAGTTTTCTGCATTAGTGCCGCTTTATCGCTGGTATACCAGGCATTATGCCAATATCCCGTTAGGCACCCTTTCATGGCGCCAGGCGGCGCTATTCAGCCTGCTGCTGCTCGGCCTGATCGCTTCGCAATCCTTTTATCTGCCGCAGGAAAGTTGGACGGGCGGTCAGTTTGGTGAAGGGCGGAGCAAAGTGCTCCTTTTCTCTCTGGCCGTGGTGTTGCTGGCTCCGGTGTTTGAGGAGATCTTATTTCGCGGATTCCTGATGCAGGGACTTCTGCTCTGGGCGCCCAGGCAACGTCTGGCCTGTGCTCTGCTGACTTCCATCGGTTTTGCTGCTATGCATACGCAGTACACCCATTTTCAGACGCTGATTGCGCTGATCGTCCTCTCTCTGCTGCTCTGTTATGCCAGACTGTTATCAGGCGGACTCAGGCTTCCCATTTTTCTGCATATGTTGAATAACTTTATCGGCGTCTCACCCTGGCTCTGGATAACGTTGACGCAGTAGAGCCTTACCTGGGTTGGGCGAATATAACCATTCCGGTTTATTTATAACTTTTTCATCTATCGATAGCGGATAATCTACTATTTGTCCTGGCAATGGGTACTCTACACTCGCGAACAACTTAAAGGTAAGGAAGCGTCATGAAAACTCTAATTCCATCTGTTATCGCCCTTGCGCTGGCCGGTTCGTTTGCCGTGCAGGCGGCAACGCCACCCGATACGCTGGTGATTGCCCAGTCAATCGATGATGCCAGCAGCTTTGATCCGGCAGAAGGCTTTGAGCTGACTTCCGTGCAGGCTTTCACTAACCTTTATCAGCGTCTGGTGCAGTCCGACCCGCAAAATCCTACCGATCTGAAACCCACGCTGGCGACAGCCTGGCAGCCCGGCAGCGATAACCGCAGCATGACATTTACGCTGCGTGACGGAGCGAAATTTGCTTCCGGTAATCCGCTGCGTCCTGAGGATGTGATCTTCTCGCTGAGCCGCGTGGTGAAGCTGAATCTGGACCCCTCTTTTATCCTGACCCAGTTGGGCTGGACTAAAGAGAACGTGGATGCGCAGCTCGTTAAAGTGGATGAGACGCATGTCAAAATCAGCTGGACGGCTGACGTCAGTCCTACCTATGTTCTGAGCCTGCTGGCCGCGCCAGTCTCCTCCATCGTTGATGAAAAAACCGCGATGGCGAATGCCAAAAACAATGACTTTGGCAACAAATGGCTGGCCGCTCACTCAGCGGGAAGCGGTCCTTTCCAGATCCGTAAATATATTCCCCATGAAGTGGTGCTGCTCTCCGCTAACCCGACCTCGCCCGGCGGCGCCCCTAAGCTGAAAAACGTGCTGATTAAAAATGTGCCAGAGCCTGCCGCCCGCCGTCTGCTGCTTGAGCAGGGGGATGCAGATATCGCCCGTAACCTGGGCGCTGACCAGATGGCCGCGTTGAAAAACAAAGCGGGCGTGAAGCCGATGGCAATCCCGATGGCTTCGCTCTATTACATGCAGTTTAATATTGACGCTAATCCGGCACTGAAAAATCCTGCATTGTGGGAAGCTTCGCGCTACCTGTTTGATTATCACGGTATCGCCGACGATCTGTTGAAAGGTCAGTTCCAGGTGCATCAGGCGTTCCTGCCGGAAGGCTTCCTGGGCGCGCTGAACGACAATCCTTACACTTTTGATCCTGACAAAGCTAAAGCCATTCTGAAAAAGGCTGGTCTGAGCAACGTCAGCTTTAAGCTCAGCGTCAGCAACCAGCCGCCCTACCTGGATATTGCTCAGGCTCTGCAGGCCAGTTTCGCCAAAGGCGGCATTAAAGTTGAGCTGATCCCAGGCCTCAGCAGCGAAATCGCCACCTCTGTTAAGGCGCACAAATATGAAGCCACGCTGAATGCCTGGGGAGCGGACTATTTTGATCCCAACACCAACGCGGCCGCCTTTGCCTATAACCCGGAAGATGGCAGTAAAACGCTGGCATGGCGTTCAAACTGGCATATCCCTGAACTGAACAAGCAAACGCTGGCAGCTACCGCAGAGAGCGATAAGGCGAAACGCGTTGAGCTTTACCAGAACATGCAGCGTGAAGTACAAAAAAATTCGCCTTATGTGGTGGGTCTGCAGGCGCGTAACCTGATTGCGCTGCGCGATAACCTGAAAGGCTACGTTCAGGGGATCAACCCGGATATGGTTTACTACAGCCAGGTCAGCAAGTAATGACGGCTTCTGTTTCTCAAGCCGGGTCCGCCCGGCTTTTCTGGTTGCGAAGTGGACGCCTGTTCACCGGTCTGGCTTCTCTGGCAGTAACGCTGCTGGGCCTGCTGGCGTTCACCTTTATGCTCTCTCACCTGTCGCCGGTTGATCCTGTTTTGCAGATTGCCGGCGATCACGCCAGTGAATCTACCTATGCACAGGTTCGTCACGATTTAGGTCTGGATGAATCGTTGCCAATGCAGTTCTGGCATTACGTCACCCATCTGGCCACGGGCGATCTGGGGATTTCACGCCTGACCAACCAGGCGGTGAGCAGCGATTTGCTGCGCACCTTCCCGGCCACCATTGAACTGGCTACCTGTGCAATGATCTTTGGCGCGCTATCTGGCATCCTGCTGGCGCTGCTGGCCGCATGGAAACCCGGTAGCCTGGTAGATAATCTTGCCCGCCTGATCTCGCTGTTAGGCTATTCCGTGCCGGTGTTCTGGCTCGGGCTGCTGGGGCTGCTGCTGTTTTATGCCGTGCTGCACTGGTCAGCCGGACCAGGACGCCTGGACGATATCTGGATCTACACGCTGGAACCCAAAACCGGGCTGGTGCTGGTAGACAGTTGGCTTTCCGGTGACCCGGAAATGTTCCGCAATGCGGTCGCCCACCTCTGGCTACCGGTAGTGGTGCTGGGCCTGCTGGCCATGGCCGGGATCACCCGCCTGCTGCGTGCGGCGCTGCTGGAAGAGAGCGGAAAAGAGTATGTTACCCTGGCGCGCGCCAAAGGCGCAGGCCGTGGGCGCATTCTGCTGCTGCACGTTTTCCCTAACGTGCGTGGCACGCTGATTACCGTGCTGGCTCTCTCCTATGCCACGCTGCTGGAGGGATCGGTATTAACCGAGACGGTCTTTGCCTGGCCGGGAGTGGGACGCTATATGACCACTGCCCTCTTCGCTTCCGATACGCCTGCCATTCTGGGTTCAACCTTGCTGATTGGCGGCTGTTTTATCACGCTGAATGCGCTGGCGGATGCTTTAACCTGGCTTACAGACCCGAGAACCCGATGACGCAAAATCTTACCGACCTTGAGGTCGCCGCACCTGTACGCCAACGTCGTCCCCGCATGACTTCGCTGGCTATTGGCGGCACGCTGGTAGCCGTGCTGCTGCTGGCAGCGCTGCTGGCCCCGCTGCTTGCGCCTTACGATCCTGATGCGCAGATGATGTCGGCACGCCTGCTGCCACCCTCTGCTGCCCACTGGTTTGGGACCGATGGCTTTGGCCGTGACCTCTTTTCCCGTGTGATTTACGGTTCGCGCCCTACGTTGCTGCTGGTATCGCTGATCCTGGTCCTCACCATCCCGGTGGGGATGCTGATTGGCATCAGCGCCGGTTATCTGGGCGGCTGGACGGAACGCGTGCTGATGCGCATTACCGATATCTTCCTGTCGCTGCCTAACCTGGTGATCGCTCTCGCGCTGGTTGCCATGCTGGGTCCGGGACTGATGAACGGCGCACTGGCGCTGGCGCTGACCAGCTGGCCGCCGTTTGCCCGCCAGGCGCGGGCCGAAACGCTCGCTTTGCGCCGCAGTGATTATCTGGCCGCCGCCCGAATGCAGGGCATTAATGGCCTGCGGCTGATGTTCGGCCATATTCTGCCGCTTTGCATGCCTTCCGCGGTGGTACGCGCCGCGCTGAGCCTGGGCGGGATTATTCTCTCTGCTGCCGGACTGGGCTTCCTGGGTATGGGCGTTCAGCCGCCTACCGCAGAATGGGGATCGATGGTAGCTGAGGGCAGTAAGGTGATATTCGACCAGTGGTGGGTAGCGGCTGCACCTGGCGGCGCTATTTTGTTTGCCAGCCTGGCCTTTAACCTGACGGGCGATGGCCTGCGTGACCGACTGGATACCCGAAATGGCAACTGAAACCTCTCCTCTTATCGTGGCCGACAACCTGCGGATTGCCAGTGCATCTGGCCAGCCGTTGGTGAAAAATATCAGCTTTACGCTGGGCCGCGAGCGCGTGGCGCTGGTGGGCGAGTCCGGTTCGGGCAAGTCGCTGACGGCGCGCAGCCTGATGGGCTTACTCTCGCCGGGTCTTGACCTGCAGGCCACCACGCTGAACGTAGCGGGCGAAAATGCCCTGACCCTGAGCGAACGCCGCTGGAGCCAGCTCAGAGGCAGCAGTATGGCGATGGTGATGCAGGACCCCAAATACGCGCTTAATCCTATGCGCACTATCGGCTGGCAGGTTGCCGAGCCGCTGAAGCTGCATACCCGACTGAGCCGCGCGGAGATCAAAGAGAAAGTCTGTGACATGCTGGATGCGGTAGGGTTACCGGAACCCAGGCAGCTGATGCAGCGCTATCCTCACCAGCTTTCTGGCGGGATGGGTCAGCGCGTAATGCTGGCGATAGCGCTGATTGCCGATCCGCACTGTCTGATTGCCGATGAACCAACTTCCGCACTCGATCACGCTATGCGCGATCAGGTGCTGGCGCTGATCCGTCGTCTGGTGGAGCAACGCAATATGGGGTTACTGCTGATCAGCCACGATCTGCAACAGGTCTCTGAACATTGTGAGCGGGTAATGGTGATGTATCAGGGCGAAATCCTGGATACGCTGCCCGCCGCAGATCTGCCACGGGCAACCCATCCCTATACCAGCACATTATGGTCCTGCCGCCCGAGTAAAGCGACGCAGGGTCAGACATTACCGGTACTGGACCGCACTGCGCTGGAGGCCTGGCGTGAACATGATTGAACTGGCTGAAGTCAGCGTTTCCCATCGTCAGGGATATGAACAACGCACCGTGGTGCATGACGTTACGCTCAGTGTAAAACCTGGCGAATGTTTTGGTCTGGTAGGCCCTTCCGGCTGCGGCAAGTCTTCGCTGCTGTGGGTGCTTGCCGGGCTGAACCCCAACTGGCAGGGCGCGATGTCGCTGGCTGGTCATGTGGTGAAACCCGGAAAAGCCTTTACCGGCCAGCTGCGTCAGGATGTGCAGATGGTCTTTCAGGACCCTTATGCCTCGCTGCATCCCCGTCATCGTCTGCGTCGCACCCTGGCGGAGCCGTTGAAGCTGCTGAAAGTGGCCGATATCAACGACCGTATCGATCAGGGGTTCCGGCACGTAGGGCTGGAGCCTGCGCTGGCCGACCGCTACCCGCATCAGCTCTCTGGCGGCCAGCGTCAGCGCGTGGCGATTGTGCGGGCGCTGCTGCTGCAGCCAAAAATCCTGCTGCTGGATGAACCCACCTCTGCGCTGGATATGTCAGTCCAGGCTGAAATTCTTAATTTACTGAACAGCCTGAAGGCGCAGGATAATCTGACCATGGTGCTGGTGAGTCACGATCCCGATGTGATCGATCATATGTGCGATCGCGCAGTGCGGATGGAGAAAGGGTTTATCCTGGGTTAACGCCTTGTGGCTGGCCGCTGCTGCCAGCCACAACTCGCTGATTTTACAAATAACTTATCCAGATAACCGTTGCCGGAATGGGTATTTCCTCCCGCTTCCCTTCTCGCTATAGTCCTGATAACACACCGTTTACAGGACGCTTTCATGCAAAAATTCCTGCCTTTTACCCTGGCTTTAGCGCTGGGTCTGACTGCCCCCTCTTATGCCGCTACGCCTGCCGACACGCTGATCGTGGCGATCCCGCTTGATGGCATTATCAGCTTCGATCCGGCTGAAAGTTTTGAAACTGTCAGCACCAGTAGCCTGACCAACCTTTATCAAAAACTGGTTGATGCCGATCGAACGGATCCGCGCAAGCTGGTGCCACAGTTGGCCGCGAGCTGGCAGCCGGGGAGCACGGCTCACAGCCTGATTGTCACGCTGCAGCCTGGGGTGAAATTTGCCAGCGGCAACCCGTTTACCGCCGACGATGTGATCTACTCGCTGACACGCGGTGTCAGACTCAACAAGACGCCAGCCTTCATCCTTAACGAATTTGGCTGGACGCCACAAAACATTGAGCAACAACTGGTGCGCCTGAGCGATAACCAGCTGGAGATACGCTGGAGCTCACCTGTTGGTCGCGATCTGGCTTTACGCCTGCTTAGCGCGCCGGTCGCTTCCATTGTTGACAGTAAGCTGGCAGAGCAGCATGCCAGTGAGGGTGACTTCGGCAACAGCTGGTTACGCACGCACTCCGCAGGCAGTGCCGCCTATACCATCAAAAATTATGTCCCGCAGCAGGCGCTGGTTCTGGAGCAAAACGCCTTTGCCGCCGTTGCGCCTCACCTTAAACGCATTATTTTGAAAGGGGTGGCTGAGCCTGGCTCGCGCCGCCTGCTGCTTGAGCAGGGCGACGTGGATGTCGCCTACGATCTGGGCGCAGATCAGTTCGATGCGCTGAAGAAAGTGCCTTCTGTCCGCGTCGCCAGCTTTCCCTCCAGCCTGATCTATTATCTGGGGTTCAATACGCAGTCCAGCCAGCAGCCAGTGCTGGGTAACCCGGCACTGTGGCAGGCGGCTCGCTGGCTAATCGACTACAAAAGCCTTTCGCAAGAATTGCTCAAGGGACAATATCAGGTTCACCAGGCTTTTCTGCCGGAAGGCTTTGATGGCGCTCTGGATAATCAGCCTTTTCATTACGATCTGGCGAAAGCCAGAGCGATCCTGCAAAAAGGCGGCATCAGGCCAGGTACGCAATTTTCACTGACTATTGTAAATCAGCCGCCTTACACCGATGTGGCGCAGGCGCTACAGGCCAGCTTTGCTAAAGCGGATATTCAGATAACGATTCAGCCGGTAGCAGAAGCGGAACTCTGGGCGAAAATGCGCAGCAGAAATTTCCAGTCAATTTTCATTTACTGGGGAGCGGATTACGTCGATCCCAATACCAACGCCAGCACCTTTGCTTATAACATCCCTGGTGGCCCTAAAACGCTGGCGTGGCGCATGGGCTGGACTATTCCGCAGCTTAGCGCACAAACCAAAGCGGCAGCGGCAGAGAGCGATCTGCGCAAGCGTCAGGCGCTGTATCAGCAGTTACAGCTTGAGGTTCAGCAGAACTCGCCATATGTGGTGGCTTTACAGGGGCAGAAACTGGTTGGGTTGCGCAGTAACGTGCAGGGCGCCCGGCAGGGGATTGGCAGCAGCATGCTCTATTACGACGGGGTGAGCAAAGAGTGAAACGGGCGGCAAAGTGCCGCCCTGGTTTTGCAGAAGATGGCGGTTCTTCCGGAAATTAAAGCTCCTCAGGAAATTGCGGAGTCTGAAGCGTGCTTATGCTTATCAGCCTCGAAATGCGCTTTGAACTGTTCGTAAATAGAGATCATATTTGCCGCGTCACCCTGCATTGGGCTGAGCTTACCGGCACGTACCAGTTCAATTACCAGTTGCAGTGCAGCCTGCTTTGGGCTGCTGGCAGGATGGGAGATTTCAGTTGTCATCGTGGCTTCCATGAAAAGGAGTAAAAAGTAATTTTAACAAGATTCCTCCATTCCGGTTAATTTTTTCCAGCCCTCAGGCGGGCTGGTTTAGTGTTGTCAGCGACCTTTGCACAGTAATAACTTCGGCTATGGCGCTACTTCTCTGATTGGTTACTTTCTGTGCACTAACTACTGTGTCAGAGCAGTCTCTGTAGCAAGGCTGTAATAACCTCGTTCAGCAGGCTGCTTTTACTCAGCGACCTCTGCCATAAGGCGTTTCCGTTTAGTAAGCAATGTTAATTTATTTAACCAGATTTTGCCGTACTACAGCTCAATTTTCAAAGTTGTACAATTTTCGAAATAAACTTGTACAACGTACAAAAAACGACTACCTTTCTACGCTGTAATGAATTATGCATTTGCATAACCTTGGGAAGTGATCGTGGGTTTCCCACTTCCCGAGGCAGTTTTTTGCTGAAAATAATAAATCGATCGTTCAGAAACTATTACTGCATCCGGCCGTCGTCCCGGCAGGTTATTTGGAGAGAAAGTGATGCATGCAGAATTACCGTCTTCCCCACATGAATTAATGGACTATTTTAAAGCTGAAATGCAGGAAGCCGAAAGCGAAGTGGCTATTCTCGGTTCGATTGTTATTGAAATTTTGCAAAGCGGTAAGCCCGTCACCAATAAAACGATCATTGCGCAATTGCTTCACCGTCTGGAAACCACCAGCGATGTTGTTTCGCTGGATACTTACCGGCATGTGCTTGAGATGGTCGTGCATCAGACCGAAGATGACTTTATTGGGTAATCTCTGCCGCTGCAGCAGGCGCTCACCTCTGCAGCGGCTTTACTACTTAACTCAAATCGTCTTTTGCTGAAAAAACTACGCTGTAAGCTGGTCCTCTTCTCCGCCTTTCTTCCCTGCTTTATTCACAGTATCGATTTTTTTCACCTTATTAATCAGCCTGTCACTCCGGAACGCCCACCCGATTACATGAGCAAAATCAAGGCCAGGTAAAATAAGAGTTCTCTGCTGGCGCGCCCCCAGGCTTCGTCCGATATTGTCCACCTGTACTTGCAGTCAGCCCTGCGGTAATGCCAGGGTCAATAACGCTGACAACCTTTCCCCGCAAAGAGTGTCAGTCAGGGTAACCTCTTTTAAACTTTTTCTGGCTCTCTGAGATGAATGGATTAACCAAAATTGTTCTGGCCTTCGCGTTTAGCGGCGCTTTAGCACAGGCTGAGCCCGTTACGCTGACTCTTTCGCAGGAGCAGGATGGCGGCGACGCCGGACGCGCCTGTATCTATATTCACCAGGGGAGAGCGGAATACCGTCTGGTACAGCCTCAGCAAGCCTGCCCTTCCACCCTGACCCTGGACGCATCGGGCACCCATACCTGATAACGGGCACTTTTTTTCTTGTCTGGAGATACGTCCGGCTCAGGGAATATGTTACCTTTAGCCGGATGGCGATAATCTGAGTCTTATTCTCAGATTATGCTTTTTGACAAGGAGTTAGGCATTGAAAACGATCAATATTAAGCTGCTAACTCTGGTGGCAACATTTTTCGTCATTTTGTTGCATACTGCAGCGCTGCCGTTTGCCCACTTTCACACCGGCTGGTCCGTAGCGGTAATGTATGAAACGTTGGGTCGTATTGCTTTTCCACTTTTCCTGCTGATAGCGGGCTACATCTCACTCAATAAAAATGAGTCTTTGCTCAGCACGCTCAAGACCCGCGTGCTGGATCTGGTGATCCCACTGATTGCCTGGTCAGCCATTTATCTGGTTTACAGCGACCTGGTCCACGCTAATAAAACCCCCGTCAGCCTGCTGGAGCTGTTCAGTACCCCCGCTTATCCGCATATGTGGTTCATTTATACAATGATCCTGCTCTATCTGGTCACGCCGCTGCTTAATACGTTTATTACCTACGGCAGCCAGCAACGGGTAAATTACACGCTTACGGTCTGGTTTGTTCTCGCTTCGGTCTACGTGCTGCTGGATAACGTCAAAGCCAGCCTGCTGGAAAACCACACGCTCCCTATGCCAAGCAATATTGACATGGTGGTTTATCTCTCCGGTTTTTATATTCTTGGTGGGGTGGTTCGCCGTTTTAATATCGCTCCTAAGGTCACTATTTCTGCCATTATCTTCGTGCTGGCTGCGGTACTGACCGCCGTAATGGCCTACTCGTTTTCCAAAAGCATCTACAGGCCAAACGATCTCTTCCTGTTCTATTCAGCGCCAACAATGGTCGTCATCTCGCTGGGCTGCTTTTTCATGCTGTTGAACGCCTCGTTCCGCTATAACCGGCCTGTTATTAAAGCGCTGCGGGTTCTGTCACGGCTGAGTCTGGGGATCTTCTTTGTTCATGCCATAGTACTGGAAGGTCTGGTAGCGTTACTGGATCTCGATTTCACCGGTTACTCCTCTATCATTACCATTCCTCTGGTCGCGCTGGCCTGCTTTGTAATCTCTGCGGGCATTATCTTTCTGCTGCAGCGCATCCCTTATGTGCGGCGCGTCACCTGACCCAGACAAAAACGGCCGCTCAGTTGAGCGGCCGTTTTTTCGGCAAAGAGCCGGGTTGCCACCTGCCATCAATAAACTGATGAGGCAAATCTGTGTGGCTGGTTGATCGCTTTCCGCGCAATCCAGTACAGCAAAATACGTTCTTCATCGCCATCCTGATCTGCCATCGCCAACAATTTTAGTGCCAGCGTAGCCTTGTTAACCGGTTGTCCTGTGATGCTCAGGTCAACCACCGCTTTACCTATGATATTACAGACTTCATCTTCACTTGAGGTTGTCAGATCGCTATCAGTATTCATTCTCTCCTCCTGTTGTGGGTAAACAGTAAGCCTGGCAGAGACCGCAGAGATTGCCATCTCATGGACACGCTCTCTTCATATAACTGTGCTAAGCCCTGCCGAACCCGGCATTTTTTTGCGGTAAATTATCCAGCGAATGGCAGCTGTACACCCATGCAGGCGGCAAATTACACAGCACGCGGGTCCGGTTCCAGGCAAAATATTCAGAAATGAGCGGCTCTGACAATGAGGTGTACTGGAACTGAACAAAAACGCCTTGCGGACTCAGCAACGAGGCTGCGCGCTCCAGGATGCCGTGACGCACCGCTTTGGGCAGGGACAAGAGCGGTAATCCTGAAAAGATAGCGTCATACTCTTCATTCAGGGCTTCGGCAGAGGCGCCGGTCACCCTCAGCCTTTCGTCCTGAAGAGAAGCCAGCTTAGGATGAAAACGGCTGTTAGTTTCAAAGGCCAGCAGTTCCGCATCTGGCCGCATCCGCGTCAGCAGATGTCGCGTTAACACACCATCCCCTGCGCCAAGCTCGGCAATACGTTGGCACTGGTTCCAGTCAACGGCATCTGACATCGTTTTGCACAGAGCCAGAGAAGAAGGTGCAATGGTGCCCGTTTTCCGCGGATCGGAAATGAATTCCTGTAAATAACCGGTTTTATCTTTGATATAAGAAAACGCAGATAACAACATAGTTGAGCCTCTGGCTAAAGGGTGACATGCAGTAGGCCACAATAAGCCTGGCGAGTGCTTAAAACTCTTCGCTTCCGCTATAAAACCAGGAGTAATCGCATAAATTTTTCCCCTTTTATTTCAGTCTGTTTATACCTGGCAACAGTTGAAAATATCGGCACACATCATATTCATCTGATAATGAATTTGAGTTAAGAAAAAACAGAGGAAAAAACGGAAAAAAATGTACTGGTATTTATTCTTAAAACAGCAGGAATAATAAAGCCTGAAATGGCTGCGTATTATGTCCATCCTGACCTGATATTTCGTCCCGTTAGCGGCGGCGGCTTCTGAGATAATTCTGTCTTTATAAAAAACTATTCGCTTCTCAGAGGCGATGCCAGAAAAATGCCGTTTTTCCTACTGAACGGCACTCTTAAAAGCAACGGACCTGTTTCTGTAACACCTTAATCAGAATGATAATATTCCCTTCTCAGTCGGGATCTGTTCAACCCTGAACTTTAAAATTATGCTCTGACTCCTGATCCCTGACGCCTTCCTGAGGAGCGATAAAATGAAAAAAATGAACGCGCTTGCGCTATTACTGATGATGGCCACCAGCGCCAGCGTTTATGCTGCACCCACTACTGGCGCAGCGGCAGGAAGTGAAGCGACTGCGATGTCTGATGGTAACTCCAATGCGGTAGGTATCGGCGCTGTGGGTGCATTATTGGGTATTGCTCTGGCCACCATGGGCGGCGGCGGCGATGGCTCTAACACCGGCACCACCACCACAACCACCGGCACCCAGGCGCACTAAAGCGCACTGCCTGTCTCCTTTACCGGTTTCCGGCGAGAGAGACAGGCTTTCCCCCTCCTCTGCCTTCGGGTTATACGCTCTTCAGTTCACGAAGCACCGCTTCCACCTTACGACACTCCTCCGCGCTGAGCGGCAACAGTGGTCGCGGTAAGATGGGCGAACAGATACCCAAAATCTCCACTGCGCAATACATAACGCGCAGGCTGCTGAACGTTTTAAATAATGTCCACATTGGCTGCAGTTCCGCATTCAGCAGCGCAAGCCGATCGCCATCCCCCTTACGTGCAGCTAATGCCAGCGACATCGCCTGCGCGGGCAGTAAACCGCCCAACACGCTATACCAGGCATCGCCTCCGGCTAACATCGCTTCAGGTGCATGCCAGTCCACGCTGAACCCCAGAGCAAAATCTTCAGGAAAATCTGCTCTTAATGAGGAGATAAAGGCGGCATCGGTCCGCTCTGAAGAGGGGTACTTCAGCGCTTTAACGCCAGGCAGGCTGGCAAGCCGGGCCAGTAAAGCGGGCGTAAAGGTAAAGTGTGTGGTTCCGGGGTTGTTATAGATACAGAGGGGTAATGAGGTGCTCTCAGAGACCGCAACGAAATGCTGAAAGACCTCCTCATCAGTTAACGGTGTGTAGGAAACAGGGGCCAGCAGCAGTGCATCGGCGCCTGCCTCTTCCGCATCCTGTGCCAGAGTGATCGCCTCATCCGTGCGCAGTGCCCCCGCGCTGACCATAACAGGCACGCTGCCTTGCAGGCAATTTACCGCCGCCTCAATCGCCCTGCGCTTTTCTTCCCGGCGAAGAAAGGCATAGAGTCCCGTGCTGCCAAGAAGTCCTACTGAATCGACATTAGCCTGCCTGAGCCGCAGAAGGATTTTTTCAAGCGCTACAACATCAACCTCGCCCACCGCGTTAACAGGCGTGACAGGGAAAGCAGAAAGCCCACGAAATTGCATTAATCATCTCCCGGATGGATAGAGACGTTTGTTATATCACCTCTTCTTAAGAGGGGAAACGTACGGCTGATAGCCTATACTTACCGCTGGGTCTGTTTCATCACAGGAGCGAGCTATGTTGATTGGATTTGTACTACTTGTCAGCGCCTGTGGTTACGATGCCTGCGATGCGCTGCCTGTGTCAGAGCATATTTTCCCTACTCAGCTGGCCTGCGAGCAAATGGCCGAACGTATTCATCAGCGGCGCCCTGCTGCGGTGCTGCTGTGTGGTGAGGTACAGCGTCATGAGGGTAGCGAGATGACCGTAGTGAAGGGAGAGAAATAACTTTCACTACGGTCAGGTAAGCAAGCGCTAAATTATCAGCAGAGTGGTCTGCGGGGCATGCCAGACCAGCAGAGCTTCAGGCAGGCGTTAACGCCCCAAATTCGCGTCGAAAGTGTGCCAGCAGTCAGTTAAATCAATGACCATTTTCGCCTTACGGGCTTCATCAATTTTGATTGCCGTCAGGCCAGCTTCCAGGGCGTCAATAACTGAGACTTTTAGCGGCGTACCCGTCTTGATGTGCTTCACAATTTCAGCCGCCATCAGGGCATCTGCACCGTAGTGGCCGTCGTAAGCGTTACCTTCATAGGTGGTGGACACTGTTTCTTCACCCGTGCGCGCATCGTGAACACGGAAATAGTTGCGAACAAAGTCCCCTTCAGCCATGCCATCGGTACCCATTACGCAGAAGCGGCGGAACTCATCAGGGACATTAAGATTGGCGTGAAACGCCATTGTCGCTCCCCCCTGGTACTCTATGATTGCCGTCTGATAGTCGACAATATCCGCATCACTTTCAAATACAGCGTCCGTGCTGGACCAGCCACTTGGCTTGATATGGTATAGCTCCGAGTCTGTAGTAATCGCCCCCTTTGGAGCATGTTCAGGGGTAAAGGATTTACGGCCGCCGAAGCTGGCTACCCTGATGGGGCGTTCCCCCAGTAGGCCCTGATAGAGATCGATATCATGGCAGCATTTTTCAAGAATATAGGGACCGGCATAACGCTCATAGCGTCGCCAGTCGCGCATAAAGAAGGCCCCGTGATAAGGCTTGATATGCTCTGTGGCTTCAATGGAGGTGATTTCTCCCAGCCGGTTCTCTGCTCTGGCTTGCAGTAAATCGTGGTAAAGCGGCGAATACCGCAGCACCAGCCCCACCAGAATATTTTCCTGGCCATACTGGCGGACCAATTTTGCCAGCGCCATGGTCTGCGCTTCGTTGATCACCACCGGCTTCTCGGTGAAGACCCGTTTTCCCGCTTTCAGCCCCGCTTCTATATGTTCAAGATGCAGATAATTTGGTGAACCGACCATCAGCAGATCAAACTCCCCTGCTGTAAGCATTTCATCAAGCGAAGCAAAAGCCCTGCCGGCGGGAATACCAAACTTCTCCAGATTGGGCAATCCGGCAGGAGAGGGATCGACATAGCCGACAATACTGAAATCGGGGTCGGATTTGTTGAACTCATTCACTACGTTGGAGAGACGAAAGCCCAGGCCTGTAATCGCTACTTTCATGTTGAACCCTGCCCATATTGGTCACGGAGAGTTGAAATGCTTCCCGAAGGCAGCTTGCAGTACCGGCGTTCAGGATCGCGCAATTGTCAGACACCAACTTATTACGACAGAAAAAGTAATGTCAACTACAGCAACAGCGAAAAACTTTGCATTAAAATATAATACCTTGATTAATATCAATTAATTGATTTTAAATTTATCCATATTTATTTGTTATTGCGATTTAAGTTTTTTTATTTTATCGTTTTGCTGAAAATAGCCAGTCGTTTGTCGCGACACAGTGGGTCAATACCGGTCACGGGAGGATCATGCAATCAGAATATTTGCTCGGAGTCGATGGCGGTGGTACCCATTGCCGCAGTCGGCTCACGACGCCTGATGGCACGGTTTTGTCAGAATGCACAGGCAGTGCCGCCAACGTCTATTCTGATTATGAAGGCGCGCTGAAAAATGTTAACCATTTGATTGACAATACATTTCATGCCGCCAGGCTCTCCCCCTCTTTACGCTGTCAGACTCATGCCGTCTGGGGGCTGGCAGGCGCAAACGTACCTTCAACAGCAAAGCGACTTCAGCAGCTGCCCTCCTCTTTTGCCAGCTTCTCCTTGCTGTCGGATGTGGATATCGCCTGTGCGGGCGCCCATCAGGGGAAACCGGGTGCGGTTTTGATTGTGGGCACCGGCAGCCAGGGCGCGGCCTGGGATGGCAGCCGTTTCCACCGCGTAGGGGGATGGGGGCTGACTCTGGCCGATCAGGGTTCCGGCGCGCAACTTGGACTGCGGGCGCTGCGAAAAGCACTGCTGGCGCATGAGGGCGTTATCGCCGCTACCTCATTGACTGACGCCATTTTGCAGCATTTTAGCCACTCACCGGAGGCGCTACTTGCCTGGAGCAAAACCGCTACGCCGGGAGAGTGGGGCCAGTTTGCCCCCTGGGTTTTTTCTGCCTCCCGCCAGGGCGATGAGCTGGCCTCTTCGCTGCTGGCCGAAACCAGTGCTGAAATCACCTTATTAACAGATGCCCTGGCAAGGATCAGCCCCGGAGCCATTTCACTGATGGGCGGGTTGGCAGAGCCTCTCCAGCCCTGGCTCTCTGCTGCCACGCGACAGAAAATTGTGCCTGCCCAGCAGGATGCGCTGGCAGGAGCGCTGCTGCTTGCCCGCCGCTGAATTTTTAACCAGGCTGGCAGGCCGTCCTGTTTCTGGCCGGTCAGCCAGCCACTTTACCGATGAGATCGCCACTTTTTATGATCGCACCGAACGTTACGTCACGCATTTTGCGGCTTATTGTCGAAAATTCTCCCATCAGCCAATCCGATCTGAAAGTCCGGAGCGGGCTGAGCATGTCTACCGTCTCTCAGGCCGCCAACCGGCTGCTGGGCCGCGGCATTATTATCGAAAAGGGGTTACGCCGCGTATCAATGGGGCGCCCTAAAACGCTGCTTGGATTAAACCCAGATTACGCTACGGTGATCGGTATCCAGCTTAATGCCGAGCGTAACCTGATTGTGTTGACCGACATGACTGGCAATTTAATCGGCGAGCAGCAGATGCCTTCCGGAGAACTGACGCCCAGGCAGCTTAGCGATGCCTTAGCCAGATTCCTGAAAACGGTTGAAGATAAACGGGTTGCCGCCATCGGGCTGGCACTGGCCGGGCTGGTCGATCCGGTCAGCGGTCACTGCATTCGTTCTACCGTGCTGGACTGGACGCACGTCGCCATCACTGCACTGCTGGAAGAGCGTTTTAACATTCCCGTATTTATAGAGAACGATGCTAATGCGCTGGCGCTCGCCACTCTGGTCTTTGGTCAGCTGGGTTCGGCTCAGTCGGCCATTATTGCTACCTACGGCAAAGGGATTGGCGCAGGCGTGATCCTTGACCGGACATTATACCGGGGGCGCACAGGAACGGCAGGTGAGATTGGCAATGCCCTGTTAAACGATGGCTCCAGATGCACGCTTGAAGAGAAAGCGTCGTCTAAAGCCATCCTCAGAATACTGCAAGAGGCGGGCGAAAATGTACCGACAAATCTGCTGGCGCTGGACCGTCATCCTTCGCCGCTGGCGCTGGAAACGCTTGCTAGCGCTGGGCAGCATCTGGGCTTATCTCTGGCGAACCTCGCGGTGGCTTACGATCCTGACGTGATCTGTCTGGCAATGGAGCCGCAAATGGCCTCGCGGATCTTGCTGGATCATATCAGCCAGAGTTTCCAGGAATATCGTCTCAAGCTCACGCCACAGCTGACGCCGCTGCAATTTCTTACCGAATCTAACAGGATGTGGGCTTTGGGCGCCGCTGGCTTTACGGTGAACCGTTTGATTGATGTGCTTTCCGCTCAGGCTGAAGAAGAGAGCTAACGGCCAGGGGATGAACCTTAACCGGGTCAGGATCCCTGTCAGGGCGAGCGGATCAACCGTTCGCCCCGAGGGCCTTAGCGAATACGTTTTCCCTCTTCCGAGAAAAGCAGGCAGTGTCTGGGGTCCAGCGCCAGATTAACCTCTTCCCCCAGCTCCAC
Organism: Erwinia sp. MMLR14_017; assembly: GCF_033657285.1. NCBI lineage: Bacteria > Pseudomonadati > Pseudomonadota > Gammaproteobacteria > Enterobacterales > Erwiniaceae > Erwinia > Erwinia sp. MMLR14_017. The sequence goes on along the minus strand of NZ_JAWVWP010000004.1, from coordinate 60,283 downwards.
CTCTTCCATTTTACGTGCTTCAATCACCAACAGATTTTCCCGCCCGATATCGAGATAAAGGTAGTTGGTGTGGCCTAATTTTTCGGCAAAGGAGAGTGCGGCAGAGAACGACCAGTCACGATTTTCATTTTCGGCGCTGGCAAAATGCTCAGGGCGAATTCCCAGCGTCAACCGCTGCCCTTCAGCAAGCGCTGAATGCACGGGCAAGGTCACAGAGGCGAGTTTCAGCTCCGGCAGCGCCAGGCTGACCAGCCCCGGCTGAACGGAGAGGACCCGCGCCGACAGGAAATTCATTTTTGGTGAGCCGATAAAGCCCGCAACGAAGATGTTGTCCGGATCGTGATAGAGATCCAGCGGCGCACCAACCTGCTCTATACGTCCCTGACGCAATACCACAATACGGTCTGCCAGCGTCATCGCTTCCAGCTGATCGTGCGTCACATAAATCATGGTATTACCCAGGGACTCATGCAGTCTGGCAATTTCAATGCGCATCTGCAGGCGCAGCTCCGCATCCAGGTTAGAGAGCGGCTCATCAAACAGAAAGATCCGCGGCTGGCGAATGATAGCCCGACCAATGGCCACACGCTGACGCTGCCCGCCGGAGAGCGCACGGGGCAAGCGGTCCAGCAGCTCTGTCAGATGGAGCTTTTCCGCCGTTTTCGCTATCTCTTCGGCAATCCGCGACCTGGGTAGTTTGGCCACTTCCAGAGGGTAAGCCAGATTACCTCTTACGGTCATATTGGGGTAAAGCGCATAGGACTGAAATACCATGGCAATCCCGCGCTCGGTGGCGGACTGCTGTGTCATATCCTGCTCATCAATAAACAGCTCCCCGCTGCTGATCTCCTCCAGTCCGGCGATCATTCTGAGCAGCGTTGACTTACCGCAGCCGGAAGGGCCGACAAAAACGATAAACTCTCCATTATCAATTTTCAGGTCAATACCGTGGATGACGTTGACGTGCTCGTAAGATTTTTTGACGTTGCTTAACTGCAGAGTAGCCATTGCATCCTCACTTCAGTTCCTGACCCATATAAATCGCGTTACTTCTGAACAGCGGCTGAAATCCCAACTGCTGATAGAAATGGGTAACCGGTTCATTTTGCAGACTGATGCCCACATAAACCCCTTTTACGCCAGCCTTTTTCAGCGCGACGAGTTCATGTTCCACCAGCTTTTTCCCCCATCCCCCACGCTGCCCTTCCGGCAGAATGTTGATATGCAGATGAGCGGGATAAGGTGCAGTCAGCGCCGCCGAAGCCGTTTCAGGCTGCATAAGAGCGTCAAGGATCTTACTGTCAAGCGGCTTCACCGGCTGGCGTCCCGCAAAGCGCTTCTGCTGCAACGGCCACCACTCCTGGGCCAGCTGCTGTTCGAATGCCACCGTATCAGGTGTGGCAACGACATAGCCCACCACTTTCCCGGCTATCTCCAGCACAAAGGCAAAGTCCGGCGCATAGCGTGCGTAGGGAACAGAAAAGCGTGTACCGGGATAATGGGGATCGGCATAGAGATCGCTGGCATCCTTTCCCGCATCTGCGGTTTTCAGGCAGATCTCATACAGGGCGTCAGTGTCATCCGCGGTCGCGGGGCGAATCTGGCCGTCAGAAAAAGTCATAGTCCACGCTCATACTGTCGGTGAGGAAGGATCACCACGTTAATTAAACCCGACTTAGTTTTCAAGAGAAAATAATTAGCTGAGTCTGGTGATACTCCGCTGAGTTTATGCTGTGGATCACACTCTCCAACATTCACTCTCTTTTCCTGATGCGCGGATAGCGTGTATTGGGGCCGATCGCCTTTACAGCCCCGTTCTTTGCCGTTCCGTAAGAGGAACAGGGCTGGAAATATACTATTTTCATATGACCTTTCATGGGGTTATAACAGCAACATGCCTGCAAGAGATAATATTTCATTGCGCAGTTCAACCCCGCATTTACTCACTATTCATTCAATTTTCCAGTTTTTAAGCCTGAATAATAATGAAAGTTCAGATTTTACGATCTGCCTCACCTTTCACTAAGCAGAAGAGGCAGGCGTTTGACTTTATTTAATCATTAAAGTAAGTATGAGATAAGGCGACAGAGTAAGCAGCTGATGCCCCCAAGCAACCTGCGGGAGAGTCGGTTGCCATCATGAAAGGATGCTTCATTGATGTTGGAGAAACAGATCCATGTTTACTGCTTCCAGGCTTATGCGCATTTCCCGCACTGCCCCTTCACGTCCGGCGATGTCGCTGCTGGCCGTGGGGCTGATTACCGCGTTCTTACAGCCTACTGCCCAGGCAGCCACCGCCCTGGCAGAATGGGACATCTATAACTACCCCGCACAGACTGAAGCTATTGATCAGGCGATCAATGAGTTCACTGCGCAAAACCCCGGCGTGACGATCGATCGCTCAGTGCACTCTTTTGACGACACGCGTATTCCTCTTAAGCTCTCCCTCAACTCTGGCGACGGCCCGCAGATTGCCCAGGTCAACCAGGGCGGAGGTGACATGGGCGCACTGGTAAAAGAGAACTTGTTGATCCCCCTGGATGGCTACGCTAAGCAGTACGGCTGGACCACCCGCTTTCCCGACTCAATTCTGAAGCGTAACCGCTGGTCTGCTAAGCAGGAGTTTGGCAGTGGGGATCTGTACGGCGTTGCCAGCCTGGGTGAAATGGTCGGGTTGTATTACAACAAAGCGCTGTTGGACAAAGTGGGTATTGCCGTGCCAAAGACGCTGGCGGAATTTGAAACCGCAATGGCAAAGCTTAAAACGCAGGGGACAGCCCCTCTGATGCTGGGCATTCTCGACGGTGCGGCGGGTCAACAGATGCTGACCACCCTCTGGCAGGATCAAATTAGCAGCAGCGACCGTAAAGGCATGGATGACCTGATTTATGATATCGGTGGCACATTTAAAGATACGAAGCTGCAAAAGGCCGCCAGCCTGATGCAGGAGTGGAATAAAAAGGAGTACTTCTTCCCCGGCTTTCAGGGCATAGGCAAAGATGATGCGGCCACGCTGTTCCAGAACGGCCAGGCGGCATTTTTTGTCAGCGGAACCTGGTATATGGGGCAATTCAAAGAGAATAAAGATATTCACTTTGTCGCTTTCCCCCAGTTTGCAGGCGTCAGCAAACCTTTAATGGTGGGAGGTACCGATCTGCCTTTCTCTGTGACGCTGACGGCGAAAACCAAAGCGCAGCAGGATGCGGCAGCGAAATACATCGATTACCTTGTTTCCGACAAGATGGCGGAAAAATGGCTGAAGGCGGGGTTCCTGCCCGCCAGCGCCAACAAAGAGGCCAGACTGCCAGCGGACAATCCGCTGCTTGCCGATGTGTATAACGTCTGGACCACGGTCAATGCGCACGATGGCCTGGGCCACTATGTTGACTGGGCCACCCCAACCATGGGCAATGCGTTGAATGAAAGCGTTCAGCTGCTGCTGGCGGATAAACTCACGCCACAACAACTGACCGACAAACTGGACGTTAATTATCAGCAGTATCTCTCCAGCCTGAAGAAATAATCACTCTGCCCGGTGCTTCGCCAGGCCGGGCGGCTATTCAGACGTAAAGTGTGAGAACACCGTTATGCTCAATAAGTCACGTCTGCAAAATGCGCTCTATATTTTGCCCTCAATGCTTATCTACTCCATTTTTCTGCTCTTTCCTTTACTGGTTTCGGTTGGCGTCAGCTTCACCACCTGGGATGGTGCTACGCGACCAATTTTTATCGGGCTGAATAACTTTGTGCAAATGTTCGGCGATCCGGTGTTCTGGGTATCGATCAAAAATAATGCCATGCTGATGCTGTTTTACACGCTGTTTCCGCTCTGTATTGGTTTGCTGTTGTGCAGTTTCCTGCATGATACCCGCAGTAATAAGGAGCGGAGTCTGTTACGCATCCTGTTTTTCCTTCCCTATATCATGCCAATGGCGGTACTCGGTGTGGTCTGGCGCTGGTTATACAATCCTGCTTTCGGTCCTGTTGATCACTTCTTTCGCGCGGTGGGCCTGCCGCAGTTTGCGCGTTCATGGCTTGGGGATTTCGACTGGGCCTTGCCAGCCGTCGGCTTTGTCGCCACCTGGTATTTCTTTGGCTTTTGTCTGGTGTTATTTATGTCGGGACTGCAACGGATGGATCCTTCTCTGCTGGAAGCAGCCGATCTTGACGGCTCCTCACGCCGGCAAAAGTTTATGCGCATCACGCTGCCGGGCCTGCGCCCAGAGCTTCGCGTTGCCCTGTTATTAACGGTTATTTCCAGCCTGAAAGCGTTTGACCTGGTGTATGTCATGACCCACGGCGGGCCGGGCACCTCAACGCTGGTAACCAATTTATATATGTACCAGCAGGGCTTTGATCTACGCCATTACGGCTATGCTTCTGCGGTAGTTATAGTCGGTATGATCCTGGTCTTTGCCATCAACAGCCTTATACACTTTGCTATCCGGGAGCGTCACTGATGCGGAAAACGCCTGTAGTTTCACGCGCGCTAATCTGGCTGATTGCCATTATCACCATTTTACCCTTCCTGATGGCGTTAATGACCTCTTTTAAAACCCAAAGCGAGCTGTTTGCCGGTGTGTTTGCGCTCCCCTCCCGGCTCAGCTTCGCAAATTATGTGTCAGCCTGGCAAGAAGGCCATTTCAGCACCTATTTCCTTAACTCCGTGCTGGTGGTTTTTCCGGTGGTGATAGCGAGTATTTTGGCAGGTATTCTGGCGGGGTTCGGTTTCGCTTTTTTACGCATTCCCGGTAAACGGCTGTTCGCTGCGCTGATGGCACTGGGCATGGTGCTACCCAGCGAAGCCTTTATCATTCCGCTCTATCACGAGTTGCACTGGATGGGATTAACCAATACTTATCTGGCATTAATTCTGCCTCAGGTGGCGTTGTCGCTACCCTTTACCACCCTGATGATTGCAACGGCATTTCAGCAGGTGCCGAAAGAGTTGCTGGAAGCCGCGGTGATGGATGGCGCAATGCGTTCCCGCATATTATGGGGGATTCTGGTGCCAGCCATCGTGCCCACGCTGACCACGCTGGCACTGCTGCTGTTTATCTGGACATGGAATGAATTTCTTATCCCGCTGATTCTGGTAAACAAAGATGAACTACGCACCTTGCCCATTGGCATGATGTTCTTTCAGAACAAAAACACCATTAATATTCCTGTGCTGATGGCGGGTGCGATGATTGTAATCCTGCCGCTGGTGGTGGTCTTTCTGGTGTTTCAGCGTAAGTTTATCAGCGGCGTGACCGAAGGGGCGGTGAAATAAGTGGCGTGCCTTCATCCGGCAGAGGAAAGCACGAAAAAGAGAGATTATAACCCCAGCTCACTCAGGCCCGGATGATCGTCCGGGCGCCTTCCCAGCGGCCAGTGATATTTGCGTTCCGACTCGGCGATCGGCAGGTCATTGATGCAGGCAAAGCGCTTCGCCATCAGCCCGTTCTCGTCAAATTCCCAGTTCTCGTTGCCGTAAGAGCGGAACCAGTTGCCCGAGTCATCATGCCATTCATAGGCATAGCGTACGGCAATGCGGTTCTCTGCAAAGGCCCAAAGCTCTTTAATCAGGCGATAATCGAGCTCTTTTTTCCATTTTCGGCTGAGAAACGCTTCCGCTTCCTGCCGGTTCGTGACAAATTCCGCGCGATTACGCCACTCTGTATCCAGCGTGTAGGCCAGAGCCACTTTCTGCGCGTTCCGGCTGTTCCAGCCATCTTCGGCTAATCTCACCTTTTCGATAGCGCTCTCGCGGGTAAAAGGCGGCAACGGCGGGCGGCTTTCAGCTTCCGACATTATCATCTTCTCCATCATCAGCCCGGTTCTGTCGCATTGGCCTTCTCATCAACATAACGCGTGACGGCCAGTAGCCTGTTCACATGCGTCAGCAGCAGATCAACATCTGACTGCAGAAAGCCTTTACCAGAGCTTGAGGCCGCCACGATGGCGTTCTGAATGTTTTCAGAAATATTTGATGCCCCTTCCTTTCCTGCCGTCAGTAACAGCGCGGCAATTAACAGGGACTGAGCCTCGACTTGTGCAGTCAGTTCCTTCGCATCCACGTCGATTTTGGCAATCTTCATCAACATGTCGATCACTAACTGTTTCATAACCCAGCTCCTGAAATGATTTTTTTATGAAATTACCACCACCTCAGGTAAAGAGTAAACAGGATTTAGCGGTTGACGTTGACTATAAGTCACTATTTTACCTCTGTTTCAACGCGTTAACCTGGCAGGTTATTGAAAGGATTCGACATCATTCCCTGCAAGTTTTCTGAAAAATGATGGCAGCAATGGCGAAGCGGCAAAATTAGTCTAGATTTAATCATCCACACGGCCTTCCATCCGGCGTGGGTGCTAACCCTCATTTTTATTATTTCAATAACGACGTTATTCCGCCCGCTGTCCAGGGCGGTTTTTTTGAACTACACACAGAGAAAAACGGAGAGGTTAATCCGTCATGGATAAAAAACATTTTTATCAGAGACTCACGCGCTGGCAGCATCTGCGCTTCAATGACGTTGTTCTGCGCGAGCGTCCCGATACGCAGGCCTGGAACAAAAAGTACGAAATCTATATCCAGGATAAAACCAAACTATCTGCTCAGCTTTACATTCGTACCACGCAACCTGGCGAAGATGTCACTCTCGTTATGGCGGAGTACCTTTCATGGCTTCAGGACTATAACGATGATAAGAGTGTTGTAGCTGCCGCGCCGGAAAGCGCAGCGACCCCACTCAATAAGCTCAAAGAGAGCTGTCGGCCACGTTCGGGAAGCCATCAACCCCGTATTCATACTCCGACACCTGCTGCAAGATATACCCGAAGCCTCTCCTGACAGGCGCCAGGCTGCCGGAACGCGTTCCGGCGGCCTGCTTAATGCTTGCTCTTATCCTTATCCCCGGCTTAAAAGCGCATATTACTGGCGCATTTCGCCTTGCCCGCCATCCTCTCCTGATGAAATTTAATTACGTTTTTTTCTGCCAAATTCGCATTCCTGGATTAGATTATAAGGTCTGTGATCCCGATCACAGGCAACCATAATAATTATCTGTTTCCAGGGAGTAACTTGTGAGTGATTCATCCAACAGCGGCAAATCCGGTACGGCAGCGGCTTCACCGCAGCCCACCGAGCCGCTGGTTAAAGTAATTGCGTTTATTGCCACGCTGGGCGGCCTGCTTTTTGGCTACGATACCGGCGTGATTGCTGGTGCTTTGCTGTTTATGAAGCATGACCTGCACCTGACCTCGCTCACCACCGGCATGGTAACCAGCTTCCTGATTCTGGGATCGGCCATTGGCGCCATCTGCGCCGGACGGTTAGCCGACCACTTCGGCCGTAAAAAAGTCATCCTGGTGATGGCGGTGATCTTTATGTGCGGCTCACTGGGTTGCGCAATGGCACCCAACGTCGTGATGATGATTATGTTTCGCTTCATTCTGGGGCTGGCCGTGGGCAGTGCGGCGGCTATTGTGCCGATCTATATCGCGGAAATCGTTCCGGCCAACCGCCGCTGGCAGTTTGTGACGTTGCAGGAGCTGATGATTGTTTCCGGCCAGCTTATCGCCTATACCAGCAACGCGGCGATCAATGAAGTCTGGGGTGGAGAGACCACCTGGCGCTGGATGCTTGGCGTAGCCTGTGTGCCTGCGGTTATCCTTTGGGTCGGCATGTTGTTCCTGCCGGATACGCCGCGCTGGTACGCCATGCATGGTCGCTATCGTGAAGCCCGCGACGTGCTGGAGCGCACCCGCCAGTCCCGTATGGTGGAAAAAGAGATGGGCGAAATCCGCAAGTCCATGGACTCCAAAAGCCAGAAGAATGCCCGTCGTCAAAAAACCATTTCCGTCTGGATGAAGCGGCTGGTGGTGCTGGGTATCGGTATTGCCATGCTGCAACAGCTCTCCGGCGTGAACACCATTATGTTTTATGCGCCAACTATGCTGCAGGCGACCGGCCTCGGCACCAACGCATCGCTGCTGGCCACCATCGCCAACGGCGTGATTTCGGTGCTGATGACCTTTGTGGGCATCATGATGCTGAGCCGCTTTGGTCGTCGTCCGTTGCTGCTGGTGGGGCAAATTGGCTGTACCTGTACGCTGCTGGCTATCGGACTGGTCACCTGGCTGATGCCGGAGACGGTGCGGGGAGAACCGGACGTGTTACGCAGCTATCTGATACTGGCAGGCATGCTGATCTTCCTCTGCTTCCAGCAGGGAGCGCTCTCTCCGGTCACCTGGCTGCTGCTGTCAGAAATTTTCCCGATGCGTATTCGTGGCATGGCTAACGGCATTTCCGTCTTTGCCATGCAGATGACTAACTTCTCCATCGCTTTTATGTTTCCGATCCTGTTGGAAGCCTTCGGTCTGACGACCTGCTTCTTTGCTTTTGCTGCCATCGGTGTCGCTGGCGGCATCTTTGCCATCATTTTTGCTCCTGAAACTCAGGGTAAAACGCTGGAACAGATTGAGAAGCATTTCAAAAAACATCTTCAGGACGACCCCGCCCCACAATCAGGGAGCTAAAAATCTGTGCCAGGGAGGGCACCTTCACCCACTTTCACACTATTCTGATAGAAGTCTGCCGCACCGGCGGTCAGGCTTAGTCTCTGTTCATCAGGAAGGATTGCCATGTTCAAGCTTTTGTTTTCCCTTTTTGCCAGCCCTGAAGCGTTGTTACAGGTCATGAGCCAGCGTGATATCGAAGAGTCGATCGAAGAAGGTGAGCGCATTCTTATTGATGAGGATGGCGGCGCTACGGTCAATATTGCCAGTCCTGAAGTTCATCAGGATTTCGCCCGCCACGTTAATACGCTGAAGAGGGCCTGAGATGGGAACGGCAATATTTATGGTGTTGATGGTGTGCGGATACTGGTACACCAGCCGGGATCTCTCCACCCGTTTTAAAGTAAAACGTTCATTTGGCTGGGATGTCTACTTCCTGGTCGCCCTTTATGGCTGCATTTTTGTGCTGCAAGGGGTAATTGCGACCGGTCTTGTCTGGCTGGTATTACTGGCTTTTTCTGCCCTCTTCAACGCCATACCTGAGCTGAGCGACGGCCTGCACCGCGACTGGCAGATTGAGTTTATGAACTGGAGCTTTCTGGGTATTCAGGCGCCCGTCGTTATCATGCTCGCCTTCGCGGTGGCGTTTTGTATCTATCGCTCAAGCTGGTCCGGCAGCGCCAGGCTTAACAGCACAGGCCGTAAAAAACTCTATAAAAAACTGACCCGCGCTAATGGCGTCGAAGGGCTGCTGTTCCAGTGCATGGAGGAGGGCGAACTCGCCTGGGTTACCCTGAAATCCCGCCGCATCTATATCGGCATGATCCATACGGCCACCTATGAAACAACCTCCACCTCAAACTTAGTGCTTATTCCCATGCTGAGCGGCTATCGCGATGGCAAGACGCTGAACCTGAATATTGAGCACAACTACAGCAAATGGTATGCCGAACACAACATCACCATGGACTCCGAACCCAAGTCCGCCATGGCTTTTCGTAAAGTGATTATGCTGGATCAGGTTGAAAGCCTGTCGCTGTTTGATGCGGCAAGCGCCAGCGCGCTGGCACTGGAGCCGGACGAGCCAAAAGTAGAAATTATGCTAGACCAGAAGTGAGACCAGCCAGAAACCGGCAAAGGTCATCAGCAGCGATCCAATCACATGCGTGAAGAGAGAGGCCATGGCCCAGAGATAATTACCGGACTGCATCATTGTTACGATCTCCAGCGAGAAGGTGGAGAAGGTGGTCAGTCCTCCGCAAAATCCGGTAATGATTAACAGCTTCCAGGCGGGATCGAGTTCAGGATTACGCAGGAAAAAGGCCATTGCGGCGCCGATGATAAAACCGCCGACCAGATTCACCGTCAGCGTGCCGGGGGGAAGCCCTGGAAACAGCCCATTCAGACGAAGAGAGAGCAGCCAGCGAAGCAGGCTGCCTGCGGCTCCGCCCACGGCAACAGCAATTAACGACTTGATCATAATCACCTCAAAAGGGGTCCGCCCTGCTTTGAGGCACCAGCCTACTCAGCAAAGATTTTTTTGCAAGCAGCATCGGAGTCAACCAGACTCACCCGCTGTTCTGGCTGGTCGATGGAGAGGAGTCAGAATCGTTTTCCTCCGCTTCTGACCAGAAGAGTTCTAAAAATGCCTGCTGCTTTGGCGTCAGTAACCATCCCGTAAAAGGCCCTGTTTTTATCTCTTCAGCATCATCTTCTGCACTTTTGTCACCCATTTTAACTCCCCCACCAGATAAGCAGGGTCCAACAGGCAATGCATCCTGCAATAATCACCAGCCAGACTAAGCCTCTGATTGACATGCGATCCCTCATTCGGGCCATTTATTACTGTAAAGTGATAACAGTATAAACAATCACCAAAAGTGATCAACTTTAGGATTAAACTTAATGAAAAAGAGGGCGTTATGTTATTCATCTGGCGACTGAGGGAAGATCAACAGCTTTAAAGGATGAAAAAACGTTCACCCTGATTTATGAGCCGGGAAATCATCGGGCTTCGGGGCTGTTTTCACTGCTTTCCGTCTCCACAGACTCCGCCTCCGTATCGACCATCGCTGCCTGGATATCTTCTTCCGTCAGGGTAGGATTTAGCGCTGCGGCTAACGGCGAGCTGGTCAAACTGTCCGGCAGAGCGACGTGGGGAATAGGCGCTTCAGTAACAATCTGCGGCGTTCTGCTGGTAAACCAGCTTGTTACGGCGATAACGCCACCGCACAGGCAGAAAAAGGCATAGAGCATATTGCCCCCCAGCGGCTGCATAATCGCCCCGGTGATCAGCGGGCCAATACAGGCACCGATACCAAAGGCCATCAGCAGGCATGCGGTAAGCGAGACCCTTCTCTCCGGCGCGACACTGTCGTTCGCCATCGCCACGATCAGCGGGTAGAGCGAGAATTGCATCATGCTGGTGACAAAGGCCGCAGCGACTGCCCAGAGAAAACTCATGTGCAGACCCAGCGTCAGAGGCAGCGCGGCAAGGGTATAGAGCGCTGCGGTGTACATCAGCAGGCGGTTGCGATCAATGCGGTCAGAAAGCCAGCTCAGCGGAAACTGTGAGATTAACCCGGCAAAAATGGTAATGGCCATAAAGAGACCGGTTTGCTGGGTGCTGAATCCCAGCTGGCTGGTATAGACCGGCGCCATGCCGTAAAAAGCGCCGACGGCCATGCCGGTGGCCAGCGTGCTCAACAGAATTTTAGGGATAGCGCGGAAGAAATAGCCCAGCTCCATCGGGGCTGGCGTCATGGGATGCGCATTGGTGCGGGTGGTCAGAGCAATGGGTACCAGACAGAGCGCGAAGCAGAGTGACACAATCAGCAGGCTGGAGCTGCCCGAGCCAATTTGCGTCATCAGCATCACCTGCCCTGCCGAAAGCCCCAGATAAGTCGCCACCATATAGAAACCAAAAATCAGCCCGCGCTGCCCGGTTTCCGCCCCGTCGTTCAGCCAGCTCTCCAGCACCATATACTGGCACATCATGCAGAGACCGATAATCAGCCGCAGGAATATCCACATTGGCAGGAAATCGGTCAGGCCATGACCCAGGACAGAAGCGGTGATAATCCCGGCACAGGAGACGTAGGCACGGATATGTCCTACGCGGGCGATCAGGTTATGTCCAACCTTGCCCCCCAGCACCAGGCCAAAATAGTTAGCTGCGGTGATGGCGCCAATCAGGCTGCCGCTAACCTGCTCATGGGCCAGACGAAGTGAAACGTAAGTGGTTAACAGGCCGGAGCCCAGCAGCATTAACAACGTGGTGCTATAAAGGGGTAAAAAAGTGCCGAGGACTTTTTTCATGACGGCTCCCTGTCGCAGTCGTTTCGGGAAAACTCAACCTGAACCGTCAACAGTAGTCGCTATTGCAGCAGACAGGCAAGTCGATGAACGATCTTGCAGAGCATTCCCAGCGGGCAGAAAAAAGCGCGGAGAGGGCTAAAGTTTTCGGCCGATCTTACCGATGTAGTGGTTACTTAACCTAAACCGCCAACCAAAATCATGTACTTTTTTAAACCCATTGAACTCGTCCTGCTCTCTGTGACGCTGGCTTACTGCTTCACGATGTCTTCCTGGTTCTGGTAGCCTGAACGTTACGGGCTACCCCTTCAGCACCTGAGCGCTCAGGGAACTCCGGCAAAGCGCAACAGGGCCGTTGTTAGCAGCGCAGCAGCAACGATCATCATAATCAACGGCATTTTTCGCCAGGCAAGCACTACTGCTACCGCTACGCCAGCTACCCGCGCCGTTCCGGCAAAATGGCCACCTTCACAGAAGGTGTTTCCCAGCACTACCGCAAATAACAGCGTGGTGGCAGCATCTGACAGCAGCGCCCGGGAGCATATTCAAGGCGCTGGAACCTGAAACTATGGCTATTCTGGTCGCACAGCAAAACTGAGTTTGATTAAGGGATAAAGGGTGCTTTTCAGAGGTGTTAAAACAGGAAGAGTCGCTATCAGAGGCGTCACCGGGCTGAATGATTATTTCATCAGGTGGTTACGATATTGGTTTTAAAAGCAAGGATTTAGCCGCAACAGGCAGGCCCGCTGCGGCTAAGGTTAAAACGACGAGCTTAAGGCCTTCTGAACAGGGCGATGCTGCGCCCTTCCAGCTCAAAATCCTTTTCTTTATTGATAACCAGGCCGCGTTTAGCGGTATCTGAGGTGGTTAACTCCAGCACCCAGCCCCCTTCGCCAAACTGCGGGATCAGGAACGGTACGTTGCCTTCAAACGGGTTGATCAGCATCAGCACGTCGTGCCAGATGCCCTCTTCCGCCTGCAGATCGGGACGGCCAATGTAGACACCCAGCGTCAGCCCTTCATCCCACTGCTCCGACTGCTGAAAGCCGCCGCCCGCATTGAACCATTTGATATCCATACCGTCTCGCCAGTTTTCCCGACGCAGCAGCGGCTGTTCTGCCCGCAGCTTGATAACATGACGGGTAAACTCACGCAGCGCCTCGCCGGATGCCGTCATATTCTCCCAGTTAATCCAGGAGATCTCGTTATCCTGGCAATAGCCGTTGTTGTTGCCTTGCTGGCTACGCCCGAACTCGTCGCCTGCGAGCAGCATCGGCGTACCGTGGGAAAACAGCAGCGTGGCGAGGAAATTACGCTTCTGACGCTCGCGTACCGCGTTGATGCCCTCATCCTCCGTTGGCCCTTCAGCCCCGTAATTATAGGAACGGTTATCGTTGTGGCCGTCGTTATTATCCTCACCATTGGCGTCGTTGTGCTTTTCGTTGTAAGAAACGAGATCGTTAAGCGTGAAACCATCATGAGCGGTGATAAAGTTAACGCTGGCCCAGGGGCGACGGCCACGGAGATCGTAGAGATCGCCAGAGCCGAGCAGGCGTGCAGCAAAGTCGGTGGAGACATTGTTGCCTTTCCAGTATTCGCGCACCGTGTCGCGATATTTGTCGTTCCACTCCGCCCAGCCAGGCGGGAAGCCGCCCACCTGATAGCCGCCAGGGCCGATATCCCACGGCTCCCCTATCAGCTTCAGCTTTGACAACACCGGGTCCTGCATCATGGCGTCGAAAAAGCCGCCGCGTTCATTAAACCCTTCCGGCTCACGGCCAAGAATAGTGCCGAGATCGAAGCGGAAACCGTCAATATGCATCGACTCTGCCCAGTACCGTAGCGAATCCATCACCATTTGCAACACGCGCGGATGGGAAGTATTCACCGTGTTACCCGTGCCGGTATCGTTAATGTAATAACGATGCTGGTCCGGCAGCGTGCGGTAATAGGAGAAGTTGTCGATCCCCTTGAAGGAGAGGGTCGGACCCAGTTCGTTCCCCTCCGCCGTGTGGTTGTAAACCACATCCAGGATCACCTCAATCCCCGCATCGTGAAATGCCCGCACCATATCGCGGAATCCCTGAATGCCCTTTGGACCGAAATAGCGTGAAGCGGGAGCAAAAAAGCCCAGAGTGTTATAGCCCCAGAAATTCTTCAGCCCTTTATCCAGCAGGTGCTGATCGTCCGGGAACCAGTGGATCGGCAGAAGTTCAACCGAGGTGATGCCCAGGCTTTTGATGTAGTCAACCGAGGCGACATGGCCCATCCCCTCATAGGTACCGCGAAGCTCCTCAGGGATAGCGGGATTTTGCTGAGTAAATCCTTTTACATGGGCTTCATAAACCACCGTTTCCGGCCAGGTTACATTGGGCCGGTTATTGTCCTGCCAGTCGAATTCGTTGGGATTGATGACGCGGCATTTCGGCATAAAGGGCGCGCTGTCCTGCGTGTCATAGGTCAGATCTTTGTCTTCATGCAGTAGCTCATAGGCAAAATGAGCCTCATTCCATTCGATATCGCCCGCCAGTTCGCGCGCATAGGGGTCCAGCAGCAGCTTGTGCGGATTAAAGCGGTGACCGTTTTCCGGATCGTAAGGACCATGTACGCGATAGCCATACAGCGCGCCGGGTTGCAGGCCCGGAACATAGCCATGCCAGATTTCATTGGTATACTCTGGCAGCTCCAGCCTTGCGATCTCCGTTTTACCGCTGGGATCGTAAAGGCAAAGCTCAACGCGCTCGGCATGGGCGGAGAAGAGGGCAAAATTCACCCCTTCCCCTTCAAAATTGGCACCCAGAACCAGGCCGTGCCCTGCTGTAATTTCAAAAGAATGACCGTTTGACATCTCTGGCTCTCCATTAGGCAACAGAAATTCACCTGCAAAGGTAAGTTATTATATTTTAATCTTTCTATATCATACTGTTACAAGCGTAACGGGCTGATAACCGTGGAGGGTGTCCAGCGTTATCCGCTCGCTCAGCATCTTCTCTTCTCCGGTCAGAATGTCGCGATAGCGACGGTTAGCAAGCCGTTCCGGCAGGAGCAGTCCGGTCTCTGTACCCCAGGCGGAAGTGGTCAGACTGCCCAGGTCACTCAGTACCAGTCGCGGGGCGATCACTATCACCGCTTCGTTACCCTCCGCGCGTGCGAACGCCAGCACATTTTCCGCCCGCTTACCGGCAGCCGTTAGCGGTACATAGTCTCCCCGACGAAACAGCGCGCGCTTCTGCTGACGCAGCTGTAAATGAGTGGCAATGATCTGCTGCTTAAGCTGCCCACTGAGCCACTGCTCCTGCGTGAGGGCAAGAGGTGAGGAGAGCTGTTGTGCAAGCTGCGCGAACTCGGGTTCACGACGGTTATCGGGGTCCACAAGGCTGAAGTTCAGCCCCTCGCTACCCTGATAGATATCCGGCACGCCAGGTGCCGTGAGCTTAACCACAGTCTGGGTAAGGCTGTTAACCAGCCCTGCCTGAATAAAGGGTTGCATCGCCTGGGTAAAATCTTGCAGGAAGGCGTGATTCGCTGGCGAAAGCAGGTTCCTTGCATAGCTGAACACCGCCTCTTCATAGACTTCATTACTGTCTGCCCAATCCGTCCGCAGTTTGGCTTCCCGCAGCGCTTTTTCCACAAACGCCAGGAACCGCTCCTCCAGCTCTTTCAACCCCGACGAGTCGTCCGGTTGCAGCATCACTGGCCAGGCCCCTGCCAGCGCCTGATAGAGCATCCACTCCACTGCTGGCTTTGGTGCCGGGCCATCTTCAAGCTGGCTGATTTCTGCCTGGTTCATTTTACGCCAGCGGGCGATACAATCAGCCCAGCGATCCGGCGCTTCCGTCAGCGTATAGAGCCGCGCCCGCGCATCTTCGCCACGCTTGGTGTCGTGGGTTGAGGTGCCAGAGAGCGCGTCCGGCTGCGTTTCAAGCCGCGTAGTCATCTCTTTATGGAAACGATCCAGCGAGAAGGTACGTGGGATCGGCTCTGCGCCGACCTCATTCAACGCCAGCTCCATGTTTTGCCGGAAGAACAGCGTATCCTCTACCGATTTCGCCATCAGCGGGCCAGTAAGCTGCTGGAAACGGGTGCGGAAGAGGGTGGCCTCTGCAGAAGCTTGCTGAGCAACGTCACCAGAGAGGATGCGGTTAAGAAAACTCAGCGCTTCAGGATCGGGCGCATTTTTGCCTGTCGCTATCCTCCTGCTGATTTTTTGCAGAAGATCGCTATCCGCCGTGGTCAGCCCTTCCGGTGTGCCGTAGGTACGATAAACAGGGAACGCCACCAGCAGTTCACGCAGAGCAGCCCGTACGGTTTTCTCCTCCAGCGCCGCCCCATCATCACTGGCGATAACCATCGCAAGCTTAAGCAGCGTGGTGAATTCGCCCTCGAAGTTTCTGTCCGCCATCAGCAGTTTGGCCGACCGCAGTTCAGCCTGCATATCTACCGGCTTGCCCACCAGTTGGTCATAGGCCTGGCGCAGCTCGCTAATTTTGCTGCCATCTACTAACGCCTCAGAAAGCGCAGCGATAAATTCATAACCGGTGGTACCAGAAACTGGCCAGTCAGCCGGAAGTTGCTCCCCTTCGCCGAGGATCTTCTCCACGGTGATATAACACTCCGGCCCCGCTTCCTGCCGCAGACGCTCAAGATAGCCTTTCGGATCTGCCAGGCCATCCACATGATCCACCCGTAGCCCGTCGACTATGCCGGAATGCACAAGCTCCAGGATTAACCGATGCGCATCGTCAAAGACCTCTTTCTCCTCTACCCGGACACCCGCAAGACCGGTGATTTCAAAGAAGCGGCGGTAGGAGAGATCGTGCGGAGCATCCCGCCACGACATCAGACGCCAGGGCTGTTGGTCATGTAATTCGGCAATCGCCTTCTTATCGGTAAGAGCAAGAACTTCAGCCTCTTTTCCCTGCCACGACGCGGGCGTAAGGGGATAAAAATTATCAAAGTAGGCCAGCGCAGGCCTGCCGGTTTGCGGATCGGGCCGGATGCTTATTTCGCCATTTTCCAGCACGGTGGCAAAATCATCCCCCAGGAAAGGCAGGGTCAGGCGGCGCGACCAGTTAATGTCAAAATAGTGGGCGTAGCGGCTGCTTTCACCCTGCTCAATCACGTCGCGCCACCAGTGATTTTCCAGCGAAGCGGCCATATGGTTGGGTACGATGTCGAGGATCAGCCCCAGGCCAGCCTGTTTCAGCGCGCTGACCATGCGGTCAAACCCTTCCCGGCCACCAATCTCAGGCTCTATCTCATTGGCGTTCGTCACGTCATAGCCATGGGTTGAGCCGGTTGTTGCGGTAAAAATGGGCGAAGCATAAAGATGGCTGATGCCAAGCTGTTTCAGATAGGGCACCAGCGCCGCGGCACGGTCAAAAGTCATGCCGTTACGGAACTGAATCCGGTAGGTGGCGGAAGGAATATTCACCTGACCTCTCCTGTAGTAAAGCGGACAAGGATGCTATTTTGCGGCAGTCTGTTTTCCTCTTGCGGCCAGGCGAAAAGCGTCTTGCCGGACTGAAGCGGGATTGGCTGCGCGTGCTCGCCGATATTAAACGCCATCGACAGCATTCCTTGTGGGAACTGCCAGCTGACGGCAACGAAACCTTCTGCAGTTTTGACGACCTCGCCGGTAGCTCTCTCGCCGGTGGCAAGCAGCGGAACAATATGCTGCTGGCGCAGCGCCAGCAGTTTTTTACTGAACGCCAGCCACTCAGCGCCTTGCGGCGTGTTCTGCTTTGACCAGTCGAGTTTCGACATCATAAATGTCTGCTCAGCGTTAGGATCGGGGACGCTTTCGCCCTCAAAATCGCCATGACCGGCAAACTCACGCGCTCGCCCTTCCCGCACGGCTTTGGCCAGATCGCCGTGGAAATCGGTGAAGAACAGGAACGGGTTAGTTTCCCCATACTCTTCGCCCATAAACATCAGCGGGATGTGGGGCGATAAAAGCAGCGTGGCGAGCATCACTTTAGTGCGATCGACACCTGCCAGATCGATCAGCCGCTCTCCCTGGGCGCGATTGCCGATCTGATCGTGGTTCTGAATAAAATCAACAAAGGCTTCCGGCGGCTGTCCGGTGCTTACTACGCCGCGCTTTTCACCGGATTGCGGGGAGATCTCGCCCTGATAAGCGAAGCCTTCTGCCAGCACGCGGGCTACCAGCTTTTCCGGCTCTTTGGCAAAGTCCTGATAATAGGCCTGCGTTTCGCCCGTGGCGAAGACATGGACGGCATTGTGGAAGTCATCATTCCACTCTCCGGTAAACAGCGGAACGGAGCCATCCTCACCGCGAGGGTGCAGGAAGATAACGTTGCGGCTGTCTTCCGTGGTCAGATGAACGGGCCTGTCAGTGATTTCAGCGCGGATATGTTCAGCGATAGCGATCAGCACATGTTTATGGGAAACGTCTTCAATCTGATCAATGGCGTCAAAGCGGAGTCCATCCAGATTGAACTCTTTCAGCCAGTAGAGCGGCGCTTCAAGGATATAGCGGCGCACGGCATCAACATCATAAGCGATGCCCGCGCCCCATGGCGTCATGCGCTCTTTATGGAAGAAATCTGGCGCGAGGAGCGGCAGATAATTGCCCTCAGGTCCGAAATGATTGAGCACGATATCAAGCACGACCGAAAGACCAGCACCATGCGCAGCATCGACAAACGCCTTAACATCGTCTGGCGAACCATAAGCCGCATGGGGTGCATAGAGCAGCACGCCATCGTAGCCCCAGCCCCGGTTGCCGCCAAAGTGCGACAGGGGCAAAAGCTCGATCTGGGTAATGCCCAGGTCGGCTAAATAAGGTAATTTCTGCATTGCGGCCTGAAAGGTCCCTTCAGGGGTGAAGGTACCGACATGCATCTCATAAACCACCGTTTCCGCCCACGGACGGCCCCGCCAGCTGCTGTTTTGCCACGCATAACTGGTCGGATCGATGACCAGCGAAGGGCCATTTACCTCTGACTTTTGCGCGCGCGAGGCCGGGTCCGGCACAACCATCCCGTCGCTAAGGACAAAATTATATTCTGCGCCAGGGGAAACATCCGCCACCAGCAGTTCAAACCAGCCCTCTCCCGCTGGCTGCATCTCTCTATCCTGGCCCGCCAGTCTGAGTGTGACCTGACGCTGCCCTGTTGCCCAGAGGCGAAAACGCACCTCACCGGAGGCGAGATATTCGGCCCCCCAACTTTTTTGAAACGATCTGGACCCCATTCAATTGCCTCGCTTGACTCATAAGTGATCAACGGACGGCACCAGCAGAACAGGGTTCCGCTGATGCGAGCATGCATTGCCTGACGCGATCTGAAGGCCGTAGGGGTTGGCGCTGCTCTGGAAGCCATGAGCTGGCTGTTCCACAGAGTGGGAACGCTGACCCCTTGTCCGGAAAACCGGGATAAAGCCAGCATACGCAGAGTAATCATAGACTATGGTGTAGGGGTTTGAATTGCCGCTGCGCTTTGCCGGAGCTGTTATGCTGATTCAGGTACGTGACCCCGTACCACCGGTAACTGGAAGAGGAAGAAAAGATTCCAGTTCTTTAAGGTCATGACTGCAAAACAGCCTTACGTTGGCGGAAGGCGTGCAGGCCAGCTCCCGCAACCGCTGCTGATTTTGGCGCCGGGCATGCTGGTCAGCTGCCATAAACCACTGATAAAACCGCAGCCCTGGCGTACAGTGGCGCTGAAGTCCCTGCATTTCACCGCGGTAAAACCAGGCGTCTCCTCCATGCAGCAGCCAGCCTTCAGCGGTTTTGATGGCGATGCCTGCATGTCCCAGCGTGTGGCCAGCAAGCGGAATAAGCACTATTTCGGGAGGCAGTCCCTCAAGCGTGGTTACAGAATCAAAGCCAAACCACTTTTCACCCTGAGCCTGATAGCCCGTCCAGCCTGACGAACCGCTCCACTGAGCCGGGCGGTAACGCGACCGCGCCAGCCAGCTATGTCGTGACTGAGCAGTATCAATTTCCTGCTGCATCAGATGTATTTTCGCTGCCGGGAAATCGGTAAGGCCGCCAGCATGATCAAAATCAAGATGGGTAAGGATGATATGTCTGACGTCGCTGGCTGAATATCCCAGTGCCTTAATCTGTGACAAGGCCGTTAGCGTTTCTCTTCTCTGAATATTATTCACAAAGCGGAAAAAACCGGCAATACGGTTATCCGCCATTCGGATGTCATCCCTGCCAAAGCCGGTATCAACCAGAATCAGGCCGTGGGCATCGGTTTCAATAAGCAGGCAATGACAGGCCAGGTGAGCCTTAATCCCTTTACTGAATCCATCATAAAAGGCACCACCGAAGGGGCACATGCAGCCACAATTAAGGTGTCTGATTTTCATATCGCTCCTTATGCTCCTGACTGAGACCAGATTTTTAGGGCAGCGCCAGAAAGTTCACTATTTTCAGCTCACCCCGGAATAATTTAAGTCCGGTTTCAGGCATGTCAGAGTGGATATATGCCAGAGACGGAAAGCTGACTGGTTATAAACAATAATAGCCTGTTGGTTTACGGCAATATGGACCGTTAATTGACTTTATGTTTAAAGCAGCAGGGAATTTTATTAGCCCTGCGCTTAGCTGTAAGGGTATACAAGCCGCCTGTGATTGCCGCTTGATTAGGAACATTCTTAGGAAGAACGAAGCATGCTGAAGGAAAAGAACGCTTTTTCAGAAGCGATAAAGGAGCATCGTAATGATACAGAGAGTGGCTTTACCGATAATTTTCTGCCGTTCGCGGGAAAAATAGGGGCTATCGCTGCCCTCTACTTTTTGCCCTCAAGCACCATCCTGACCGCCAGGCTCGCCAGCACAGTCCCCATCAGCCAGCGCTGAATTTTTTGCCAGGTTGGGCGCTGCGCCAGGAAGCTGGCGATGGTCCCTGCGGCAAAAATAATCGTGCCGTTCACCAGCATGCTGGTGACAATCTGAGTGGAGCCAAGCGTTAGCGACTGTACAAGCACGTGGCCCTGTTCCGGCTTAATAAACTGCGGCAGCAGCGACAGATAGATAACTGCGGTTTTGGGGTTCAAAAGATTGGTCAGCAGCCCCATGGTAAACAGCTTACGTGAGCTGTCTGCGGGCAGGTCGCGAAGCTGAAACGGCGATTTCCCGCCAAAAATAGCCTGCCACGCCATATAGAGCAGATAACAGGCCCCCGCGAAGCGCAACGCATCATATGCCAGCGGCACCGCCATAATCAGCGCGGTGATCCCCAGCGTGGCACACAGCATATAAAACATAAAACCCAGCGCTACGCCGGTCAGCGAAATATATCCCGCTTTACGTCCCTGACAGAGAGAGCGGGAGATCAGATAGATCATATTCGGCCCCGGCGTCAGCACCATACCCAGGGAAATAGCAGCAAAGGGGAAAAGCTGGGAAAGCGTAACCATCGAGATATCCTTATGATGTTGAGCAATCATTACCTGTCACTTCTTCCTGAATAAACCAGAAGCCTCCCTGCCTCTCCCGCTGCTGATGCCTCCCGGGCTGAAACCGGCCCTTTCGGCGTGCTTACGCCCCGCCTTAACCGGATGAGCCAGCCTGGCTGCGCACCGTATCGTTGCCGAACGCGACCCACTTGTAGGTGGTCAGCGCTTCCAGACCCATCGGGCCGCGAGCGTGCAGCTTCTGGGTACTTACCGCCACTTCCGCGCCCAGACCGAACTGTCCGCCATCGGTGAAACGGGTGCTGGCATTGACGTAGACCGCCGAGGAGTCAACCTCATTCACAAAGCGATCGGAATGGTGAATGCTGCGGGTCAGAATTGCGTCTGAATGCTGGGTACCATATTCACGGATATGGGCGATAGCCTCATCCAGATCGTCCACCAGCTTCACGTTGAGATCCAGCGCCAGCCATTCGTCCCGATACTGTTGATCCGTGACTGCGCTGACCTCCGCCGGGCCGTTTTGCAACTGCGGCAGTGAGCGAGGATCGGCATGCAGCCTGATGCCCTCTTCTGCCATGCGGGCGCTTAAAACCGGCAGGAAGCGATCGGCAATTGCGGCATGTACCAGCAGCGTTTCCAGGGAATTACAGGCGCTCGGGCGCTGTTTTTTGGCATTGACGATCACTTTCATCGCCGCATCCATTTCGATATCCTGGTCAACAAAGATATGGCATACGCCAATACCGCCGGTGATCACCGGAATGGTTGACTGCTCGCGGCACAGCTTGTGCAGGCCAGCGCCGCCGCGCGGGATCAGCATATCGACGTAGCGATCCAGCTTCAGCAACTGATTCACCAGCTCACGATCCGGACTTTCAATCGCCTGCACTGCGCCTGCCGGCAGGCCATGCTGCTGCAAGGCCCCCTGAATCACGCGAACCGTTGCCCCATTAGTCCGGTACGTTTCTTTCCCGCCGCGCAGGATCACCGCATTGCCGGTTTTCAGGCAGAGGCTGGCAACATCCACCGTTACGTTAGGACGTGCTTCATAAATTACCCCGACAACGCCCAGCGGTACGCGGCGGCGTTCAATGCGCAGCCCGTTATCCAGCAGGCCGCCATCCATCACCACGCCAACCGGATCGGCCAGGCGGCAAACCTGGCGCACATCGTCAGCAATGCCTTTCAGCCTGGCGGGATTGAGCATCAGCCGGTCCATCAGCGCTTCGCTCATGCCGCTCTGACGCGCCCCGGCCAGATCCAGCTCGTTTGCCGCCAGGATCTCTGCGCTCTGCGCTTCAAGGCGATCGGCAATGGTCATCAGGACCTGATTTTTTTGCGCGGTGGAGAGCACCGACAGCTGATAAGAGGCCGCTTTGGCCGCTTTACCCATTTCTTCCAGCATCTGCTGCTCCTTAACTGACGATCATATCGTCACGGTGAACCGCAACCGGACCATATTCATAACCCAGGATATCGCTGATTTGCTGGGAATGGTGTCCCGCAATCATCCGCATTGCATCACTGTTATAACGGCTTACGCCGTGCGCCACATCACGCCCTTGCAGACTGCGGATGCGGATAACTTCACCGCGTGAAAAGTTGCCGCTGATCTCACGGATGCCTTTTGGCAGCAGTGAACTGCCGCGCTCAAGAATGGCAGAGAGAGCACCATCATCCACGGTAAGTTCTCCCGCAGGCGGCGCGCCGAAGATCCAGCGTTTACGATTTTCCAGTGGCGTCTGCAGCGCGTGGAAACGCGTGCCCACCGGCTGGCTGTTGATAACATCACCGATCACGCCTGCACGGCTTCCGGCGGCAATAATCGTATCTATTCCGGCACGGCAGGCTACGTCAGCCGCCTGCAATTTGGTCGCCATCCCACCGGTACCCAGACCGGACACGCTGTCGCCCGCCAGGGCGCGCAGCGCATCATCGATGCTGTGAACGTCGTTAATCAGCTGCGCTTCAGGGTTATTACGCGGATCGGCGGTAAACAGGCCGGGCTGATCGGTCAGCAGCAGCAGCTTATCTGCCCCGGCGAGGATCGCAGCCAGCGCCGAGAGGTTATCGTTATCACCCACTTTGATTTCCGCCGTGGCCACCGCATCGTTCTCATTAATCACCGGTACGATGTGGTTGTCCAGCAGCGCGCGCAGCGTATCGCGGGCATTCAGGAAGCGCTCGCGGTCCTCAAGGTCAGCGCGCGTCAGCAGCATCTGGCCGATGTGTATGCCGTAAATAGAGAACAGCTGTTCCCAGAGCTGAATCAGCCGGCTCTGCCCCACCGCAGCCAGCAGCTGCTTTGAGGCGATGGTGGGCGGCAGTTCCGGGTAGCCAAGATGCTCACGCCCGGCGGCCATGGCGCCAGAGGTGACAATCACAATTCGGTGGCCTGCCGCATGCTGCTGCGCGCACTGACGCACCAGCTCGACAATATGTGCCCGGTTCAGCCGACGCGATCCGCCGGTTAATACGCTGGTCCCCAGTTTCACTACCAGGGTCTGGCTGCTGCTCATTATTTCCTGCCATTACAAAAAAATAAGGTCGAACTGACTTTTTAACAGGTGTGGTGCTGGAAGCCAACAGGACGCGGCGTAAAAGGGGGAAAAACCGCCGACAGCCGGGTAGACCAAAAGTTCGGCAATAACAAGAAATGTATAGGAATGTAATAAAATTTTAATGTTCGCAGGGTAAAACGTTGCTGCCTTAAGAGAAGTCTGAAGGCCACAAAAAAACTTACTCATTCGGGATTGATAGGAAAATGAAGAAAAGCGCACTGGCCATTTTAACCGCCGTAATGGCTCTCTCCACCGCTGCTCAGGCCGCAGAAGTTTACAACAAAGACGGCAACAAGCTGGATCTGTACGGTAAAATTAAAGGCCTGCATTATTTCAGCGATAACGATGGCAGCAACGGCGACAAGTCTTATATGCGTATGGGCTTTAAGGGTCAGACGCAGATCAACGACATGATGACTGGTTACGGTCAGTGGGAATATCAGTTCAATACCAATAACAGTGAAGGCAGCGATGCGAATACCGGCAACAAAACCCGTCTGGGCTTTGCTGGTCTGCGATTCGGCGACTACGGCTCAATCGACTATGGCCGTAACTACGGCGTTCTGTACGATGTGGAAGCCTGGACCGATATGTTCCCGGAATTCGGCGGTGACGGCACCGCGCGTAGCGATAACTTTATGACCCAGCGAACCACTGGCGTGGCGACCTACCGTAACACTAACTTCTTTGGGCTGGTTGATGGTCTGAAGTTTGCTTTACAGTATCAGGGTAAAAATGATGACAGCACCGGTCGTACAACGACCTCCAGAGGCAACGGCGACGGCTACGGTATGTCAGCGGTTTATGCCCTGGCCGACACTGGCGTAAGCATCAGCGGTGCCTACACCAGCTCAGATCGGACCAATGCGCAGCAGGCTCAGGCTTACGGCACGGGCGATAAAGCGGATTCATGGGGTGCAGGTCTGAAATATGATGCCAACAGCGTTTACCTGGCAGCTGTCTATAATGAAACGCGCAATATGACCCCAATTAGCGGTACCTCCACGGTTGACGGCACGACGGTGGCAGGTGCGGCGAATAAAGCACAGAACATTGAGCTGGTTGCGCAGTATCAGTTCGATTTTGGTCTGCGTCCTTCCATCGGCTACGTGCAGACCAAAGGCAAAGACATTGAAGGGCTGGGAGATGTTGACCTGGTTAAATACATTGATGTGGGTGCGACTTACTACTTCAATAAAAACATGAACACCTACGTTGACTACAAAATCAACCAGCTGGACGACGACAACAAACTCAGCCTGAACAACGATGACGTTGTAGCGGTTGGCCTGGTTTATCAGTTCTAATCTCTCCCCTCTCTCCCGCAGTTGAGTAGTTTTACCCCGCGTTAGCTCGCTGAAAAAAAGGCTGGCATTGCCAGCCTTTTCACGGGTTATTCAGCCTCAGGCGGTCAGCTTGACCGGCTCATCATTGAAACCGGCAGCGGGTTTCAGCCCCAGCTTCATCTCTTCCAGCAGCGCTTTCAGCCGCACATGGAAATTACGCAAGGTCTCTTCGAGCCGTTCATTATTCTCTTTTCCTTTGACTGTCGACGGCTTCCAGTTGCCCTCTTTATCGAACAGTCCAAAGTGGTATTCGTAGGTGAAGTGGTCGCTCTGCGCTTCCAGCTCCATCCACCAGCCCCAAAACTCGCGCAGCTCCGGTGAGGGTTTAACGTTGACGCAAACGGCCAGGCAGTCAAAGAAAAAACGCTCCTCTTCACATTTCGCTTCGCGAATATAGGGACCCAGCGATCCAAAGCGCTTCATTAAGCGGCTTTTAGGATGCCCACTTGGTAACGTCATCGTTTACTCTCCTGTAATGCGCCTGTTAATCAATCCGCTAACCCGTCGGAGTCAGGCGATCGGCGGGTTAAGCCTGCTTGTTATAGCAAAGGTTTGAATTATAGCAACTCATCGCGTTAACCGCTTCGCTAACCAGTCGACAATATCACGTAACGCTTTATC
The DNA here is from genome assembly GCF_033657285.1 of Erwinia sp. MMLR14_017. Lineage (NCBI taxonomy): Bacteria > Pseudomonadati > Pseudomonadota > Gammaproteobacteria > Enterobacterales > Erwiniaceae > Erwinia > Erwinia sp. MMLR14_017. The sequence continues at coordinate 34,537 of NZ_JAWVWP010000004.1, read as the reverse complement.
AAAGTTGTGCATGGCGGGTGAGAGGGCTATCGGCAGCAGTTTCCCGTCTGCGGAGGAGTTAACAATAAGCTTTGACTCCTCTTCCGGGCTGAAGGGATCGTTTGGCCAGTAGCCGGAAAGCATCGGTGTCGGGCAGCGGCGCCCCAGCAACCCTTGTAACTTAAGGGAGTAACGGTTCAGTTCGACCCGCAGCGCAGAGTCGGAGGCGGTAGCCATGCCTAAACGGCTGGCCAGCACGTCCATATACATTTCCGGTACGCGGTCCTGAACGGTTTTATCGCACAGCAGGGTGTGAACCACCGGCCCCAGGCAGGCTACCGCTTTCAGGCGCGGCGACTCAAGATAGGCGAGCCGTACCGCCACGTTTGCGCCGAAGCGGAAGCCGAATGCGCCAACGCGGGTATGGTCCACCCAGGGCACATTCTCTAAGTGACGCAGCACCTGCTGATGCAGAAAACTGGCATCCTGCGTGAGAGTCCACTTCGCTGAAAAACCGACCGAAGGCATATCAATTGTCAGCATAGCAATGCCGCGTGGGGCAAGATAATCGTGGAACAGACGGTAATGATCGGTTTGCAGCGAATCCAGGCTGCCGCACAGCAGTACGGTCGGATAAGGCGCGCTGACGCCGGGTGGCATATGCAGGAAGCCAAAAATCGGGCTGCCGCCGGGAATGGGAAACTCCAGCTCTTTTAACTCACCGGAGAGCCGCGACGTAGCCTCTTCATAGGCACGATTTGCCAGCAGCTGTGCCTGTTCCGCCAGCTCATCCCCTTTCAGGTGGGGATAGCCCGCCACACCATAGAGGTTGGCGGCATGAAGCCAGCACTGTCCGGCCTCTTCAGGAGTAGCGACTTCGCCCGCTTTCTGCTGCCAGTAGGCAGCCTGCTTTGACCACTCATAAATCCAGTTTCCGCCCCGGTAGCCGATTACCGTATCCAGAAGGTTGTCATCAGTATGTTCTACCCGGCTGTTAGCTATGCGGGCCAGCACTTCACTGATCTCTTGCAGGGGCAATCCCCGCCAGGTCCACAGCAGCCGGTTGATCATGCGATACCAGCCCGCGTGACTCTCTCCTTCCAGCGCCGAGTGGATCGGCAGCGGCTTATGGCGATGAAGACGGCGAATTAATGATGAGGTTTCAGGATGCTTAAAGCGAGGTTTGAACAGCTCCTCACTCAGATTCTTTGGTGACATGGCGTGACGTTCCTCCAGCACAGGGCGTCGGATGAGTCTATCGCAGCCTGCAGCAGTGCGCTAACCGTAAAAAAAAACGCCCGGCAGAACCGGGCGTTACTTTGATGCGCGTCAATCAGCCTTTTACCAGCGGCGGAATATAGACCACGCCCATATCCCACGGCTGTTCAATCCAGGTATTCTGCGGGATATCCACCACATAGTCGTCTACCAGCGGGCGACCAGCAGGTTTGGCAAAGATAGTCACGAAGTGGGCTTTTGGATACATCTCGCGGATCGCCTGCGCGGTCCCGCCGGTATCGACCAGATCATCAATCACGATAAAGCCTTCACCGTCGCCTTCTGCACGCTTCAGCACTTTCATTTCACGCTGATTGTCGTGGTCGTAGCTGGAGATGCATACGGTATCGACATGGCGGATGCAAAGCTCACGAGCCAGCAGAGAAGCGGGGACCAGGCCACCGCGGCTGACCGCGATAATACCTTTCCACTGATCGACAGGGAGCAGGCGCTGAGCCAGTTTACGGGCATGAATTTGCAGCATGTCCCAGGTGACGACGTATTTTTCACTCATAAAAGGAGTCCCGACCAATGGTATTGGCTTAAAAATGTACAATGGGAGAGGTTGCGCGGAATTATAGAGATCTGAGCGGCTAAAAACCAGCGCCGGGCGGCTTTTTTCCTGGTGTGAAGTAAGCAACGCCGCGGAAACGATGATATTCTTTGCCCATCGCGTCAGAGAGTCTGACGGGAGTCATCCACTTGCTCAATATGCTCGCTATTGGCAGCGCTGCTGGCCGATGGCGTTGGCACAGGAGATTTATCGTGTCTGAATTATCTCAACTCTCCCCCCAGCCTCTGTGGGATATCTTTGCCAAAATCTGCTCTATTCCCCACCCTTCTTATCATGAAGAGGCGCTGGCAGAACACATTCTGTCCTGGGCCAGAGAGCAGGGTTTCGCCACTGACCGCGATGCCGTAGGCAATATTCTGATCCGCAAACCCGCCACGCCGGGCCTGGAAAAACTCAAGCCGGTAGCGCTGCAGGCGCACCTGGATATGGTGCCGCAGAAAAACAACGACACGGTGCATGACTTCACAACAGATCCTATTCAGCCGTGGGTTGATGGCGAATGGGTCAAAGCGCGTGGCACCACGCTGGGCGCGGATAACGGGATTGGCATGGCGTCGGCGCTGGCGGTCCTGGCTGATAAAAACGTGGAGCATGGCCCGCTGGAAGTGCTGCTGACTATGACCGAAGAAACCGGCATGGTGGGGGCCTTTGGGCTGCAGCCCAACTGGTTGCAGGCGGAAATCCTGATCAATACCGACTCGGAAGAGGAAGGTGAAATTTACATGGGCTGCGCAGGTGGGATTGATTTCACCACCACGCTGGCCGTCAGCCGTGAAGCGGTGCCGGCAGGCTATGAGCCGCTGCAGCTGATCCTCAAGGGGCTGAAAGGCGGCCATTCCGGCTGTGATATTCACGTCGGTCTGGGCAATGCCAATAAACTGCTGGCTCGCTTCCTGTTTGCCCACGCCAAGGCGCTGGACCTGCGCCTGGTCGATTTCACCGGCGGTACGCTGCGTAACGCCATCCCGCGTGAAGCAGTTGCCACGCTGGCGGTTCCTGCGGACAAAGTGGATGAGCTGAAAAGCCTGGCACTGGGCTATCTGGAAACGCTGAAGGCTGAACTGAGCCTGAAAGAGAAAAATATCAACGTCGTGATTGAAAACGTGGCGGCTGGCGGCCCGGCGCTGACGGCGCAAAGCCGGGATGCGTTTTTTGCGCTGCTGAACAGCACGCCAAACGGCGTAATCCGCAATTCAGACGTGATGAAAGGCGTGGTTGAAACTTCGCTGAACCTCGGCGTGGTTTCGCTGAAGGAAGAGGAAGCGAAAATCAACTGCCTGATCCGCTCTTTGATCGACAGCGGTAAAGAGTACGTGGTGGAAATGCTGACTGCGTTGGGCGACCTGGCTGGTGCCGCCACCGTGGCGAAAGGCAGCTACCCAGGCTGGCAGCCCGATGCCTCTTCACCGGTTATGGCACTGGTGGGTGAAACCTACAAAAAGTTGTTTGGCAAAACGCCGAACATTCAGGTGATCCACGCAGGTCTGGAGTGCGGTCTGTTCAAAAAGCCTTATCCTGAGATGGATATGGTCTCTATTGGCCCGACCATTACCGGCCCCCACTCGCCGGACGAGCAGGTGCACATTGCAAGCGTTGGCCTCTACTGGCAACTGCTGACGGCGCTGCTGAAGGCGATTCCTGCTAAGTAAATCGCAGCGGGGCGGAAGATTTTCCGCCCCGATTCAGAGCAGCAGTAACAGCTGCCGCTCAAGCTGAGGGTCCAGCAGGGTAACGTGCAGTCCCACCAGCCTGACGCCCCGATCTGCCCGCCGCTCATCCCAGGTTTTTTTCGCCACCGCTATCAAATCATCCTTATTCAGCTCCTGCCAGACATGTTCCTGGGTGGTTTGCTGGAAATCGTCGAACTTGAGTTTTACCCCCTGACGAGCTATCTGCCGGTCCGGTTTGATTTTGATTAGCCTGCGCTCCAGCTCCTCATAAAGCCTGTCGATAACCTCCAGACAAGCTTCCCAGCTGTGAATATCTTCAGAGAGCGTGCGCTCCACGCCCAGGGATTTCCGCAGCCGCTCCGTTATCACTTCCCGCTCATCAATGCCGTTGCTGCGTTCCCAGATTACGCGGCCAAACTTGCCAAAACGCTTTAACAGGGCCGCCAGATCGGTTTTCTGCACGTCTGCACAGGTCTTTAACCCCATCTCCTCCAGCTTTTTCGCGGTGACTTTTCCTACTCCCGGGATCTTCGACAGTGGCAGCGTCATCAGAAACCCGGAGAGCGCATCGGGAGTGATCACAAACTGCCCGTCGGGTTTGTTTAAGTCAGAGGCGATCTTGGCCACGAACTTGATGGGAGCGATCCCGGCAGAGGCGGTGAGATTCAGCTCGCGGGCAATGGTCTGGCGGATTTCGCGGGCGATAAGCGTTGCCGACCCGTGGCAATGCGGGCTTTCCGTGACGTCCAGATAGGCTTCATCCAGCGAAAGCGGTTCAATCAGTGAGGTATAGCGCGAGAAGATTTCACGAATATGCTGGCTGGCTTCTTTATAGGCTTCAAAGCGGCCGGGGACCACCCGCAGATGCGGACAGAGCTTCAGTGCCATTGCCGTGGACATAGCGCTGTGCACGCCAAATTTGCGGGCGGGATAATTCGCCGTGCTGATTACCCCGCGCTTTAAATGACTGCCGCCAATGGCAAGGGGGATATCACGCAGGCTGGGATCGTCGCGCATTTCCACGGCGGCGAAAAAGCAGTCCATATCAACGTGTATGATCTTACGCATATCCCCCCCAGATGCACTGGATAAGTATACAGTCAACCAGAACGATTTCAACTTGCGTTTAGTGCCGCAAAGCGCAGCGGCAGGGGAATTTTATTTTTTGTTTTCACCTGCGCTCTCTTGATAAAAAAACAGACAATGCTAATGTGGCGCTGCGATAGCGGAATTCTCCGATATTGCAAGTAACAGCGCCTGCGGGCGTAGCATCCACCCCTCTTTTCAAGGGAACCAGAATGGGCAAAATCGCACTGTTGTTTGCGATGTTTTTACTGCCAGCCGTCGCCATCGCCAGCGTACCCGTCACACCGGTCACGCCGCTCGCCCCGGTAAGCAAAGAGTTAAAGAAACAATTACTCGGCACCCCCGTTTATATTCAGATCTTTAAAGAAGAACGTACGCTTGAGCTGTATGGCAAAATCGGTAACGATTACCGTCTGCTCAACAGCTATCGCATTTGTAATTTCTCGGGCGGCTTAGGCCCAAAACGTCGTCAGGGTGATTTTAAAAGTCCGGAAGGTTTTTACAGCGTAGGCCTTTCCCAGCTAAAGCCGGACAGCCGTTTCTACCGCGCGATTAACGTCGGCTTCCCCAACGAATACGATCGCCAGCAGGGTTATGAAGGGAAATACCTGATGATCCACGGCAGCTGCGTCTCTATTGGCTGCTATGCGATGACCGATGCTAACATCGACGATATTTATCACTATGTGGAAGCGGCGCTGCGTAACGGCCAGCCACGTGTTGAAGTAAGCATTTACCCGTTCCGCATGACTGACAGCAACCTGCAGCGTCATCGTAACTCAATCTATTACAGCTTCTGGCAGCAGTTGCAGCCGGGCTATGCACAATTTGTGCAGAATCGTCTGCCGCCGTCCGTCAGCGTCAATGCTGGCCGCTACGTGCTGAACGGCCCGCTGCTCAGCATGCCTGGCTCGGGTTCAGCGCTCGCGCTCACCGAGACAAAATAGCGCCCAGTCGCCTGGCTCAATCTTGTGCCAGGTTTCATTGCCCGTCAGGGGCTGAGTGGCGATCACCGTGACCACGTCGTTTGGCGTGGTCTGCTTCTGAAAATCAATTTCCACATCCTGATCCAGCAGTGTCGCTTTGCCAAAAGGGGCGCGTCGGGTTATCCAGAACAGATTGGTGGAACAGAAGGCCATCAGATAACGTCCATCTGACAACAGCATGTTGAATACCCCTTTTTCACGCAGCTCCCCCGCCAGCTCAGCAATATAGCGGAACACCGCAGGCCAGTTACCCGGCGTGCGCGGATAGCGCGTGGTCAGCTTGTGCAATAACCAGCAAAACGCCTGCTCGCTGTCCGTCTCCCCAACCGGCCTGAACTGCCCGGTATCCAGTCTCCGATAGCCTTTAAGCTGACCGTTATGCGCATAGGTCCAGTTACGTCCCCAGACTTCACGGGTAAACGGATGGGTATTTTCCAGCGACACTTCACCCCGGTTAGCCTGGCGGATATGGGCCACTACCGAGCAGGACTTGATCGGGTATTCCTGTACCAGACGGGCGATCGGCGAATTAAAGCTGGGCCTGGGATCTTTAAAGGTACGGCAGCCTTTGCCCTCATAGAAGGTAATGCCCCAGCCATCTTTGTGCGGCCCCGTCCCTCCCCCGCGCTGTACCAGGCCGGTAAAGCTAAAGCAGATATCCGTTGGCACATTCGCGCTCATCCCGAGCAGTTCGCACATAGAAAACCCTCACGTAGCGGCCAGCGGCGCTGGCCTGAATGCTTACTCAGCCATCTCTTTTTCGATCAGCAGGATCAGAATATGGATAACCTTAATGTGGATCTCCTGAATGCGATCGGCATAACCAAAGTGTGGCACCCGAATTTCCACATCGGCCATACCGTCCATCTTGCCGCCATCTTTGCCGGTCAGGGTAATCACTTTCATGCCCTGTGCACGCGCCGCCTCGACCGCTTTGATAACGTTAGCGGAGTTACCAGAGGTGGAGATCCCGAACAGCACATCGCCCGCTTTACCCACCGCTTCCAGATAGCGAGAGAAGACAAAATCGTAGCCAAAATCGTTGCTGACGCAGGAGAGATGGCTGACATCAGAGATAGCGATAGCTGGGTAGCCCGGACGATTTTCGCGGTAGCGACCGGTCAGCTCTTCCGCAAAATGCATGGCGTCACAATGCGAACCGCCGTTACCGCAGGAGAGCACTTTTCCTCCCGCCTTGAACGAGTCAGCCAGCAGCACCGCCGCGCGCTGAATAGCATGAATATTGGCTTCGTCGCTGAGAAATTTATTCAGCGTCTCTGCGGCTTCGTTAAGCTCTGCACGAATGATGTCCTGATACATAGGGGAAGTCCTTTATAGGTGAGGTTATTGCCAGTTTACCAAGTTGGAAGAGGGGCGAAAAGCGCCCTGCGCCCTGGGCCACGGCTTTGACTTTTGGTGCGACCGGTTTGTGAGCCAGGTTGTAATTATTATGTAAACAGATTGCTAAGCAAGTTTATCTCGATTAAACCTGTAACCAACAGGTCAGACCTCTTACTACTTATGGAGCAACAGTTATGATGGTTCTCAGTATCGTCGCGACGATCGTGCTGATCGGCGCTCTGTTTTATCACCGCGTCAGTCTGCTGGTGAGCAGCGCTATCCTGCTGCTCTGGACCGCAGCGTGGTCGATGGCTCATCTCTGGACGCCGTGGCTGCTGATCCCGCTGATCCTCATACTGCTGCCCTTTACGCTGCTCCCGGTGCGCCGAAAAATGTTTTCCAGCCCAATGCTGAAAACCTTCCGTAAAGTGATGCCGCCGATGTCACGTACGGAAAAAGAAGCCATTGAGGCTGGCACCACCTGGTGGGAGGGCGATCTGTTTCGCGGCACGCCAGACTGGAAAAAACTGCACAACTATCCGCAGCCACGCCTGACGGAAGAGGAACAGGCTTTTCTGAGCGGCCCGGTTGAAGAGGCCTGTCGTATGGCTAACGATTTCCAAATCACCCATGAAATGGCCGATCTGCCGCCTGAGCTTTGGGCCTATCTGAAAGAGCAGCGCTTCTTTGCGATGATCATTAAGAAAGAGTACGGCGGGCTGGCTTTCTCAGCCTATGCCCAGGCGCGCGTGCTGCAGAAACTGGCTGGCGTCTCCGGCATTCTGGCGATCACCGTTGGCGTGCCTAACTCGCTCGGTCCGGGTGAGCTGTTGCAGCACTATGGTACCGATGAGCAGAAAAATCGCTATCTGCCGCGTCTGGCTCGCGGAGAGGAAATTCCCTGCTTTGCCCTTACCAGCCCGGAAGCGGGGTCGGATGCAGGAGCCATTCCTGATACCGGCGTAGTCTGTATGGGTAACTGGCAGGGAGAGCAGGTGCTGGGCATGCGCCTGACCTGGAATAAGCGCTACATTACCCTGGCACCTGTCGCTACGGTACTGGGGCTGGCATTCAAGCTGTCCGATCCTGAACATCTGCTCGGTGAAACGGAGGAGCTGGGGATTACCTGCGCGCTGATCCCGACAGATACGGCTGGCGTGGAAATAGGCAGCCGTCACTTCCCGTTAAACGTTCCGTTCCAGAATGGCCCGACGCGCGGCAAAGATATCTTTGTCCCTATCGACTACATTATTGGCGGGCCAAAAATGGCCGGTCAGGGCTGGCGTATGCTGGTGGAATGTCTCTCTGTAGGACGCGGTATCACCCTGCCCTCTAACTCTACCGGCAGCCTGAAAAGCATTGCGCTGGCTATTGGCGCTTATGCCCATATTCGGCGCCAGTTCCGCCTGCCTATTGGTAAAATGGAGGGCATTGAAGAGCCGCTGGCACGCATCGCCGGAAATGCTTACGTGATGGATGCTGCCGCCACGCTGATTACCTCCGGAATTATGCTGGGTGAAAAACCGGCGGTGCTTTCCGCTATCGTTAAATACCACTGCACCCACCGCGGGCAGCGCGCCATTATGGATGCGATGGATATTGCTGGCGGCAAGGGCATTATGCTCGGTAAAAGTAATTTCCTGGCAAGGGCCTATCAGGGTGCGCCCATTGCCATCACGGTTGAAGGGGCGAATATCCTGACCCGCAGCATGATTATCTTCGGCCAGGGCGCTATCCGCTGCCATCCCTATGTGCTGGCAGAGATGGCAGCCGCTCAGACCAATAATCTGAATGCGTTTGATCAGGCTCTGTTCAGCCATGTAGGTCATGTGGGAAGTAACACTGCCCGCAGCCTGTGGCTCGGCCTCACCGCCGGTCGTACCAGCGCTTCGCCCACCCGCGACGCCACGCGTCGTTATTATCAGCATCTGAATCGCCTGAGCGCCAATATGGCGCTGCTGTCGGACATCGCCATGTCGGTGCTGGGCGGCAGCCTGAAGCGTCGCGAACGTATCTCTGCCCGGCTGGGCGATGTGCTGAGCCAGCTCTATCTGGCCTCTGCAGCGCTGAAGCGCTATGAGGATGAGGGACGTAATGAGGCTGACCTGCCGTTACTGCACTGGGGCGTTCAGGATGCGCTGAATCAGGCTGAAGTGGCGATGGATGATCTGCTGCGTAACTTCCCTAACCGACTGGTAGCGGGCATGCTGAGAACAGTGGTATTCCCGCTGGGCCGTCACTGCCGCGCCCCTTCCGATCGTCTGGATCATCAGCTGGCGCGGATGCTGCAAACGCCGTCAGCGACCCGCAGCCGTTTAGGGCGCGGCATGTACCTGACGCCGGGTGATAACAATCCGGCAGGTCAATTGGAAGAGGCGCTGACAGACGTGATGGCGGCAGAAGCAATCCACGATCGTCTTTGCAAGCAGTTCAAAAAGCCGCTTCCGTTTACCCGTCTGGACGAACTGGCGAAACAGGGGTTGCAGGAGAAATGGATCGATGAACAGGAAGCCAGCGTGCTAATCCGCGCGGAAACCAGTCGCCTGCGCTCAATCAATGTGGATGAATTCGAGCCTGAGGAGTTGGCCACGCAACCGGTAAAGCCTGCTGAACAGATAAGAAAGAGTGAAGCAGCTTAACTGCAGAGTAAAACAGGCAAGCCGGGTTAAAACCCGGCTTTTTTATATAAAATAATCACCTGATTAATTATCATCGCTTTTAACACCGCCATAAATCTTTTCCTTTTATTTTTATCTTAATTTAAAACTAATAAATCCTCTCTAAAGTTATGCTCAAGCGGGAACCTCCAGTCAGTGGCCTTACTGCCCCACGGTTCCTGGCGATATAAAAAAAACAGATAATACCTTTGGCGAGAGACGCACTATGACTACCTCACAACAAGCCCTGACTAAAATCCCCGCTGTGACAGCCATCTTCTGGTTAATCAAGATAGCGGCAACAACGCTGGGTGAAACCGGCGGCGATGCCGTTACCATGTCGATGAATCTGGGATATTTAACCGGCACCTTGATTTTTGCGGTGATTTTTTTATTCGCCGTAACCGTACAAATTAAATCGACCCGATTTAATCCCTTTATTTACTGGTTTACGGTTATCGCGACAACCACGGTGGGAACTACACTTGCCGACTTCGCCGATCGCTCTTTAGGCATAGGTTATTTCGGTGGCTCAATAATTCTAAGTACTCTGTTAGCAACGTCGCTATTCTTCTGGTGGGCACTCTGCGGCACGGTAGCTGTTCAATCCGTGAATAACCGCCGTACGGAAATATTTTACTGGATAACTATTATGTTTTCCCAGACGCTGGGGACCGCGTTGGGTGACTGGACAGCGGATTCGGCCGGGCTGGGCTATGCCGGTGGCATTGTGCTCTTTGCCGCGGCGCTGATTATTCTGGTCGGTTGCTATCTGTTTACCCACTGGTCCCGTACGGCTATCTTCTGGACCGCATTTATCCTGACGCGTCCATTAGGTGCTGTGGTAGGCGATTTTCTGGATAAGCCACTGGCGCAAGGGGGCCTTGAGCTGAGCCGCTACAGCGCATCGCTGGCGCTGGTTCTGTTTATTATCGCCGCTGTTGTACTCTTACCTCAGCGCTCTGCCAGGCCGTTGCCCGAGGCGGCATAAAGCCCGGCTGGCGCAAAACAATCGGTAAAACAGAAAACGCCTGATGCACTGCATCAGGCGTTACAGAGGCGCCAAGGCGTCAATCGGCATCAGTACGTGGCCTGCTTTCAGCCGTTCTGACGAACGCGGGCAATCAACGCATCGCTGTCAGCGATACGATCGGCCGCCAGGATTAGGGTACGGCCCAGGGTGATAGCCTGGCGCACGCACTCATCACGCATCGCCTCATCCTGGATGCTCTTGATATCCGCGACCTGCGACATCCCCACCGTGCGGCGAATCACTTCAGTTCCACAGAAGCCCAGCGTATCGCGCCAGATTTTTTGCAGAAACTCAGCGGCGTAGCCTGGGTAAGCCAGCGCGCGATCCCGCGATTTTTCAGCCGCCAGCGCCAGAAAACCTTCGGCAAAACTCTGCCAGGTCGCGCTCACGTCTCTGAGCCGTTTTTCGCGCGCGTCCGCGGCTTCACGCGGTGCCAGCAGGCCCGGCAGCGCACAGTAGTTGATCAGGATATTGCCTATCGCACTGCCAACATCAAACCCGATTGGACCGTAATAACCAAATTCCGCATCAATTACTTTCAGGCTGCCTTCTGCCACAAAAATCGACCCGCTGTGTACGTCACCGTGCAGCAACGCTTCGGCGTGGGAGAGAAAACGATGCTTAAGCCCGGCCACTTTCTGACGAAGCTCATCATCATCACGCAGCGTGGCGACCAGCGGCTCCAGGGCGCGAGGATAGCCGTTGCGTTCATGCACTTCGTAAGGCTCGTTGAAAAAGAGCTCTTCCGTGATATCGCACAGTTCAGGATTGGTAAAACGGATAACATCCGCTTTTTTCTGGTGAGGATGTTGATAAAAGTCTGAAGTATGGAACAGCGTCTGCGCCAGATATTCACCCAGTTGAGAAGCCGCCTGAGGATAATCAACGCCTTTAACCTGCTCGCCACGCCAGATGGCATGGCTGGAGAGATCTTCCATCACCATCACCGCCAGCGCCGGATCGTAATGCAGGATTTTTACCGTGTGCTGGGGGCAATATTGCCCGTGAATTTGCAGCACTTCCGCTTCAATACGGGCGCGGTCCAGCGTCAGTGGCCAGGACTCGCCCACGCAGCGAACGTAAGGCAGCGCCTGCTTGACGATAACGCGGCTGACGCCCTGGTTGTCGAATATCTTAAAGACGAGGTTAAGGTTACCGTCACCAATTTCCTGCGACTCAACCAGATTTTCTGGCTTTTCAACACCGCCGAACTGGCGGGCATATTCCACGGCATCTGCAGCCGTGAAGGTACGGTATTGCGACATTCACTCACCCTCATCAAAACGTTCCAGCCTGACCGTCGCGCCCGTTAACTTCAGCGCAAATGTTGACGTAAAAAGCCGTTCAGACGTCTATACATCCGTCCAGCATGTTGGCACAATATGCCCTGACTACGCAACCAGGATTTAACCTCTATGCAGACACTGAGCACAACCAGCTTACAAGTTCGTGATAACCAGCTCTGGATCCTCGATCAGCAGGCCCTGCCGCAGAAAAAAATCTGGTGCCCTACGCCCGGTGTCGCAGACCTGGTTGGCCATATTAAGGCATTGAGAGTGCGCGGCGCGCCGTTGATAGGCCTCTCTGCCAGTCTGCTGCTGGCCTTGCTGGCAGAGCAGGGGCTCGCCAGAGCTGAGCTGGCGGAGGCGCTTGAAGTACTGCGGGCTTCGCGTCCTACTGCCGTTAACCTGATGAATAATCTGGATCGTATGAAGCTGGCGCTGGCGCAGGAGAACTACGTTACCGCGCTGACCTTTGAGGCTCTGCGCCTGGTCGAGGAAGATAAAGCGTTGTGCGACAACATCGCCGCAGCTGGAGCAAAGCTTATCCCACCCGGCAGCCGTTTGCTGACGCACTGTAATACCGGCGGACTGGCAACTGCGGGTGTGGGCACAGCGCTTGGAGTGATCTCGCGCGGCTGGCAGGAAGGCAACGTTAAGCAGGTCTGGGTTGATGAAACCCGCCCGCTGTTACAGGGTGGCCGTCTGACGGCGTGGGAGCTGGGAGAGCTGGGCATTCCTTACCGCCTGATCTGCGACAGCATGGCGGCGAGCCTGATGGCGCAAAAACAGGTCGATGCTATCTGGGTGGGCGCAGACAGAATTGCGGCCAATGGCGATGTGGCGAACAAAATTGGCACCTACAGTCTGGCAGTGCTGGCGCATTACCACGGCATTCCTTTCTATGTTGCCGCTCCGCATACCACGCTCGATTCGGCCTGCCCGGAGGGCAGCGCCATTCCGATTGAGCAGCGTGCAGCCAGCGAAGTTACCGGCGTGGCAGGCAGCTTTGGCGACGTACAGTGGGCGCCTGAAGGGGCTGAAGTTTACAACCCTGCTTTTGACGTGACGCCAGCAGCGCTGATTAGCGGCTGGGTGTTAGATACGGGTGTAGTCACGCCTGCGCAGGTGGAAGCGGGTATTTTCCAGCCCCACCGTTAACGGTCCAGAACAGGCGTTTTCAGGTAAGAAGCAGCGCGGCAGAACAAGCACTCTCTTTCTGCTGAATCAATGAAGTGACTGCGCTCGCTGCGGATAGTTCTCTTGCGGGCGCTATACTCCGACTGGCAGGCAGGCTTACCTTTGTGATTTAATAGTTAATTCAAAGCGTGTGTATTTAGCAAAAAACACGCCCTCTTCTCTGCCAGGCGACAATTTGGTGATACATGCCTTTTGAAAAATTATTTTCAGCTCTCTCTCTTCCCCACAAAGATGAAATCAAGGTGGCGAGTGAAAGAGATCGGTATGGCACTATTTTTGTGGTCGATAAGAGAAATTATCGGATTATGAGATTCGATAGTATCTTTGAACAGACCAAAATGAACAGGAACCATCCTGAGGTGCCGGTTCATAACTATATCAAGGCGATGCTGATGTCGGCCGCCCTGGAAAAGCCCCAGTCAGTGCTGGTACTCGGGCTTGGCGGCGGCAGCCTCGTTCGCGGGCTTCACGATTATGATAGTGAGGTCAGCATAGATGTCGTTGAGCTGAGAAAAAAAGTCATCACTATTGCGAGGAAATACTTTTTTATTCCTGATGTTAACAATATCTCTTATTTTGCTCAGGACGCCGGATCTTTTATGGAAAAAAATAAAACAAAGTACTCGCATATATTTTCCGATTTGTACTCGGCAGAAGATATGGTTTCACTGCAAAAAATGGGGGAGTTTATTAAAAATTGTGCTGCCTCACTCACCCCTGATGGCTGGCTGGTAATGAATTATCATATTTCCCCGATTCATTCCCCCACGCTTTTAGAGATGTTCAGCGGCTATTTTGGCACTTTATTATACTGTACTACGCCCAGCGGTAATGTTGTCCTCTACGCAACACAATCAGTCAAGGTTGCTGAGACAGAACTGTTAAGAAAAAAATGCCGTTCTGTTTCTCCCTCTTCGCTTTACGATTTCAAACTATTATCCACTAAACTCTCTCGCTGGGTTTGATCCTGCAACAGTCTGGCGCTCCCTTTCACTATTATCTTCTTTCCTCTTCTCTCCCCTTTTCCTGCAATAGTAATAAACGTTTAAAGAGTCACTTTTTCACGCTGCGCCACAGCGGAAGAGGCCTGCCGTCATTTGCATTTTCTTTAATGAAATAATCCAATTTTCACGATTGAAATTTCTTGCTGACTCACTGTTTCATTTTTTCCGGGATGTGCCAGGATATTACACATAGCGCACTATTTAAGCGCGCTCTATATAAAACCAATAATGATTAGCGACATCATTTACCAGTCAACACCAGGGAAAACAGATGCAATTTCTCAGAAACTTCACCATACGCCGCGTCGTATTGTGGATACTTATCGCCGTATTAAGCCTGATGGCACTGGCTACAGGCTACGGAACGCTGGTCATACGTGAAATTAACCGTCATGCAGACCATACAAATCTCCTGGCACAACAGCTGGTATTTTTGAACCAGGCTGGTGCTGTTATGCAGCAAGGCACGGTAACAGAGAGGGCAGCTTTGCTGCCTGCCGTACCGCTGGACGCGGCCTGGGATACCTACAGAAGCGTGCTCAGCACAGGTGCGCCAAATTATGCGGCGGCGGCGCAGGAGCGCCTTACCGCTCTTCAACAGGAGCTGATTACCGATCATGCTGCTTTGAGAGCGGAAAGTACTCAGCTTGACCAGATCTTCCTGATCGCACTGTTTGTCGCCGCGGCGCTGCTGATCTTTTGCGATCGCTATCTGGTCGTGCATCTGGTACGTCCGGTAGCGAAAATCCGCGCCCATTTTCGGGTTATTGCCGATGGCGATCTGACGCAGGAAGTGGAAGATTCAGGTCGAAACTGTGTTGGTCAGCTGGTCCCTCTGGTCAGGGAGATGCAGCGCAGTCTGCTTGATACCGTGCTCGCCCTGCGTGACAACGCCGTGCTGTTGCACCGTGAAGCGGGAGAGATCGCCGGAGGTAACAGCGATCTTTCCGGCAGAACGGCCACGCAGGCCGCAGCCGTAGAACAGACCGCTGCAAGTATGGAAGAGATTACCGCAACGGTTAAGCACAGTGCCGAAAATGCCCGCCAGGCGAGCGAGCTGGCTGGCGTGACTACCCATACCACGCAGAAGGGTGAGCAGATGGTAAAAACCGTGGTCTCCGCTATGAGCGGTATTGAGCAAGGATCGGAAAAAATCAGGCAGTTCACTGCCACTATCAACGGCATTGCTTTTCAGACCAATATTCTGGCGCTTAATGCAGCGGTTGAGGCTGCACGGGCTGGGGAACAGGGACGTGGCTTTGCGGTGGTGGCATCCGAAGTGCGCACCCTGGCCCAAAGAAGCGCCACGGCGGCCAGAGAAATTGAGGGGCTGATTGCAGATACCCTGGCGCGTATTGGTGAAGGTAGCCGCGCCGCCGCCAGCGCAGGTCACTCCATGGATGAGATCCTGCGTGGCGTGGGAAGTGTTAACGAGCTTATCGGGCAGATTGCCCTTGCCTCTGATGAGCAGAGTAAAGGAATTTCTCAGGTGACACTTGCCGTTGCCGAGCTGGATCGCGTTACGCAGCAAAATGCTACTCTGGTTCAGCAGGTATCCGCTTCTGCCGACAGCCTGAGCGGCAGAACAGAGGCTCTTGGCAGCGTTATCAGCCGTTTCACGCTGCCAGCAATGTGACCTGTGCTGTAGCTTTTTGTTGTCAGCCCAATATCGCAACCGGTTAACACGTAACTCATCCTGAGATGATATTTTCACTCTCTCAGCGCGCTGCTCCATGTGAGCAGCGCGTTTTTTTAAGAAGGGGCTTCAATACATGAATTCTCTTCGTTTTAAGGAGCATCCGCTGAAAAAATTTGCCCCCGTTCCCGTCATGACCAACGTGCGTGAATTACGACAAGCCGCCAATTTCTCGCAGGAAAACGCCGCAGAGCGGTTTGATGTCAGCCTGCGTGTCTGGCAAACAAAAGAGACACTTAAAAATCCCTCCCCGCTCAGCCAGGGCGAATATGAACTCCTGCTGCTGCTGGCAGACCGGCACCCCTATTTCACCCTGCAACCCCATTCCAAAAAACAGAGCTGAGTGAGGCAAAACGTCTGTTCATCCTTCGCCACCAGACGGGGCGCGGAGTCGCTATTCCAGCACTTCTCCGCACTGCTGAAGGTTAAGGAAGACGCGGATAGGCATCGGCAATAGTGTCGCCGGTGAAGTTAGCGATCCACCCTTCCTGGTTATCGAAGATACGGATGGCGGTGAAATGCGGCGAAGAACCCATATCAAACCAGTGCGGCGTGCCGGCCGGAACGGAGATCAGATCGTTCTTCTCGCAGAGGATCTGGTAAATATGTCCATCCAGATGCAGACAGAAGAGCCCGGCCCCCTCCACAAAGAAACGAACTTCATCTTCGCCATGGGTATGCTCAGAGAGGAATTTTCCTCTTAACGTCTCTTTCTGAGGATTGTCGGCACGCATGCTGATCACATCCCAGCTCTGATACCCTTTTTCGGCCACCAGCTTGTCGATGGCGTGCTGATAAGCGGTGATCACCGCCTCGGGCGCGGGGTTTTCACCCAGATCGCGATCGGCTTCCCAGCGTTCGAAACGCACTTCTTTGGCATTCAACTGCTGACGAATTTCTTCAGCATCGGTGCTGTGCCAGATCGGCGCGGTCGCTTCGCTGTCGGTAAAAATAGTGAGTGCACTCATGAGGTAAATAGCTCCAGGTTGATTTGATCAAATCGGTTTACCTGACGATGGCGGCTTTGCGCATCCGCTTCGCCACGCAGTAACTGCACGGTGTTCCAGCCCGCTTCCTGCGCGGCATCCAGCTCCTGATGAATATCCGATAAAAACAGCAGCTCGTGGGCAGGCAGGCCAATTTCAGCCGCAATAGTGCGGTAGGCGTTCACTTCACGCTTGGCGCCGACATGCGTATCAAAATAGCCGCTGAACAACACAGTGATATCACCTTCATCGCTGTAGCCAAATAACAATTTCTGCGCCGCTACCGAGCCGGAGGAATAAACATAGAGATCAACCGATTGCTGACGCCACCGCTCCAGAGCAGGCAGAACGTCCGGGTAGAGATGGCCGGTAAAACTGCCGCTGACGTAGCCATCGTGCCAAATCATTCCCTGCAGGGCTTTCAGCGCGGTAGATTTACGGTCTTCATCCATAAAACCAAACAGCACGGTAATCAGATCTTCAACCGGCGCCTGAGGCTGAGCAATCTCATCACGCAGATCGGTCAGCGCCATCGCCACATCCTCCCGATGCTGGAAGGCGGCAATAAAGGCGGCCAGATTCTCCCGCGCATAGGGGAAGAGTACGTTGTGAACAAAGCGGATATCGCTGGTCGTTCCTTCAATATCGGTAATAATCGCGCGGATCATTTGGCCTCCAGCACACGACGTTGTAATTCACACTGGAACAGGAATTCCAGACCTTCAAGATGACGACGGGCTTCGTTCACATCTTTTCCCCAGCAGGTCAGCCCATGTCCCCGCAGCAAAAAACCGTAACGCAGCGGCGTTGTCTCTGCAAACCGGGCGATACGTTCTGCCAGAGCATCAATATCCTGATCGTTATCAAACAGCGCAACCGCTACGGCATCAAGATGCGAGCGCTGCCCGGCCAAAGTTTTCTGCATTTCATAACCCTGCAAAACAACGGCAGGGCTTTTCTCAACGCGCGAAAGCACTGTTGCGTTGACAGTGTGGGTATGCAGCACGGCGCCCGCCTCAGGAAACAGGCGATAAATCAGCGTGTGTAGCCCGGTTTCAGCCGAAGGTTTGCGTCCGGAGGGGACCCGATTAGTGGCGATCTCTACCTGAATGAAATCGTCACTTGTCAGTGCGCCTTTATCTTTGCCCGACTCACTGAGCAGGCAATACTCCCTGTCCTGACGTACTGACATATTACCGCCCGTCGCGGGTGCCCACCCTTTCGCTCCGATCCAGTGACACGCTTCTACCAGCTGATCCAATTGCGGGGTTATGCTCATACCTTTCCTTATTTTGTCGGCTCTTTTCCGGTCAGTCAGCGCCATTTGGACGTCTAAGCGTCTCGATTGCCAAATAGTAGCATCGACGCTATAGTGGCAGCAACACAGGGCTGACACATCTTAAAAACCGTTAGGGCCACTCTTTATGAGCCAGACTTCGCTAATTCCCGAGAGCAAACTGCCTGCACTGGGCACCACTATCTTCACGCAAATGAGCGCGCTGGCACAGCAGCATAACGCCATCAATTTGTCGCAGGGCTTTCCTGACTTTGACGGCCCCGATTATCTGAAAGCGCGTCTGGCACATCATGTCAGCGCCGGCGCGAATCAGTATGCGCCGATGACTGGCGTCCAGCCGCTGCGCGATGCGATTGCCGCCAAGAGTGCCGAACTCTATGGCTACCGGCCTGACAGCAATAGCGAAGTTACCGTGACCTCCGGCGCTACTGAAGCGCTTTATGCGGCGATTACCGCGCTGGTGCGCCCTGGCGACGAAGTGATCTGCTTTGATCCCAGCTACGACAGCTATGCGCCAGCCATTACCCTGGCGGGCGGCGTGACAAAGCGTATTGCCCTGCAGCCGCCTTTGTTCCGCGTGGACTGGCAGGAATTTGCCGCTCTGCTTTCGCCACGTACCCGTCTGGTGATCCTGAATACGCCGCACAACCCTTCTGCCACCGTCTGGCAGAAAAGCGATTTTGCCGCGCTGTGGCAGGCTGTGAAAGAGCAGGAAATTTATATCCTGAGCGATGAAGTGTATGAGCACATCTGTTTTGCCGACCAGGGCCATGCCAGCGTGCTGGCACATCCAGAGCTGCGTGAGCGCGCTATTGCGGTCTCCTCATTTGGCAAAACCTTTCATATGACCGGCTGGAAAGTAGGCTACTGCGTGGCACCCGCCGCGCTGATGGCTGAAGTACGTAAAGTGCATCAGTATCTTACCTTCTCGGTAAATACACCGGCGCAGCTGGCGCTGGCGGATATGCTCAACGCTGAACCAGAGCATTACCGCGAGCTGCCGGCATTCTACCGTGCCCGCCGTGACCGCTTTGTGCAGGCGCTGGCAAGCAGTCGGCTGGAGGTTCTGCCGTGTGAGGGCACCTACTTCCTGCTGGCTGACTACAGCGCCATTTCTGACCTGGATGATGTGGCGTTCTGTCAGTGGCTGACCAAAGAAGTGGGCGTGGCGGCTATTCCGCTGTCGGTGTTCTGCGCCGACGCCTTTCCTCATAAACTGATCCGCCTGTGCTTTGCCAAGCAGGAAGCCACGCTGGATGCTGCTGCGGAGCGCCTGTGTCAACTTTAAACCTCACCGTGTTACAGCAGCCGCTAGTCTGGATGGAGGGCGAAGCGAACCTCGCCTTCTTTGACAGGCTACTGGCGGACCTGCAGGGACGTGACCTGATTATCCTGCCGGAGATGTTTACCACCGGTTTTGCGATGGAAGCGGCGAAAAGCTCGCTGCCGCAGGCGCGCGTGATCGAATGGCTGCATGAGAAGGCCAGAGCCACCAGGGCGATGGTCGGTGGCAGTGCGGCTCTCCAGACGGAAAAAGGGGCGGTGAACCGTTTTCTGCTGGTGGAACCGGACGGCAAAGTTCACCATTACGACAAGCGCCACCTGTTCCGCATGGCTGATGAGCACCATCACTACCTGGCGGGCGATCGCCGTGAAATTGTTGAGTGGCGCGGCTGGCGCATTCTGCCTCAGGTCTGTTATGACCTGCGCTTCCCGGTGTTTTCACGCAATGCTAATGACTATGACCTGGCGCTCTATGTCGCTAACTGGCCCGCACCGCGCGCCGGTCACTGGCAGGCGCTGCTATTGGCTCGTGCTATTGAAAATCAGGCTTATATCGCTGGCTGTAACCGTGTCGGCAGCGATGGTAATAATCATCACTACAGCGGCGACAGCCGGATTATCAGCCCGCAGGGCGAGATTCTGGCAGCAGGCGAAGCGCACCAGCCTGCGATCCTGAACGCCGAACTGTCGCTGGAAACCCTGCGGGAATACCGTGAACGCTTCCCCGCCTGGCGCGATGCCGACGCTTTCAACCTGTAACCTCTGGCGCTGGTATAAAAAAACCCGCCGCTGGCGGGTTTTATTTTGCTTTGCGTTCGCGCTCAATTTCTCTTCTGAGAGGGCTGCACGCTTACCGGTTGCTTTGCCACGCTGTTAAAGAGGATATTCAGCACCACCGACACCAGGCAGGCGGCGCTGATGCCTGAATGGAAAATAGTGCGTACCCAGTCGGGGAAGTGGTCATAGAACGACGGCATCACGATGGGGATCATGCCAAAAGCAAGGGAAGTGGCGACAATCACCAGGTTCATGTTCTCTTTGTAATCCACTTTTGCCAGCGTGCGGATCCCGCTGGCGGCCACGGTGCCAAACAGCACCACGCCTGCTCCGCCCAGTACCGGCATCGGCACCGCCGCCACTATTCTGCCGAGTACCGGCAGGCACCCCAACAGCACCAGAATCCCTCCGCCTGCTGCCACCACATAACGGCTTTTGATCCCGGTAATCGCCACCAGGCCAATGTTTTGCGCAAACGCGCTTTGCGGAAACGAGTTGAACACCGGCGACAGCGCGCTGGTCAGCATATCGGCCCGCAGACCGCTGGCGATGCGTTTGCCATCCACTTCGGTGCCCACAATCTCGCCAATGGCGATCAGCCCCGCTGTCGTCTCCGTCAGTAGAACCAGAACGATAAGCGTCATCGACAGAATCGCCGCCACGTCGAACACCGGCAGGCCAAAGGTCATTATTCCCGGCATTGCCACCCAGTCGCCTTGCAGCACCGAAGAAAAATGCGTGCTCCCCTTCAGCACGGCAAACAGCGTCCCCAGCACCATCGCCAGCAGCACCGCTAATCGCTTCACCGTGCTGTTTCCGATGCGGTTAAGGAACAACACCAGCCCGAGGGTCATCGCAGCCAGGCCAATATTTGCCGTTGAGCCCCAGTCTGGAGCCTTTGGGTTTCCGCCCATCGCCCAGCGGGTCGCCACCGGCATCAGTGAAAGGCCAATTGCAGTAATTACCGTGCCGGTGACCACAGGGGGAAAGAAGCGAATGATCTGGGCAAACAGCGGTGCAATCAGCAGGCCAATCAGCGAAGAGGCGATAACCGCACCAAAGACAACCGGCAGGCCGCCGCCGCTGGTAACCAGTGTGACCATGGTTGCCACCCCGGCAAACGATACTCCCTGCACCAACGGCAGCCGCGAACCAAACCCCGGCACGCCCAGCGCCTGCAACAGGGTGGCGAAGCCGCTGACAAACAGCGCAGCCGTAATCAGCAGCCCCAACTCTGCGCCGTGCAGTCCGGCGGCAGAACCAATAATCAAGGGCGGAGCGATAATGCCGCCATACATTGTCAGTACGTGCTGCAATCCCCAGGCAAAGGTTTTCCCTGCCGGATAACGCGTATCTTCTGGCCTGACGCTCATCATGACACCTTTCACTGTTTACCTGTCGCAACAGGCGGTTTTACCCTCCCTGTGGGCGGGCCGGGAGTCAGCCCGCCCACAGGGAGACATTAAGTAGCCCAATCAGCTGCCGCGGTAGGTGGACCACGACCAGGGAGAGATCAGAAAAGGCAGATGATAGTGACTGCCTGCTTCAGGAAGGAGGAAATCGATCTGCGCGCTGACGTAAAGGGCTTCACGTCCGCTGGCGGCAAAATAGCTGGCGAGATCGGCAACCAGACGATACCGGCCAGCCGCCAGGCCTTCCGGCGTCAGATCTTTAATGCGCCCGTCGCTATCGGTAGCGCCCCTGGCAACAGTTTGCCAGCCCTGCGCTATCTGCTGTTCTAAAAGGATATTGACGCCAGCCGCCGGTTTCCCCAGGGCGGTATCCAGTACATGGGTAGTTATGGTATTCATGCAAAGGTCTCCTTAAGGCGCAACAGGGTTATTTCACGTAGCTGATCCAGCGCTTCCTGCTGCTCCTGCCGTGGATCGTTAGTCAGACGTCGCTGCAGCTCTGCCAGCATCTCTTCACCGCTACGGCCTTTTGCGCGGATCAAAAATACGTGACCAAAACGCTGCTCGTAGGCAGCATTTCCCGCCTGCAACGCCTGCTTTAATGCCGTATCCTGCGCATTCACGCTGGCCTGTTCGCCGCGTGAAAGCCCCGCTTCTTTGCTATTGCCCTGCGCTTTTTCACCAATACGCGGATGCGCCGATAACGCCTGATTCAGCGCCTGCTCATCCCATTGGCGCGCCAGCGCATCACCCTGGTTCAGCAGGGCATCCAGTGAGGAAAACGGCCTTGCCGTCACCAGCGCGGCTCTCCACGCCGGGATGGCAACGCAGTGGGCCAGCTGCTCGCTCGCCTGCGTCACAGGTGCCTGATTGAACTCATCCAGCGTCATTCTCCGCCTCCTGATGCCACATCAAATACCGCCCGGGCATAAGCCTGGATCGCCAGAGCGACATCTTTCTCCTTTACCGATTCCGCCGGATGATGGCTGATACCGCCATCGCAGCGCACAAACAGCATGCCAACCGGCCAGCGTTCCGCAATGGCAATGGCATCATGTCCGGCACCACTCGGCAGCGCCAGGCTGCGACCCTGCACACCGGAAACCGCACGCGTTAAGGTAGCCTGCAACCCTTCATCGCAGCGCGTGGCGGGGATGCGGTAATATTCGTCTGAACGGAAGGTCAGCCCGCGCCGCAGCGCGATCGCTTCCGCCTGGGTCAGCAGGTCAGAGAGCAGCTCTGCCAGCGGCTGATCTTCAGGCCCGCGCACGTCCAGCGTCAGCGCCACAACGCCCGGAATGACGTTGACCGCACCCGGCGAGCATTGCAACGTGCCTACCGTCGCCACCAGCTGTGGGCCATGCTTCGGCGCAGCCTGTTCAACGTACACCATCCATTCCGCCGCAGCGGCCAGGGCATCTTTACGGTGTGACATTGGCACCGTACCGGCGTGGCCCGCTTCGCCGACAAACTGGCAGTTCAGACGACGCGCGCCGTTGATAGCGGTGACCACGCCCAGCGCAAGGTTCTCCTGCTCCAGGCAAGGCCCCTGCTCAATATGCAGTTCAAGATAGGCCGCGATATCGCTGACTTCACGAGCCGCCTGATGCACGGCGTCCCCATCCAGCCCCACATCCGCCATCGCCTGCGCCACGGTGATACTGTTGCCGTCGGGATGGCTGATCCAGCTTTCCGGCCAGGTGCCGGTAAGGCCACGGCTGCCCAGCAGAGTGATGCCAAACCGCGTGCCCTCTTCGTCACCAAAACCAATAATTTCAATCGCCAGCGGTAAGCGCAGTTGCTGTTGATGCAGCGCCTGCACGGTTTCAATCGCCGTCACCACGCCAAGCATGCCGTCGTAACGTCCCGCGTTACGAACCGTATCAAGATGAGAGCCGAGCAGCAGCGCCGGTGCCCCAGGCTCAAGTCCTTCATAGCGACCGCAGATATTGCCCACGCTATCCTGCCAGACGCGCATACCGGCTGCGCGCATCCACTCACCGACCAGCGCGTTAGCCTGTAAATGTTCCGGCGAGAGATAGACGCGCGTCAGAAAGCCCGGCGTTTCAGAGATCTCCGCCAGACGATCGCAACGCGCCATCACTCTGGCGGCCGCCTGCGCTGCGCTGGCGGCACTTATCAGGCCATCACTCATCAGCAGCTCCCGTTGGCGTAATGATCCCAGGCTGACTGCATCGCGGCGCCCTGGGTGGTGCTGAACCCCAGATAGTTAAGTACCGACTCCAGCGCGCTCAGGGTTTGCATCACGCAATCTTTGCGGGCGTTATAACCCATGGTGCCGATGCGCCACACTTTGCCGTGCAGCGGCCCAAAGGAGGTGCCGATTTCAATGCCGAAATCGTCCAGCATCAGCTTGCGAACCTGGTCGCCGTTAACGCCCGGCGGAATCATTACCCCCAGCACATTATTCATTTTGTATTTCAGGTTGCCGAAGGTCTCAAGTCCCATACCCTGAATGCCTTTTAACAGCGCATCGCCGTGTAGCTTGTGCCGTGCGATGCCGTTATCCAGCCCCTCCTGCAGGATCAGACGCGCGCATTCGCGGGCGCCAAACAGTGCGCTGGTCGCTTCAGTATGGTGATTCAGCCGCTCCGGCCCCCAGTAATCCATGATCATCCCGAGATCGAAGTAGTTCGAGTAGATCATCTCATCATCCCCATCCTGGTGCGCCGCCGTGCGGATGCCCTCCTCCACGCATTTACGCTTGCGGATCGCCGCTTCCATCTGCGGGCTGAGGGTGATGGGAGAAGTGCCTGAAGGGCCGCCCAGGCACTTTTGCATGCCTGCGGAGACGGCATCCAGCCCCCACGCGTCCGTTTCCAGCACGTTACCGGCAATCGAGGCGGTGGCGTCGGTATAGAACAGCACGCCATACTTTTTGCAGATAGCGCCCAGCTCTTCCAGCGGTTGCAGCATGGTGGTGGAAGTGTCGCCCTGCACCGTCAGCAGCAGGCGCGGGCGGACAGTTTTAATGGCATCCTCAATCTGGTCAGGGGTGAACACTTCTCCCCACGGCACCTCAATAGTGTGCACTTCAGCACGGCAGCGGCGGGCAATTTCACACAGCAGATGGCCGAAACGGCCAAATACCGGCACCAGCACTTTATCGCCAGGGCGGATAGCGGAAAGCAGGATAGCCTCAATCCCGGCGCGTGAGGTGCCGTCGATCAGCAACGTCCACCTGTTTTCGGTGCGAAACACGCCACGATAAAGCTCCATCACTTCGTTCATGTAGTGCGTCATCGCCGGATCGTATTGCCCGAGCAACTGACTGGACATGGCGCGCAGCACGCGCGGGTCGGCATTGATCGGTCCTGGCCCCATCAGCAGGCGCTGCGGCGGGTTAATCTGTGAGTATTTCATCCATTCATTCCTTCTCTGACCGAACCGGCGCTTAGCTCAGGCCGCGCACCGATGAGATAAATTGTTTAAGTTCCTGCGACTTCGGGTTGGCGAATACGCTTTTGCTGTCGCCCTGCTCCCATACGCGCCCCTGATGCATAAACACCACGCGGTCGCCCACTTCACGGGCAAAGTTCATTTCGTGGGTCACCAGGATCAGCGTCATCCCCTCTCTGGCTAACTGCTCCAGCACTTTAAGTACTTCGCCCACCAACTCCGGGTCCAGCGCCGAGGTGATCTCATCACACAGCAGCACTTTCGGGGACATGGCCAGCGCACGGGCTATTGCCACGCGCTGCTGCTGACCGCCCGAAAGGTTCGACGGGAAGTAGTCCATCCGGTCGCCCAGCCCCACTTTTTCCAGCATCTGCGCCGCGAGGGATCGGCATTCCGCTTCGCTCTTTTTCAGCACCCGCCTGGGTGCCAGCATGACGTTTTCCAGCGCGGTCATATGCGGGAACAGGTTGAAGTTCTGGAACACCATGCCAACGGAGCGGCTGATTTCCCGCGCCTGAGAATCCCTGTCGGTGATGGTCATGCCGCCCAGCTTGATGCTGCCTTCCTGATAACCTTCCAGCCCGTTGATGCAGCGCAACAGGGTACTTTTACCCGAGCCGCTGCGGCCGATAATAGAGATGACCTCCCCCATATCAACATCGAGATCCACGCCTTTCAGCACGTGGTTCTCGCCATAATATTTCTGCACCTGATTAATGGTGATGAGCGGCATTGAATTTCTTCTCCAGGTACTGGCTGTAGCGGGACAGCGGATAACACATCAGGAAGTAGCCCGCGGCCACCAGTCCGAAAACTTTAAAGGGTTGCAAGGTCACGTTGTTCAGAATGGTGCCGGCTTTGGTCAGCTCGACAAAGCCAATGATAGAGGCCAGCGCGGTGCCTTTGATCACCTGTACGGCAAAGCCCACGGTTGGCGCAATGCCAATACGTAACGCCTGCGGTAACACCACGCGGTATAACGTCTGGCCGAAGTTCAACCCCAGGCAGCGCGATGCTTCCCACTGCCCTTTTGGCAGGGCAAGGATACTGCCGTGCCAGATATCGACCAGAAAAGCGCTGGTGTAAAAGGTCAGGGCCAGCGAGGCGGCGGTCCACGGCGAAACGTCAATACCAAACAGCGCCACGCCAAAAAAGGCCAGGAAGAGCTGCATCAGCAGCGGCGTGCCCTGGAACAGCTCTATGTAAGCGCGGATCAGGCGCATCGGCCAGCGACGGCGGGTCAGCCGTACCATTACCAGCGGCAGGGCCACGATGGTGCCGCCCACAAAGGCGGTCAGTGACAGCAAAATCGTCCAGCGGGCAGCCAGCAGCAAATTGCGCAGAATGTCCCAGTCGGTAAACGTACTCATCCCTGCGCACTCCCTAACCATTTACGGCCCGCGGCCAGCAGCAGCTGGCGCATCACAATCGACAACGCCAGGTAGATAAGCGTGGTCACCAGATAAACCTCGAAACTCAGGAAAGTGCGCGACTGGATCAGGTTGGCGGCAAACGTCAGCTCTTCATAAGAGACCTGCGACACCACCGAAGAACCAAGCATCACGATAATGCACTGACTGACCAGCGCCGGGTAGATCCGCTTCAGTGAAGGCGGCAACACCACGCGCATAAAGGTTTGCGTCCGGGTTAATCCCAGCACGCGTCCAGCTTCCCACTGCCCTTTTGGCGTAACCTGAATCCCGGCACGAATAATCTCCGTGCTGTAGGCGCCCAGATTAATCAGCATTGCCAGCAGCGCCGCTTCCCCGGCGGTGAGTTTCAGCCCGAGATTCGGCAGGCCAAACACGATAAAAAACAGCTGTACCACAAAGGGCGTGTTGCGGATCAGCTCCACATAACAGCCCCACAGACGGCTAATCAACGAGGGTTTTCCGCTGCGCAGAGCGGCGCCAAGAATGCCCAGCGCCACGCCGCCAATGGTGGCCAGAACGGTTAGCTGGATAGTGATCCAGAGGCCGGAAAGCAGTTCCGGCCAGTAAGGCCACAATGCAGGAAAATCAAGTTGCCCAATCATCAGCAACCCTTACGCGCCGAGGTCTGCAGGCAGCGGCGCTTTCAGCCACTCTTCCGAGAGCGCATTCAGGGTTTTGTCTTTGATCGCCTGCTCAATCAGCACGTCCACTTTTGCTTTCAGCGCAGGTTCATCTTTACGCATACCGATAAAGCACGGCGAATTCTTCAGCATAAATTTTGCCACCGGCGCTTTATCTGCGTTCTGACGGGCAATGGCGGCTACCACCAGATTACCGGTCGCCACATACTGCACCTGACCGGAGAGGTAAGCCGAGAGTGTAGTGTTGTTATCTTCATAGCGTTTCAGCTGGGCATCTTTTGGCACCAGATCCGTTAACACCATGTCTTCCACCGCGCCGCGAGTCACGCCGATAGATTTGCCGCTCAGCGCAGCGGCATCTTTCAGTTCAGCCTCTTTCGGGCCGAAAACGCCCAGAAAGAACGGTGCGTAAGCGCGGCTGAAGGCGATCGCTTTTTCACGTTCCGGGTTTTTGCCCAGGCTGGAAATCACCAGGTCCACCTTGTCGGTTTGCAGATAAGGTACGCGGTTGGCGCTGGTAACGGGCACCAGTTGCAACTTAAGTTTCATCTGTTTCGCGAGGTATTTCGCCATATCAATGTCGTAGCCCTGCGGCTGTAAATCGGTGCTGACTGAACCAAACGGCGGAAAATCCTGCGGCACCGCAACGCGTAAAACGCCACGCTTTTCAATATTCTGTAGCTGGTCGGCCTTGGCCGTTACCTGCGTTAACATCAGAGCCGCGCCTACTACTGCCAGTAATACTTTTTTCATCTGGTGTTCCCCGAATAATAAAAACATGAAACGAAAGATTCTTGAAGAGTTTATTTGCAACTAATGTGCCAGCGAGAAGAAGCGACGGAGAAAATTTATTTCTGCCGGGTAAAGAGAGCCAGCGGGGAGAAGATGGTCAGGGAAAAAGAGTGCGGAAACGGGCGGTTAAGCATTAACTGGAGAAATCTCACCAGGCAAACGATTGCTTTGCTGTCAGGCACGTTGCTGTGCCCGCTCAGAAGAAGGCAGCAAATCGGTGGGAAGATCCGCCCCAAAAAAAGGCAAAGCACCAAAAGGGTGCCCCATTACCGCTGTTCCAGCTCATCCAGCTGGCTGTAGAGATCGGCTATCTGATGGATGCGCTGGCGGCCTTCGCTTAAAAGCTCATGCAGCACAGCATTGGCCAGCAGATTTATCAGGCTGTTGGCTGAAGCGTAACTGTCAAAAGCGGAAACGCTGTCCAGCGGCGCGCAGAGTTGCCAGCGGGCCAGCGCGATAACAGCCTGAGCCTGAGGTTCGCAAACCACCACCGTTGGGATGGCGTCCAGCTGTAACTGCTGAAGTAAAGGCTTGATGATGCGCGGGCGGCGGCGGAAAGCGAGTACCACTACCATGTCGTTCTGCGTCACTTCCACCAGCTCTTCAGAGAGCGTTTGACCTGGCTGAGGCAGCACCTGAACGCCCCCTCTGGCCTGCAACAGCTGCTGCCGGAGGTGCAGCGCAACCGGGTAAGCGTTACGCAGCCCAACGATAAACACGCGCTTGCTGCTGGCCAGTTGCTGCACCACTTCGCCAAACTGCGTGGCATCAATGCCGTTTACCCACTGGGTCAGATTCGCCATCTCCTGCTTGTAATGCCGGGCGAGTAAGGTGTTGCCCTGCACTGCATCACGGTTGTCGGTTAACGGCATCCCGCTCTGACGAAGCGTACGCAGCTCGTCGCGCATATCTTTATATTTTTCATAGCCAAGCCGCTTGAAAAGGCGGCTGACCGTGGCCTTGGAGACACCGCTGAGCCTTGCCAGTTCGGCGCTGTTATAGCTGATCAGATCGTCAAAATGATCGAAGACAAAATCCCCTACCCGCTGCTCCTGTGGGGAGAGCTGGGGATAATGGCTTCTCAGACGTTCATCGAGCTGCTTCATAGCGTTGACCTTGTAACTTTTGTTTCAGAGGATCTGTTTATACAAATTGCGTGCCCGAACGGGAAACTTATTTTGCCGTCAGCCAGCAATTTTGTCCCGACCTTATGAGCAGAGAGGCAATTAACCTTTTCTTGCTGACAAACTGGAACAGCTCTTGCTTTCCTACTCCCCTGTAACCCTGAAAAAAGAGACCGGAATGATACAGAGTAATATCGCCCCGTTGGGTATGGCCGTCGCTCCTCACCATCTTGCCAGTGAAAGCGCCCTGGCAGTTCTGCGTGAAGGAGGCAATGCCATTGAAGCTATGGTTGCCGCTGCGGCGACCATAGCGGTGGTCTATCCGCATATGAATGGCCTGGGCGGAGACGGCTTCTGGCTGATCGTTCCTCCACAGGGGGAACCGGTTGCCATTGATGCCAGCGGCGCTGCCGGCTCGCTGGCCGATCTCGCTTTTTATAAGAATGCCACAGCCATTCCCCATCGTGGGCCTGAAGCCGCCCTGACAGTGGCGGGTACAGTGAGTGGTTGGGCGGAAGCGCTGGCGGTTTCCGCCGAATTTGGCGGTACACCTACGCCAGTTGCCAGGCTGCTGGCCGATGCCATTCGCTATGCCGCCGACGGCATTCCGGTCACCCAGTCGCAATCCTCCGCTACCGCCAGCAAATATCATGAGCTGGCGGATCAGCCCGGCTTTGCGCAAACCTTTCTTCCCGATGGTGAAGTGCCGAAGGCGGGCAGTCGCTTTACGCAACCGGCGCTGGCAAATACGCTGAGCCGGCTGACCGAAGAGGGACTGGAGAGTTTTTATCGCGGCTCTCTTGCCAGCAAAATGGCGGGTGAAATGTCCCGTCTGGGCATGCCCGTCACCCTTGAAGATCTGCATAATCACCGGGCAAAACGCCGGACGCCGCTGCGTATCCAGCACCAGTGTGGCGAAATTTATAATATGACGCCGCCCACTCAGGGGCTGGTTTCCCTGGCGATCCTCGGCATTACCAGCCGGTTAAATATGCGTGATGCCACGGAAACAGAGACCGTTCACCGCATTGTGGAAGCGACCAAACTCGCTTTCAGCCTGCGCGATCGCTATATCACCGACCCGCTGCATATGCAGGAAGAGATGCAGGCGCTGCTGGATTCAGACCTGCTGGCGCAGATGGCGGGAAAAATTGATGATCAGCAGGCCGCCCCCTGGGGCGCGGGTAAAGGGCCTGGCGATACCGTCTGGATGGGCGTAATGGACAGTAGCGGCCTGGCCGTGTCGTTTATTCAGAGCATTTATCATGAATTTGGCAGCGGTGTAGTGCTGCCAGATACCGGCATTACCTGGCAGAACCGCGGGGCGGCTTTCAGCCTTGATCCCGACCACCTTCTGGCGCTGAAACCAGGCAAACAGCCTTTCCACACGCTGAACCCCGCCGCCGCACGGCTGAGCGATGGCCGCACAATGGTTTATGGCTCAATGGGCGGCGACGGGCAGCCGCAAACGCAGGCCGCCATTTTTACCCGCCACGTTGTCCAGGGGATGCCGCTTCAACAATGTGTCAGCGCGCCACGCTGGCTGCTGGGCCGGACCTGGGGCCAGGCCTCTGACTCGTTAAAGCTGGAGAGCCGCTTTTCCCGGGAAACTTTTGAGCAGCTTCGCGCCCTGGGCCATGAAGTAGAGGCCCTGCCTGACTTCAGTGAAGCTGTGGGACACGCAGGTGCCATCGTCCGGCACACCAACGGCATGCTGGAAGGGGCATGTGACCCAAGAAGCAACGGCAGCGCAGCCGGTTTTTAACAGGAGAAGAGCATGAATCAATATTCGCCCGACTGGGCAGCCTATGTGACACAGATGGAGCAGGTTCTCGGCGTAACCTTAGACGACCAGCGTCGGGCCGAGCTGCTGGTACAGTTCACCCGCATTGCCGGTATGGCGGCGCCGCTGATGGCCTTTCCGCTGGACGATCGTCTCGAAGTGGCAGGAGTGTATAAAGCATGAATCCACTCTCTCTGAGCATCAAGGAGTTACAGGGCGCGTTAAGCAAAGGTGAGCTTAGTGCGCGGGATATTGCGCAGCAGACGCTCAGCCAGATAGAGCAGCTGAATCCGGCGATCAACGCCTGGACTGAAGTGACTCAGGATCGCATGCTTAATGAGGCCGATCGTCTCGATCGTCTGCGTAAAGAGGGGCTGCCGCTGCCTCCACTGGCCGCAGTACCCTACGCGGTGAAGAATCTGTTTGACGTGGCGGGCCATGTTACGCTGGCGGGTGCCAGACTGTTCAGCGATCGTCAGGCGGCGAAGCAGGATAGCTGGGCGGTGAACAGGCTGGCCAGCTCAGGCGCCCTGCTCTCCGGTATGCTGAATATGGATGCCTATGCTTATGGGTTTACCACGGAGAACAGCCATTACGGCGCAACCAGAAACCCACACGATGTGCAGCGCATCGCTGGCGGCTCTTCTGGTGGGTCGGCGGCGGCGGTTGCTGCTGGGCTGGTCAATTTCTCTTTAGGCACCGATACCAACGGTTCTATTCGCGTTCCGGCTTCGCTATGTGGAATTTTTGGTCTTAAGCCAACCTTTGGTCGTCTTTCCCGCAGCGGCAGCCAGCCGTTTGTCGCGAGCCTCGATCATATCGGGCCGTTTGCCCGCTCCGTTGAAGATCTGGCCCTGGTCTATGACTCACTACAGGGGCGCGATCCGCACGACAGCTTCCAGGCTGAGAAAGCTGTTCATCCCGCCCACCGGTTACTGGAACATGGGCTGGAAGGCCTGCGCTGCGCTGTGCTGGGCGGCTATTTCCAGACCTGGTGCAGCAATGAAGCCCGCGCTGCCGTCACGGTGGCAGCCAGGGCGCTGAACGCAGAGAATGAGGTTCTGTTTCCGGAAGCCGAACTGGCGCGTACCGCCGCCTTTATTATCACCGCTTCGGAGGGGGGAAATCACTATCTGCCTGCATTACGCACTCAGCCTGAACGGTTTGAGCCGCTTTCGCGAGAGCGTCTGCTGGCAGGCGCGATGATCCCTTCCGCGTGGTATGTGCAGGCTCAGCGTTTCCGCCACCATTTCCGTCAGCAAGTTTTACCGCTGTTCGAACGGTTTGACGTGCTGATTGCGCCCGCCACGCCAGCTACCGCCACGTTGATTGGTCAGGAAACCATGCATATCAACGGTACTGATTTGCCGATCCGCGCGAGCATGGGGATGTTAACGCAGCCCATCTCGTTCCTGGGGCTGCCGGTCACCACGGTGCCGTTGCAAACGCCGGATGGTTTGCCGATTGGCCTGCAGCTGATTGCGGCGCCATTTAAAGAAGAGGCGTGCCTGCGCGCGGCCTGGGCGTTAGAAAAAATGGGTATTGCGAAAGCTGCGCCCGCCACGTTGAGTGCACAATAATGAAAAGTGAATATATTGATCGACCAATGATTTTAGCTGAAGTGACTGCGGCTTTTTACCGATATGAAGAGGCGCTGATCAGCAATGATACCGTGGTGCTGGATGAGTTGTTCTGGCATGACGATCGCACGGTGCGACTGGGGGCCGGGGAAAATCTGTACGGCATTGAAGAGATCAGAGCTTTTCGGGCGTCTCGCCCGGCTAAAGGGCTGGATCGCCAGTTGCGTAACACGGTGATCACCACATTTGGTGAAGATTATGCCGTGTGCAGCACCGAATTCACCCGCGAAGGCAGCGACAAAATCGGCCGTCAGCAACAGACCTGGGTCAAGCTGCCTTGCGGCTGGCGGATTGTGGCGGCGCAGGTGAGTCTGATGAGCTGAGTGGGATCTGTTTGAAGGTCAAAAGCGGATTCGGTGAAAAGGCGTCACCACAGGGCTCGTTATCCGGGACGGTCGAAAGTCAAAACCGGGTGCGATGACAAGGCGTCACCACAGGGCTCGTTATCCGGGACGGCCGAAAGTCAAAACCGGGTGCGGTGGCAAGGCGTCACCACAGGGCACGTTATCCGGGACGTCGTGAATCCATCCCTGGAGACCTGGATGCCACATCCCTGCGGCATACACTCGGCTAACGTGCCCTGTTGTGCCACCCATCAGATTCAGCTTTGCCGGTGTGTTCGGCGATCAAACAGGTCAAAAACATGGCTTTGGCAGGTAGGTTTGTACCAACAGGCAACGCTAAAGCTATTGGGAAGGGAGAATGGGCTGATAAGCAAAAGCTAAGCGGCATGGACGCCGCTTCGCAGCCCCCATGGAGGGGTTCACGGCGTTTTTGTGTTCAGCCCATTCTCCCTGACCAGTTTGCTGAATTCACAGACGACCTGACTTTTCTGCGCACCTTATTACGAAACTCGCAGTGTGCCCCACAGTGTGAGACATATGGGGGGTTAGTGCTTATACAGGTCAAAACCGGATTCGGTGGCAAGGCGTCACCACAGGGCACGTTATCCGAGACGCCGTAAATACCTCCCTGTAGGCTTGGATGCCGCATCCCTGCGGCATACACTCGGCTAACGTGCCCTGTGGTGCCACCCATCAGATTCAGCTTTGCCGGTGTGTTCGGCGATCAAACAGGTCGAAAGCTTGGCTTTGGCTTTGGCTTTGGCTTTGGCAGGTTTTTATCAACAGGCAACGCTAAAGTTATTGGGAAGGGAGAATGGGCTGATAAGCAAAAGCTAAGCGGCATGGACGCCGCTTCG
Source organism: Erwinia sp. MMLR14_017 (assembly GCF_033657285.1). Taxonomy (NCBI): domain Bacteria; kingdom Pseudomonadati; phylum Pseudomonadota; class Gammaproteobacteria; order Enterobacterales; family Erwiniaceae; genus Erwinia; species Erwinia sp. MMLR14_017. The sequence continues at coordinate 963 of NZ_JAWVWP010000004.1, read as the reverse complement.
CAGCCCCCATGGAGGGGTTCACGGCGTTTTTGTGTTCAGCCCATTCTCCCTGAGCAGTTTGCTGAATTCACAGACGACCTGACTTTTCTGCGCACCTTATTACGAAACTCGCCGTGTGACCCACAGCGTCAGACATATTGGCGAGTTTAGTGCTTATACAGGTCAAAACCGGGTGCGGTGGCAAGGCGTCACCACAGGGCACGTTATCCGGGACGTCGTGAATCCATCCCTGGAGACTTGGATGCCGCATCCCTGCGGCATACACTCGGCTAACGTGCCCTGTGGTGCCACCCATCAGATTCAGCTTTGCCGGTGTGTTCGGCGATCAAACAGGTCGAAAGCTTGGTTTTGGCTTTAGCTTTAGCTTTGGCAGGTTTTCATCAACAGGCAACACCAAAGTTATTGGGAAGGGAGAATGGGCTGATAAGCAAAAGCTAAGCGGCATGGACGCCGCTTCGCAGCCCCCATGGAGGGGTTCACAGCGTTTTTGTGTTCAGCCCATTCTCCCTGAGCAGTTTGCTGAATTCACAGACGACCTGACTTTTCTGCGCACCTTATTACGAAACTCGTCGTGTGACCCACAGCGTCAGACATATTGGCGAGTTTAGTGCTTATACAGGTCAAAACCGGGTGCGGTGGCAAGGCGTTACCACAGGGCAGTTATCCGGGACGTCGTGTATCCATCCCTGTAGGCTTGGATGCCGCATCCCTGCGGCATACACTCGGCTAACGTGCCCGGTGGTGCCACCCATCAGATTCAGCTTTGCCGGTGTGTTCGGCGATCAAACAGGTCGAAAGCTTTGGCTTTGGCTTTGGCTTTGGCAGGTTTTTATCAACAGGCAACACTAAAGTTATTGGGAAGGGAGAATGGGCTGATAAGCAAAGGCTAAGCGGCATGGACGCCGCTTCGCAGCCATCAGGGATGATTTCACGGCGTTTTTGTGTTCAGCCCATTCTCCCTGA